>CAKPKE010000008.1 GCA_934167095.1 uncultured Clostridia bacterium
CTATTATAATTTTATTTTTTGTACTCATATCTTTCCTTTCTTATGTTTTTATCTAATAAAATTATAGCTTATCTACACTAAATTAACAATATAAAAATAGAATAAAATGTCGAAATATCACGGATTGTTTTTTTAAAATATCACGGGTTAGAATTGACAAATATCACGGATTAATGTAAAATAAATATATAAATCTATAGAATATTGAGGTAATTATTCATGGAAATAAAAAATTATCGAAAAAGAATAGCTGATAAAAAAATCGAGCATTATTTAAAACTGTTTGGTGCAATTAGTATTGAAGGGCCAAAATATTGCGGAAAAACTTGGGCTGGTAGATATCATTCTAATAGTGAAATTCTTTTACATAAAACTACAGGAGAAGCTTCAAATAATGTCGAACTCGCAAAAATATCTCCAAGTATTATTTTAGAAGGAGAAAAACCTAGATTAATTGACGAATGGCAAGAAGCAACAAATTTATGGGATGAAATAAGAATTGATGTAGATAGAACAGGACTAAAAGGTCAATATATTTTAACAGGTTCATCTACTCCTAACAGACAAGGAATTGCACATAGTGGTGCAGGTAGATATGGTAAAATACATTTAAGAACTATGAGTTTATATGAATCCGGAGATTCTACCGGCGAAATTTCTTTGGAAGATTTATGTAATAATAAATTTAAAGATATAGCTACAGGAGAAGTTGATTTAAGAAATTTAGCAAGATTAATAATTAGAGGTGGTTGGCCTGCCAATTTAGGATATTCCGCAAAGGATTCAAGTGAAGCTATTGAAGAATATATAAATCTAATAATCGAAGACGATTTATATAGATTAGATGGTATCAATCGAGATAAGCATAAAGTAAAATTATTATTAAAATCATTAGCTAGAAATGAAAGTACGACTGTATCAAATAGAACATTAAAGAAAGATATTAATGAAAAAGATAATGAAGATATTGACATAGACACTTTATCCTCTTATTTAAATGCATTAGACAAATTGTTTTTACTAGATAATGACGAACCATTTTCAATCAATATTCGTTCATCTGTAAGAGTAAAACAATCTGAAAAAAGACATTTTGCTGATCCTTCTATGGCATGTGCATTATTAAACATAAAAGAAGAAAATAAGCTTATAAACGACTTAGAAACATTCGGATTTTTATTTGAAGCTATGGTAGAAAGAGATTTAAAAATATACGCAGACAGTTTTAATGCAAAATGTTATCATTATCAAGATTATCAAGATAAAGAAATTGATAGTATTATCGAACTTGAAAATGGTGACTGGTGTGCTTTTGAAATAAAACTCGGTGCACATCAAATTGAAAAAGCAGCCAAAGATTTACTAAGTTTAAAAAAACAAATAGAACATGAACACGGAAAAGCTCCCTCTGTTCTTTGTGTAATTTGTGGATTATCAAATGCAGCATATAAACGATTAGACGGTGTATATGTAATACCGATTACAGCCTTAAAGCCATAAAAATTCATAAGCACATATAGATACTAAGATTTATATTTTAGTATCTGTATTTTTCCAAAATTTATTAAAATTTTACAAATTTTTTCAAAAAGTACTTGATTATATAAAATTTTAATATTATAATGTGATTGACAAAAGATAAATTAGGAGTAGTATTATGGAATTAGTTAAAAATATATTTTTTAATACAGATAAACTTATAGAAAATTCAAAAGTAAAAATCTCTTATACAGGAGAGCTTTTTAATCAAGCTTCTGAAGAGGTATTTCTTCATTATGGCTTTGGATTAAATTGGGATAACACAGCTGAAGTAAAAATGGAAAAAACAGATTTAGGATATCAAGCTGAAATCGAATTATTAGAAAGTGATCGTCTAAATTTATGTTTTAGAAATGCACAAAATGTATGGGATAATAATAATTATCAAAACTATGTTTTTGAAATAGAAAAAGCACAAGATGTAGCTTTAGTTCCACAAGACGTAGTTTCTGCTATTGACGCTCCAAGAAGATTAAGAAAATCATATATTTGGAGTAAAAAATTCCGTCTAGCAATTTATAAAATAATTCATTATTTACCAAAATTAATATCAGGTAATTATAAGAAAAAACTTTCAGAGAACTAATCTAAAAAGAAGTAGCGTTAAACTACTTCTTTTTTATTTATATAAACCATCCTCCATCTAGCTGTATAATTTGTCCTGTTATATATTCTTCTTCAATTAGCCATTTAGCACATTTAGCTACATCTTCTACTTTTCCTATTCTTTGCAAAGGAATCTCTTCTATTATTTCTTTCTTTTCATCTTCACTCAAGAACTTATTCATGTCTGTGTCTATTATTCCTGGAGCGATGCTATTTACTCTTATATTTGATGGGCCAACTTCTTTTGCCAATGATTTTGTAAGCGCATCAATTCCTGCTTTCGTAACGGAATAAGCGCTTTCACAAGATGCTCCTTTTAATCCCCAAATTGATGAAATATTAATTATGCTTCCTTCTTTTCTATTTATCATATATGGTAAAGTTTCTTGGCACATATAAAATGCAGAATTCAAATTATTACTAATCATCAAATTCCAATCATCATCTGTTATATCTAAAAACATTTTTATTTGGTCTATGCCAGCATTATTTATTACAACATCAATTTTTCCATATTTTTCAAATGTATACTGCACTAGTTTTTTAACTTCTTCTCTTTTTGAAACATCTGCTTTATATATATCTATAAAAATATTATCATTAGCAAGAATTTGTTTTAGTTCTTCTGCCTCTTTTTCGGATTTATTATAATTTGCAATTACTAAAAATCCGTTTCTTGCCAAATATTCAGCAATTCCTCTTCCTATTCCACGAGAAGCACCAGTTACAATTACTACTTTATTCATCTATATAAAAGTTCCTTTCTGTAAACTCATGCATAAATTATATCATAAATTTGTGGTATTGTACATGCTATACTTTTTTCTCTCTTTTCTTCCATGATTTCTATTAGCACCTTTATATGTTTGAGTTAGTGAATGACAGTTAGGACATAATAATATTAAATTTTCTTCTTTATTATTCATATAATTTCCATCTATATGTTCTACCTCTAATGGAATATTTTCAGTATATTTATTTCTTTCGCCCCAACCACACCTTGCACATTTATTATTATACTTATCAAATAAATATGCTTTTATATGCATTGATATTTGGTACTTTCCTCTTAATCCAGAAATTTTTCCTTCTTTCCATTTTCTTATGTATTCTTTATATTCAAACTCTTTTTGACATTTATTACTACAAAATTTATTTCTTGTTTTATTTCCACAATTAGTACAAAATTTCATAATATATTCCTCCTTGTAAAAAAATAAACTAGGCGTTAATACCTAGTTTGTTTTCTTGGAGCCACTTATCTGATTCGAACAGATGACCTACTGATTCATACTACTATAATTTTCATTACCATATAAATATGTTTGTAGTCTGGACTTTCTCTTTGCCATTGCTTACGCTTTAGGCACACCGTATAAAGTCTCTACACTCGAAAAATTGCTTTTTCTAGCTCGGGATTAACATTTAACAGCCTTCCCCGAATTAGCGGTGTCCACTTTATATGTTTCCACATAAAGGTGCAAGATAGTTCAAAATAAAACTTTGTGTTTTATCTATCCCACAAGTCAGTTGCTCTACCAGCTGAGCTAAAGTGGCATTTGTATTATTATGGTGACCCCGACGGGAATTGAACCCATGTCTCCGCCGTGAAAGGGCGATGTCTTAACCTCTTGACCACGGGGCCATAAAATTGACCTCTAGGATTTTAGATTAAACTAAAACCCTAGATGATTTTGGTGAGCCATCGCGGATTCGAACCGCGGACAACTTGATTAAAAGTCAAGTGCTCTACCACCTGAGCTAATGACTCATTTGCTCTCAGGTCAAATGCATTTATTATTTTAAACTATTTTAATTGTTTTGTCAACGGTTTTCTCAAAATTTTTTCAAAATTTTTCATTTTTTTTATTTTGACTATAAAAATCCTATTTATTTAGCTCTTCTACTAATTCATCTGCATCAATTCCATGTACCATACAAGCTTCTTCTAAAGTTTCTTCTTGTGAAGCTGGACAGCCTAAGCAATGCATTCCTGCTGCTAATAATATATCTACTTTTTCTGGTGCATTTTCAACTATATCACCTATTTTAGTATCTTTATTAATTTCCATTATAAATCTCCTCTCTTTTATATTATTTCTTTAACTTTCGAAATTATTTAATAATTTTATCACATTTTTGCAAAAAAGTATAGACAAATGCGAAAAAATATAGTATTATTCAAATATGGAAAAATTTGGAAGGTGATTTTTTGAAGATAAATCTATTCTTTTTATCTATATTAGTTAATTTTTTAGTTATACTTTACTACCTTTATTCATTTGCTGAAATATCATTATTTCATTCGAAGCAAGGTTCCAAGTTAAAAATTGCATCTGATTTAAAAAGAGGTGATAAAATTAAATAAGCATATATTTAAAATACTTGTATTTAGTTTATGTTTTTTTACTGTATTAATACTTTACTATTTATATTTTAGTGACATTTACCTATCAAATTCAATTAACTTTATAATTTTTAACAATTCAATTTTGTTTACCCCCACAACAACCGTATCATTAAACGACCTAAAATTGTTATCTATAGTTTTATTTATTCTATCAGATATAATTACATCTAATATTATTTCAACCAAATTGACAAAATTGATTCCCACCAACTCAAAAACTAAAAAACAAAAATCTGATGCAACTAGTGATTCTTTAGAACTATATATTGGAAATTCAGAGGCAAATGACCTAATCAAAATTCCAGAAAGCGGACTTTATCAAAATTTTTTAATAACTGGTTCTATCGGCTCTGGAAAAACAAGTAGTGCTATGTACCCATTTACGAAGCAATTAATAGAGTATTCAAATTCAGACATAACAAAAAAGCTAGGACTTCTTATTCTTGATGTAAAAGGTAACTACTATTTAAAAGTAAAAGAATTTGCCCAAAACTGTGGCAGACAAAACGATATTATTGTTATTGAGCCAAATGGACCATATACTTATAATCCTTTGGACAAGCCTAATTTAAAGCCTAGTGTTATAGCTAACCAATTAAAAACAATACTGCTACTGTTTTCTCCTAATAATTCAGAAGCATACTGGCTTGATAAGGCTGAAACGGCTCTTTGCGAAGCCATAAAACTATGTAGAATGTATAACGACAACTATGTTACTTTTGTAGAAATTCACAAGCTTATTACAGACATAAACTATTATCATGAAAAAATAAAATTGCTCCACTCTAGATTTTTAGACAACAAGCTTTCAAAAGTTGAAATTTATGATTTATTATCGGCAATAAAGTTTTTTGAGCAAGAATTTTTTGCTTTAGATTTACGAACACTTAATATTTTAAAATCTGAAATTACTAGAATCACAAACTTTTTTGTTTCTGATTATGAAATTTCAAAAACTTTTTGTCCACCCAAGGAAAACTTAAGCTTTAAAGGGTTTTATGATGTTATTCAATCTGGCAAAATCGTAGTTTTAAATATGAATATTAGTAAATATAAAAATCTTTCAAAAATAATATCTGCTTATTTAAAGCTTGATTTTCAAACAGAGGTTATGTCTAGACTTGCTTCAGATTCCTATTCTGATAGGCCTGTTGCCTTTATTTCGGATGAGTATAGTGAATATGTTACATTAACTGATAGTAATTTTTTTTCTCAAAGCAGAGAAGCAAAATGTATAAATATTATTTCAACGCAAAGCTACACATCACTGCTAAATGCACTTAATAACAAGTACTCAGTTGAAGTCATTATTCAAAATTTAGTAAATAAAATTTGGTTTCGTTCAGATGATATTTATACAATTGAGTCTGCTCAAAAGCAATTTGGTAAAAAAGATAGAACTCATATTTCCCATACATTTTCAGAAAACGCAAAACAAACTAATTATAATTTTATTACGCATTCACTAAATTCAAAAGATTCAAACATATCTGAAAGTATAAACACTTCCACTCAGTTTGATTATATTTATGACAGTAATTTTTTCACAAAAACACTAAAGACATTTTCAAGTTTGTGCTTTTTAACAGATGGGAACAAAATCACCTACACAGGTTTAATTAATATGTTACCCTATTTCAAATAATTCCATGCATTTTCAAAGGAGGTTCTATGTTATATAAACATTTAAAAATTATTTTAATTATTGTACTTTTAGTTTTAATATTATTTCCAAGCTTTAGTTTTGCAAGTACTCCTAAACTTGTTTCAAAGCTAAATAGCGCCTTTTCTAATATAAAAGACTGGTTAATAAAGCTTGCAACGCCTGCGGCAGCTGTTGCTATAGGAACTGGCGTTTTCATACGAAAGTTTAGTTTTGGTGATGAAGAAAAAATTAGAACAGGCAAAAAAATCATTACTGGTTCTTTATTTTCATACGCTTTTATACTAGCAATAGATTTAATTTTATCAGCAATAGAATCATTAATTAATTAGAATGGAAGTGATAATATAAATTCAGCTCAATTAAATTATTCAGAAATAATAATAAATACATTAAATCAAATTTTCTCTAGTATATTTTCGTCTATAGACAACACGCTTTATTCATTACTAGATAACTTAGCTTTTATTGATGAAAATATACTTTCAGACTCAATTTTTGCAAAATTACTTACATCTCAATATGGACTTATTTTTATTGCAAACTCTATTCTTATTGGTTTTGTACTGTATTATTGCATTAGATTAATGTTTGCCCAATATCTTGGAAATCAAGTAGAAAAACCTTATCAATTTATTATAAAATGTGTTATTTGTGCTATTTGTATTAACAGTTCATTGTTTTTATGTGAGCAAATTCTAAGTATAAACTCTCTTATTTCAGGCTCTATATTGGAACTTGGCTCCACAATTTTAGGAAAAAATATATCATTTAATAGTTTAATTGAAAATTCAAATAGATTAATTTCCTCTGCGGATTCAATAGATATCTTGTCATTTACAGGAATTCTAAAAACTCTAATAAGTTTTGGCTTACTTAATTTATTATTTTCATATTCTATTAGATATATTTTGACTAAGGTTTTTATACTCCTTTGCCCTTTTGCAATTTTATCGCTCACAAATATAACATCTAGCTGGTTCTTTAAATCATGGCTTAGAAATTTTCTGTCTCTTTTACTAGGGCAATCATTAGTTGCAGTTATTTTACTAATTGTTTTTTCTTTCAATTTGTCAGATAATTCTATATTACTACAAATTTCTTATATCAGTGCGATTTTTGTACTTGTAAAATCAAACAATTACATGAAAGAACTGTTTGGTGGAATTTCTACTGACTTTAATATAAGTCTATCGAATTTTAAAAATTTATTACGCTAAAGGAGCATTTTATGAAATTTATATTTCCGAAAAACTACAATTTTAAAGCAAAATTATTTGGTATACTAGATTATTCAACTTTATTTTTTAATTTATTTTGGGATACATTCGTTTTTTGTTTTCTCAATTTATTTATTACTAACATTAATTTAAAAATACTATTATTTATAGTTTCATGCTTACCTATTTTATTTTTTAGTATATTTGGATTAAATCATGAAAATATTTGCCAAGTTTTGTTTTATTTATTTAAATATTTAGTTAGACCTAAGATTTATTTATTCTACAAAAATTGACTTTTGAAAACAATTTTTTGTTGTAAAAGTTATGCTATAATGATATAATTTATGTACTATTTTAATGAAAGGACTATAACAATGAAGTTAGAACAATCAGATATTTCTTTATTATTTTCTAACACATCTATACCAGATGCATTCTTTACAGAATATCTTTCTCAAGCACCATCTGATGCTGTAAAAGTATATTTATATTTGTTTTTCTTAGCTAAATATGAAAAAGATGTTAGAATTAATGATTTATCAAAAAAACTTAATATGCCTTTAAAGACCATTCAAGATTCAATAAAATACTGGGAAGGCCTTGGCATTATTATGCGAAAAAATTCAGGTTATGAGTTTGCTAATCTTCAAGAACTAGAACTTCATAAACTATATAATCCAAAAGTTTCATTATCAGCTGAAGAATTAAAATCTGTTGCTGATAATAAATACAGAGCTCAAGCAATCGAAAATATCAATTCAGAGTTCTTCCAAGGTGTAATGTCACCTTCATGGTATGGAGATATTGATTTATGGTTTAGCAAATATGGTTTTGATGAAGAAGTTATGATCGCCTTATTTCGTTATTGTTTTGAGCGTTCTGCACTTCACCCAAAATACATTCAAACAGTTGCTGAAGCTTGGTCAAAAAGCAATATAAAAACATATTCAGACTTAGATAAGTACTATGAACGCCAAGATAAACTACTAAAAATTCAAAAAGCTGTTGCAAAAAAGCTTGGTCTTACAAGACAACTTTCTATTTATGAAGCAGGATATGTTGAAAAATGGGTTTGTGATTATAACTATGATCTTTCAATAATAGAAATTGCTTTAAAGAAAACAACTTCAAAAGCAAATCCTAACTTTGATTACTTAGATAAACTTCTTACAGATTGGCATACAAAAGACTTAAAAACTGAAGAAACTATTCAAAAATATTTGCAAGATCAAAAACAAAAAGCTAAAGATATAAAATCTTTTAGTAAAAAAGATAATTACAACAATTATGATCAAAGAAATTATAACAATATTTCAGATTTATACGCAAATATGTAAAATTAAAGGATATAACAATATGACAAATTCAAATTTAAAAGAATTACTTCGACAATATGAATCAAAAAGAAATAAAGCTATTTCAGAAGCAGACTTGCGAAAAAAAGATTTATACTCAAAAAATCCTCGTCTTCAAGAAATAGATCAAGAGCTTACTTCTTTTGCATTTTCTACATCGAAGGCATTAATAAAATCAAATGATAAATCTTTATTAGATGAACTAAATAAAAAAAGAACCGAACTAAATAATGAAAAAGAAAAAATATATAAAGAGCTTAATATAACTCCAGAATTTTTCCAACCTCATTATGAATGTCAAAAATGTAATGACACTGGATTTATTACAGAAAACTACGAAACAACAATGTGTACTTGCTTAAAACAAAAATTATTTGACTTAGAATATAACAAATCAAATATGTTTGATATAAAAACACAAACTTTTGAAAACTTCAACTCTTTAGTATATTCAAATGAACCTAATAAAGAAAAATATAATGCAAATATTTCTCCACGAGAAAACATTGAAATTATAAAAAAGCTTTGTATAAACTTTATAAATGATTTTGATAATCCTAACTCTAAAAACTTGTTATTTACTGGTAATACAGGTCTTGGAAAAACATTTTTAAGTAACTGTATTGCTAATGAATTACTAAAAAAGCAAAAAACAGTAATGTATCAAACAGCACCAATAATGCTTGATTCAATCATTGAAGCAAAACTTGGAAAAAATAAGAATTCAAGCATTGATTTAATAAATAATTTACTTTCTGTTGATTTGCTAATAATTGATGATTTAGGAACTGAAGGTGTAAATAATATGAAGTTTTCAGAACTATTTACAATATTAAATTCAAGATTATTAAATAATAAAAATAAAGCAACTAAAACAATAATTTCAACTAATTTAAGCATTAGAAATTTAGCCGATGTTTATGGTGAAAGAATTGTTTCTAGATTAATTGGAAACTATAATATTTGTTATTTCTTTGGAGAAGATTTAAGATTAAAAAGATAATTATAATAAAAAAGCTGAAAAGTAATTAATTTTATTTTCCAGCTTTATTTTTTATTTCCACTTATTTTTCACTAATTAAATGATGCTTTTTGTTGCTAATTGCATTTATATGTACTTTTCAATATTTGCTTTTATTATAAAAAGGCAAAAAAATAATATAAAGCGAAAACACTTTATATTACTATATGGCGGAAGCGAGAGGATTTGAACCTCCGCGGCCCTTACGAACCCTAGCAGTTTAGCAAACTGCCCCCTTCAGCCACTTGGGTACGCCTCCGTAAATAAATTATATTTAATTTTTAAATAAAAAAATGGCGGAGAGGGTGGGATTCGAACCCACGGTAGGCTACAAACCTACGCCAATTTTCAAGACTGGTGCCATAAACCAACTCGACCACCTCTCCATGCTGTCATCTTGCTGACAGATTATATATTACCACACTTTTACTTACTTTGTCAATACTAAGTTTGTACTTTTTTATTTATGTTTTACATCTGCTATTGCTTTGCTTATTGCTTCTTCTTCTTCATTTGATAAAACATATTCTGACTTTCCATTAACAACAGGTTTTGCATAAATATTTGAGTTATCTCTTGCATATATACCATTTAATACAAAACCATTGTTTTCATTGTCTAATATAGCTAGAGCGAAACTTAAATTGCTTCCAGTATCTTTATAAGCATTATATCTGACCATTCCCATTTTCTTTAGATAATCATTTGACCTATCATCTAATTTTTGGCAATACTCTATTATTTCTTTGTTTTCCGCTTTTATTTCATCTACATTTTTTACATATCCTTCTAGCATTTCATTTATGTTTTCGCCTTTTCCAAGCTTTGTCATAAATGTTGCATAGTTTTTTCTAAGCTTGCTAAGTTTCATGCAATTCAATATATATAATATTAAAAGCATTACATTTATAATAAGTATTATTACTTCAAAGATATTTATTTCTATATTAAAATTCATAACTACTAACTTCCTTTTATTGCACTTTAATTTAATTTTGTTCTTTCGTTATTTTATTAATCCTAAAATTCTCTCTAAATCATCATTTGAATTATATTCTATTACTATCTTTCCTTTTTTGGCTCCTGCTTGAAGTTTTACTTTTGTTCCAAAGAATCCTTGGAAAGAATCTTCAATATCTCTGTATATTGCTCTGTATTTTTCTTGAGTCTTTTTCTTTCTTTTTTCTGATGCTATTTTTTCATTATTAATTATTCTATCCAAATCGTCAGAATTATTACCTTCAACTACAATTTTTTCTGCTAATTTTAATTGCTTTTCAGGATCTTCAACTCTCATTAAAGCTCTACATTGTCTTTCACTAAAGTTATGCTCTAATACTAAGTCTATAACTCTTGGGTCTAAGTTTAATATTCTTATATGATTTGTTATTCCACTTCTACTTACACCAAGTCTATCTGCTAATTGTTGTTGAGTCATTCCATAGTCATCTAATAATTGTTTTAATCCTCTTGCTCTTTCAATTACATTAAGATTTTCTCTTTGCATGTTTTCTATTAAGGCAATTTCTCTATTTTCTTGTTCTGTCTTTGTTCTTACTAAACAAGGCATTTCTGCAAGACCTGCTTTTTTAGATGCTCTCCATCTTCTTTCTCCTGCAATTATTTGATAGTATCCATCTTTTGGAGTTACAATAATTGGTTGTATTACTCCATAATTTTTTATAGATTCTGCAAGTTCTTCTATTTTATCTTCATCAAATTTCTTTCTAGGTTGATTTCTATTTGGTTCTATTTCAGTTATTTTTATTTGTTGTACTATTTCTCCATTTATTTCCTTTACAGGTTCTTTTGGAGCTTCTTCAGTCTTTAAATTATCACTAAATAAAGCATCTAAACCTTTTCCTAAACCAGTTTTCTTAACCATTTATCTTTCCCCCTATTTCATATGTTTTGCAAGTTTTATTTCTTCATCATTTGCTTTTATAAACTCTTTTGCAAACTTTTCATAAGCTTTTGAACCTTTTGACCTTGGGTCATATAAGCTAATAGGCATGCCATAGCTTGGAGCCTCGCTTAATCTTACATTTCTTGGTATAACATTTTTATAAACTTTGTCTCCAAAGTACTTTTTTACCTCATTTACTACTTGATTTGATAGATTTGTTCTAGCATCATACATAGTAAGTAAAGCTCCCTCAACTTTTAACTCTTTATTCATGTGAGATCTTACTAATTCTATAGTATTTAATAGTTGTCCTAATCCTTCTAATGCATAGTATTCACATTGAATTGGAATTAATACACTATTAGATGCAGTAAATGCATTTAATGTTACAAGTCCCAATGATGGTGGACAATCAATTATAATATAATCATACTTGTCCTTTATATTTTCTAGTTTATTTTTTAATCTAAACTCTCTATTTTCTAGTCCTACAAGCTGTACCTCTGCTCCAGCTAGGTTAATATTAGATGGGCAAAGATCTAAGTTCTTTACTTGTGTTGATTGAAGCGTGTTTTCAACCTCTATATCTTCTATTAATACATCATAAATTGAAAATTGTTGTTCTTTTTCTATTCCTAGTCCACTAGTAGCATTTCCTTGTGGGTCAGCATCCATAAGTAAAACTTTTTTTCCTTTTTTGGCAAGTATAGAGCTCAAAGTTATTGCTGTTGTAGTCTTTCCAACTCCACCTTTTTGGTTTGCTACTGAAATTATTTTTCCCAAATTAATTCCTCCATTCTCTCTTGTTTATGTTTACATAATTTCATAATTTACTATAACAAACCTTTAATTTTGTTATAGCATAAAAATTTACAAATTAAATTTTCTATCATATAAAATTTGACATACTTATAATATACGAATATTATAAATATGTCAATAACATTTTTATTATTTTATTTTTTACTTAAGAGGCTCTTTTGCAGGCATACCAGCCTTTCTAGGATATTTGCTAGGTGTATTTTTTATTTTATTTATTATAATTATTTTTCTTTCTAAATCTTCTTTTCCAATTTTTATTTCTTCTATTTTCTCAATCTTCCCACCTAGTATTTCAATTCCTTTATTTATTTGATTTAGCTCTTCTACACCCTTTGGTCCTTTCATACAAATAACTTTTCCACCAACCTTAACAAAAGGAAGTAAATATTCAACAAGCACATTCATTGGTGCAACAGCTCTAGATATAGCTATATCAAAGCTTTCCCTGTTTTCTTTTACTTTTGCAAAATCTTCAGCTCTACCATGTTCTAATTCTACATTATTTAGTCCTATATCCTCTTTTACTTCTTTTAGGAAATTAATTCTTTTATTTAATGAGTCTAATAATGTAAATTTTGCATTGCTACATATTGCAAGAGGAATTCCTGGTAGGCCTGCTCCTGTACCAACATCAATTACACTAAAATCGTCTTTAATATATTTTAGTGCAGTTAGTGAATCTATAAAATGCTTTTCAATCATTTCTGTAGGTTCTGTTATTGCAGTTAGGTTTATTTTTTCATTCCATTCTATCATTTTATTCATATAATTATAAATTTTTTCTATTTTTTCATCATTTAATTCATAATTTATGTATTTACTTTGATTTTGAAATTCTTTTTTAAAATCTTCTAAATTCATTTCTTCTCCTTTTATTTATTATTCTTATTTTGCTCTAAATATATTAATAGCACTGATATATCAGCTGGTGAAACGCCTGATATTCTTGAAGCTTGGCCTACAGACTCTGGTTTTATTTTGTTTAATTTTTGTCTTGCTTCTAGTCTTAATCCTAAAATTTGTGAGTAATCAATATCTTCACTTAGCTTCTTTTCTTCTAATTTTTTGAATTTTTCTACTTGTTGTTCTTCTAATTTTAAATATCCTTCATATTTTACTTGAATTTCAACTTCATTTTCTTCTTCTCTTGATAAAACTGGTGATTCGTCATCAATTTCACGAATATTTTTATATTTTAGTTCTGTTCTTTTTAGTAAATCAGCCATTTTAACACCAGCATTTATCTCAGATGAGTTGCATTTTTTTAGCATTTCATTAACTTCTTTACTTGGTTTTGCTGTTTTTTTCTTTAATCTTTCTATTTCATTAAAAATATGTTCTTTTTTTAATAAAAATCTTTCATATCTTTCGTCTGAAATAAGTCCATTTTCATGTCCTATCTCTAATAATCTTAAATCTGCATTGTCTTGTCTTAAAAGTAGCCTGTATTCAGCTCTTGAAGTCATCATTCTGTAAGGTTCATTTGTACCTTTTGTTACAATATCATCAATTAAAACTCCAATATAAGCTTGTGATCTATCTAATACTAATGGTTCTTTTCCTTTTATTTTTCTTGCAGCATTTATTCCAGCTACAATTCCTTGGCTTGCAGCCTCTTCGTAGCCTGATGTTCCATTAATTTGTCCTGCAAAAAACATTCCAGAAATATCCTTATATTCAAGTGAACGCTTTAATTTAGATGGATTTATACAATCATATTCTATTGCATAGGCAGGTCTTGTAAATTCAGCATTTTCTAAGCCTGGAAGAGTTCTATACATAGCTATTTGCACATCTTCTGGAAGAGATGAACTCATTCCTTGAATATACATTTCTTCTGTATCTTCTCCTAGAGGTTCTACAAAAACTTGATGTCTTTCTTTATCTGCAAATCTTACTACTTTATCTTCTATTGAAGGACAGTATCTTGGTCCAGTTCCTTTAATTTCACCTGCATATAAAGGTGATCTATATAGATTTTTTCTAATTATTTCATGTGTCTTTGCATTTGTATATGTTAAATAACATGGTAATTGCTTTTTATTTGGATCTATTTTGTCCTCAAATGAAAAAGCTTCAATATCTTTATCTCCTTCTTGAATTTCCATTTTTGAAAAATCAATAGTCCTTCTATTTATTCTTGCAGGAGTTCCTGTTTTGAATCTTACTAAATCAATATTTAAGCCTTTTAGCACCTCAGATAGCTTATTTGCAGCAGCAACACCATCAGGGCCACCTTCATAAGAAGTTTCGCCTATAAATATTTTTCCTTTTAAATATGTTCCTGTACATAAAATTACAGCTTTTAATTTATAAACAGCCCCAATATTTGTTTCTACTGAAGTTACTTTTCCATCTTCTACTCCAATATTTACTATTTCACCTTGTTTTAAGTATAAATTTTCTTGTTTTTCTAATGTGTGTTTCATTTCCATTTGATATTTTTTTCTATCAGCTTGTGCTCTTAATGAATAAACAGCTGGTCCTTTTGAAGTATTAAGCATTCTCATTTGAAGATATGTTTTATCAATATTTCTTCCCATTTCTCCACCTAAGCAATCTATTTCTCTTACTAAATGACCTTTTGAACTTCCTCCTATGTGTGGATTGCATGGCATATTTGCCACAGCTTCCAAGCTTATTGAAAATATTAAAGTTTTCAATCCCATTCTGCTACATGCTAGTGCAGCTTCACATCCTGCATGTCCTGCTCCAATAACAGCAACATCATATTCTCCTGCATCGTATTTCATATTTTACTCCTTACTTTACTAAATTTTTTAAAAATAAATTTCATTTTATAAAAGATTAATTTTTTTACTAAATAACATTTTTAAATTCTATTTGTGGAAACATTTTATTCGTTATGGCGGAAACATCGATTTTTATTGTACAAACTATTGTTTTGCTCAGTATCTATTTTTCTTAGTATTTTCAATGTTTTCGCCATTTTATTTTTAGTATATTGTTTTTCAGTTATTTTCAAAAATGTTTTCACATTATGTTATCTTATTATTCGTTTTTTCATATTTATTTGTTAAATTATTTGTTTAATTTAAATTATCTAGTTAATTTTTAAACTTTTGTATTTACATAACAACATTTTTGGTACCAATTTTTTATTTTCCCAAGCAAAATTTCTTAAAAATCTCATTTATAATATCCTCTGATACATTTTCTCCTGTTATATTTGCTAAATTCTCCAGGATGTCTTTTAAACAAATTGCAGTTATGTCCAAAGGCATTTTATCGTCTAAAGATTTTTGAGCCTTATTTACTGATTCTGACGCTTTCATGATATTTTCTTTTTGTCTTTGACTTGTTACAATTTCACTATCATCAATTTTAATTTCTTCAGCATTAAACATTTTTAATATTTCATTTTGTAATTCATCATATCCATTTTCATTTATTGTAGAAAAATCAATTTTTGTATTTTTTAGATTTTTTATTATTTCATTATTTTTTATTAGACCTTTTTTCAAATCTGTTTTATTTATAATAATAATTGCATTTTTATTTTCAATCAAATTTACAATTTCTTTATCTTCATCGTCAAACTCACGAGAATCGTCAAATACCGTAATTATTAAATCAGCATCATCTATTACCTTTTTACTCTTTTTTACGCCTATTTGCTCAATCTCGTCGTTAGTATTTCTTATTCCTGCTGTATCTATTATTTTTAATGGTACACCTTTTATATTTATATACTCTTCAATAGTATCTCTTGTTGTTCCTTCTATATTACTAACAATTGCTCTGTCCTCACCTAGTATCATATTTAATAAAGAAGATTTTCCTACATTTGGCTTTCCTATAATAGTTGTTTTTATTCCTTCTTTTAATATTTTTCCTATTGAAAAACTTTGCTCTAATTTTTCTAATTTATTTTTTGTTATTTCTAATACATCATTTAATTTTTTATTTGTTGTTTCTTCAATGTCATATTCAGGATAATCTATAGAAGCTTCTATATCTGCCATAACATCTAATAGCAATTTTTGTATTTCTTTTATTTTTTCAGATAATTTTCCATCCAAATGTCTTTGTGCAACTTCCATTTCTTTCTCTGTTTTTGAATTTATTATATCAATAATAGCTTCAGCTTGAGATAAATCTATTCTTCCATTTAAGAAAGCTCTTTTTGTAAATTCTCCTGGTTCCGCAAGTGTTGCACCATTTTTTATACATTCTTCTAGTATTAATTTTTCAACAATTATTCCTCCATGTGAATTTATTTCACACATATTTTCTTTAGTATAACTCTTTGGTGCAACAAAATATGAAACCAAAACTTCATCAATAATTTCATGAGTTTTGCTATTTACAATATTTCCATATTTTATACTATAACCTTTTATTTCGCTATCATTTTTAGGAACGAATATTTTCTTTAAAACATTAAAACAATCTTCCCCACTCATTCTTATTATTCCAATTCCAGCAGCCCCTGGTGCCGTAGAAATTGCAGCTATTGTACTCATATATTCTTCCTTTCTTAAAAAAAAGTCAAAGTACGATTATAGAACTAACTATAAATCGGAACTTTGACTTCTGATTTTATATTAAATTTTATTTTTTTGCAATTACAACTCTTCTTTTATCACCTTCGCCAATACTATATGTACGAACCTTTTCACTATCTTGTAATTTAGTATGTATTATTTTTCTTTCGTAAGATGTCATTGGCTCTAATGTTACTTGTTTTCCTGTTTTAATTACAGTTTTTTCTAGCTTTACAGCTAAATCTTCTAAAGTTTTCTTTCTAGCATCTTTATAATTTGCTATATCCAAAATAACTTTTACTTTTTCTTCAATTTCCTTACTTGCAATATTTGTTAATATTACTTGCATTGCATTTAATGCTTCTCCTCTATATCCTATTAATATAGTTGAATCATTTCCACTTATTACAACATTTATAGCATCGTTTTCCGTAGTTATTTTGTATTCAATGTTTTCAGAAATTGATTTCAAGAAATCTTTTAAGAAATTATTTACGTTTTGTTTTGCTTTTTCTAATTGATTTTCATCAACTTTTTTCTCAACAACTTCTTTTATTTCTTTTTTTGTGTTTATTTCTTCTTTTACTGTTATTTCAACTTTTACAACATGAGGATCTAAAATACTAAAAAAACTTTTTTTCTTTTCTTCTAATATTTTTATTTCAGCTTGATTTTTTGAAACTCCTAATTTTTTTAGTCCTTTCTCAATTGCCTCTTGCGTAGTCTTTCCTTCTGATATAATACTGTTAGACATTTTCATCAATCTCCTTTTCTTTGTTAAAGAACTTATCAGTAATTACTCTTTCTAATATCATTAATAAATTACTAACAAACCAGTATAATGCAAGTCCTAATGGAGCAATAAATGCTATTGATATAGACATTATTGGAACCATATAATTCATTGACTTAGTCATTTGTTCCATTGATTCCATAGATTGTTCTTCAGGATTTTCGTTTTTATCTAAAACTTCTACAGTTTTCTTTTTTCCTTGCATGTTATTTGTTATTTTAATTGATAAAACTGATGTTATTACATATAAAATTGGTAAAATGTAGACTTTTGGATCACTAAAGTTTTGACTTGGAACTTTACTTAAATCAAGTCCTAGGAAATTCATATTTAGTGAAACTCTTTCATCTTCCGCACCATATTTATCAATTATTGCAATTTCTGTATAACTTGCTTTTTTATTTTCATTTTCTTCTTTTAATTTATTACTGTAATATTCTACAACAGTTTGCTTTGAGTCTTCTGCACTTTCATCATACGCAACCTTATTTAAGCCTTTCATATATGTAAGTGGCATACTTACTACCCAAAATACTGATAATATTATTAGTATTTGTAAAATTGAAATTAAACATCCACTAAAAGGATTCATTTTTTCTGTTTTATATAAATCAATTGTTGCTTGATTTAATCTTTCTGGATCGTTTTTATATTTAGTTTGTATTTCACGCATTTTTTCTTGCATTTTTTCATTCTTCTTCATTGATTTTTGTTGAAGAATTGTGATTGGTAACAAGATTAATCTAAGTAAAATAGTAAATAATATAATGGCTATTCCGTAGTTATTTACCAAATTATATAAAAAATTTAAAACATATCCAAACAAACTTGATATAGCTCCCATAAGCTGTACCTCCATTTCATTTTAATGGGTCATATCCTCCTTTTGAAAAAGGATTACACCTTAGGACTCTTACTATCCCCTTACACATTCCTACAAAAAAGCCATATTTTTCAACAGCTTGCTTTGTATATTCAGAACATGTTGGATAATATTTGCAGTTTACTCCATGCCTTGATATTATTGGAGATATTACTTTTTGGTATTTTTCAATTAAAAAAATTATCAACTTCTTCATATACTACTTATCCAATAATTTAGCTTCTTTAAAAGCATCAATTATTTCTTTTTGTATTTCATGAAAGCAATCATAATCTATAGGAGTTTTCTTATTCCATAATATTACAATGTCATTACCATTTGCTAATTCATCTTTTACAGAATAATAGCTTTCCCTTACTAGTCTTTTTAATCTATTTCTACCAACAGCTCCGCATAAATGTGTATTTATTGCAATTCCAATAACATTTTTCTGTTTTTTATTTGGTTTTATATATACTATGATGTGTTTTTTTACATAGTATTTTCCACTCTTTAATACATTATTAAATTCATAATTTTTTTTGAGTGTATCGATTTTTCTCATATTTTACTCTTTTTCTAAAAAATATTAATTCATGTAATAAAAAAGACCACTAAATGCATTTAGCGGCTTCCTTCAAGTACTTACGCACTAAGTTTTTTTCTGCCTTTTGCACGTCTAGCTTTTATTACATTTTGTCCAGCTCTAGTACTCATTCTTTTCATAAAACCATGTTCTCTTTTTCTTTGTATTTTTTTAGGTTGATATGTTCTTTTCACAGTTAGCACCTCCTATTTGTATATAATATACTACTTCATTATTTCTTTCATAAGTATTTGTTATT
Organism: uncultured Clostridia bacterium; assembly: GCA_934167095.1. Taxonomy (GTDB): domain Bacteria; phylum Bacillota; class Clostridia; order TANB77; family CAG-508; genus CAG-245. The sequence goes on from CAKPKE010000008.1 coordinate 19,554, forward strand.
ATATACCTACTTTTGCCTTTATGTCAATAGTTTTACTAAAATTTAAAAATATTTATTTTTCTTTTGTTTTATATTGACTTCGGATGGGCATTTTGATATTATATACAAAAATCATAAGTACGGTAAAAACTTTTATGTTTTTTTGCTTATTTATATACGGAAAAACTAATGATAACAATAGTTTGAAAGTTATCCACAAACTGTGGATAACTATGTGGATAACTATGTGAATAAAATTTATATTCTTGTTTTTTTCTAAAGATTTGGAAGGATGTACACAATGCAGAATGAAATGAACGAATTATTAACCAAAGCAAAAGAACTTTTAAAAGAAGAAGTCACAACAATTTCATATGAAACCTGGATTAAAGGAATAGAGATTCAAAGTGTTGATAACGAAAAAATCAATTTGCTTGTTACTAATAATTTTACAAAGGATTTTTTAATGTCTAAATATTTTAGTTTATTAACAAATACTTTTAATTATTTAACAAACAAAGAATGTGTAGTAACAATTTATTCTAGAGAAGAATTAAATGCTGCTGCAGAAAATGGAGATTCTAACGGACCAATAAAAATTGAAGCTCCTATTAATTATGCCTCTGCAAATTTAAATCCAAAATATACTTTTGCATCATTTGTAGTTGGAAATAATAATAGATTTGCTCATGCTGCTGCTTTAGCTGTCGCCGAAGCTCCTGCAGCATCTTATAATCCACTTTTTATATATGGAGGAGTTGGTCTTGGAAAAACTCACTTGATGCATGCTATAGGTAATGAAATTCTAAAAAATAACAGAAATTCTAGAATTTTATATATAACATCTGAAGCATTCACAAATGAGCTTATTAATGCTATAAAAGATAATACTGGTGATCAATTTAGAAATAAATACAGAAGTATTGATGTCTTATTAATAGACGATATTCAATTTATAGCAGGAAAAGATAGAGTTCAAGAAGAATTTTTCCACACATTTAATACTTTATATGAAAGTGGAAAACAAGTTATTCTATCTAGTGATAAGCCACCAAAAGATATCCCACTATTAGAAGATAGATTAAAATCAAGATTTGAATGGGGAATAATTGCAGATATTTCTAATCCAGATTATGAAACTCGTCTTGCAATACTTAGAAAAAAGGCTCAACTAGACAACATTATTGTAGATGATGAAATTCTTTCTACAATAGCAACTAGAATAGACTCAAACATAAGAGAACTAGAAGGTGCTTTAAACAAATTAACAGCAAAAGCATCTTTAGTAAAAACACCAATTACTATGGAAATGGCAGAAAAAGCAATTAATGATATTGTTGCAGCACAAGAAAAAGTAATTTCAGCAGAATTCATTCAAGATGTTGTTGCAAAATATTTTAATGTTAATGCTAAAGATTTAAAAGGATCAAAAAGATCAAATGATATAACTTTTCCAAGGCAAATTGCTATGTACATGTGTAGAAATGTAGCAAATATGTCTCTACCGCAGATAGGACGAGCTTTTGGAAAAAGAGATCATACCACAGTAATGCATGCATGTAATAAAGTTGAACAAGACATGAAAGAAAACTCAAACACAAAACTAATTGTGGAAAGTGTGAAAAACTTAATCTTAAACGACAAATAATTGATATTTAGCCAAAAATCGACAAAATTTGAAATAATTGTTTGTAAAAATAATGTTTTGTAGAAAGTTGCAGAACTCCTCTTACGGAAAAGCTGTAAAGTTTTCCACAGGGGGTATGTGGAAAACGTGTGGATAAAATGTGGAAAACTCAGTTATCCACAACCAAACATTTTTCCTGTGGATAACTTCTCGAATTTTCCACAGAGTTATCCACATCGCTTTGCTTAGGGCTGTATGGGCTTGACCTAGTTTTCCACACAATCCACAGCACCTACTACTACTACTACTAAATATATTTATATTATATAATAAAGGAGACGAAGACAAAAATGAAACTACTTTGTGAAAAGGATAAAATCCTTAAAGCATTAAATTCCGTAACTAAAGCTGTTGCTGTTAGAACAACAATGCCTATACTAGAAGGAATTTTAATACAAACTAATGATAATGAAATAAAATTAACAACATACGACTTAGAAATAGGTATAGAATATGTCATTAATGATTGTAAAGTAGAAGAACAAGGAGCTACTGTAGTAAATGCTATAATGTTTACTGAAATTATTAGAAGATTACCTGATACAGAAATTAGTATAACTGTAAATGATAAAAATTTACTTGTTATAGAATGTGAAGGTTCTTTATATAAACTTGCAACAATGAATCCTGATGAATTTCCTGAACTTCCAAAAATAAGTGTAGAAAATTCAATAGAAATTGAACAATCAGCATTAAAAGATATGATTAGAAAAACAATATTTGCTGTAAGTACTGAAGAAAATAGACCAATATTTACAGGATGTTTGTTTGAAATAGCAAATAATAAATTAAATGTAGTAGCAGTTGATGGATTTAGACTTGCTTGGAAGAGCAAATTTTTACAAAACAAAGTAAATAATTTTTCAGCTGTAATACCAGGAAGAACATTAAATGAAATGAATAAAATATTAGTTGATTCTTTTGATAATGTAAAAATCGGTGTTGCTAAAAATCAAGTTTTATTTGAAATGGAAAATTGTAAAATAGTAACAAGATTATTAGATGGAGAATTCTTAAATTATTCAAGTGTTATTCCTGAAAATTGGGAAACAAGAATAAGAGTAAATAGAAATATTCTTCAAGATTGCTTTGAAAGAATTAGTTTAATTTCTGCATCAAGTATTGAAAAAGAAAAGAAATATCCTGTTAAAGTTTCAATAGATGTTGGAAAAGTAACAATTTCTTGTACAAACCAAACTGGTGATGCAAAAGAAGAAATAATGGTAAATACTGAAGGAAAAAATCTTGAAGTTGGATTTAACCCTAAATATTTCTTAGATGTTTTAAGAAACATTGATGATGAAGAAGTTTTTGTTGACTTCGGTTCAAGTATATCACCATGTATAATAAGACCTGTTGAAGAAGATGGAGATTATACATATATGATATTACCTATAAAATTAAAAGATTAAAAATGGAGAAGAGTAATCCACAGTTTGAGCACAAAATGTGGATTATGACCGTGATAAAAAAATAATGAAAAAATTGCGGAACACTTTTCCACAATTGGGGCACAGAATGTGGATAACTAGTTTAGAAATGCAAAATTTCAGAAATTACGAAAGTCAAAAAATAGATTTTAGTGAAAATGTTAATGTTTTTTATGGGGATAATGCTCAAGGAAAAACCAACATTATAGAGGCAATATTTATGTGCTCTATAGGAAAATCTTTTAGGACAAGCAAAGAAAAAGAAACTATAAAACATAATGAAGAATTTACAAATATAGTTTTAAACTATCAAAATAAAGATAGAGATGGAAATATAAAAGTTCAAATATCTAATAAAAAAACTATTTTTGTAAATGGTGTAAAAGTAAAAAAATTAAGTGAGTTACTGGGAAAAGTTAATATAGTGCTATTTACACCAGATGATATAAACATTTTAAAAAATGGACCTGACCAAAGAAGAAAATTTTTGAACATGATGATTGGACAAATTAGACCAAACTATGTTAATATATTAAATACATATACAAAAGTAATGGAACAAAGAAATAATTATCTAAAACAAATAAGAGATTTAGATGACAAAACTAAAATAAACTATGAATTACTAGATATATGGGATGAAAAATTAGCAAGTTTATCATATAAAATTTGTTTATATAGAACAGAGTTTATTAATAAAATTTCTGAAAAAATAAAAGATATTCATAAAAATATTACAGAAAATAAAGAAGAAATAAAAATTGAATATATTACCGAAAGTAGTGATGAGAAAAAATTATTAGAGCTTATAAAACAAAGAAGAAAGCTAGATATAATTAAAGGATACACTACAAAAGGTGCTCATAGAGATGATTTTAACATTTATATTGATAATGATTTAGTAAATGTTTATGGTTCGCAAGGCCAACATAGAACTGCTGTGTTATCATTAAAAATGAGTGAATTAGAAATTATAAAAGAAGAAACTGGGGAAAGTCCAATATTGCTATTAGATGATTTTATGTCTGAACTTGATAGTAAGAGAAGAAAAAATTTATTAAGTAATATTGGGGATACTCAAGTTATAATAACTTGTACAGATGAAATGGAAAATAACTTTTTAGGAAATATATACAAAGTAAAAGAAGGAAAAGTTATAAAATAAAACGAAAGGAAGTTTAAACTTAATGGAAAAATTTGAACATGAGTATAATGCAGAGCAAATCCAAGTTCTAGAAGGATTAGAAGCTGTAAGAAAAAGACCTGGTATGTATATAGGAAGTGTTTCAATTAGAGGATTACATCATTTAGTATATGAAATTGTAGATAACTGCGTTGACGAAGCATTAGCTGGTTACTGCACTCATATTCATATTATAATAGAAAAAGGAAACATAATATCAGTAGAAGATGACGGAAGAGGAATTCCTGTTGATATACATCCAAAAACAAAAATATCTGCAGCAGAAACTGTTTATACAGTTTTACATGCTGGTGGAAAATTTGGTGGAGATAGCGGATACAAGGTATCTGGAGGTCTTCACGGTGTTGGTGCATCTGTTGTAAATGCTTTATCTGAATGGTGTGAAGTATTCATTCAAAGAGATGGTGGAGTTTATGAAATGAAATTCCAAAGAGGAAAAACTACTGAAAGTCTAAAGAAAACAGGAAATTCAAAAAAGACTGGAACAAAAGTAAGATTTTTAGCAGATGACACAATTTTTGAAACTCTAGAATATGATTTTGCAACATTAGAAGAAAGATTCAGAGAAATTGCATTCTTAAATAAAGGTCTACATATAACAATTGAAGATCAAAGAGATGATGAAAATTTAAAAAAATCAGAATTTTGTTTTGAAGGTGGATTAAGTTCTTTTGTAGAATTCTTAGATAATGGAAAAGAAAAAATTCATCCAAAGCCAATTTATGTTGAAAAAGATGGGGAAGTTCCTGTTGAAATAGCACTTCAATATACAACAGCTTATTCTGAAAATATTTATACTTTTGTTAACAATATTAATACTATTGAAGGTGGAACTCATTTAGAAGGTTTCAAAAGAGGTCTTACAAAAGTATTTAATGACTATGCAAGAAATCATAAAATATTAAAAGATAAAGATAGTAATTTATTAGGAGAAGATATTAGAGAAGGCTTAACTGCAGTAATTTCTGTAAAGGTAAAAGAACCTCAATTTGAAGGGCAAACAAAAACTAAACTTGGAAACAGTAATGTTACATTTATAGTTCAATCTATGGTAATTGATGCTTTAGCTCCATTCTTAGAGGAAAATCCTCAAATTGCAAAAGCTATACTTGATAAATGTATTAGTGCATCAAGAGCAAGAGAAGCTGCAAGAAAAGCAAGAGAACTTGTTAGAAGAAAGAACTCTTTGGAAAGTACAACTCTTCCTGGAAAGCTTGCGGATTGTAGTGAAAAGGATGCTTCACAATGCGAAGTATATATAGTCGAGGGAGATTCTGCAGGTGGTTCTGCAAAGCAAGGAAGAGATAGAAGATATCAAGCAATTCTTCCACTTTGGGGAAAAATGTTGAATGTAGAAAAAGCTCGTGCTGATAAAATTTATGGAAATGATAAATTAAATCCAGTAATTTTAGCTGTTGGAGCTGGAATTGGACCTGATTTTGATATAAACAAAATTAGATATGGAAAAGTAATTATAATGGCCGATGCCGATGTTGATGGTGCACACATTAGAACATTACTTTTAACATTCTTCTTTAGATATATGAGACCACTTATAGAAAATGGAAATGTTTATTTAGCACAACCACCACTATATAAATTATCTAAAAAAGGAATGCAAGACATTTATTGCTATACTGATGAAGATTTAGCAAAAGCATATAAAGAGCTAGAAGAAAAAGGTATTGCAAGAGAAAGTTTAGGACTTCAAAGATACAAAGGTCTAGGAGAAATGAACCCAGAACAATTATGGGAAACAACAATGAATCCTCAAACTAGAATAATGGTAAAAGTAACAATGGATGATGCAATAAAAGCAGATCAAATATTTACATTATTAATGGGTGATGAAATCGAACCAAGAAGAGAATTCATAAAAGCAAATGCAAAATATGTAACAAATTTAGATATATAAAAGTATTAATAACCTGTAAGATATTTCTTACAGGTTATTATCATAAAGCTGATATTAATCTTAGCTAAAACTAATATACCTATCATTGCAATCTGATATATATTACTATATAAGCAAACCGCAAGAACAAATATAAAAATCAGTCGCTAGAATATAAAATTACCTATAACAGCCATATTCATCCAAAACCAAGGGACTAATAACAACCACTACAAAATAAAAATATACTCATAACATAGAACATATAATACATCCTTTGACCATATACGAAAGAAAATATAGCCTGCAAACGAACGATATGCTCATGTCGCCGGCAGTTGCAAACCTAAAATATTAAGCCTGCAACCATCTTTGCTCGAAATATAGTAAACTGTTTTCAACCTACGATATCTCTTTGTTTAACTAATATCAACCTTGTAGTAGTATTATGTTCAAAATTAAAAATAATATACAGAAAAATTAAAAAAATTTTTTGTCGAAATATGCACTAATTTTGTATACGAATTTGATTGACAAAAGGAATAAAAACAAATAAAATAATTAATACGAAAAGGAGGTTATTTATATTTATAATTCAATTCAAAAATTATTACCTATAGAAGAAATTTATAATAATGGAATTATAAAATTAAAAAATAATAATTTAATTAAAATAATAAAAATAATTCCAATAAATTATAATTTAAAATCACAACTCGAAAAAGAAGCAATATTAAATTCATATAAATTATTTTTAAAAAATTGCAATTTTGATTTTCAAATATTAATTCAAAGCTCAAGAAAAAATTTAGATGAGCACATATTAAAAATAAAAGAAAATTCCCAATACGAAAAAAATATAAAAAACATAGCAAATAAATATATAGAAAACATACAAAAAATGAACCAAATGAGCCAGTCCGAAGAAAAAGAATTTTTTATAATTATTGCTCAAAAAAAAGAAAAAAATAATGAAGAAATAATTATTGAACAATTAAATAATAAATTTTTAAAGATAAAAGATTTTTTATCTAGATGTGGAAATAATATTTTTGAAATAACAGAAGAAAATGAAATTATAAAAATAATAAAAAAATCAATTTATTTTAAATAAAAAATAAATAATTAAATTAAAAAAAAAAAAGGAGAAAAATAAAATAAATAAATTAAAAAATTATGAAATAATTCCAAGTTATATTAATTTTAAAAATCCAAAATTTGTAGAAATTGACGATAAATATTCAGCTGGACTTTTAATTATTGACTATTATAGAGAACAAAATGATTTAATTCTTAAAAACTTGATTAATTCTAATGTTAACATAAACATATCAATGTTTATAGAAAAACAAAATCCAGAGAAGATAATTAGAGAATTAACATACAATATTGGCAATGTATCAGCAGACCTTAATGCAAAAAACAAAAACAGGCAAGATATTGACATTATGGCATTTACGTATGATGATGCAAAGTATATTAGAAGACAAATGCAACTTGAGGATGAGGACTTTTATTATCTATATATTTATGTAAACACTTTTGCAGATAATATCAAAGAGTTAGAAGGTAACATAAATAAAATTCAAAGCATACTAGGTTATAATGGAATAAAAAGTAGAAAAGGATATTTTAGAGAAGAGCAAATTTATTTTTCAACAATGCCATTTTTTATTAATCAAAAAGAAATAAAAAATGCAACAAGAAAAAATATTTTAACAAGTGGATTAATTTCTACATATCCTTTTATAACAAATTCTATTTCTGATATGTCTGGAATTTTTATTGGAAAAAATATTTACAATAATTCATTAATATTTATTGATAAATATAACGAAGAAAAATATAAAAATGCAAACATGTGTATATTTGGAACAAGTGGTGCTGGTAAATCTTATTATACAAAATTAAATATATTAAGATATTCATTAATGGGAGTAGAACAGTACATTATAGATCCAGAAAGAGAATACTCCAAACTGTGCGAAAATCTAGGTGGTACACTGGTTAAGATGGGACCATCATCTGACACTTATGTTAACATATTTGATATAAGAAAAGAGTCATTAGAGGATGGAGAAAAAGGATATTTATCAAATAAAATAATAAAATTAATCGGTTTTTTCAATTTAATTTTTGGAGAACTTAATGAAGAAGAAAAAGGAATTATCGAAGAAAAAATAATTAATATATATGAAAAGAAAGGAATTAATTTTGATGATAAATCTTTATTAAAAAATAATAATGAATTTAAAGAATCAAAAGATATGCCGTTATTAGAAGATTTATTTTTTGAATTTTCAAAAGATATAAATACAAAAAAATTCCAAATAAAATTAATTCCTTTTGTAAAGGGTTCATTAAATTTTTTTAATAAATATACAAATATTAAAATAAAAAATAAATTAATAGTTGCAGATATATATGACTTAGGAGAAGAAAATTTAAAATATGCAATGTACATTTTCATGGAAATATTTTGGGACTATATAAAAAGAGATAGAACAATAAAAAAATCAATATATATAGACGAAATTTGGAGATTAATTGGAGTAACTTCAAATAAAGAAGTAGCAAGTTTTGTATATAAAATATTTAAAACAATAAGAAAATATGGAGGAAGTGCTGTTGCAATAACACAAGATATATCTGATTTATTTAGTCTTGATAGTGGTAACTTTGGAAAAAGTATTTTAAACAACTCAAGTATCAAAAATTTCTTTGCTTTGGAAGAAGAAAATATAAAGGTGCTAAAAAAATACAGCAATATATCTGACAAAGAAGAAGTTGACATAAAAATGTTAAAAAGAGGAGAAATGCTTATGTTCGTAGGAGAAGAACATTTAATGGCAAGAGTAGAAAAGTTTGATTATGAAGATGAAATTATAAATAAAAATTTGATAGTAGAAGGAGAAAACAAAGGTGATGGAAATTGAAAATAGCTTAAATAATAATTTAGAAAATAATATAGATATTGAAAAAAAGCAAAATAATTTTTTAGAAACTAATATTGGCAAAGCAATAAATACTGGATTAAATATTGGACTTAGATATTTATTACCAGATTTAATTGAAGACGAGGTAATACAAATAAAAGATAGTATAATTAGTAATGGAATAAAAGATGGTTTGAAAACTGCTGTTGATTCTGCAATTAATTTAGGAAAAAGTACATTAGGAATAATTACAGGAAAATTTGAAAATGTAAACCAAATGCAAACTGCAGTAAAAACAGGAGGAATAATAGATACTGTTGAAAAATTAGTAGGGAAATCTGTAAATAAATTTGTTAGTTCTGGAAAATTGAATTATAATATTGGAAACACAATAACAAAAGGCACTAATGTGTTACTTAGTAATGTAACTAAAAATATTGAAAGCGAGTTTGAAAATCAAGTAAATAACATAGAATATTTAAATAAATATATAAATAATTGGAAAGAGTATTTTAATTCAAAAGATTTTGATGGAATGCAAAGAGAGTATGAAAAAATTAATGCAAGATTAAAAGTCGTAGCACCAATGGAAAATACAATAAATAGTGCAAAAAATATAAAAAATCTGCATCAGTTAATAAAAAATAATGGAAAAAATTTTGATTTAAGTGATGAAGAATTAGAACTTGCAAAGTTGTTATAAATCTAAGAAAAATAGGCTTTTTTACTTGCAAAAATATGTTAGGTTTAGTATAATACAAATGTGAAAAATGATACGAAAAGAGGTAAAAAAATGGCAGGCAAGGATATACAAGAACCAGAAGATAGAAATGGTAAAATTATAGAAAAAGATGTCGAAAAAGAAATGAAAGATGCGTACATGGCGTATGCAATGAGTGTTATTGTTTCTAGAGCTTTACCTGATGTAAGAGATGGATTAAAGCCGGTTCATAGAAGAATTTTATATACAATGTTTGAAGATGGATTAACATCAGACAAGCCATACAGAAAATCTGCAACAACAGTTGGAGATGTTTTAGGTAGATATCATCCACATGGAGATGCTTCTGTTTATGATGCAATGGTAAGAATGGCTCAAACATTCTCACTAAGATATCCATTAGTAGATGGACATGGTAACTTTGGTTCAATCGATGGTGACCCAGCGGCTGCTTATCGTTACACTGAAGCTAGAATGTCAAAAATATCAGAACTTATGTTATCTGATATTGAAAAAAATACTGTAGATTTCATGCCAAACTTTGATGATAGATTACAAGAACCAACAGTATTACCATCAAGAATACCAACATTACTTGTTAATGGTTCATCTGGTATTGCCGTAGGTATGGCAACAAATATACCACCACATAATTTAACAGAAGTAATAAATGGAATAATAAAAATTATTGATGATGATAATGTAACTGATGAACAATTAATGCAAATTATAAAAGGTCCAGATTTCCCTACAGGAGGTTTAATTCTAGGAAGAGAGGCTATAAAACAAGCTTACACAACAGGTAGAGGTAAGCTTACAATGAGAGCTGAAGCTGAAATAGAAGAGATGAGTAATGGTAGACAAAAAATACTTGTAACATCACTTCCATACCAAGTAAATAAAGCTAAATTAATTGAAAATATAGCAGACCTTGTTAAAGAGAAAAGAATTGAAGGAATATCTGAACTTCGTGATGAATCTGATAGAGAAAATGCTGTTAGAATTCATATTGGTTTAAAGAAAGATGCAAATGCAAGAGTTGTATTAAATCAATTATACAAAAATACTCAAATGCAAGATACATTTGGTGTAATAATGCTTGCATTAGTTGATGGAGAACCTAAAATATTAACTTTAAGACAATGCTTAGATTATTATATAGACCACAGAAAAAATGTTATACTTCGTAGAACAAAATTCGAATTAGATAAAGCATTAGCAAGAGCTCATATATTAGAGGGATTAAGAATTGCAATTGATAATATCGATGAAGTAATTAGAATAATCAGAGAATCTTATGATGATGCTAAAGAACAATTAATGGCAAGATTTGGATTAACTGATATTCAAGCTCAAGCAATACTAGATATGAGATTAAAAACTTTATCTGGATTACAAAGAGAAAAAATAGAAGAAGAATATCAAGAACTATTAAAATTAATTGCTCATTTAAGAGAAATATTATCAAGTGAAAGATTAGTATTTGACATAATTAAGGAAGAGCTAACTGAAATTAAACAAAAATATGGTGATGAAAGATTAACTAAAATTGTTGCTGCCGAAGGAGAATTCAACGAAGAAGACCTTATTAAAAATGAGGAAACTGTTGTTGCATTAACTCACTTTGGATATATAAAAAGAATGCCAATAGATACTTATAGAAGCCAAAAGAGAGGCGGAAAAGGAATAAGTGGAATATCAACTAGAGAAGAGGACTTTGTTAAACAAATATTTATCGCAAATACTCATGATACAGTACTATTCTTTACAAATAAAGGTAAATTATATAAACTAAGAGGATTTGAAATTCCAGAAGCAGGAAGAACTGCAAAAGGAACAGCAATAGTAAATCTATTAAGCTTAGATCCAGGAGAAAAAGTTTCTGCAGTAATACCAGTAAAAACATTTAAAGATGCAAAATTCTTAATAATGGGAACAAAATCAGGATTAATTAAGAAAACACCTCTTGAAGAATATGATTCAAATAGAAAAACTGGACTTCTTGCTATAAATCTAAAAGATGATGATGAATTAATTGATGTAAGACTAACTGATGGTGAAAATAACATAGTTTTAGTTACAACAAAAGGTATGTGCATAACATTTGATGAAAAAGATGTAAGACCAGTAGGAAGATCTGCTCAAGGTGTAATTGGAATAAAACTAGATGATGATGACTTTGTTATAGGAATGGAATCAATAATAGCATCAAATAAACAAGCAACATTACTTGCAATTACTGAAAATGGATTTGGTAAGAGAACTGAACTTGAAGAGTATAGAGTTCAAAACAGAGGAGGAAAAGGTGTAATAACATACAAAATAACTCCTAAAACTGGTAATATAGTTGGAATAAAAATTGTTGAAGAAAGTGAAGATGTAATGTTAATTACAAATTCAGGAACAATAATTAGATTTAAAGTTAAAGATGTAAGTGTACTTGGAAGATCTACACAAGGTGTTACTTTAATGAGAACAAGTGGAGATGAAAAAGTAGTAAGCATTGAAACTGTTGAACCAGAAGAATAATAAATATAATAAAAAGAGTTAAGATTATCTAAATCTTAGCTCTTTATTTGTGTATACTATTTTTTTATAACTTCTTTTAGCTCTTCAATTTCTGCTTTTAAACTTTCAGATTCTTTAGCTAAATTGTTTGATGTTTCATTTTTTAAATTATCTTTTGCAACTGCCATAAGAAGTTTTATTCTATTTGTTTGGTTAGCCTCACTTGCACCAGGATCATAATCTATAGGGGAAATATTAGCCATAGGGTATTTATCTCTAATAGTTTTTATCACTCCTTTACCAACAACATGGTTTGGAAGACAAGCAAATGGTTGTACACAAACTATATTTGGTATTCCATGTTCAATATATTCTACCATTTCAGCAGTTAAGAACCAACCCTCACCAGTTTGATTTCCAATAGATAAAATGTCTTTTACTTTATCTTCTAGCTCCCAAATATTGCAAGGTTGCATGTACCCTTTTTTGGATTTAGAAAGTGCTATACATTCATCTTTTTCTAGTATATCAATTAAGTTAATTGCAAACTTAAATATCTTTGCTTTAAATCTATCTGTTTTAATTAACTTATTAAATGTAATTTTATGAGTTGCTATAAATTTAATGAATCCCATAAAGTCTGGAAGTATTACTTCAGCACCTTCTTGCTCTAATTTTTCAGCAACAAAGTTGTTTCCAAATGGGTGATATTTTATTAAAACTTCACCAACAATTCCAACTTTTGGCTTTTGGACTGATGTGTCTAATTCTATTTTTTCAAAGTCTTCTACAATATCATAAATGCTCTTTTTAAATTCTGATAAAGAAGAGTGTGCAACTAGTTTTTTGCATTTTTCCATCCATTCATCAAAAAGTTTTTTTGTTTCACCTTTATGTACTTCATAAGCCCTATTTTTAGTAAGCATTTTTTGCAATATATCGCCATAAATTACAACTTTTAATAGCTTTTCAGCAAGTGCTGGTGTTAGCTTAAATCCAGGCATTTTTTCCATACCAACAACATTAAATGAAATAACGGGAACTTGGCCAAATCCGGCATCTTTTAATGCTTTTCGTATGAATCCTATGTAGTTTGTAGCTCTACAACCACCACCTGTTTGTGACATAATTAAAGCTGTTTTATTTACATCATATTTGCCTGATTTTAGGGCTTCAATCATTTGACCTGTTGTAAGTATTGATGGATAACAAGCATCATTATTTACATATTTTAAACCAGTTTCAACAGTGTGTTCTGTACATTCTCTAAGTAGTACAAAGTTATATCCACAAGACTGAAGTGCAGCCTCAATAAGTTCAAAGTGAACTGGTATCATTTGAGGGCAAAGTATAGTGTAATTTTCTTTCATCTCTTTTGTAAATATAACTTTATTTGGTTTATAATTACCATCACCATTTGCTAGAATGTTGTCTTTTTCTCTTTTCTTCATAGAAGCAAGTAGTGAACGAATACGAATTCTAACAGCGCCAAGATTGTTTACTTCATCTATTTTTATTAATGTGTACATTTTATTGAAGCTTTTTAAAATTTCTTCAACTTGGTCGGTTGTAACAGCATCTACACCACATCCGAATGAGTTTAATTGAATAAGTTCTAAATTATCATGATGTCCTACAAAGTCTGCAGCTGCGTAAAGACGAGCGTGATATACCCATTGATTTACAACTCTTAATGAATGAGTAGGGTGAACTTGATCTGCTATACTATCTCCTGTAATTACTGCAAGACCAAGACTTGTAATTAATGTATCAATACCATGATTTATTTCTGGGTCTATGTGATAAGGTCTTCCTGCAAGAACAATTCCTTTTAAATTGTTTTCTTCTAAGTATTGAACCGCTCTTTTTCCCTCTTCATGAATATCAGATCTACAATGTTGATACTCTTTTTCTGCTGCAATTCCAGCATCTATAAGTTCTTTTTTAGTAAAATTATATTTTTTAAATTCTGGTAAATCCATAATTGCTTTAGCAAGTGACTTGGCTTCGAAAGGTAAAAATGGATTTAAGAAAGTTATTTTGTCATCTTTTAATTCTTCAACATTATTTTTTAAAACTTCTGAATATGAAATGACAATAGGGCAATTATAATGATTATCAGCTTTTTCATATTCTTTTCTAGAATATGGTACACAAGGATAAAATATTGTAGTAATACCTTGTTTTATTAGACTAATAATGTGACCATGAGAAAGTTTTGCAGGGTAGCAAACTGATTCTGATGGCATTGATTCCATACCTTTTTCATAAGTATTTCTATTACTTTTTTCAGAAATTATTACTCTAAATCCTAACTTTGTTAAAAATGTAAACCAGAAAGGATAATCTTCATACATGTTTAAAACTCTAGGAATTCCGATTGTTCCACGAGGTGCATCTTTTTCGTCTAGAGGTTTGTAATCGAAAATTCTTTTATATTTGTATTTTACAAGGTTTGGTAAGTTCTTATTTTCAGAAACTATACCAACACCTTTTTCGCATCTATTTCCAGATATATGTTTTGTACCATTACTAAATTTATTAATAGTAAGTAAGCAGTGATTTTCGCAACCATTGCAACGAACATGAGATGCCTCAACCTTTAAGCTATCTATTTGTTCTGATGTAGCAATACTTGATTTGTATTCCATATCTAAGTTTGCTTCATATTGTTCAAGGCTTAAAAGTGCAACACCATAAGCTCCCATAAGACCTGCTATATCTGGTCTTATAACATTTTTTCCTACAATTAATTCAAATGCACGAAGAATGGCATCATTATAAAAAGTTCCACCTTGAACAACTATATAGTCGCCTAAAACTTTCATATCCCTAATCTTCATAACTTTTTGAATAGCATTTTTTATTACAGAATATGAAAGACCTGCTGAAATATCTCCAACTGAATAACCTTCCTTTTGAGCTTGTTTTATTTTTGAGTTCATAAATACAGTACATCTAGAACCTAAATCAACAGGATTTCTAGCACTTATTGCATCTTCTACAAACTCACTAATAGATAGCCCTAAGCTTTTTGCAAAAGTTTCTATAAATGAACCACAACCTGAAGAACAAGCTTCATTTAGCATGATATTATCAATAGAATTGTTTTTCATTTTGATGTATTTCATGTCTTGACCACCAATGTCAACTATACTTGTAACATTAGGCTCAAATTTTTTTGCAGCTGTATAATGTGCAATAGTTTCTATTTCATTTAAATCAACATTTAAAGCTGTTTTTATTAAGCTTTCTCCATATCCTGTAACTCCGCTGTAACGAATAGTAACATCTTTAGGTAGTTCAGAATATAGCTTTTTTAACATGCCCATTACACTTTTTAAAGGATTGCCTTCATTGTTTTCGTAAAGAGAATATAAAAGTTTTCCCTCGTTATCAATTAAAACTAGTTTTGTAGTAGTAGATCCTGCGTCAATCCCAATAAAAGCATCACCTTTATATGTTTTTAAATTTGCTTTTGAAACTACATCTTTATTATGTCTTTGTTTAAATTCTTCATATTCACTATCTGTAACAAAAAGTGGTTTTAAAGGATTTGTAGTTGTGTCTTTTGATGACTTTAAAACTTGAATCTTAGCTTTTAATTTTTCGTTTGAAATTGGCTTCATATCTAACGAATCAAGTGCTGCACCTTTTGCAACAAGTAAGTGAGCTTCTTCAGGAATTATTATTTGGTCATCTTTTAAATGTAAAGTTTCAATAAATCTATTTCTAAGTTCAGATAGATAATTTAAAGGACCACCTAAAAATGCTATATTTCCACGAATTGGCCTTCCGCAAGCAAGACCACTTATTGTTTGATTAACAACTGCTTGAAAAATAGATGCTGCAATATCTTCTTTTGCTGCTCCTTCGTTTATTAAAGGCTGAATATCAGTCTTTGCAAATACTCCGCAACGAGAAGCAATAGGGTAAATGATTTTATGCTTTTTTGCAAGTTCATTTAATCCAGAAGCATTAGTGTTTAATAATGATGCCATTTGGTCAATAAATGCACCTGTTCCACCAGCACAAGTACCATTCATTCTTTGCTCTATTGATTTTCCGAAGTATATAATTTTGGCATCTTCGCCACCAAGTTCTATAACAACATCAGTTTTTGGAATATATTTTTCAACGGCTCTTTTACAAGAAACTACCTCTTGAATAAAAGGAACATCTAAGAATTTTGCGGCAGACATTGCTCCAGAACCAGTTAAAGCTATAGTAAAATCATAGTCTTTGTAATTTTTTGCTAAGCTATCTAAAACATTACATACAGTGTTTTTGGTATCTGAATAATGGCGAGTGTAGTCTGTGTAAATTGTTTCTAACTGCTCATTCATAACAACAATTTTTACTGTTGTAGACCCAACGTCTAAGCCAACATGTAATAATTTATTCATATATATAAACTCCTTTTTTATCCCCATTTTGTACTCTAATTTTATACGGAAAACAGCATTTTGTCAATTGAAAATACTGTTATAAAATGAAATTTGCAGTTCTAATAAAGGCTAAAAATGAATAGACATACTATCAAGAAATTAAAGTGAGAAAGGAAAGAAAAAATGAAGAGAAACATAAGTAAAATTATCATTTTCATATTGATTATATGGGTGGTATTAAGCATTATTTTTATGCTAAGTAAAAAGAATAGCAAAACAGAAAACTATGAAAGTTATGAGCCTGAAGAAGAAATAACCGACGCTCAAAATAGACAAACTCTTGTATCATTATTTTTCATAAATAAAAATACAAGAGCAGTAGAACCTGAAGCAAGATTAGTAGATGTAAAAGATTTAGTTGAAAATCCTTATGGAAAGTTATTAGAATTATTAATTGCAAGTCCAAGAAATGAAAATTTAGAAAGTGGAATTCCACAAGGAACAGTTGTACTTGGAACTGAGATGAAAGGAAATGTGTTATTAATAAATTTTTCAGAAGAATTTATTAATAACCACAAAGGCGGAAAAGATGAAGAAGAAAAAACAATGGAAACAATAGTAAATACTTTGACTGAATTAACTGAAGTAAATGAAATAAAAATATTAATTAATGGAGAAGAAAATAGAGCATTTAATGATGGAGAAATTAATTTTAATGAAAATTTTATAAGGAATGATTAAAATTAGAGGAGACACCCTCTAATTTTTTTTGAGAAAACAAAGAAAGTTATAAATTGTGCAGGTATTTTGATATGTGCATAAAAAATTTTCAACACAATATAGTGAACATAACACATTATTTTTCTTTTTAAAGCAACAATTATTACATGGGGAACAAGGAGTACAGCCGTTTTTGCAACAAGGTTTATTAAAAAAGTTATTCATTTTAAAGACCTCCACTATTTACATAATTTGATATATAATATATAATATTAAAAGCTAGACAAAAATGTAAATGGAAGGAATAAAAATGCAAGAACAAAATGAAATAAAAATAAATGATAATGAGAGAGTAGATGATTTACAATTAAATGGTTTAAAAATTATACAAAATACAAATGGTTTTTGCTTTGGAATAGATAGTGTAATATTATCTGAATTTGCAAAAAATATAAAGAAAAATTCAAAAGTAGTAGATTTAGGAACTGGAAATGGAATTCTTGGATTTTTATTATGTGGAAAAACAAATTTAGATTCAGTAGTTGGAGTTGAAATACAAAAAGATGTTGCAAGTATGGCAAAAAGAAGTGTTAAATTAAATAATTTAGAAAATAAATTTACCATAATAAATTCAAATATAAATAATTTATTTTGTGAAAATTTATTAGAAAAAAATAAATATGATGTAGTAATAACAAACCCACCATATAAAAAAATAGGAACAGGAATTATTAATGAAAATGAAAGTAAATTAATTGCAAGACATGAAATAAAAGCAAGTTTAGAAGATTTTATAAAAGTTGCATCTAATTTATTAAAAAATAATGGTGAATTTTATATAGTAAATAAACCAGAAAGACTAGCTGATATAATTGAAGAATGTAGAAAAAATAAAATTGAACCAAAAGAAATAAGAATTGTATATAGTCATAAAAATGAAGAAGCGACATTAGTACTTGTAAAAGGAATAAAATGTGGTAAAAAGTTTTTAAAAATAAGAGAGCCATTATATATATATGAAGAGAATGGGGAATATAGCGACGAAATTAAAAAAATATATAATAAATAGGAGAAAATAAATGAGCGGAAAATTATATTTAATAGCAACTCCAATAGGAAATTTAGGTGACATAACATATAGAGCAGTAGAGATATTAAAAACGGTAGATGTTGTTGCTGCTGAGGATACAAGACATTCATTAAAGCTTTTAAATTATTTAGAAATATCTAAACCAATGATAAGCTATCACAGACATAATGAAGATGTAAAAAGTAAAGAATTAATAAATATATTAAAAGAAGGAAAAAATATAGGTTTAATAACTGATGCTGGAACACCAGGAATTTCTGATCCAGGTGAAGAAATTGTAAAAGAAGCAATAAAAGAAAATATAGAAATTATTCCAGTACCAGGAGCATGTGCATTAATAAATGCATTAATTGCATCAGGACTTAATACTAAACAATTTGCATTTTATGGATTTTTGCCATTAGATAAAAAATTAAGAAGAAATGTAATTGATGATATATTAATGCAAAATAAAACAATTATATTTTATGAAGCTCCACATAGATTACTTAAAACTTTGAAAGAAATAAGCGAAGTCTTTGGAAACATCAAAATCGTTGTTGCGAAGGAGTTGACAAAAATACATGAAGAGTACATTAGAGATTATGTAAATAATATAATAGAAGATTTTTGTCAAAAAGAAGTAAAGGGAGAATACATAATTTTATTTGAAGTACATGCAAAATCAAAAAAAGAAATAGAAATTGAAGAATTAAATAAAATGACAATAGAAGAACAATATAAATATTATGAAAAAAATGGAATGAATAAAAAAGAAATAATAAAAATAATCGCAAAAAATAATAATGTAAAAAAAGATGAAATTTATAAAAAATTTATTAATAATTAAAAAATAAAATAATTATAATAAATAATTAATTTCTAAAAAAATAAATATTTATAAAATAAAAAAATAAAAAATAAAAATAATTTAATTATTATTAATATTTTTTATTTTTTTATTATTTTTTTTCTGTTAATGTACTAATATTTTCTGAACATTTTTTACAAATTAATTTATCCTTAAATGGAATTAAATTTTTTGTTACTCCACAGAATATACAAGTTTTTTCATGTTTCTTTAAAACAATTGCATTTCCATCGCTGTATATTTCTACAGGATCTTTTATTGCAATTTTTAAATTATTTCTTAATTCAATTGGAATAACAATTCTACCAAGTTCGTCTATTTTTCTGACAATACCTGTTGATTTCATAATTACCTCCTAAAAAACAACAAAATTCGACAAATCAAGTAGTATAATACCATAAATTGTTATAAAAAACAAGTAATATTTACATTTTTGAAAGTATTATTTTCAAAAGTTGCTTTTGCTAATATAAATTGATTTTACTTTTTCAATTGACGATATTATTTTTAAAATACTATGAATAATAAAAGAAAACATTAATATAATTAAATAAAAAAATAGGAGAAGTAAATGCTAAATAAAATTTGGCCTTTCTTTATAATAATTTCATTTATATTTGCACTTGTAACTAATAATATAGAAAATCTAAATAATGCAATATTTTCTTCTTGTAAAGATGCTGTTGAACTAAGTATAACCTTGCTTGGAACAATGTGTTTGTGGAGTGGATTAATGAATATAGTAAAAGAAACAAGCTTAATTAATAAGTTAAGTAATTTTTTATATCCATTAATACATTTTTTGTTTCCAAAATTAAATAAGGATGATAAAGAATATAAAGAAATATCAATTAACATAATTGCAAATATGCTTGGTATAGGAAATGCCGCAACACCTTCGGGCCTGCAGGCTATGGCAACTATGCAAGAAAAAAATCCAAATAAGGAAGTTTTAACGGATGATATGGCAATGTTTATTGTTTTAAACACTGCGTCAATTCAGTTAATTCCAACAACAGTAATTACAATTAGGATGGCTTTAAATTCTGCAAGCCCGACAAAAATAATATTTCCAATTTGGATAGTAACTATTATTGCAGATATTGCAGGAATAACTGCTAGTAAAGTATTAAGAAAAAGATTTTAAGATTTTGGAGAAAATATGTATAAAATAACAAATTATATTTCAATTTTGGCTGTGCCTTTTATAATTGTTGTAATATTAATCTTTGGAATATTAGATAAGAAAAAAATTTATGATATATTTTTAGTTGGGGCAAAAGAGGGGATGAGCACTGTAGTAAAAATATTTCCAACGCTAGTAGGGATATTTGTTGCAGTAGGGTGTTTAAGAAGTTCTGGAATATTGGAAATAATATCAAACAATTTATCTGTTATAACAAAATTTATAAATTTTCCAAGTGAAGTAGTTCCGCTGACACTTTTAAGGCCTATTTCTGGAAGTGCATCATTAGGTGTTGCTATGGATATAATGAAAAATTATGGTGTAGATAGTAAAATACGGACTAATTACAGCAACAATAATGGGTTCGACAGAAACTACATTTTACACAATTGCAGTATATACAGGAAGTGTTGGAATAAAAAAGACAAGATATGTTTTGGCAGCAGCGCTAACCGCTGATATTGTTGGAATGATAACATCTGCAATAATATGGAATATTATAGGATAAAAACAAAAAATTAGAAAAGTTTGTAATTAACTTTTCTAATAAATATATTACTTATGATATGTTTCGTTATTTGATATTTTAAAAGCTCTATAAATCTGCTCTAATAAAAATATTCTAATTAACTGATGTGGAAAAGTCATTTTTGAAAAGCAAATTAATTCATTGCTTGCCTGCAAAACTTTTGGCGAAATACCTAAACTTCCACCTATAATAAAATTAATTGTACTATTGTACATAGATAAATCCTCTATTTTTTTTGAAAATTCAACAGAAGAATACTGTTTTCCTTTTAAGTCTAAGCATATAGTGTAAGTAGAAGGCTTTATATGAGATAAAATTGCAAGACCTTCTTTTTCTTTTATTGCAGTTTCAACTGCATCACTAGAATTATCTGGAATTTTTTCATCAGGAACTTCAATTATAGAACAAGTGCAAAATCTAGATAATCTTTTTTGATATTCTAAAATTGCATCTCTAAAGAAATTTTCTTTTACTTTTCCTACACATATAATATTTACTTTTAACAAAATATTTCTCCAATCTATAAAAAATTATGCTATATTTATGAAAGTTGGAGAGCCTACTCTTTTGGCAACTCCAATAGTGATGTCTGTTTCATTATTTAAAGAAGGTAAAACTTCTTCTGCAACTGTTTTATATGCAAGCTCTGGAAAATTGTTTTCCTTGCTTAAGTGACCAAGTAGAACATTTGAAAGTCCAGTAGGAATAAGTTTAGAAACTACTTTTCCGCAAGTTTCATTTGATAAGTGACCATCAGGTCCAGAAATTCTTAGTTTTAATGCATAAGGATATTTTGAACACTTTAATATATTTGGATCATAATTTGATTCTAATAAGATAAATTTGCTTTTGGCCAAGTTTTCCATAATTTCAGGTGTAATATGACCTAAGTCAGTTGCAATACTAGCTTTTTGATTATCATGAAAAAAGTTAAAACCACAAGGATTTGCTGCATCATGAGGAATTGAAAAAGGTTTTAACAAAATATCTTTTATTTCAAATTCTGAATTTACATCAAATAATTTTTGATTACTATCCAAAATTTTTGCTTTTTGGTCTGGCATGGCTTCCCACGTTTCTTTATTTGCAAAAACAGGAATATTATATTTTTTGGAAATAGTTCCTAAACTTTGAACATGGTCAATATGTTCATGAGTTACAAGTATTGCATCTAATGAAGAAATGTCAACATTAATAGAGGAAAGTGCCTCTGTAATTTTTTTAGCACTTCCTCCAGCATCTATCAATATTTTTGAATTTTCAGTTTGAATTAATGAACTATTTCCTGTACTTCCACTACATAAATTATAAAAGTTAAACATATATATTGCTCTATTTTATCTTTCTATATTATTCTGTTACTCTTGAAATTTTTGCTCCAAGTTTTCTAAATTTTTCTTCAATGTTTTCATATCCGCGGTCAATATGGCTTAAGTTGTAAAGTTCTGTTTGACCATTTGCTATAATTCCAGCAATTATTAGGGCTGCGCCTGCACGTAAGTCTGTTGCATAAACTGGTGCACCAGATAATGAAGAAACACCTTGAATTACAGCAGTTTTACCTTGAGCTGTAATATTTGAACCCATTTTATTTAATTCATAAGTATATTGGAATCTGTTTTCCCAAATACTTTCATTAATAATACTTGTACCGTCACTAATTGATAAAACTACACCCATCTGAGGTTGTAAATCAGTTGGAAAACCTGGGTATGGCAATGTTTTTATTGTTGCTTTAGATGTTCTATCATTACACCAAACATGGATTGAATCATCATTAACTTCTACATGACCACCAATTTCTTCTATTTTTGCAGTTAAACAATCTAAATGCTCTGGAACACAATTGTGAATGTTTATATCACCTTTAGAAGCAACGGCTGCAAGCATAAATGTGCCTGCTTCAATTTGGTCAGGAACTACAGAATATGTTTTATTTCCATGAAGTTTTTTTACTCCATTTATTTTTATCATATCAGTACCAGCACCATGAATGTCAGCTCCCATAGTGTTTAAAAAGTTTGCAACATCAACAATGTGAGGTTCTTTAGCGGCGTTGTCGATTGTTGTAATTCCATTTGCGAGAACGGCTGCAAGCATTACATTAATTGTTGCTCCAACAGAAACTGTGTCCATATAAATAGAAGTTCCAACTAATCCGTTTGTTGTAGCTGAAATTTTTCCCTGTGCAACATTAACAGTTGCAACTAATGCTTCAAATCCTTTTATATGTTGGTCAATAGGACGAGCTCCTAAATTGCAACCTCCAGGTAGCCCTACTTCAGCGTGACCGATTCTACCTAAAAGTGCTCCGATTAAGTAGTATGAAGCACGGAATTTGCTAGTCATATCTAAAGGCGCTGCTCCAGATGTTATATTTGTTGTATCAATTTTTACTTTATTATTTTCTATCCAATCAATTTTTGCACCAAGTTCTTTTAAAATAGATAATGAGTTTTTTACATCACTAATATTAGGAAGATTTTCTAAAGTGCAAACGCCGTCAATTAATAAAGTGGCAGGAATAATCGCAACCGCTGCATTTTTTGCTCCACTTATAGTAACATCTCCGACTAATCTTGTTGGTCCGTTTATAACTAATTTTTCCAAAATAAATTCCCCCTAATTTGTATTAACAAATTTACTAAGTATATATATAACATAAAAGAGAAATATTTACAACAATTTTTTTACTTTGAAGCAACTTTCATTTTCATGTTTTGGAAAAATTCTACTAGTTTAAACTTGAAGTTCATGGAAGAATTATTGTTAGTTATTAAATCATAAGATTCAGTATCTAGAGATTCGTTTAAAACTTCCTTTGATTCTTCTGGAACTATGCCTGATGATACATCTACAAAGCATAGAGGCGGAAACATTACACACCACCAATTATGACCTGAAGAAGAGCCAATTTTAACATTAAGAGCATCATAATTTCCTGCTGGCAAAACGATATCTCCGTATGTTTTGGTTGGGAAATCCGTTTTAGAAATAGATACATCTACTAAGTAGTTATAACCATTTTCTTTTATAACACCATCTGCAATTTCTTTAAACTGTTCTAAGTTATTATTTGCAATTTGCATTGCTTCCTCTTTTGTTTTTGTATCCGAACATAAATTATTCATGTAATCAAGCAATCTATCACGAACTTTATATTTTAAAGACTGATCTTCATCAGAATCACTATTTGCAATTACATGAAGTCTAAATACACTTTCTGAAATATCAGAAGATACATTTGCTACATAAGAATAAGCTGATACAGAAATAAAGCAGAAGAATAAGATTAATAAAATAAGTACTTTGAAAAATATATGTTTCATAATTAATAAATTCCTTTCATTGTTTTTTTGAATAATTATTTGCTAAAAAACTAAAAAATATACAAGTCTGGGAAAAAATATAAATACAAAATGTAACAAAAACGTAACAAATAAAGACAGAATAAAACTCTAAAATGTGAAAATAAACGCGAAAAACGGCTAACTGTCGAAAAATGACGTACGATTACACTTGTAATAATATTGACACAAAAATGTAAAACTGTTAAAATTTAACATAAGAAAGAGAGGTAAATTTTATGATATATAATGAAAACATTAAGAGAGTATGTAGTTTTTATGTAAGCGATTGGCATTTTGTAACAATGCTATTACCACATATAAATGAAGAAATTAATGAAAAAGTTAAATTTGCCACAATTCTACAAACTGATGAAAAAACATACATGACCACTTTATTAGAAAAATTAAAAATAGAAAATAAAGATGAAGTATTAAAAATAAACTGGAATAAAACAGTTCTAAATGAAAGTAATATAAAGGAATTACTTAAAAACTTTAGTGATGAAATTGAAATTATAGTTAAGGGAGATATAAATTTTATAAAACAAGCAAATGATGAAATAATTAAAAATATTACTAATCAAAAAGTAAAAATTATTAATTGTTACAATATTAATGAGGATAAAGAGAAAATAGCTGAAATATTAGCAAAACACGACATGGTATTAAATACTTCTGGCGAACATGAAAAAGAAAAATATATACAAAATATTAAGATAGCAAATGCCTAATTTTGGGGTAAAAAACAAATTAAAAAAAGTAATTGACTATTTAGGGATATTGGTATAATATAGGAATACAAAACATAAAAAAACAGTAGCCGAGAGGAGAAAAAAATGGAAGAAAAATACGAAGCCGCAAAAAAAATTTTGGAGAAATACAATCAAGAACAGTTACTTAGTAACTATGACAAATTAACAGATGATAAAAAAGTAGAATTATTAAATGAAATATTAACTTTGAATTTTAATCAAATAAATGAACTTTACAAAAAAATAAATGTGACAGTAGATTTTAAAAATTCAAAAATAGAACCAATGGAATATACAGATAAATCTGCACTTTCTGATGATGAATTAAAAAATTATGAAAAAATAGGATTAGAAGCAATAAAAGCAGGAAAACTTGCAGCTGTAACAATGGCTGGAGGTCAAGGAACAAGACTTGGACATAGTGGACCAAAAGGTACTTATGATTTAGGATTAGATAGTCATAAATCAATATTTGAAATACTATGTGATACACTAAAAAAAGCTCAAGAAAAATATGGTGTATACTGTAACTGGTATATAATGACAAGTAATGAAAACAATGAAGCTACAACTAACTTCTTTGAAAAAAATAATTACTTTGGTTATCCAAAGGATAAAGTTATGTTCTTCAAACAAGGAGAACTTCCAATGATAGATACTGAAGGAAAAGTACTATTAGGAGAAAATGGCTTAATAAAAAAGGCTGCTGATGGCCATGGTGGAATATTCTTATCAATGAAGAAAAATGGTGTAATCTATGATATGAAAACAAGAGGAATCGAGTGGGCTTTTATAGGTGGTGTTGATAATGTTTTAGTAAATATGATAGACCCAGTAATATTAGGTTTAGCAATCAGCCAAAATGTTCAAGCCGCAGGTAAAAGTGTTGTTAAAGCAAATCCACATGAAAAAGTAGGCGTATTCTGCAAAAGAAATGGAAAACCAAGCGTTGTTGAATACAGTGAAATATCAGATGAAATGGCAGAAGCAACAGATGAAAAAGGTGAACTTGTTTTTGGAGAATCACATATATTATGCAATTTATTTAGTGTAGATGCAATTGAAAAAATAAGTCAAAATGATTTACCATATCATAGCGCATTTAAAAAAGCAAAATACATGGATAAAAACGGAAATATAGTAACTTCTGATAAGCCAAATGCATACAAATTTGAAGCATTTTTATTTGATGCTTTTGAATCACTAGATAGCATGGCAATATTAAGAGTAAAAAGAGAAGAAGAATTTGCACCAGTTAAAAATGCAGAAGGCGTAGATAGTCCAGAAACTGCAAGAACATTATACAAAGCATTTCATGGAATTAAATAATTTATTTTAAAGGAATTAAAATTATGGAATATTTAAAAAAGTATGAAAATTGGTTAAATGATAACGCAATAGATGAAGAAACAAAGGAAGAACTAAGAAGCATAAAAGGAAATGATGCTGAAATACAAGATAGATTTTACAAAGATTTAGAATTTGGAACTGCTGGACTAAGAGGTGTAATTGGTAATGGAAGTAACCGTATGAATAAATATACAGTTACAAAAGCAACACAAGGTCTAGCAAACTATATAATCAAATGTGGAAAACAAGCTCAAGGTGTAGCAATTTCTTATGATTCAAGACACATGTCAAAAGAATTTAGTGAATATACTGCATTATGCTTAAATGCAAACGGAATTAAAACTTATGTGTTTGAAAATTTAAGACCAGTTCCAGAGCTATCATTTGCAGTAAGACAATTAAAATGTTGTGCTGGTGTAATGATTACAGCAAGTCATAATCCACCTAAATATAATGGTTATAAAGTATATTGGGAAGATGGAGCTCAAATAGTACCACCTCATGACAAAGGAATAATAACAGAAGTAAATGCTATAGTGGACTTTGGAAAAATAAAAACAATAGACAAAGCAGAAGCTATAGAAAAAGAACTTTATAATGTTATTGGCAAAGAGATGGATGATAAATACATAGAAACATTAAAAAATCTAGTATTAAATCCAGAAATAATAAAAGAAATGCAAGATGATATAACTATAGTATATACACCTTTACATGGTGCCGGAAATGTACCTGTTCAAAGAATTCTAAAAGAAATAGGATTTACACATGTATATGTTGTTCCTGAACAAGAACAACCAAATGGTGATTTTCCTACAGTTAGCTATCCAAATCCTGAAGATGCAAAAGCATTCAAGCTAGCTTTAGAGCTTGCTGAAAAGGTTAATGCTGATATTGTTTTAGCAAATGACCCTGATGCAGATAGGCTTGGAATTTATGCAAAAGATTCAGTAACAGGAGAATACAAAACATTTACAGGAAATATGTCAGGATTACTAATCGCTGAATATGAGTTATCTCAAAAGAAACTTCAAAATAAAATACCTGCAAATGGAGCTTTAGTAAAAACTATAGTATCATCAAATTTAGCGGATAGTATTGCTAAAGAGTATAATTTAAAATTAATAGAAGTATTAACAGGATTTAAATATATAGGAGAGCAAATTAAAAACTTTGAGGAAACTGGTTCAAATACATATATGTTTGGATTTGAAGAAAGTTATGGTTGCTTAATTGGAACTTATGCAAGAGATAAAGATGGAATATCTGCGGTAATGGCACTTTGCGAAGCTGCAGCATTCTATAAAAAGCAAGGTTATACTTTATGTGACCAAATGCAAAATATATACAAAAAATATGGATTCTTTAAAGAAAGCCAAATTTCAATTACAAAAGAAGGTGCAAATGGAGCAGAAGAAATAAAGAATCTAATGGAAAAAATGCGTAAAACTATTCCAGAAAGCATTGGAAAATATAAGGTATTAGAATACAGAGATTATAAAGCTGATGTAAAGAGAAATATGCAAACTAAAGAAGAATGTAAAACAGGATTACCAAATTCAAATGTTTTATATTATGTGCTAGAAAACGATGCTTGGTGCTGTGTAAGACCATCTGGAACAGAGCCAAAAATAAAATTCTATGTAGGTGTTAAAGCAAATTCTGAAGAAGAAGCTGTAAAAGACCTAAAAGAATTAGAAAAGACTGTTAAAGAAAAAAGTGAAAATTAGTAAATAATTAATTTACTCCTTAAAATAGTCAGAAATGTACTTAAAGTATGTTCCTGGCTATTTTTGAAAATAGAATAGGAATATAAGTAAAGCATTTATGGAGTCCTGTGAAATCTAATAAATTAACTAATTCAATAAATATTTGATTTATTAGATTACCTGATTGACAGTTTTTTTATCGAGTGATATTATATTACAAAATGTGTCTATAGCTCAGTTGGATAGAGCGTTCCCCTCCTAAGGGAAAGGCCATTGGTTCGATTCCAATTAGGCACACCAAAATTAAATACTCTGTAACTTAGCTATATAAATGGTTACAGAGTATTATTTCTTTAAAAATAATGCAATTTTAATACAACTAGATTTTTATAATGCAAAATTTTTATTTATTTTTTTGAAGTATTTTTCTTTTTTTATTTCTAAGTTCTTTAAAAAATTGTTGAATCATGGTTTTACATTCATTTTCTAAAATACCAGTTTCAATACCTAAAACATGATTAAATTTATAATCTTTAGATAAATTTAATACTGATCCACATGCCCCAGTTTTTTCATCCATCGTTCCAATAACAACTTTATCAATTCTACTTAATATTAAAGCACCTGTACACATAGAACAAGGTTCTAGCGTTACATACATTGTGCAACCAGTTAATCTCCAAGAATTAAGCTTTTTACAAGCTTTTTTTATTGCTAATATTTCTGCATGGTTAGTGCAATCATGCTTTGTTTCTTTTAAATTATGAGCTTTTGCAATAATTTTATTATCTTTTACAATAACCGCGCCAACTGGAATTTCTTCTTTTTTGTAAGATTTTGAAGCTTCTTTTAAAGCTTCTTTCATAAATTTAACTTTTTCTTCCATAAAATATCCTTTAAATTATTTTGATTTTCTATCTTTAGAATCTATTATAATAGTAACAGGACCATCATTTAATAAGCTAACTTTCATATCAGCTCCGAAAATTCCTGTTTCAACAATAGGAACTTCTTTTTTACATTCTGAAATGAAATATTCATATAGGGGAATGGCAGTTTCTGGTCTTGCTGCTTCTATAAAACTTGGTCTATTTCCATGAGAACAATCGCCATACAAAGTAAATTGAGATATTATTAAAAGACTACCATTAATGTCTTTTAAGCCTAAATTCATTTTGTCATTTTCATCATTGAAAACTCTAAGATTACATACTTTTTTTACTAAGTAATCAACATCTGAAATAGTATCAGAAGTAGTAATTCCAAGTAGCACTAAAAAGCCTTTATTAATTTGACCATGTATTTTTTCGTCAATTGTAACACTTGCATTTTTTACGCGTTGAACAACTATTTTCATATTAAATCTCCTAAAAAATTAATATATATAATATAAAATAAAACTGGATAAAAATCAAGTATACATAATAAATTTGCAAAAACACTTGTAAATTATGAAAAAGAGTGATATAATTATGAAAGTGATCGAAAATTTGAAAAATAAAAGGAGTGAAAAAACATGATCACAATTCAAATTCTGGTAGCAGCAGTTGCTGTTGCAGCAATCCTTACGAGTGTTATTGTTCACATGGTGGACAAGAAACATTCGGCCAGTGAGGTTATACGGCTTAATGCTCGGATTACCAAATTGGAAGAAGAAACTGTAGCAAACGAGCAAAAAATTAAGCAGCTAAAAGAACTAGCTGCCAATGCAGCAAATGCTGTGTACGTAAAACCATTTGATGGGCCCCTGTCGGTTTCAGATGCTGAAGTCATTACCGATAATGCATTTATTCAGCCTGAAGGTGATGACAAGTATGTGATGTATGTGAGCAAAAACATCACAGGTACTGACAATCAGTTGGTTGTTTTGAAAGATAAAAAACAGCCGGCGCCTGATAGGGTTAATGTTCGACTCTTTTTGTATGTTGGTTCATACAATGGAAAGAGTGTCACTCCAGACGAGAAAAACAAGTAATTTCCTTCGTCTTACAAGAGGGCGGTGCGATGCACCGCCCTTAAATTTTGTATAAAGTTAAATATTATAACAAGTCAAAAGTTAAAAGCAATTCTGTATAGTAAATGCAAATTGTATGAAGATAAATATTATGTAAAATAATCAATAAATCTATTGAAATGAAAATTAAAATGTAGTATAATAAACAGTACGTTCGTAAGAATGAATAAATATAAGAGGTGTTTTTTATGCAAAAGTTCAGCGAAAATGATGTAAAACGGGCACTGTTAAAAGCATATGCCCAGTTCATCAAGGAAGAGGATATTTCTGTAATGCCAAAAGAAGGTATCTTTGTTCAGGGTGCTACTCCTCATGGCAAAAAAGCCGTGGAAGTGTCAACCGTTACGAAAAACCTAGACTGCAAAGAGGTGACTATGGAAGATGGGACAGTACTCAAAGTACTGGGAACTGTCCAGGTGGATGGACACCTTGTTGAGCCCAAAGTTACAACTGGTGAGAAAATTACAACTGTTGCATTTTCTCTGTTTGATGAAGAGAAAGGAAAGGATGTAGAGCATAAGTATGTCTACATGGACCCTGAGTTCTTGAAAGACATGACAAGAACCATCAATGGCACGGACCATCTACCCTGGGAAGAATGCGTGATGTATGCGCTGGAGCAAGCTACCCAGCTTAAGAGCATGCCCAGTGAGCTTGTGGTCTACAATGGCCACTATAGAATTGAACCTTGGGTGAACACAGTTACTTCTAAAACGAATCGTATGGTTCGGAAGGAGACGGCTAAAATCACGGATAATGTCTCCAATATTTTTTTGGAGAACATTCCAATCACGGCCACTTTGGTGAGACCCAAAATGGAGGGAGAAGATCCTATTCAGATGGGTGGCTTTATCGTCACAGATGAAGTAAAGAACACTCAGAACATCAACAGGTTCTTGATGACCGTGGATGGCTTCTGCAAAGCCGTTGCGGATGAACTGATCGTTATCGCCAAGGAAAAGGAGGCCGAGCATCATAAGCAGTACCACGGAACTGTTCAGGTGAGCGTTGATACCAAAGAGGAACTTTCGTTCCTTAACCGCATCAAGGCGATCTGGCAGAAGTTTAAGGAATGGCTGGATGGAAACGGCTAAAGGACACCAAGGGTGACTTATAAGTTATCCTGCACAGGGGACCGCGTGTAACGGTCCCCATTGTTTTTTATATAATAAAAATTTGACAATTAATATGAATTTGATATAATATAGAACATATAATAAAGGAGATGTATCGAAGTGGTCATAACGAGGCTGTCTCGAAAACAGTTAGCCAAGATAATTGGCCCGTGGGTTCGAATCCCACCGTCTCCGCCATAAACAAACGAGAGGCGTTTTCTTAAAGAAAGGAGAATATAGTTATAACCATTTTGTTCTAACTATATGAAAAGAAAATGAGAAATTTAAGTGAAAAAACAAAGGATAAATTGAAATTAAGTTTTGCTTTAGGGGCTTTGCTTGTAATCATAATTTGCGTAGCAATAATTGTTATTGAATATCAAATTCAAGGCGAGAAAAATATGCCGTACAAGTTATCAAAAATAACAATAATAAGCACTGCAGAAGGTGAGCAAAGTGAAGAAAAAAATGAAAATGCAAAATGGAATTTAAATGTATATCAAAATAATGATGTATTCTTTTTCATAGATAAAGAAGATGATAATGTAAAAAGTACAATTGAAAAAGTAACAGTATCTAATATTAATATAATAAATGCACCAAAAGTAGGCGAAATTAAAACTTTCATGCCAAGTAGTGAAGAAGGAAGAACTTTTAAAATAAAAGATGAATATGAGGTAAAAGATTCTTTAACTTATGAAGGTGGAATGGAAAGTAGTACTAAAGATCTAACAATAGGAAATCAAGGTGGTTCAACAGCATTAAGATTCTCAAATGTAAAAATAGGAAAATATATATCATCTGAAGGTGATGAAATAAAGCATGATGGAACATTAATTACTAAAGTTGGATACAGAGAAACAGCAATAAAATTTGATGTTAACTTTGATTTAATAATACAAGTTGATGGAATAAAATATAAAACGAATATAACACTAAATTTACCATGTGATGGTCTTTGCGAATATGGAACATCAAGCAAAGAAATTACAGATACAGACAAAATGATTTTTAAAAGAATAAGATAATTTTGTAAAACATCTTGTAAAACAAACTAAAATAATATATAATGCA
The DNA here is from genome assembly GCA_934167095.1 of uncultured Clostridia bacterium. Classification (GTDB taxonomy): domain Bacteria; phylum Bacillota; class Clostridia; order TANB77; family CAG-508; genus CAG-245. The sequence continues at coordinate 52,040 of CAKPKE010000008.1, forward strand.
AAAGGTATGAAACATTTTAGCTTTTGTATGGAGAGCACTCCGATAGAAAACTATGAACCTTGTCAGGTCCGGAAGGAAGCAGCAATAAGTAGAAAATTTTTATGTGGAGTACTTTCCATAGAGAAGTTAGAATGTTTTAACTTTTCATAAAACTGACTTCCAAGGGGGGAGAAATTTGGAATATACAGCTTTATATAGAAGATTTAGACCTACCACATTTAGTGAGGTTGTAGGCCAAGAACATATAGTAAAAACTTTAAAAAATGAAATAATAAATGATAGAATAGGGCATGCATATTTATTTAACGGAGGAAGAGGAACAGGAAAAACATCTTGTGCAAAAATACTTGCAAGGGCTGTAAATTGCTTAAATCCTAAAGACGGAGAGCCTTGTAATGAATGTGAAATTTGCAAAGCTGCAATAGAAGGATCTCTTACTGATGTAGTTGAAATGGATGCTGCATCAAACAACAGTGTTGACGATATAAGAGCTATTCGTGATGAAGTAAATTTTTTGCCAACACTTGCTAAATATAGAGTATATATAATTGATGAGGTTCACATGCTATCAGCAGGAGCTTTTAATGCATTGCTAAAAACATTAGAGGAACCACCTGCTCATGTTAAATTTATTTTAGCAACAACAGAGCCTCAAAAGTTACCAACAACTATTCTTTCAAGATGTCAAAGATTTGACTTTAAAAAAATATCTGCATCAAATATTGAAAAAAGATTAGATTTTGTTTGCAGGGAAAGTAAAATAAATATTACAAATGAAGCTAAAAAACTTATTGCAATACTTGCGGAAGGTGCAATGAGAGATGCCTTAAGTATTCTTGAAAGATGCATGCAAGAAGAAGAGGAAATTACTGAGGACTTAGTAAAAGACTTAGTTGGAATTCCAAAAACAGAAAGCATAAACAAACTTACAAAAAATATAATTGCAAAAGATGCAATGGAAGCTATGAAATGCATAGATGAAGTTGTAAATGAAGGAAAAGATTTAAGTAATTACTTGTGGGAAATTATAAAATATGTAAAGGACATTTTAGTATATAAAACAGGAACAAAACTTGAAATATATTCTGAAGCAGAACTTGCACAAATAAAAGAACTTTCTGATATGGTAACAAAAGAAAGACTGATAAATATTATATATGATTTATCAACTTTACAAAACGATATGAAATGGTCATCTCAAAAACTTATAATGTTTCAAGTGGGGATTATTAAATTATGCACAGGTAGTGAACAAGTTAAAAACACTGTTACATCAGAAAATACACAAGCAGTAGTACCTGCTGTTGATAACAAACAAATTGAAAACTTGAACTATAAAATAAGTAGATTAGAAAAACAAATTACAATGATGGAAAATGGAACTAAGTTATCCACAACATCTGCACAAAGTGTGGATAATTTGGCAGTAAAAGCAGATATTCCTGTTCCAAAAGCAGAGGTAAAAAAATCGGAATCTGTAAAACTTCGGAGAAGCAGTTCCAAATTGGAGTAGTATTGTAAATGGTTTAAAAGCTGATGGAAAAATAAGCTTATATACAAATTTATTAAATTCACAAGCACATGAAATAAATGACATGACAATAGGAATAAAATTTAATAAAGGACTTACTTCATTTGGCAAAAAAATAATCGAAATGCCAGAGAATATGAGCGAGATAACAAAACAAGTTTCTATTGAAATGGGTAAACAAATGAGAGTTGTTTTAATAGACAACAACGATGAAATTGCCAAAAGTAATGATAATTTTACAGACTTAACAAAAGGTATAGACATACCAATAAATATAATTGACTAATAAGGAGGATTTTTAAATGTCAAAAAGAGGAGGATTCCCAGGAATGGGTGGATTCGGAGGAATGAATATAAATCAGCTTATGAAAGAAGCAAAAAAAGTGCAAGCTGATATGGAAAAATCTCAAGAAGAACTAGGGGAAAAAGAGTTTACAGCATCAGCTGGAGGAGAAGCAATAGTTGTAAAAGTTTCTGGAAAGAAAGAAATTAAAGAACTAAAAATAAAGAAAGATGTAGTTGATCCTGATGATGTAGAAATGCTAGAAGACTTAATAACAACTTGTATTAATAATGCACTTAAACAAGTTGATGATGCACAAGCACAAGCCTTAGGAAAATATAATATTCCTGGATTAATGTAGTAAATAAAAAACTTAGTATTTAAGATACTAAGTTTTTATAAAATAGGAGAAATGTATGTCATATTATTCACCATCAATAGAAAAATTAATAGAAAGCTTTGAAAAATTACCAAGTATAGGAAATAAAACAGCAGCAAGGCTTGCATTTTATATATTAAATGCTTCGGAGCAAGAAACAAATGAGTTTATTGAAAGTATTCAAAATGCAAAAAAGAATTTAAAGTATTGCTCAAAATGCTACAACATAACCGATACAGATCCTTGCCCAATATGCTCAAATGCCACAAGAGATCAATCTGTTATTTGTGTAGTAGAAGATGTAAGAGATGTTGTTGCAATGGAAAAGACACATGAATTTAAAGGTGTTTATCATGTACTTCATGGCTCAATTTCACCGATGAATGGAATTGGACCTGACGATATAAAAATAAAAGAACTTTTAGCAAGGCTAATGGACGGAACTGTTAAGGAAGTAATACTTGCAACAAATCCTAGGGTTGAAGGTGAAGCAACTGCAATGTATTTATCTAAAATTATAAAACCGTTAGGAATAAAAGTGACAAGAATAGCACATGGAATACCAGTTGGTGGCGATTTAGAGTATACAGATGAGGTTACTTTAAGCAGAGCTCTAGAAGGAAGAGTTCAATTATAAAAACAAAAATATTATGAATATCTTAAATATAGGATATTCATAATATTTTTTTATTTAGAGTTTAAAACTATATTGCAAATATCTGCAGTTGAGTTTTTCTTTGCTAATATTTTAGTATTTATTTTCATTTCCTTTAATTTTTTATCATCAGATAGTAAATTTTTGATTATTGTATTATAATCATCATGTTTCTTTAACCAAATTGCAACTCCTGAACTTTCTAAAAATTTTGCATTCTCTTCTTCTTGACCAGGAATTGGATTTATTGCAACTATTGGAAGCCCAGAAGCTAAACTTTCAGTTGTTGTAAGACCTCCTGGTTTTGTTACAACTAAGTCAGAAATGCTCATTAATTCAGGAACTTCATGAGTAAATCCTAAAACTAAAACATTTCCTTCAGCCTTTTCCTGTTTTACTAATTTTTCAAATTCTGTTTTCATTTTCTCGTTTCTACCAGCTATTGCAACTATTTGATGATTTATACTATTTCTAATAAATGATTGCAAAATTTTAACTGTTTTTTCTTTTCCAAGACCAAATTCACCACCGCCAAAGAACAATATAACTTTTTTAGAAGGATCTAGTAAAAAGTTTTCCATTATAGCTGTTCTATTGTAGTGCTTTAAGAACTTATTTGATAAAGGAATTCCTGTTGCAAAAATTTTGTCAGCTGGAATGTTGTTATGTGCAATTAATTCTTGTCTCATTTTTTCATGAGAAACAAAAATAAAGTCTGTATGTTCGTGACCTACTAACCATTGTTCATGTGGTGCAAAATCTGTAATAATTGTAGCTAGTTTGCAGTTTACTAAGCCTTTTCTTTTTAAATAACTAACCATTTGACTTCCGAAAGGATGAGTAGATATTACAGCATCTGGCTTAAATTCATCAAGAAGATTTAAAAGCTTTTTAGCCATTAACTTATTTGATGTATTGCTTATATGTGCAAGAGGACCTTTTTGAGAATGACTGTAAACTTCACCCCAAGCCCAAGGAAACTTTTTAGCCATTTCCTTATATGCTGTTGTTGAAATTTTGTTAATAGGTCTATTTACATATAGCATGCAGTCAACTAATTTTGTTTCACAATCTTTAAAATTTTCATCTATATATTGTTTCAATGAATTTGCAGCTGATAAGTGGCCACCACCATAAGATGCATAAAATATTAAAATTTTTTTCATGTATGTTCTCCAATTAATTAATTTTTTTTACATTCTAACATATAAAAAAAGAAAATGAAAGGATAAAAAATTATTTGTATAAATTTTGAAAATTTTCTACATAATATGAACAAAGGAGAAGGCTATGAAAGAAAAAATTAAAAATATATTATTGTTTTCTCTAGCTGTAATAACAATTATTATAGTAGCTATTGAAACAAAAGTAATGCTAGTAAATGCTGCAAGTGGCTCAAATAGTTCATCTGATGTGCAATTAATTGCGAGAGCTATAAATGGAGAAGCAAGAGGTGAACCGTATGAAGGACAAGTGGCAGTAGGAGCAGTAATAATGAATAGAGTAAAGTCATCTAAATTTCCGAATACAATTTCTGGAGTAATTTATCAGCAAGGAGCCTTTACAGCTGTTTCAGATGGACAAATAAATGTTGCAATAGCAAAAGAATCGACAGTAGTAAAGGCAGCACAAGATGCAATAAATGGCTGGGATCCAACAGGAGGAGCTTTATATTATTTTAATCCTAATACTGCAACAAGTTCATGGATTTGGTCAAGACCTCAGATAAAAACAATAGGAAAGCATATTTTTTGTAAATAGAAAGGGCTAAAATATAAATAAGATAAATTGAAAAAATATTATCTAAAGTTTTAGCAAAGGTAAAAAATGAAAAAGAATTATAAATTTTCTTTAAAAACATCAATATTAGTTATTGCAGGAATATTACTTGCTTGTATATTTGTAGCATTAATTTATTATTCTTATAGAGGAACAAAAACATATCAAACAGCAATGGAAAACAAATATAATAAATCATTTTATGAATTGGTTGATTATGCACAAAATGTTGAAGTATATTTAGCAAAAGCATTAATTTCAAAAGATAGTGAACACGAAGCAAAGACGCTAACTCATTTATGGAGAGAAGCAAGCCTTGCACAAAGTCACCTATCAGGACTTCCGATTGCAAGCAATGAATTAGAAAATACATCAAAATTTTTCAACCAAGTAAGTGACTATGCATATACACTTGCAAATAAAAGTATATCCGGAAGTGCAGTAGAACAGTCAGAATTAGATACTTTAAAAGAGTTACACACTTATAGTGTTGAGGTAGAAAATACACTAAATCAATTAAGTACAGATTTAAATGATGGACGAATAAAGTGGAGTGATTTAGATAATTCTGGAATATCAAATGCATTTGCAACAGAGGTGTCATCAATAACATCAGATAGTTTTTCAAGTTTGGAAGAAAACTTTCATGAGTATTCTGGTTTGATTTATGATGGTGCTTTTTCAGAACATTTAACATCTAGTGAGAAAAAGGGCTTAACAGGAGATGAAATAAGTGAAGAACAAGCGAAAGAAAAAATAAATGAATTTTATGGAAGCGATAAAATAGAAAAAATTAATTATAACGGATACTATGAAAATGCTGATATTCCATGTTTTGACTTTAGTGTAAAAATGAAAAACGAGGACACAAATTTTTCTGTATCGATTTCTAAAAAAGGTGGACATATAATTTTTTCTAACTATAATAGAAAAGTTGAAACAGAAAATATATCTCAAGAAGATGCAGATGATATAGGCAAAAAATTCTTAGAAGCACATGGATATATGAATATGAAAGAAACTTATTATTTAAAACAAAATGGAATTGTAACAGTAAACTATGCATATATGGAACAGGCTTCAAATGGCGAAAATGTAGTAATATATCCAGATTTAATTAAGCTAAAAATTGCTCTTGATAATGGCGAAGTTTTAGGAATTGAAACAAGTGGATATTTAAACTCACATTATGAAAGAAACATTGTAACTGATATAATTTCAAAAGAAGATGCTCAAAAAAATCTTAATGAGAAGTTAGAAATAATGAGTAGCAATTTAGCAATAATTCCAACAGAATGGCAAACTGAAATTTTATGCTGGGAGTTTAAAGGAAAAGTTGATGATAATGAATTTTTAGTATATGTAAATGCACAAACTGGCAAAGAAGAGGATGTTTTAGTAATTGTAAATACACCTGAAGGAACTTTAACACATTAAAAATTGTAAAAACTTATGCAAAAGCATAAGTTTTTTAGCTTGTAAACATTGCAAAACCCATGGTATTAGAATATAATATAAAAAAATTGTGGAGGCTTGAAAAGTGAAAACATTAAAAGTTAAAGATATATTAAAAGTAACTAATGGAAAATTAGTGTATGGTAACGAAGAAACAGAATGCATTGATTTTTGCAAAGATACAAGAATCATAAAAGAAAATGATATATACATAGGATTTAAAGGTGAAAAAGTAGATGGTTCTACTTTCTATGAAACAGCATTCAATAATGGTGCAAAGGGTTGCATAATAAATGAAATAGATAATATTAAAGAAGTAAAAGATAAATTTGTAATAGTTGTTGAAGATACAGTAAAGGCTATTGGCCAAATTGCAAAACTAAAAAGACAAATGTACAATATACCAGTTGTTGCAATTACTGGCAGTGTTGGAAAAACAAGTACAAAAGATATGATTTATAGTGTTGTGGCAACAAAATACAAAACTCTAAAAACACAAGGTAATATGAATAATGAAATAGGAATGCCGCTAACAATTCTAAATCTAAAAGATGAAGAAGCTTTAGTTTTAGAAATGGGAATGAATCATTTAGGAGAACTATCAAGACTTACAAATATTGCAAAGCCAACTATTGCAGTAATTACAAATGTTGGAACAGCTCATATTGGAAATTTAGGCTCTAGAGAAAATATACTAAAGGCAAAACTTGAAATCTTAGAAGGCTTAAATGATGAAGGCGTTGCTATAATAAATAATGATAATGACTTGTTACATAAATGGTATGAAGAACAAAATACATATAAGGTTATAACTTTTGGAATAAATAATGAAAGCAATAATATGGCTAAAAATATTAATTATACAAATTCTGGAAGTACATTTAAATATATGGAAAATAAAATAGAAGTGCCAGTAGGTGGAGAAGCTTTCGTATATAACAGTTTAGCTGCAATATCTGTTGGAAAAGTATTAGATATTCCAATAGAAAAAATTAAGTCAGGAATATTAAATTTTGAGTTGTCAAAAATGAGACTTGATGTAATTAAGAAAAATGGCTATACAATAATAAATGACTGCTACAATGCTAACTTTGATTCAATGAAATCATCAATTGAATATTTAAGAAATTGTGCAGGAAAAAGAAAAATAGCTGTTTTAGGGGATATGTTAGAACTTGGAGATTTTTCTAAAGAACTACACGAAAAAGTAGGAATGGAAGTGGCAAAAAATAATATAGATATTTTGATAACTGTAGGAAAAGAATCAAAAAATATAGCAAGAGTGGCTAAAGAAAATGGCACAAAAGAAATATATGAATTTGAAAACAATGCAGATGCAATTAATAAAATAAAAGAAATTATGCAAAATGATGATGTTATACTTGTAAAGGCTTCAAATTCAATGAAATTTAAAGAGATAGTAGAATGTTTATAGAGGAGATGAAAATTTATGTCAAAAATTAAAATTGCAGTTATTTTTGGTGGAAAATCAACAGAACATGAAGTTTCAAATGTTTCAGGAACTTCTGTAATATCTAATTTAGATAAAGAAAAGTATGAAATATTTCCAATATACATAGATAAAAATGGAGAGTGGCACAAATACACTGAAAATATAGAAAAAATACATATTTTTGAAATAGGCGAAGAGCCTAAAAAACTAGAAAAAATAGGAAGTATAAATGATTATCTAAAAAGCATGGATGTGATTTTTCCAGTTTTACATGGATTATACGGTGAAGATGGAACGATTCAAGGAATGTTTGAGCTAGCAGGTGTTCCTTATGTTGGTTGCAAGGTTTTAGCATCAAGCGTTTGTATGGATAAAGTATATAGCAAAATTATTTTTGAAAAGGCAAAAATAAATCAAACAAAATATGTTGTTTTAAAACATAAAGAAAACAATATTTATGCTTATGTAGATGATGAATTAAATGAAAAAAATATAACACTTGACGAATTTTTGGATAAAATTGAAGAAAAAATTAAATATCCAATGTTTGTAAAACCATCAAATTCAGGATCTTCAGTAGGAATAAATAAAGCTGAAAATAAAAAAGAGCTAAAAAAAGCAATTGAATTTGCAAAAGATTATGATTTTGAAATTATTGTTGAACAGGGAATAAACGGAAAAGAAGTAGAATGCGCTGTTTTAGAAGAAGATGGTGAAGTAAAAGCATCTTGTGTTGGTCAAATTTTATCTGCAGAAGAATTTTATAGCTATTCTTCAAAATACACAAATGTAAAATCTCAAACTCTAATTCCAGCAGATATTTCAGTGGAAAAACAAGAAGAAATAAGAGCTCTTGCAGTAAAAGCTTTTAAAGCAGTACTTGGAAATGGAATTTCAAGAGTTGATTTCTTTGTAGAAAATGAAACAAATAAAGTTTACATAAATGAAATAAATACAATGCCAGGATTTACAAAAATAAGTATGTATCCACAATTGTGGGAAAAATGTGGATTGTCATACAGCAATTTGTTAAATAAGTTGATACAAACAGCAATGAAAAAATAGGAGTTATTTATGGAACCAATTGAACAAATAAAGGAAGATTTAAAAAGCATCTTATCAGAAAAAAGATATATTCATTCTCTTGGCGTAATGGATATGTGCGTGCATTTGGCAAAAATTTATAATGTGAATGAAGAAGATGCAAAGCTTGCAGGTATTTTACATGATGTAGCAAAAGAAATGCCAGATGAAGAAATGTTTAAATATGCAGAAGAAAACAATATTGAACTTACTGAAATTGAAAAAGTAAATACAAAAACATTACATGGTAAAATCGGTGCAGATATTGCAGTAAAAAAGTATGGTGTAAATGAAAATGTTGCAAATGCAATAAAATATCATACTACAACAAATGAAAAAATGGATGATTTAGCAAAAATTGTTTTTGTGTCAGACAAAATTGAACTAAATAGAACTTCAACAAATTATGACATTGATTATGAAAGATTTGTCGCCGAAAAAGACTTAAATACAGTAATGCTAATTATATTAAATATGACTATAAACAAACTTGTAAGTAAAGGTAGTATTATAAATCTTGATACTGTAAAAACAAGAAACGCAATTCTTATGGGAAAATTTTAAATAGGTGTTCCAAACTGAAAAAATATATGCTATAATTACCCTAGTAAATTTGGAGGAAGACAAATGATTTTTAAGGACTACTATAAAATATTAGGCTTAGAGTCTAATAAAGTTAGCACAAATGATATTAAAGTAGCCTATAGAGAACAAGCTAAAAAATACCATCCAGATGTAAATATAGGAAATAGAAACACAGAAGAAAGATTTAAAGATATAAATGAAGCCTATAACATATTGTCAAATCCAGCAACAAGAAAAAGATACGACAGAAATTGGAATGCAAGAATAGGCAGAAAAAAAGCTAAAAAAAGCAATAATCAAAAAAGTAAATTAAGCGCAATAGACTTTATAAAACAGCTTTTGGGAATAAGTATAGAAAATAAACAAAAGAAAAAAGATACTAAAGAACAAAAAATACCTTCTCAAGGAGAAAATGTTGAAACTTCAATTGAAATCTCCGTGATAGAAGGCTTCTTTGGCCTAAACAAAGAAATATCTCTTCGTACAATTGATGGAAAAATGAAAAAGTTTGATGTAAAAATTCCAGCAGGTATAAGAGATGGTGAAAAAATTAGATTAATTGGACAAGGTAGACCAGGAAAAAATGGTGGAAAAAATGGTGATTTATTAATTAGAATAAATATTAATGACAATCAAGGTTATAAACTTGTTGGTTCTGACATATATACTAATGTAAGTATAGCTCCATGGGAAGCCGTTTTAGGTACAAAAATTTTTGTTAATGCAATCGATGAAACAATAAATGTTTACATACCAAAAGGAAGCAATCTTGGAGATTCTATAAAAATTGAAAATAAAGGATATAGAGATGTAAAAACTGGAGGTAGAGGCTCTTTTATAATAAATATACATATTGCAATGCCTAAAAATATCTCAAAAGAAGAAGAAAAGTTGTACAAACAACTGGAAAAACTAGCAAAAAAAGACTAATTTACATAAAAATAAGTTGACATATTCTGCCATATAATGTATAATGGAAGAGTATTCAAAAGAAAAATTAATAATTTATAGAGGTGTAAAATGGAATTTGTACCAGGAAAACATTTTAGTATAATGGACCCACATAATGTAAATACAGTAATATATCAAATAAATAAAACAGGAAAAGATGAATTAGAGCAAGATGCACCAAAATTTACATTAGAAAGGTTAAAATGTAGAGAACAACTTGTTGGAAATAACAAGAAAAAAACATTTTTTGTAGATGATGTAGATGATGATGCAAAACAATTAATAATTTTATCTTTTGGACAAGATAAAGTAGTTGTAAATAACGGGGTACTGGATAATGATACTGTAAAAATATCAAGAAGACCAGCACCTGTAAAATTTGACACTTTATATTCAGAACAAGAATCTGAGTATAAAGATATAAAATACACCCCAAATTTAAAAAGACCAATAACAATAATAGACCCAGAAACAGCAGAAGAAGTAAAGCCTGTACTTTACTTCGATAAAGAAACAAATGAAGTAAAAGGAAAGTGTAAATTAAAACCATATAAATCATATTTTGCCTTTGAGATTAGGCAAAACAATAATTAGGAGGATGTAATGGAAAGTACCAATACAAAAACTTTAGGAGAAGTAAATACTATAAGCTATACAGCAGATGAAAAAAGCAAAATAGTAAGTGTTGAAAAAGGCAAATCTATTAAAGCTTATGAAAATGTTCGTGACAATGAGCAAGAAATAGTTGGAATAAATCCTATAGTTATGGAACTAGTAAGAAATGTACAAAATGTACAATTAGAAAATTCAAGAGACGAAAAATAACCAAAAGAAAAGGTGATTATAATTATGAATTATAAGATTGAAAAAGCAATAAAAAATAATAAAGTAACATTAATAGTATTTCCGATACTTTGGATAGTATTAGAAATACTATTAATTGCGCCTTGGGCGGTTTCTATTAGTAATAGTACAGTAAATGGAAAGTTTAATATATCAAAATTTTTAACTGAATTTGGAACTGAAGTAAGTAGTTTTAATGCATTTACTAGAATATCACAAAGCGGAGCAGGCGAAATATTTGGAAAATGGACACTAATTCTTACAATAGTATTGCTAATTTGTTTAGTAATTTCAATAGTAAAAGCAAAACCAAAGCATGAATATGAAAATATTGAAAATGGTTCAAGCGACTGGTGCGAAGGTGGAGAACAATATAGAATATTAAACAAAAATAAAGGAATAATACTTGCCGAAAAAAATTACTTGCCAGTTGATAAAATAGGAAATGTAAATGTCCTAATTGTCGGTGGTTCTGGTTCTGGTAAATCATCAACATACTCAATTCCTAATGCGCATCAAATGTTAGGCTCTTATGTGTTTACTGATCCAAAAGGTGAATTATACGATAAAACAGCAGGATATTTGAAAAAACATGGATACAACATAAAAGTTTTAAACTTAGTTAATCCACAAAATAGTGATGGATATAACCCACTTTTACATATAACAAGCGATATTGATGTCGACGTTATTGCACATACCATAGTAAAAGGTCAAGAAGGTGAAGGAAAGGCATCAGATCCATTCTGGGACGATTCTGCTGAAACATTACTTAAAGCATTAATTTACTATTTGCTAACAACAAGAGATCCAGAAGAGCAAAACTTAGCTTCTTGTGCAGAACTTGTAAGAGCTGCAAATAGCAATAATGGAAGTAGCTTGCTTACAGAACTTATGCACGAATTGCCAGAAAATAGCCAAGCAAGAACAAACTATAAATCTATTGAAATTGCAACAGATAAAACATTTAGCTCAATTTTAAGTACACTACAATCAAAATTATCAAAGTTTGATTCAAGAGATATTGCAGAAGTAACATCAACAGATACAATAAATTTTGAGGAAATTGCAAATAATAAAACAGCTTTGTATGTAATATCATCAGATACACATACAGCATATAATTTCTTACTAACAATATTCTTCTCTCAATTAATACAACAATTATACAATATAGCAGATGAAACTCCTGATGGAAAATTGCCAGTTCCATTGTATTTTATATTAGATGAGTTTGCAAATATTGGCCAAATACCAGACTTTGATAAAAAAATATCGACAAGTAGAAGTAGAAGAATTTCATTTAGTGTTATCTTGCAGAATCTAGACCAGTTAGAGGCAATATATGAAAAATCGTATGAAACAATAATTGGTAACTGTGATACACACGTGTTCTTAGGAAGTAACTCTTTTAAAACAGCAGAATATTTTTCTAAGCAACTTGGTGAAAAAACAATATCAAGAGATAGTAAATCTGTAAGTAGAGATAAAGATCACCATAAATCAGGTTATAGTAATTCAGACCAAATAATGGGAAGAGCGCTTATGACTCCAGATGAACTTCGAAGAATGGATAATAATGAGTGTATAATCTTTGAAAAAGGATTAAAACCAATAAGAGCTGAAAAATTCTGGTATTATAAAAAGCCTATGGCAAAAGATTTACAAGAATATAGAATAAGTCATAATGACTTTGATGCAGGTGTAAGAGGAGAATGGAGAAAGTTCAACCCTGCAAATCCATATAAAAAAGAAACAACAGGTGGAAAATCTCCTGACATAAAGGTTGAATCTTTAGATGATTTATTTGCAGATGAACCAAAACCAGAAGAGCCAAAAAAAGTGGTAGAGCCTATAAAGCCAGAACCAAAGGAAGAAATTCCAACATTACCAATGGAACCCAATAATGAGGAAGAAGAATTATTTTCTCAAGATTTAGAAAAAGAACTTGAAGCAAAGTTTGATGAACTATTTGGTCCAATAGATAGTGAAAAATAAAAATTTGTTAGCATGTAAAGTAAAATTTATATGCTAATTTTTTTATAAAAAATATAAAACAAATGTTCTTAAAAGTATTGACTTTAAAATAGATATATGTTATAAAAAGTAAAGAAATAAAACGAGAGAAGTGATAAATATGAAATTTGTGCACACAGCAGATTTGCATTTAGATAGCCCAGTAGTAACGCTTGCAGAAATACCAAATGCAACAAATGAAAGAAGAATTGAACAACGAAATGTAATAAATGAAATAGTGGAATATATTAAGCAAAATAGTATTCCATATTTTTTCATAAGTGGAGATTTATATGAACAAGACTATATAAGAAAATCAACTGTTGAATATGTAAATAATCTATTTAAAACAATTCCAAATACAAAAATATTTATTGTTCCAGGAAATCATGACCCTTATATAAATAACTCTTTTTATAAAAACTTTAAATGGAACAGTAATGTTCATATTTTTTCAGATAAATTAGAAAAAATAGAAGATGATATAGTAGATATTTATGGATATGGTTTTAATAATTTTTATATGGAGAATAGTTATCCACAGATAGTGGTACAAAATGTGGATAAAATAAATATTTTATTGACACATGGCAATTTAGATTCTGGAAATGATGAACAAAGGCCATATAATCCTTTAAATAGTAAGGTTTTAAAAGAAAGCAAATTTGATTATATTGCATTAGGGCATATTCATAAGAAAAGCTATAATGATTATGATAATCAAAAAATAGTGTATCCAGGATCTCCTATTTCATTAGGTTTTGACGAACTTGGTGACCGTGGATTTATTGTAGGGCAAATAGATGAAAATACTAAAAAATTAAGCTTAGAATTTGTAAAAACTACAGCAAAAACATTTGAAGAAACAAGCTTGGATATTACTAATTGTTATTCTACAGAAGATGTAATTCAAAGCATAAATAATATGCAGTTAAATTTTAATAAATACTATAAGTTAATTCTAAATGGCAAGCATAATTTTGAAATAGACACAAAACAAATATTAGAACTTGTAAGTCAAAAGAATATAATTAAAATAAAAGACCAAAGTAAAACGAACTATGACATTAAAGAAATTTCAGAGCAAATAAGCTTAAAAGGAATGTTTGCAAAGCAAATATTAAATAAAATTGAACAAGCGGAAAATGAGGAAACAAAGGAAGAATTATTACAAGCTTTTGAAATTGGAATGGATGTATTTAATAAATAAAATTAAATAGAAGGTGAAAACTTGAATATAGAAGATATAAAAATAAATGAGTATGGTGTTATAAAAAATAAAGAAATAAAATTAAAAAAAGGTATAAATATCATACATGGAAACAATGAAAGTGGAAAATCAACTCTTTTAAGTTATATAAATAATAGTTTATATGGAATAAGCAAAAACAAGGAAAATAAAAACATATCAGACTATGATAAATATAAACCATGGAATAGTGATGAATTTTCTGGTAGAATTTCATATTCTTTAGATAATGGTGAAAAATTTGAAGTGTTTAGAGATTTTAATAAAAAAAATCCTAAAATATATAATCAAAATTTAGAAGATATTTCACAAAACTTTGATGTTGATAAAAAAGAAGGAAATAAATTCTTTGTAGAGCAAACAGGTGTAAGTAAGCAAATGTATCTATCAACTGTTGTATCAATGCAACAAGAGGTCAGGCTAGAAGAAAAAGAACAAAATGCACTAATACAAAAAATTGCTAATATTGCAGGAACTGGCGAAGATAATGTTTCATATAAAAAGGCTTTAGAAAAACTTCAAAATAAAATAAGAGATGAAATAGGAACAAGCAATACAAAACAAAAGCCAATAAATAATATTAATAATGAACTTAATAAAATCAATGAAGAAATAAATAAAATAACACCTTACAAAAATAGAAAGTATGAAATAGAAACTGAAAAAGAAGAAGTTCAAAATGAAATTTTACAAGCTGAAAGCAATAAAAAAGTTTTAGATGAAATAAAAACTATTTTTGATGAGCAAAGCGAGAAAAAACAAAAAGCAAAAATAAATGTAGAAGAGGTTCAAGCAAATAGAGCAAAACTTGCCAATTTGTATAATGAAAATGATGGTTATGAAATAAAAACCAGAAATATTGAACAAGAAATAGAAAGAATAGAAAAAACAAAAAGTAACTTAATAAAAGAACAAGATGCTTTAAAAAGTAAACTTGAACAAAATAATACAGAAGAACCAAAAAAGGAAAAAGTAAAAACTGTTCCATATATATTAATTAGTATACTTTTTGTACTACTTGCGGTAGTGGGCATAGCTGTTCTTAAAAATATAATTGTATTAGCTTGCGCTATAATATTTGCAGTAATACCTATTATTATGTATTTAGTCAAGAAGAAAAAAGTAAATAACAGATATTATTTAGAGCAAAAACGAGTTGAACAAGATAAAAATAAATATCTAGAAAACATACAAGAAGATATACAAAAAATAGAAAATGAAATAAATAGACTAAATGAACAAATAAAAGAAAGAACAGTAGTAAAAAATGAAGAAATATCAAAAATGTCTATGTTAAAAGGCCAAATAATTTTACTAGAAAACAAAAACAACGAGCTAGAAGAAGAACAAAATAAAATAAATAATATTATTAGTAACGAGTTTGAAAATAGAAAAAATGAGATACTATCTAAATATGAAACTGGCAATGAATATAAATATATAAATAATATTAATGAAGTTAATCAAAAATTAGCAGATGCTATAGATGAAATAAACAATAAAAAAGTAGAGTTAAATGCAATACAACTAGAAGAAAAAACAGTAATTCCACATGTTGAAAATTTAGTGGAATTAGAAGAAAAGAAAGATGCATATCAAAATGAATTTTCTGAATTAATTAAAAAGGCAAATATTATAAAAATTGCTATATCTGCATTAGAAGATGCATATACAGAAATGAAGAAAAATATTACTCCAAAATTTACTCAAAGTTTATCTTCAGCAATATCTAAAATCTCAAGTGATAAATACACAAAAGTAACAATAAATGACGAAAATGGAATTGTTGTAGAAAATTCAAGAGGTGAATATATAAATGCTAATAACCTAAGCTGTGGAACAATAGACCAATTATATTTAGCACTAAGGTTATCTATGATAGATGATCTATCAAACGAAAAAATGCCGATAATGTTAGATGAAACATTTGCATATTTTGATGATCAAAGAATGGAAGAAGTAATAAAATATTTGTCAGAAAATTTAAATAATCATCAAGCAATAATATTTACTTGTTCAAATAGAGAAAAGCAGATATTAAATAAGTTAAATATTGAGTATAATAATGTAGAATTATAAAAAGCCTCCAAACCCTTGAAAAAAATGGAAAACTAGTATATAATAAAATAGTTAAAATTTAACTAAGAGGAGAAAAACTTTATGTTTCAAAAATTAGAAGCAGTAGAAAAGAGATATGAGGAATTAAATAATAAAATTGCTGATCCTGAAATAATAGCAAAGCCTTCAGAGTGGACAACATATATGAAAGAACATGCAGAAATTGAAGAAGTTGTGCTAAAATATAAGGAATATAAAAAAGCAAAGCAAGCTTTAAACGATGCTGAAGAAATGTTAAATGATCCAGAAATGAAAGATTTAGCAGAAGAAGAAGTAAGAACCAACAAAGAAATTATACCAAAATTAGAAGAAGAGCTTAAAATACTATTAATTCCAAAAGATCCAGATGATGATAAGAATATAATCTGCGAAATCAGAGGTGGTGCCGGAGGCGAAGAAGCAGCACTATTTGCTGGAACATTATTTAGAATGTATTCAATGTATGCAGAACGCAAACACTGGAAAATTGAAGTACTAAATGAAAACGAAACAGGACTTGGAGGATATAAAGAAATATCTTTCATGGTAACTGGAAAAGGTGCATATAGTAGATTAAAATTTGAAAGTGGTGTTCATAGAGTACAAAGAGTTCCAGAAACAGAAGCAAGTGGAAGAATTCATACTTCAACAGCAACTGTTGCAGTGCTTCCAGTAGTAGAAGATGTACAAATAGATATAAATCCAGCTGATATAAAACTAGAAGTATTTAGAGCTTCAGGTGCTGGTGGACAACATGTTAATAAAACATCTTCAGCAGTACGCCTTATACATGTTCCAACAGGAATCGTTGCAGAATGTCAAACAGAGCGTTCTCAAACACAAAATAGAGAATATGCAATGAAGTTATTAAAATCAAGACTATATGAAATAGAAAAACAAAAAAGAGATTCTGAACTTGCAAGTGAAAGAAAGAGCCAAGTTGGAAGTGGTGATAGAAGCGAAAAAATTCGTACTTACAACTATCCACAAGGTAGAATAACAGATCACAGAATTGGATTTAGTATATACCAAATGGAAGATTTCTTAAATGGAAATCTAGATGAAATGATAGATAACTTAATTGCTGCAGATAGAGCAGAACGTTTACAAGGTTCTGAAGAAAACTAAATTTAAAAAACTAATTAGAATTATAGCATGTGAAGCTGTAATCTTAATTAGTTTTTTTGCATTTTATAATAAAAAATGAATAAATATAAATAGTAAAAATATAAAGGAAATGGTGATAGTAAAAATGAATGAACTTTTTAAAATTACCTTGTTGGGCTTGTTCTTTGGAACATTTGGAACCACTTTAGGTGGAATAATTGGTGTATTATTTAAAAATCCTTCTAATAAGTTTTTGAGTTTTATACTTTCTTTTGCAGGAGGATTAATGACTGCAATTTTAAGTTTTGACTTAATACCAGAAGCACTTAATATCTCATCAATCTTAAATGTAGTGCTAGGAATATTATTTGGAATTATATGCATGTTTTTTTGCAATTATTTAGTTGATAAAAAGTTTAAGAATGATGTAAAAACTAGCAATGAAAAAAATAATTTGTTAAGGGCAGGAATAATAACAAGCATAGGTTTAGCAATACATAATTTACCAGAAGGATTGGCAATCGGTTCTGGGTTTGGAGCATCACTTACTTTAGGCTATTCTCTTGCGATAGCTATATGCATTCATGATATACCAGAAGGTAGATTTCAAAGTAGACAGTATGCGTGATAAAACAATTTGAATTTAATAGAAATACTTAGATTTCAGCGTTTGAAAAAATTTTGAAATTTATTTTTAACTATTTACAAAAACAAATGTTTGATGTAAAATTGAGAAGAATATAAATTTTGTAAGATTATGGAAAAGTTTTAAATATTATGATATAAATAGAATAATTAATGTAACTTATAATAATAAAGATTTATTGGATGATAACTATAATCCAAATATTCAAAAGCTACAAAACAAGATAAAATCGATAAATATAATATTAAGTTATGGAGGAAGAATAATAAATGAAATATGATAATAGAAAAAAAGCAGATAAATTAATTCGTTCAAGTGCTGCTGAGTATTTAACATATGTAGCAGCTGCAGGAGAAAATGGAGTAGAACTTAGATATGAAGATTAAAATATTTGGTTAACTCAAAAAATGTTATCAGTATTATATGGTGTATCAACATCTGCAATTAATCAACATATAAAAAAGATATATGAAGATAAGGAATTAGAAGAAAAATCAACTATTAAGAATTTCTTAATAGTTCAAGATGAGGGAAATAGAAAAATTTCAAGAAATGTAATACATTATAATCTTCAAATGATTATAGCAGTAGGATTTAAAGTAGATAATGAAAGAGCTATACAATTTAGAAAATGGGCTAACCAAATAGTAAAGGATTTTACTATTAAAGGATAATGGTAAAATATCTGCTGAAATGGCAAAAATACATGCAGAAACAGAATTTGAAAAATATAGAATAGTACAAGATAAAATATATGTTTCTGATTTTTATGAATTATTATTAAAGAGTAAAAATATTAAAGATGAGAAATAATGTTAAAGGAAATAAGGAATATAATGCTTTTTTTTTTAAGATACTGTAAAATAATGACATTTTAATTGAGTTGACAAAAAATGAAATGTTTAAAGATAGAGTACAGCAATTAATAAAAAATATGGAGAAGACAAATAGTAATTTGTCGTGATAATAAGAGATAAGAATAAAGGCAGCTTAATGCTGTCTTTTAATTATAGCTTTCTATA
>CAKPKE010000009.1 GCA_934167095.1 uncultured Clostridia bacterium
ATATAAGTCGTCATTCTAATATTACTCAATATTACAATTTTGTAATATAATTTAATTATGTATCAAGGCTATTTCTTTATTTTAGAAATAACCTTTTTTATTTTAGTATATAGAATTAGTATTTCTATACTTAATTTTAAAATTGCAATTAGCATACTTACTCAGCCTTAAAATAGTTAAATTGAGATGATTTACTCCACTCGTATGCACTCCACATATCTGTTTGATTAGACGCTGGATCAACCATAATAACATTATTACCATTTACTCCCGTAACTGCAACCCAATGTTGATTTCCCGGTGTTGCTCCTTTTACTTCTATAATTATCTATCCAATAATCTAAAAAATCTGCATACGACATATTTTCTCTTAACTGCGTCTTTTGACCATTGTAGTAAAAGTCGTTATAGGCTTTTGCTCCTTCTTTAAAAGCCTCTGCTTTTGTTGGATACCCTGACTTTGTTATCCATTTTCTTGTTCCCTCAACTGTTGCAATTTCAAATCGGTATTCATATACCTTTCCACGT
Source organism: uncultured Clostridia bacterium (assembly GCA_934167095.1). Classification (GTDB taxonomy): domain Bacteria; phylum Bacillota; class Clostridia; order TANB77; family CAG-508; genus CAG-245. The sequence goes on from CAKPKE010000009.1 coordinate 529, forward strand.
TTTCTTACGCTTACCATAGTTATCTCTCCTTCATTATAAAACTTAATGAAACGGAAAAATGCCAGCATTTCGAATGCTGACATTTTATATAACTATGTCCACAATAATTGTCCACGTAGATTTTTTATTGATTTTTATGGGGTTTCCTCGATTCTGTCCACATTATTTATGCTATGTGGACAAATCGTGGACAAATTGTCATCTGTGGACAAATTTATCATTTTTTCTATTTTTAACAATTCCTTATTTTATAAGGGTTTGCGAGGTTATTTACCACAACAGTTTTTGTACTTTTTCCCGCTTCCGCAAGGACATGGGTCGTTTCTACCGATTTTTGGTTCTTCGTTTACAACAGTCTTGTTCATTCCGCCTTCTTTTTCTGATATTTTTCCATCAACTAGGTTGATAGCTGTATCTTCTAGTCCAGCACCAGTTACTTTAGTAACTTCTTTTCTTTGAACAGGGCCTTCCTGCTTACGTAAGTTTAACATAATCTTTGCAACATCAGTTCTAATGTCTTCAATCATTTCGTCAAACATTTCTGTTCCTTCAAGTCTGTATTGAACAACTGGGTCTTTTTGTCCATATCCTTGTAATCCAATACCTTTCTTTAATTCGTCCATGTTGTCGATATGATCCATCCATTTTTGGTCAACAACCTTAAGCATTACTATTCTTTCTAGTTCTCTTATGTTGTCTGAACCGATTTCTTGCTCTTTTGCTTCATATACTACATGAGCTTTTGTTACAAGTTCATCAACTACGCTATTTCTATCAAATTTTTCAGCTTTTAGTGAAGCTATATCTGTTAATCCAAAAGTTGTTTGTAAATCTTGAGCTAAAACATCTCTATTTACTTCGCCATCACCAACAATATGCGAATCTACAACTATTTCAATAGCAGAATCTATCATTTTTAAGATATTTTCTTTTAGATCTTTTCCATCTAGAACATCTCTTCTTTGTGAGTAAATAACTGTTCTTTGAACATTCATTACATCATCATATTGAAGAACATTCTTTCTTATGCTGAAGTTTCTTCCTTCAACTTTCTTTTGAGCTCTTTCGACAGCTTTTGATATAGTTCTTGATTCTATTGGCATTTCTTCGTCAGCACCTAAAGTATTGTAAACTCTAGTAATCATATCTCCACCGAAGATTTTCATTAAATCATCATCTAGACCTATATAGAATCTTGATTCTCCTGGGTCACCTTGACGACCACTTCTTCCACGAAGCTGATTATCAATTCTTCTAGATTCATGGCGTTGTGTTCCTATTATTTTTAGACCACCTGCATCAATAACTTTTTGTTTTTCGTCTTTTATTTGCTCTGAATATTTTTTCTCTAGCTCATTGAATTTTTCTCTTGCTGAAAGTATTGCTTTATTGTCTGTTTCGTTATGAGCTGCAGCTTCTTCAATTTCTTCATCAGAATATTTTAGCTTTCTCATTTCTTCTTTTGCTAAATATTCACTGTTTCCTCCAAGCATGATATCTGTACCACGTCCAGCCATGTTTGTTGCAATTGTTATAGCTCCAAATTTTCCTGCTTGTGCTATAATTTGAGCTTCTTTTTCATGATATTTAGCATTTAATACTTCATGTTTTAATCCTGCTTTATCAAGCATTTTGCTTAATTTTTCTGATTTATCGATAGAAACTGTACCAATTAATACTGGTTGTCCTTTTTTATGTGATTCGATAATATCATTTATAACTGCTTTAAATTTTACATCTTCATTTTTGTAAATTATATCTGGTAAATCTTTTCTAATCATTGGCTTGTTTGTTGGAATTTCAACAACATCTAATTTGTATATTTCTTGGAATTCTGACTCTTCTGTCATTGCAGTACCAGTCATACCAGATAATTTTTCATACATTCTGAAGTAATTTTGGAATGTTATTGTAGCTAATGTTTTTGATTCATCATTAACCTTTACTCTTTCCTTTGCTTCTATTGCTTGGTGAAGACCATTGCTATATCTTCTTCCATACATAATTCTTCCTGTGAATTCGTCTACAATTAGAACTTGTCCATCTTTTACGATATAATCTTTATCTTTTTTCATTATACCATTTGCATGAAGAGCTTGATTTACATTATGTACTAATTCAGAATTTTCTAAGTCGTTGAAGTTTTCAAGACCAAAGAACTCTTCTGCTTTTTTGATACCTTTTTGTGTAAGTGTTGCAGATTTTGCTTTTAAGTCTACTATATAGTCATATTTTTCATTGTCTTCTTCTTGTTCAAAGTCCTTAACATCTTCTTCAATTATAACTTTAGCTTGTAATTTTTTTACAAATTGGTCTGCTTTTTGATATAAGTTTGATGATTCAGATCCTCTTCCTGAAATTATAAGAGGTGTTCTTGCCTCATCTATTAAAATACTATCAATTTCGTCTACGATAGCATATTTTAATTTTCTTTGAACTAATTGGTTCTTGTAGATAACCATGTTATCTCTTAAATAATCAAACCCAAATTCATTGTTTGTTCCATAAGTTACATCACATGCATAAGCTGCTTGTTTTTCGGCAGGGTTCATTCCAGCTATAACTAGACCAACTGATAAACCTAAAAATCTATAAAGATTTCCCATCCATTCGCTATCACGCTTTGCTAAGTAGTCGTTTACTGTTATAACATGAACACCCTCACCTGTAAGTGCGTTTAAGTAAACTGGAAGTGTAGCAACTAGTGTTTTTCCTTCACCAGTTTTCATTTCGGCAATTCTTCCTTGATGAAGTATAATTCCACCTATTAATTGAACATCAAAATGACGCATTCCTAATACTCTTTTAGAAGCTTCTCTGACAACCGCAAAAGCTTCTGGTAATATATCATCTAGAGTATCACCATCTTTTAATCTGTCCTTGAAATATTGTGTTTTTCCAGTAAGTTCACTGTCTGTTAATTTTTCCATTTCTGCTTCTAGTGAATTGATTTTATTAACTAGTGGCATTACTCTTTTAACTTCTTTTTCGCTATATGTTTTAAATAGTCCCATTAAAAATATCTTCCTTTCAATATATTGCCAATAATTTGACATTTGTATAACAATTATATCGCTATTATATTACTATTGCAGTCATTTAGCAAGTAAAATTTATAATTTAGGAAGATATTTTCAAAAAAGATTTGCCCTAGAATTTATAATTTTGAAAAATCGTTTTTATTTTACAAAATTCGATTTAATTTTTATTCTTGATAATATTTATTTCAGAAGCTTTTAATTTTATAAGCCTTGAGATGTTGGAATATATGTATCACTTGGTGGGTATACATATTCATCAGTTGGAACTTCTACTTCTACTGCTTTTTCAATTTCAATAGTGGGAATACATCCATGATAATCGCCTTTTGTTATTGTACCTTCTATTTGTAGCCATGTGCCATCTTCATACTTTTTTGCTTCGTCTAAGTGACACAAAAATCCAACTACGACAGCTTGCATATCAGATGAAATAATCATTTGTCTTGCAATTACAAACTGGTCATCTTGGAAATCATAAATTCTATAAACATAACCTACCATACTTATTTTCATTCCCACATAATTGTCCAAATTGTTGTGAACAGTTTGCAATGTATTTGTATAATTTGCACTTGAAATCACATTTATTTTTCCTTTATTGGTACAAGTATCAGTTTTATTTGCAAAAAATGTTTTATACGTTCCTGTTAAAGCAATTACAAGTACACAAACAAATAAAATTACAAATATTATTTTGAACAATAAATTTTTATTTACCTTAAAATTAAAAACAAACATTTATGCCTCCAGTATTTTCTTTTCTAAATACTATGAGGCACTTTTATGTTTTATTCCTTTTAGTCATAATCTCTTGCAAAGAAAGATTTCATTACTCCTTTATCAATCATTCCTGCAAAAATATTTTTTAATATTATTAGTGTAATTGGTCCTAAAAATAATCCAATTACTCCAGAAAATTTAAAACCTGTGTACATTGCAATTAAGGTAAAAATTGGATGTACTCCTAAGTTAGAACTTACAAACTTTGGCTCTAAAAATTGTCTTACAACTGACATTACTATCCATAGTGCAAGTACTGCTAGAGCTAAATTAATATCTCCGTTACACGCTGAAATTATTGCCCATGGTAGCATTACGGTTCCGAGAGCCAAAAATCGGAAGTGCATCAACAAAGCCAATTCCAAGTGCATATAACAATGGATATTCTATATTAAATCCTACAAATTTAAATATATACAGTCCGCACTACTGATATCACAAACGAAATAAAAATCAAAGTTGCTTCTGCTTTTAGATATCCGCCTAATGATTTTATTATTTCTTTCATGTGTTTAAATAATTTCCTTGACCATTTTTCTGGCAAATGATGTTCTATTTGGTCTAAAATATACACTTTATCTGTACAGATTAGATATAACGATAAAAATGTTACCATTAAATAAATTCCAATAGTCGGAACTTGTGTCAACCACTCTAAAATTCCTTTTAGAAAATTATTAGCAAATGTTGTTGCACTATTTATTGAATTTGAAATAAGATTTTGAATTATTTCTATAATATTACTTGGAATGTTTAATTTTTGCAGATTTTCAGAACTTATTATTTTATTTATAAATCCTGTTATATTTGACATATATGTTCCTAAGTTTTCTAGCAAATTATATCCTTCTGTTATAATTGTGGTTATTCCCCATGCAAGAAGTCCTACAATTATACATATTACAAATGTTATTGCAATTATTGCACTTGTTTTTCTTTTAAATTTTACTTTTTTCATTAAAAATTTTATTATTGGTTCTAGCATAAGTGAAATTACAAATGCAACTAAAAACGGCATATAAAAAACGGCTAATTTGAAAACAACAAATATTACCATTAGTGTAAGAACAAATATTAATATTTTTTTTAGAACCTTTGTCCAATAATTCATATCTATTACCATAAAAAGTCTAGCTCCTTCTATTTTATATAATATTTAATATAGTAGTGTTTATACTGTATTAAATATATAATATGAAATTTTTTATCTTCTTTTTTATAGTTTATAGATTTTTTCATTCTTTATTCATAAAAGCCCAAACTCGGGCGAAAGATTTCTCCTCCGTCCGAGTTTGGGGCTTAGTGGCTGTAAAATTTTACATATGCAGAAGCTTTTCAATTCCGCTGACAAATAACTCCCAGAATGTTATCAAGAACAATCCCACTGTAATGAGTAACAACCAATATAACAGCATTGTCTGTATCATTGGATTTGCTCTTAAGTATTCCCAGGTAGCAACTTGGCCAGCTGCAAGAAATGTTCCGCAGCCTTCAACGGCTTTAAATAAAAGCCGTTCTTCCTCCGAAGCTTCATTGCATCTCCGAAGAATACTTGCGCCAATCATCATCAGCACACCCAAAAGTACCAAACCGGTATTAAATTCTGCAAACATATTGACTACCTCCTTGTTGTTAATTTTATTAATGTTTGCAATGCTTTACATAATTCATATTATACCATATTTTGTAAACAATTGCAAATTTGAGCCTTCAAGTAGTTTATTTAACCTAACTTTTATAATTTTAAAGTTTAACTTACTTGAGTTTTTGCAAATAATTCAAATTAGTAGCAGTTTTTATTTTCTGTTCCACAAATGCATTCTATTGTATCACATAACTCGCTTTCATCAACAGCTTCATTTGCAGCTAAATCTCCAAGTGTTAAAATTCCTATTACTTTGTTATTATCTACAACAGGTATTCTTCTTACTTGCTCTTTTGCCATTATATCTTCGGCCTTTTCTATTTCATCATTACAACTACAACATTTTACATTTGTAGACATTATATCAGAAACTTTTGTGCTTTCAGGATTTTTATTGCAACAAACTGACCTTAATATAATATCCCTATCTGTTACTATACCAACTAAATTGTTTAAGCTATCACATACAGGAGCACATCCTATATGACAATCACACATCAATTTTGCACAATCTTTAACTGAAGTATCTGGTTTTACGCAGTTTACTTCATTACACATACAATCTTTAACTTTCATAATAAACTTACAAACTTCCTTTCAATAAAATTTATAATATTATTATGTTCCAATTTTGATTGCATATTAATAAAATTTTTGCCAAAATAAAAGTATATATTTTATTTAGTTCAAATTCATTTAAATAACAAATATATACTTTTATTGTCACATTAATTTCTATTTTAAATTATTTACAAATTCTTTAAATTTTTCTCCTCTTTCCATAAAGTTCTTGAATGCATCAAAACTTGCACTTGCAGGAGAAAGTAAAACAACATCACCTGATTTTGCATTTTTTCTTGCAGTCTTTACCGCTTCTTCCAAATTTTCACAATGAATAATTTTTATATTATTATTTTCTGTTTTTGCATCTAATGTTGCTTTTTCTATTATTGGAGCTGTTGGTCCTGTTAAAATTAAAGTTCCAACTTTTTCAGCAATTTTTTTACCAATTTCAGTATAATCTAATCCTTTATCTGAACCTCCTGCTAAAAGTATAATATTTTCATCAAATGAATTTAAACCTGCTATTGTACTTGCTGGGCTTGTTCCTATAGAGTCGTTGTAATATTTTACTCCATCTAATTTGCGAACAAATTCCAGTCTGTGTTCAACTCCTGTAAACTCTGTTATTGCTTTTAACTGGTCTTCTTTTTTAGCAAGTGTATCTGTTGCAGAAAGTGCTGCACATATATTTTCATAGTTATGTACTCCTCTTAGTTTTATATCATCTTTATAAATTACATTTTGAATGTTTCCACCTTGAGCAAATTTTATAAAGCCATCTTCTCTATCATAGAAATATCCATTTTCTAATTTCTTTAGACTGGTAAATAATTTTATATTTTTATTTGGATTTGCTTCTAAGATTTCGTTTTCAAACTTTTTAGTAATTTCGTTATCATCATTTAACACAACTATTCCATCTTCATTTTGATGCATGTATATTTCTTTTTTGGCATTTTGATATTCTTCATAAGATGAATGTATATTTAGGTGGTCTGGAAACATATTTGTTACAACAGAAATATCTGGGCTTTCTTTCATTCCCATTAGTTGAAAGCTACTTAGTTCTAGTATAACTAAATCCTCTGGTTTCATTTCAGAAATTTTTGTAAAAATCGGTTTTCCTATGTTTCCACCTAAGAAACATTTATATCCAGCTCTTTTGCAAATTTCATAAATTATTGATGTAGTAGTAGTTTTTCCTTCTGTTCCGGTAACACCAATTATTTTGCATGGTGCAAGTTCAATTACTTGCTCTATTTCAGAAGTTAAAATTGATCCGTTATGTACTTCTCTTTGAAATTCTGGAGTTGTAGGTAGTGCACTTGGTGATCTAAATATATAATCAAATCCTTTAAGCATAGTTAGATTATCTTGACCTATTTCTACTTGATATCTATATTTATTTATTTTTTCCATTATTTCATCTGATAAAATTTTGTTATTGAATATTGTAACTTTTGCGTTCTTGTCATAAAAATAATCAAGAAGAGGAATATTGCTTACTCCCATTCCTATTATGGCAACTTGCTTTCCGTCTAACTTTTTATTAAATTCTTCTAATTTTTTGTTAATATACTCCATTGTTCACCTCTATAAAATTAATATACTTTGCAAGTTTTTGTGCTGATTCTTTTGCAGATTTACATTCTGTTACATCTACTGTAATGGTTTTTTCTGATTTATCATAGAATCCTGATTGTTTTTGAAGTTCATCTCTCTTTTTAATCTGTTCTAACAACTCTTGTTTTGTTACTTTTTCATTTTCATACTGACTTAGCTTTCTTTGAACTCTTGTTTCTAAATCAGCTGTTACAAAAAAATGATAATCTAATTCTGGATATATTTTAAGTAAATCTCTACCAGACACAATAACATTATATTCTTTTAAGTATTCGTTTATTATGTCTTTTCCAAAAGCATATAATTTTGAATTATCAGCCTTTTTTGCAACTTTTGACACATCCATTGAATTTTCTGAATCTTGTAATTTTTCTTCGTCTATTTTTTTGCCATTAACATATATAACGCTTTCTCTATTTTCTAATTTTATTTCAACCTTTAGTTTATCCATTAATTGTTTTATATCTATTTTTTTATTAAATTTTAAATCAAGAAATACTTTTATTAATGTTAATTTTGATTGTTTTATTGCATATACTATTCCTCTATACAAATTTCCACCGTGTAGAATCATACTATTTGGTATTATATCTAATAATTCCCTACAAAGAGAAGTTTTGCCTGCCCCAACTTCTCCTTCTATTCCTATTACTATATTTTTCAAGTGTATCCCTCGTTTCTTTTTTTGCAATATTTATATAATAGATTTTTTAATTATTTTACTATTATACATAATAATACACCATTATTTTTTATTTAGAAAGGTATTTTTTTAAAAACTTTCCTGTATAACTTTTTTCATTTTTTACTATTTGTTCTGGTGTTCCTATGCAAAGCACTGTACCACCTTTATCTCCACCTTCTGGTCCTAAATCTATTATATGGTCACAAGTTTTAATTAAGTCCAAATTATGTTCAATTACTACTATTGTATTTCCTGTATCTACTAGCCTTTGAAGTATATCTACAAGTCTATGGACATCTGCTATATGAAGACCAGTTGTAGGTTCATCTAATATATAAAGAGTTTTTCCTGTTGCTTTTTTAGAAAGCTCTGTTGCAAGTTTAACACGCTGTGCCTCTCCACCAGATAGTGTTGTTGATGGTTGTCCTAGTTTTATATAACCTAATCCTACATCATATAGTGTTTGAATTTTATTTTTTATTCTTGGTATGTTTTCGAAGAATTTTAAAGCTTCTTCAACTGTCATATCAAGTACATCAGAAATTGTTTTTCCTTTATAATGTACTTGCAGGGTTTCGCTGTTATATCTTTTTCCATGGCATACTTCGCATGGAACATATATATCAGATAAAAAGTGCATTTCTATTTTTAAAACACCATCTCCAGAGCAAGCTTCACATCTACCGCCCGGAACATTAAAGCTAAATCTACCTTTATCATATCCTCTCATTTTAGCATCATTTGTTTCTGCAAATAAATCTCTTATTATATCAAAAACACCTGTATATGTTGCTGGGTTTGAACGAGGAGTTCTTCCTATTGGTGATTGGTCGATGTTTACTATTTTATCAATATTTTCTATTCCCTTTACAGCTTTACATTTTCCTGGCTTTTCGTTTGAACCATTTAAATCTCTTGCAATAGTTTTATACAAGATATCATTTACAAGTGTTGATTTTCCTGAACCTGATACTCCTGTAACACATACAAATTGACCTAGTGGAAATTTAACCGTTACATTTTTTAAATTATGTTCTTCTGCGCCAACTACTTCTATTGATTTTCCATTTGACTTTCTTCTTTTGGCTGGTACTTTTATTTGCTTTCTTCCACTCAAGTAATCTCCTGTGATTGAGCCCTCTACAAGTTTTATTTCTTCAGCTGTACCTTGTGCCATAACATTTCCACCATGAACACCTGCACCAGGACCAATATCTATTACTTGGTCTGCCGCATACATTGTATCTTCATCATGTTCTACTACAATTACAGAATTTCCTAAATCTCTTAATTTTTTTAGTGTTGCAATTAGCTTATCATTATCTCTTTGATGAAGTCCTATGCTTGGTTCATCAAGTATATATAATACCCCTGTTAGACCTGCACCAATTTGAGTTGCAAGTCTTATTCTTTGAGCTTCACCACCAGATAAAGACCCTGCAGGTCTTGCTAAAGTTAAGTAGTCTAATCCTACATCAATTAAAAATTGTAACCTTTTATTTAGCTCATCAATTATTTGTCCTGCAATCATTTGTTGTGTTTTATTAAGTTCAACTGAATTTATATATTCTTTTATTTTATCTATTGATAAATTCGTAAGTTCAACAATGTTTAAGTTGCCTATTTTTACAGCTAAGCTTTCTTTTCTTAATCTTGCCCCATGGCAAGCAAGGCATGGAGCTTCGCTCATGTACATTTCATAAAAGCTTCTCATACCATTTGATTTTGTTTCATTATGTCTTCTTTCAAGAGTTGGAATTACACCCTCAAAAGGAGCTGTGAATTTTCTTGTTCCAGCCATTGTTGTGTATTCAAAATTAATTGACTCTGTTCCTGTTCCATAAAGTATTTTTTCTAAAAACTCTCTTGGCAATTTTTTAATTGGAAGATCTTTTATTTTAACGCCATAATGTTTAGCAATACTTTCAAAATACATTTTTGCCATAGTATCGCCTTTTTTCATTGTACTCGCGCCAAAAGCTTTTACACCATCATATAAAGTTTTGTCTTTGTCAGGAATAATAAGTTCTTCATCAATTCTCATAAGGTATCCAATTCCTGTACATTCAGGACATGCGCCAAATGGATTATTAAATGAAAACATTCTTGGTGTAAGCTCTTCAAAACTAATACCACAATCAACACAGGCATAGTTTTGGCTATATATTTTTTCTTCTTTTCCTGGAATATCTATTAAGACTATGTTATTTGCATATTTCATTGCTGTTTCAACAGATTCAGTAAGTCTTGAACGAATTCCATCTTTTATAACTAATCTATCTACTATTAAATCTATATTATGCTTTTTCTTTTTGTCTATATTTATTTCGTCTTCGCCAAGTTCATAAAGAGTACCATCAATTCTTGCTCTTACAAAGCCTGACTTTTGATAGTCCTCTAATTGTTTTACAAATTCGCCTTTTCTTCCTCTTACAACAGGTGCTAAAACTTGTATTTTTGTACCTTCTTCAAGAGTTAAAATGCTGTCTATTATTTGGTCTATTGTTTGCTTTTCAATTTTTTTGCCACAATTTGGGCAGTATGGTACACCAATTCTTGCATACAATAAACGTAAATAATCATATATTTCAGTAACAGTTCCTACTGTAGAACGTGGATTTTTTGATGTAGTTTTTTGGTCTATTGATATTGCAGGAGATAACCCCTCTATTGATTCAACATCAGGCTTTTCCATCATTCCTAAGAATTGCCTTGCATAAGAAGATAAACTTTCGACATATCTTCTTTGGCCCTCTGCATATAGTGTGTCAAAAGCAAGTGATGATTTTCCAGAGCCTGAAAGGCCTGTTAACACTACTAACTTGTTTCTTGGTATTGTTAAATTTATATTTTTTAAGTTATGTTCTTTTGCACCTTTTATAATTATATTATCGTTCATATAAAATTCCCTTCGATTTTAAACTTTTTCAATGTGTTTTTTAACTTTAGATAATATCTTAATATTCTACTCTTTCATAGGCTACTTTACACTATCATTTTAAAGCAGTCTCATTATATCAAATATTTGTTCGCATTTCAAGACCTATTTAAAAATTTATTTCAATTTTTTTACAATTATCATCTAATTGTATTTTTGTATATTTAACGCCACATTTATCAAATAGTTTTCTTGATGCAATATTGTTTTCTGAATCTGCATATTTATCTGATAAATATATTACACTTTTTATTCCTGATTGAATAATCATTTTTGCACACTCATTGCAAGGAAATAAATCTACATATATTTTAGCTCCTTCAAATTCTTTTCTTGAACCTCTATAATTTAGTATTGCATTTAATTCGGCATGACACACATAAGGATATTTTGTATTTAAATTTTCTCCTTTTCTATCCCAAGGAAACTCTTCATCTTTGTAGCCATTTGGTGCTCCATTATATCCAATTGATAAAATTCTGTTGTCAGCACTTACAATACAAGCTCCAACTTGTGTTGACGGGTCCTTGCTTCTCATTGCAGAAAGCTTTGCAATTGCCATAAAATATTCGTCCCAACCTATATATTCCCCTTTTTTTCTTCCATTCATAATAGATAAATTCCTTTCTTTTTATTAAATTCCTTTTGTTCTATTATAGTATCACAGTTTGTAAAAAAAATCATTATTTTTTAGCAATTATTACAGTTTGTTACAAATATTTCATTAATGTTTAATATTATAAAAAGGTATTGCCAAAAAGTAAAATTACTTGTATATTACTAGGTAGCAATTTTTATATGGAGAAAATATTATGGGATATATAAATGTTTATACAGGACCAATGAAATGTGGTAAAAGTCAAAAAATTTTTAATGAACTAAAAAGACAACTAATAGCAGGCAGAAATATAAAAGTTTTTAAGCCTACTTTAGATGATAGGTCTGGTGAAAATGTTATTGCTACTCGTGCCGGAAATACAGTTCAAGCAATAAATATTCATGACATATCAGAACTTCAAAATTATGATGCCGACTCTTATTTTATTGATGAATTTCAATTTTTAGATGGTGATGTTTCTGTTATTGATAAACTTGCTTCTAATGGAAAAAAGTTTTATATTGCAGGTCTTAACCTTACATCTGAAAAAAAAGTTTTTGGAAAAATGGGAGATTTAATGTGCATTGCTGATAATATCGAAATAATGACTTCTATTTGTGAAGTTTGCAAATGTGAGGAAGCTGTTTTTTCATATTATAAAGGTCATAAAGATAATGATATTATGGTTGGAGATGCTGAATACATCCCTGTTTGCAGAGAATGTTACAACAAGCTTGCAAGCGGAAAATATAAGGCAATTAATTTTTCAAGTCCTAAATCTAAAAAATCAAAAATCGTTAATAGTATTAGTAGTATTGCTGATAAAACAGAACATCTACTTTCTCTTAACGATTACAAATATCAATATCATTTTTAAAGTTCTTCTTTTGAAGGACTTTTTTATTATATAATAGGAAAGTCATGCTGCCTTTTCTATTATATAATATATTGCACAGAAAATTTATATAATAAATTCTCGCACGCGAACAAATTTACTGAAATTTTCAATTTTATAGAGAATAATTAATATATAGTAAAGACTGAAAATTGAAATTTTCAGATTTGTTCTTTCTAACACAAAATCATATTTATTTTTTCACCGCATATAATATAATTAGTTAATTTTACTTTTATAAGGAGGCACTATGTGTGGAATTGTAGGATTTTGCGATTTAGATAATAATATTTTCACAAGAGATGAAAAAGTAGATATAATTGAACGAATGAAAAAAACTATGGCAAGGCGTGGTCCTGATGAAAATGGTAGTTTTATTTCAAGAAACGTTGCTCTTGGACACAGTAGGCTAATTGTAATTGATCCTGATACTGGCAAGCAACCAATGAAATGCGAATATCAAGGAAATACTTATGTAATTACATATAATGGTCAAATTTATAATACAAAAGAGCTTAGAAAAGAGCTTGAAGAAAATGGTTTTACTTTTTTTGGACATTGTGATACAGAAGTTTTGCTAAAAGCTTATATTCACTTTGGAAATGATGTTGTAAACAAGCTAAACGGTATTTTTGCATTTGCTATTTGGAATGAGAATAAAAAAGAGTTATTTGTTGCAAGGGACCACTTTGGTGTAAAACCATTTTTTTATTCAATAATTGATAATACCTTTATTTTTGCTTCTGAAATAAAGGCACTTCTTGAATATCCTGGAATATATCCTGTTATTGACTCTCAAGGAATTTGCGAGATGTTTGGTATTGGTCCTGCACACACACCTGGAACCACAGTATTTAAAGAAATTTATGAATTAAAACCTGCAAGCTTTGCTGTTTTTAACTCTTCTGGATTTCATGGTGGCAAGTATTGGAAATTAGAAAGTGCACCACATAATGATGATTTTAATACAACATGTATCAAAACTAAAGATTTGCTTGAAGATTCTATTAAAAGGCAACTTGTTTCAGATGTTCCTCTATGTACATTTTTATCTGGCGGTTTAGATTCAAGCATAATTACAATGTATGCTACAGACTACTACAAAAAGAACAGCTTTGGCACTTTAGATACTTATTCTGTTGATTATGTTGATAACGACAAAAACTTTAAAAAGACTGATTTTCAACCTAACTCAGATAATTATTATATAAATGTAATGAAGGAAAAATATCACACGCATCACACTGCAATAGTTTTAGACACTCCTGAACTTGCAAGCTATTTAAAAGAAGCGATGATTGCTCGTGATATGCCTGGAATGGCTGATGTAGACTCATCTCTTTTACTATTTTGCATGAAAGTAAAACCTACTGCAACTGTTGCTTTAACTGGAGAATGTGCTGACGAAATCTTTTGTGGTTACCCTTGGTTTTTTAGAGATGATGCATTAAATTCAAATACATTCCCTTGGTCTATTGCAATTTCTGAAAGACAACAACTTTTGAATTCAGCAATTTCACAAAAAGTTGATTTAAAGGAATATATTGATTTTAGATATAATGAAAGTCTAGCAAATGTTAAAATATTACCTTCTGATTCACACGAAACTGCCCAAATGAGAAAAATTTCTTATTTAACATTGAACTGGTTTATGCAAACATTATTGGACCGTTCTGACAGAATGGCAATGTTTAATGGACTAGAACTTAGAGTTCCATTTTGTGATTATAGGCTTGCTGAATATGTTTGGAATATTCCATGGGAGATGAAAGCTTACAACGGAAGAGAAAAAGGTCTTTTAAGACATATTATGAAAGGAATTCTTCCAGACGAAATTGTTGATAGAAAAAAGAGTCCTTATCCAAAAACTTGGAACCCTACCTATTTAAATGCTGTTAAAAAAATGCTTGCTCAAATAATGGAAAACAAGGAAGCTCCAATAAATAAATTATTAAACAGAAATTATATACTGCAGATTTTAGAAACAGACGGCAAAGCCTTTACTAGACCTTGGTTTGGCCAATTAATGACAGGGCCACAGCTTATGGCTTATTTGTGCCAAGTTAATATGTGGCTTGAAACTTACGACCCTGAGATTAGAATATAACTTAATATATAGAAATAGAGGCTAAAAATGCCTCTATTTTATGTCATCCAATATTGATTGCAAGCGCTTTTTGCACATATTTTTTTCTTTTTCTATTATATATTCCGCTTCTGGAGTAGGATTTTCTTTTTGTATTTGTGCTAAATCTTGAATGTTTAGTAATGTATCTTCAATATTTTTTAGTTTCATTTTTGTTGTCATACTTCCAACTCTTCCACTAGTATATATGTGAGTTACATAATCAGCAATTTTATAACTATTGCTTAGCATTACACCTTGATATACAAATAGTACATCCTCATAAAATCTTCCTTCTTTAAATTTTATGTTATTTTCTTTTAAAAAATCACTTCTCCAACATTTACTCCATGGATTTGGATACTTATCTTTTGCAGCTTTATAATTTTTTGTACAAGTTTCTTCTGTTGGAATTACAAGTTCTTCTCTATCGCCTTCAATTTTAAATCCTAGATATATAACATCTGTTTTATCTTTTCCTATTTTTTCATCTAGTTTTGTTAAAACTGTTGGGCCGGCTAGATAATCATCTCCATCTAAGAATACTATGTACTCTCCTTTTGCAATTTTTAGCCCTGTGTTTCTTGCTCCACCTGCTTTTTTATTTACTTCGTGTTTTATATATTGGATATTTTTATATTTTTCACAGCATTCTAATATTTTGCTTTCAGTAGAATCTGTTGAACAGTCGTTTACAACTATTATTTCTTTATTTTCAAAATCTTGATTTTCTGCACTTTCAATAGCTCTTGTTATATAATCTTCTATATTATATCCAATAATTATTATACTAAATCTTGATAAGTTTTTTGTACTTACTTGCATTGCTTGCTGGTCCATTCTTTACTTTATTCTCCTTTTTATTTATTGTTGTTTCAAATAATTTTAATATATTCTCTGCAGCAATTTCACCAGTCCACTCTTCAGTAATAAATTTATATGCATTTTTTCCTAATGAATCTCTTAATTGCTTATTGTTTATAAGTTCTTTTACATTGTTTTCTAATTCTTTATATGTGTTGTAATACATACCATTTTGCTTGTGTTTAATTAAAAATGGTACTGAACCCATTTTTTGGTTTGCAACAATTGCGCATCCTGCATTCATTGCTTCATTTACAACAGCTCCCCAACCTTCATTACTATCACTTGTTCCTATAAAAATATTAGCTTTTTCCATATATTCTTTTACTTTTTCACTTGGTACTTGTCCTGTTATTTTTATTACATCCTCTAAATTTTTGGATTTTACACTTTTCTTAATTTTATCTTCTAGCTTACCTGCTCCAAGCATTTCTATTTCAAAGTTATAGCCTTGTTTCTTTAAGTTATTTGCAAGTTTTATTACTATTTCTGGATGTTTCCAATTTATAAATCTTGCAACCCAAATAATTCTTATTTTTTCATTTTTATCTTTTTCTTCTATTAATTGGTCTATATCATACTTATTCGTTTCTAAAAAATATCCCCATTTGTACATTTTATTTTTATACAAACCTAATTTTCCAAAATCATTGGCGCCATAAGCATTAGCACATAATAAATGTAGGTTTTTACTTTTTCTGTACTTTAGATGCCTAGTATATAATAATTTTATTTTTTCCTTGTTAAATATTGTTTTTAATACTCCATCTGTAAATAATAAAATTCTTGATCTATATCTAAAAGTTAGTTTATCTTGTTTTAGTCTTTCTAATATGCAATCGTCTGTTGTTGAGCCAATTATTACAACATCACTATCTAAAGCTAATTGTTTAGCTCTTTTTAGTTCATTTTCATTTTCATAAGCTCTTACTACAAAATTATATTCTTGGTCTAAGTCTTTAAAGCCTAATTTTAATCTCCAATCAAAAATTTTTACTGTAGATACAAATTTGAAGTTTTCACCTAATCTTTTTTGCATTGCTTCGCAAAAAGGCACTTGATGATGTGTTAAAAAATTAGAATAAAATGTTACCTTCATTTATATTGTCCTCCAAGGCACATTCTATCCTATTTTTACCTTTTTTTCAAGCTTTTTAGCGTTTTTTGTTTTTTATTGCAACTCTTGCATCCTTCTTCTTATATCTCGCTCTATTGCCTCTTCTTCTGGAGTTTTTCTTTCCTCTCTCGATCTTTCTTCTATGTCGTTAAGCTCTTTTTCTAGTCTTATTAGTTCCACTTTATTAGAAATACATTCTCCATCTATTTGCTCAAACTTTTCTATATACTCATCCATAGACAAATTAAGTGCTTCGGCTTCTTGTGCAATTGTTGTTTGAGTTCCATCTGGAAAAGTTATTATTTCATCTGGATCTATTACCTCATTTTCTACAGTTCTTGATATTTGAGAAAGGTTTGTAGTTTCAACCTCAGCTTCCTCTTCGCCTTTATTATCTAGTTGATGGTTTGCAGCATCAGTTACTTGTTTTAAGTTTTCTTTATTTGTTGTTCTCTCATCCATGAATTTTCTAACCTGTTTTGTAGTTGGATATATTTGATTAGAAGTTTCTACTGGAATTGCTATAGGCTTGTTTCCTTGTTCTGGAACTCTTCTTACATAGTCAGTTTCAATTATGCCATACTGTCCTACTGTTAGTGAAAATCCTTCTTCTTTTCCATCTAAAGAAAATAGTGCTGCAGTCTGCTTTTTTGTAACTTCTGAGCCATCTCTATTTATTGAGCAAATTTCTTTTCCTGTATTTACTCCATCTCTTTCTTCAAGGCCTGGTATTTGCTCGATTTCTCCGTCTTGTTTTACTCCCCAAAAAGCAAATCTTGAAGTTCCTTTTGACCTAGAATCTGCATTTACGACAAAAACTTTCGAATACTGACCATTTGTGTGAGTTATGTCCTCAAAAGTTTTATTATCTGTTACTTTTTGAGTTGGAGATATTTGAGAGCATGAACTTAGCTCTTCTGGTGAAAGTCCAGACTTTTGAGCAATTTTTTCAATTTGTATTTCATCATCTCTTGCATCTTCTTTAGCTTTTTCTTCTTTCTCTTTTTCAAATTCTAAATCAGATAGTTCCTTTTTGTCCATTTTTGGAGCTTCTAACATAAGCTTTTCATCTAATTCTAATTCTTTTCCGTTCTGTTTTTTTACAGTGTCAAAAACTAAGTCATTAATATTTTTCATATACTCTAAATATTCAGCAGAAAAAACTATTCCTTTTGGTGTTAAATCACCTATTTTTAAGTAGCCTTCATTATTTTGCATATATAGTTCTAGTGTTTGAACTTGCTCATTTCCTTCTGGAACCATCTTCCTTACTAAAAATACTTGCTCTTGATTGTATTCTGCCAAAGCATTTTGAGGGTTAAATGCTACACTATCTAAATATGTTATTTCTTCTATTTGTTCTTTTGTTTCAATATTGCTACTATACAATTGTAGCATTTGCTCATTAATGTTTTTCTTTTTTTCTTCCATACTTTCCCCTTATATTTCTTTACACTTTTCAAGCATTTTCTCTGCTTCTTTTTTTATTTTTTCAGAGCTGAACTTTTCTATTGCCCTTTTAGTAAATATATCTAAATATTTATTTTTCCAGATTAGCTCTCTAGATTCTTCAAAATTTAAATCATACATATATGCATAGAATGTAACTAACACATCTGCATTATTTTGAATTTTAGAATAGTCTAGTTCATGGCCTTCATAAAATTCATTTAAAACTTCCTTACTTATTTCTTCCATGTTCCAAGTATCATACCAGAATATTGCTTTCATAGAATATTTGTCATCTGCAATAATTCTAAAAATATCAATTTTATCTGCATCTCTTATAATTTTTGCAAATAACAATTCTTTTGGAGTTAAATCTTTATCAATGTTTTTGCTTGCTTTATTATGATTTAACACAGCCTTTTTTATTATATTATCATATTTATCATCTTTTATAAATTCCCTTATAAAATTATTATTTTCTAGTACTTCAACGCCTTTTTCAGCATGGTTTATTTTACTTTCTTTGTCGCTAAAAGTATTAGCAATTCTCACTTGTTCAAATCTTCCTATATCATGAAAATAGCCAATAGCTATTGCTAGATTTGTATCTTCTTCATTAAAATTTAATTTTTTAGCAAGCATTTCACAGTTCTTTGCTACGTTTTTTATATGCTCTATTTTTAGGCTTATTCTTTCGTTTTCTGGATTGTATTTTGATACATATTCTTCAAATTTTTGTTTTATGTGTTCTACGTCTATCATTTTTATTTCCTTTGATACTTAAAATTTTAGAAAAAAGCAAGTAATAAAATTAATTACTTGCTTTATATGTTACTTTATTTAGATTACATTGCTTGTCTGTATAATTCTATGAAATCCTCTTTTGTAACTTCTCTTGGATTTCCTGGTTTGCAAGGATCTTGCATTGCTTTTTCAGCAAGCATTTCTAAGTCTTCTTCTTTGCAACCTGTATCTTTTACAGTTTGAGTAATTCCTACTGATTTAGCAAGTTCTGATATCATCCATACAAATGTGTTTATAACATCTTGGTCATTTAAATGAGCTGCATCTGGTCTACCTATATGGCATAGAATTTCTCTAAATCTTTGAGCACAAACAACGCCATTAAATCTCATTACTGTTGGTAATAATATTGCATTTGCTAAACCATGAGGAGTATCATAAACTGCTCCTAATTGGTGTGCCATTGAGTGAACTATTCCTAGTCCTACATTTGAGAATCCCATTCCTGCTATATATTGAGCAAGAGCCATGTTTTCTATAGCTTCTGGATTTTTATCATTTACTGCTGCTGGTAAATTTGCAAATATAAGTTCGATTGCTCTCATGTGGAACATATCTGACATTGTGTTATGTGCTTTGCAAATATATCCTTCTACTGCATGTGTTAATGCATCCATTCCTGTTGCAGCAGCTGTTCCTTTTGGTAATGATTCCATAAGTTCCGAATCTACTACAGCTAGAAGTGGTATATCATGTGGATCAACACATACCATTTTTACTTGTCTTTCTTCATCTGTTATTACATAGTTTATTGTTACTTCTGCAGCTGTTCCATGTGTTGTTGGAAGAGCTATAAGTGGTAATCCTTTATGTTTTGTGTTTGATAATCCATTTAAAGAAACTACATCTTCTCTATCTGGGTTTGTCATTAATATTGAAATTCCTTTTGCTGTGTCTATTGCAGAACCACCGCCTACAGCGATTATTGCATCTGCACCGAATTTCTTACATTCTTTTAATCCATCTAGTACATTTTTGATACTTGGATTTGGTTTTACTTCTGAATATACAGTGTATTTGATTTTAGCTCCATCTAATACATCTGTAACTTTTGCTGTAACTCCACAATTGAATAGTGCTTTATCTGTTACAACTAATATTTTTTTATAACCTCTACTTTTAATTTCTTCTGGTAGTACCTCTCTACAGCCTCTGCCAAAGTATGATGTTTCATTTAAAACAAATCTTTGTGCCATCTTTTTTCCTCCTTTAGTTTAAATCTTTTTATATTCTAGTATAAAAAAATAATTTTATCAAGAGTATTTTTATAATTTTTCTATTTCTTCTTTTGATAATTCTGTTATTTGTATTATTTGTTCTATAGGCAGTTTAAGTTCTTTCATCTTTTTGGCTACAGCTAGCTTTTCTTCTTTTTTTCCATCCTCTTCTCCGGCTTTATGTCCATGTTCATAATTTGCTCTTACTTCTGAGTTATATCTCATTATTGCCCATTCTCTATCTTCGTATCTTTGTCTTTCTTCTGGGCTTAAGCTTATTTTTTCTAGTTCATCTATTGCTTTTTTTACTTCTTTATTTTCTTTTGCTGCTTCTGCCATCTTTTCTTCACTCCCTTCTATCAACCACAACCATTGCACTAACTTTGTACTGCAATCTGGATTTTTATTTCTAAATTTTTCTAACTCTATAAAATGTACCTCAAATGTATCCGTTAGCACTTCTTCTTCTGGATTTTCATTTTACTATAACAGCTATTATTTTTCAACTGTTTAGTAAAATTTTTTTGATATTTTTTCTTTTTATTTACTAATTAGTTTTTTTGTACAATAATTAATAATAATGAGCTTTGCCTATTACCTATATTCTTTTGTAATTTATTTTTGTGAATTTCATTTAAGAAAAAATTTATTTGTTATAAACAATTTATTGAAATTAAACAAATGTAAAAAATAATACTATTCCCCTTATAGTATTTTTCATTATACCTACAAAGTGCTGAAAAAGCAAGAAAAGTCGTTCGTCAAATTATGACATAATATTTGATGCAAATGAAAATTTGATTAGTTTCTTTGTTATTTTTTGCTTATGATTTTGTGGTAATTTTTAGACACAAAAATTAAGACATCAGCCTACTTTTTAAGTGGGTTATGTCTTAATTTTCCATCATAGCGTATTCCATTCGCTATGCTTATTTTAGCATAGCATTTTTGTTCATTCTTAATTCTTTTATAATCTTCTGATTCAAGTTTCTTTGCCTGAATCGTTCAAATTTTCCTAATAAAGCGAAAGACGGAAACCGAGGCAGTTGTTGATGCTGGTCTCATAGCTGCCGCCACGGTCAGAAGCAGGACTGCGAGAGCCTGCACTGTAGTAATTGCCTCCGCTACCAGCACAAGGACTGTAGCTGATAGAGGTATACTCTAATGTCCACTCCCAGACATTTCCAGCTATATCATATATATTCATTATTGAAAAACTACTATCTGCTCCTGTTGTTAATAGTATATCTTCATCTGAATTTTTCTGATATGGGCATGCATAAAATGTACTTCCAGAATTCTTAGAATATTTAGCTGCTGTGTTTGTTATATTCCATAGGTTATTATCATAATTTCCTATTGTTGTACTGTCTGAATTTAACTTTGATACTATTGTCGCATCTGTTGCTATTTTTTTAGTTTCTATAAACTTTAACACTAAATCCCATTGCACTCCAAACATTAAACTTCCTTTATATGTTTTTTCTCCCTTTGTATATGTTACCATCTCTGCAAGTTTTTTAGCTTCTGTTCTTGTTACATAATTATATGGTATTAAATTTGCTTTTGATTGTGGTGCTATTGTTGGTGTTGTATGTGATGTTCTTTTATTTTCTTCAGTTAGTCCTGCTTCATATTTTGCAACCCAGAATCCTCCATTTTGATACACACTTTTTAACATCTTTTGCTTTTGTGCTGTATACTGTTCTGGTGTATACCAATCAGTACTATTGTTTTCGTCTTCATACCATTCATCTTTCCAGCTTGTATTATTTCTATATGTGCTTGTATAAGTGTGCAAATCATTCTCTATATTTGTATAATCATCTGTTGTAAATTCTGTTATGTTTAGTCCTGCGTTTGGATATACTGTAGTTGTTTTTGGAACTTCTACCCACACATACTGGTTTCCATTTTCTGTTGCATCTTGTATTGTTAATCCGTTATCTAATGTTGTTCCTGCTACTACTGTAAATGAATCTCCTGGCATATATGGCTTGGTTGTTTCAGTTGTTGGTAAAGTAGTACTTCCTCCACTTCCATTTCCACCATTACCACTTCCTCCTGCTGTTCCATTTACTTGCTCTGCTATATAATCTGGTATTGTTCCATTTACTAATTGACTTTCTTCGTCTGTTGCATTTTTTGACTTTTCTCTTGCTTCTTTTGCATTTGCAATTAAGCCATTTTGTCCTAGTACTAGATTAATACTCACTGCTGCTAATATTAGTAGCACGACTATTGTTACTACTAACGCTACTAAGGTTATACCTTTATTCTTTCTCATCTTTTGCTTTCCTCCCTATTTATTTTTTATTTTTAATTTAATAATTTTTAATATTATTTTCCTTATTTTTGTTTTTTATTATTTTATTTTTAGTATTTTTTATATCTATTATACTTTCCCTAAATAGCGTTTGTAGTATTACTATATAATAGATATAAAGTAATACTTTACCTTTAGTATAATATTTCTTTCACACTCGTGTCAATAAAGATTTAATTTTGTAACACTATTGTAATTTATCCATTTTTTTACATTATTGCAGATATTGTTTGGTATGAATATGTTTTATCTGATTTCAAAATGTTATTTTTCTAGAAAAATAAAAACAGCAACATAGAATTTTATTTTCTACATTGCCATTTTTATTATTTATTTTATAAATTTTCTATTTCTTCCTTTGATAATTCTGTTATTTGCATAATCTGTTCAACTGGTAATTTTAGTTCTTTCATTTTTTTTGCTACAGCTAGCTTTTCTTCTTTTTTGCCTTTTGCTATTCCATTTTTTTCGCCATCTTTATGTCCATGTTCGTAATTTGCTCTTACTTCTGAATTATATCGCATTATTGCCCATTCTCTATCTTCGTATCTTTGTCTTTCTTCTGAGCTTAAGCTTATTTTTTCTAGTTCGTCTATTGCTTTTTTTACTTCTTTATTTTCTTTTGCTGCTTCTGCCATTTTCTCTTCACTCCCTTCTATTAACCACAACCATTGGGCTAACTTTGTACTGCAGTCTGGATTTTTCTTTTTAAATTTTTTCCATTTTACTATAACAGCTCATATTTTTCAACTGTTTAGTAAAATTTCTTTGATTTTTTTCTTTTTATTTACTAATTAGTTTTTTGTACGATAATTAATAATAATAAACTTTGCCTATTACCCATATTCTTTTTTAGTTTATTTTTTGTGAATTTCATTTAAGAAAAAATTTATTTGTTATAAACAATTTATTGAAATTAAACAAATGTAAAAAATAATACTATTCCCCTTATAGTATTTTTCATTATACTTGCAAAGTACTGAAAAAGCAAGGAAAATCGTTCGTCAAATTATTACATATTTTGCAAATGTAAGTATAATCCATAAATTATTTAATATTAAAAAAATCTCACCAGCTAAACTGATGAGATTCTTTATTATGTCTATTTAGAAATTATTTTTTTAAGGCTTTTCTTCCTTCATAAACAGCTATATCACCTAATTGATGTTCGATGTTTAATAGTCTGTTGTATTTTGCAACTCTATCTGTTCTGCAAGGAGCACCTGTTTTGATTTGTCCTGCATTTGTAGCAACTGCAACATCAGCAAGTGTTGTATCTTCTGTTTCACCACTTCTGTGAGAAACAACTGCTGTGTATCCGTTCTTCTTTGCAAGTTCTATAGCATCTAATGTTTCTGTTAATGTTCCGATTTGGTTTAGTTTGATTAATATACTGTTTGTAACTCCCATGTCGATTCCTTTTTGTAATCTCTTGATGTTTGTAACAAATAAGTCATCACCAACTAATTGAACTTTGCTTCCTAATCTTTCTGTTAGCTTCTTCCATCCTTCCCAGTCTTCTTCAGCTAAACCGTCTTCTACTGAGATTATTGGATATCTTTCGCAGATGTCTGCTATAAAGTCTATCATTTCGTCACATGTTTTTGTAACACCTATTTTCCAGAAATGATATTGTCCTTCTTTTCCTATTTTCTTAGCTTCGTCATACATTTCTGTTGCAGCTAAGTCTAGAGCTATGCAAACTTCTTCTCCTGGTTTGTATCCAGCTTCTTTGATTGCTTCAACTAATAATTGTAAAGCTTCGTCTTCGTCTTTAACCATTGGTGCAAATCCACCTTCGTCGCCAACACCTGTTCCAAGACCTTTTTTCTTTAATACATTCTTTAATGTATGATATATTTCAGCACACATTCTTAAGCATTCACTGAATGATTTTGCTCCTACTGGCATAATCATAAATTCTTGTACACTTAGTGTAGAATCAGCATGTTTACCACCGTTCATGATGTTCATCATTGGAACTGGTAATGTTTTGCTGTTTACTCCACCAATATATTGATATAATTCAAGGCCTAAAGAAGCTGCTGCTGCTTTTGCTACTGCTAAAGATACACCTAAAGTTGCATTTGCTCCTAATTTACCTTTGTTTTCTGTTCCGTCTAAATCGATAAGAGCTTTATCAATTGCTGGTTGGTCATATACATTCATTCCGCAAAGTGCTGGAGCGATTATTTTGTTTACATTTTCAACAGCTTTTAAAACTCCTTTTCCCATATATCTTGATTTGTCACCATCTCTTAATTCAACAGCTTCAAAACTTCCTGTTGAAGCACCAGATGGAACCATTGCTACTCCGCTAAATCCGTCTATTGTTGTAACTTCTACTTGTACTGTTGGATTTCCTCTAGAATCTAATATTTCTAAAGCTTCAATGTTATCAATTTCTAAATATTCTTTCATTGTTATTACCTCCTAATAAATCTTTCTAATACTTAATGAAATTGTTTTAAGCTATTGCTTATTCTATCACAAAGGCTTGTCTGTTTCAAGCAAAATTCAAAGATTTTTGTTTATTTTGCAATAAAAAAGGACTTGAGTTATATTTAGCTCTAGCCCTTCTTTTTTAAGTCCCAATTTGTGGCTGGATTCACCGCTTTTTTTAGTCCCAATTTTTGGCTGGATTCACCGTCTTTTTTTTAATTATCATATTCATCTAAAAAATGATGTGTTTTTCCATCTTTTTGATATGAAATTAGTGTATCTAAGCATACATTTTGAGCACTCATAAATATGTTTTTGTCAATTTTGTCATATTTATTTTTTAGTTCTTTTATAAGACTTTTTACTTCAGCTCTTTTTGAGCCAAATTCATCCTTATTTTTACTTGCATTTTTTTCAGTTATTTTGCAAGCACATTTGATAAATTCTAAATTATTATAGTGAGCCCATGAAATTATATCATCTTCTCGTAAATAATACATTGGTCTTATAAGTTCCATTCCTGGATGTGACTTACTATGTAGTTTTGGCATCATTGTTTGCATTTGAGCACCATATAACATTCCCATTAAAATTGTTTCAATTACATCATCAAAGTGATGTCCAAGTGCTATTTTATTGCAACCTAGGCTTTGTGCATACTTATATAAATAACCTCTTCTCATTCTTGCACAGACATAGCAAGGATGGTCATCAATTCTTTCTACTGAGTCAAAAATTGGTGTTTCAAAAACTTTAATTGGAATATTTAATGTCTTTGCATTATCAATTATTTTTTGCATATTTTGCTTACTATATCCGGGGTTCATTACTATATATTCTAGTTCAAAATTTGTCTTGCTATATTTTTGTAGTTCTTGCA
The DNA here is from genome assembly GCA_934167095.1 of uncultured Clostridia bacterium. Taxonomy (GTDB): domain Bacteria; phylum Bacillota; class Clostridia; order TANB77; family CAG-508; genus CAG-245. Next base: position 26,522 of record CAKPKE010000009.1, read on the forward strand.
AGCATTTTGCCATAAGCATAGAATCTTTGCCACCAGAGATACAAACTGCAATTTTATCGCCATCATTTACCATTTTAAATTCAGTTATTCCTTTAATAAATTTTGCCCAAATCTTTTTTCTATAATTTTTTGTTATTGTTCTTTCTATTTCTTGATATCTTTCCAAAACATTTCCCCTCTAGAATTTATTATAGTTTTTATTCTTTTCAAATACAAACTAATAAATATTATACTACACAAAAAATGGAACGCAATAAGCTTTTTGTTTAATTTTCATCTTATGCGTTCCAAAGTATTGTTTATTATAATTCAAATTGACTATTGTATAATTCTGCATAGAAACCATTTTGAGCCATTAATTCATCATGATTTCCTTTTTCAACTATATTTCCATCTCTTATAACTAATATTAAATCAGCGTTTCTGATTGTTGAAAGTCTATGTGCTATTATAAATGAAGTTCTTCCTTCTGTCAACTTATCCATAGCCTGTTGTACTAATTCCTCTGTTCTTGTATCAACATTAGATGTTGCTTCATCTAGTATTAAAAATGGAGTATCTTGCAACATTCCTCTTGCTATTGTTAATAACTGCTTTTGACCTGCAGATACTTCATCACTTTCAGAAAGTTCAGTATTTATTCCCTTTGGAAGTGTTTTTATGAAGTGTTCTAGTCCTACTACCCTGCATACTTTTTCAACTTGTTCATCAGTTATATTTTGATTATTGTATATGATATTTTCTTTTATTGTTCCACTAAATAGCCAAGTATCTTGTAATACCATAGTAAATAAACTATGAATATTCTCTCTTGTAAGCTCTTTTGTAGAAATCCCATCAATTAAAATATCTCCTGAATTTATATCATAAAATTTCATAAGTAAGTTTACAAGTGTAGTTTTTCCTGCTCCTGTTGGTCCTACTATTGCTATTTTTTGACCAGCTTTTGCTTCTGCACTAAAGTTATTTATTGTTGGTTTATCATTGTTATCATATTGGAATACAATGTTTTTAAATTCAATATTTCCCTTAGCATCTTTTCTTTCAAGTCTTTTTGTAAGTTTGCTTTCATCTTTCATTTCTTCTTCATCTACAAATTCGAACACTCTTTCTGCTGCAGCTGCAGTTGATTGAAGAGATGTCATTGCTTGTGCAATTTGTGATAAAGGTGATGTAAATAGTCTTACATAAGTTATAAATGCTACAATTACACCAAATGAAATTTGGCCATTCATTGTTAAAAGAGCTCCAACTATACAAACTGCAACATATCCAAAGTTTCCTATAAAGTTCATTATTGGTTGCATTAAGCCTGATAAGAATTGACTTTTTCTATTTGCTTCATAAACTCTTTTATTTAATTTATCAAACTTTTCATCAGCTTGTTTTTTGCCGTTATAAACTTTTACAACATTTAGTCCTGAATAGATTTCTTCTATATGACCATTCAAGTTTCCTAATTCTTCTTGTCTTGCAACAAAGTATTTTTGTGATTTTCCAAGAATTAAGAACATGAATATAAATCCTATTAAGCTTGATAAAATAGCTGTAATTGCCATTATTCCATTAGTATAGAACATCATTATAATTGTTCCGACAAATAATGTGACACTACTTACAAGTGTTGCAAGTGACTGGTTCATACTCTGAGCTATTGTGTCAACATCATTTGTTACTCTTGATAAAATATCACCTGTTGAGTTTCTATCAAAGTATTTTAATGGTAGCTTATTTATCTTTTTAGATATGCTTGTTCTTAACTTCTTAGCAAATTTATTTGCAACATCTGTCATTGCTATAGATTGGATAAATGTAAATAAAGCACTAGCAATATATGTAATTGCAAGGCCTATTGCAATACCTTTAACTGCATCCATATCCATTGTTGGCTCTAGTATCTCTTTTATACTTTCAGGCATTTTATTTATTTGTGTATATATTTGAGACTTATCCATGTCTTCACTTACACTGCTCATTACTTTTAGAGCTTCAGCTTGGTCTTCTACACTTATTTTTTGTCCAGCTACTTCAATTTCAGTTGGAATATGTCCTTCTGCAAAGTTTTCTGTCATTTTTTCTGACAGTTCTTTTGAATTATTAGTATTTACTACTAATCCTTTTGAAATTTCATCAGTTAATTTTGAAAGTCTATTTGGAGCACTAATTGATAAGATTGCTCCTGCAATAGCTAAAATTAAAGCTATTACAATAAGTGCCATAAATGGTTTTAATTCTTTAAATAGTCTTTTTATTGCACCTTTAAAATCTTTTGCCTTTTCAGCAGGGCCACCCATTCCTGGTCCATGTCCCATAGGTCCCCTTCTAGGAGGTCTTGATGTAGTATTATTCTCTTCCATTTTCTAATTCCTCCTTTGATAATTGTGATAAAGCAATTTGCTTATAAACTTCGCAGTTTTCAAGTAATTCCTTATGAGTTCCCATTCCTGCTATTTTTCCTTCATCTAAAACTATAATTTTATCAGCATTCATTATAGTTCCAATTCTTTGTGCTACAATAAGAATTGTTGCTTCGCCTTTTGTATACTCCTTAATTTTCTTTCTTAGCACGCTATCTGTTTTATAGTCCAAAGCTGAAAAACTATCGTCAAAAATGTATATTTCAGGATTTCTTGCAATAGCTCTTGCAATAGAAATTCTTTGTTTTTGGCCTCCTGATAAATTTGTTCCACCTTGTGAAATATTAGTTTCATAGCCATTATCCATTTTTTCAACAAAGTCTTTTCCTTGAGCTACTTCAACAGCTTCTTTTATTTTTTCTTCGCTTATTTTTCCTTTTCCATTGTCACCATAAGAAACATTGTTGTTTACTGAATCATTAAACATTACTACTCTTTGTGATACATAGCCGATTTTGTCATGTAAAAATTCTTGAGTATATTCTTTTACATTTAGTCCATCTACTAAAACTTCGCCTTCTGTTGCATCATAAAATCTTGGAATTAAGTTTACTAAGCTTGATTTACCACTTCCTGTTGAACCAATAAAAGCAACTGTTTCGCCTTTATTTGCTTTAAATGAAATATCTTTTAATAAGTACTCATCTCCATCTGGATATTTAAATGAAACATTTTTAAACTCAACTGTTCCAACTTCATTTGTAGTATTTTTATTTACTTTTCCGTCTTTTACTGTTATATCAGTATCTAAAACTTCATTTATACGGCTTGCAGAAACTTGTGCACGAGGCAACATCATAAATATCATTGCAAGCATTAAGAATGACATTATAACTTGCATTGCATAAGAACTAAATACAACCATATCTCCAAATAGCGTTATTTTGTCTCCCATTCCTGCATCTTTTATTAAATATGCTCCTACAAAATAAATTGAAAGTGTTAAAAAGTACATTACCAAATACATTACTGGTGATAAAACAGAAAATGTTTTTTGGTTAAATAATTGTTGTTTTGTAAGTTTATCATTTGCATTTTCAAATTTATCTTCTTGATATTTTTCGGCATTAAAAGCTCTTACAACTCTTATTCCTGTAAGATTTTCACGAGTTACACCATTAATTTTATCAATTAATTTTTGTACTATTTTAAATCTTGGTAACACTATTGCCATTAAAGCTCCAATAACACCTAGCAATATTACTACGGCTACTGCTGTAATTGCACTCCATTGCCAGCTTTTATTTAATATTTTGGTAATTGCCCATACAGCTGTAATTGGGGCCTTTACCATAAGTTGTAATCCCATTGCAACAAACATTTGAATTTGAGTTATATCATTTGTTGTTCTTGTAATTAAACTACTTGTAGAAAACTTTTTAACTTCATTCATAGCTAAATCTTCTACTTTAGTAAATAATTTCTTTCTAGTATTCATTGAGAAAGTTGCCGCAATTTTTGATATAAAATATCCTACAATAATGCTAGATAGCAAGCTTCCTAATGCACAAGCAAGCATATATGCACCATTTTGTACTATTTCGCTCATTTGGCTTCCTTCTGTTTGTACTAAAACAGTTATTTTAGACATATAATCTGGCATTTTTAATTCAAGCCAAACTTGTCCAACTATTAAAACTAGACAAATTAATGCTAAAAGCCATTCTTTTTTTCCTAAATTTTTTAATAATTTAAACATTTTTCTTCCTTTCTTTATATTATTTTTGTTAGCGTATATTTTATAACATAGTTTTGTGCCCATTTTGTGAATTTCTAAAATTTTTTAGCAGTTATACTACTAAAGTGCTAAACTTTTATGCAGTAAAAAACTTACTTTGATTTTTTCTACTATGCAAAACATTGCAATTTAATATTGATTTTTATTTTAATCAATAACTAAAAGAGAACCTTTTATTGAAGCTACTAAAATAACTTCTTTTTATGTTCTCTTTTATTTTTTATAATTGTTCTATTCTTTTTATTGTATCTGATAATTGCATTTTATATTGTTTTAATTTTTCTTTTTCTTCTTCTATTTTCTTTTCAGGAGCTTTATTTATAAATCCTGGATTTGAAAGCATTTTTTCACATCTTTCAACTTCTGCTTCAAGCTTAACTTTTTCCTGCTCTAGCTTTTTCTTTTCTTCTTTTAAATCTATTAAATCGCCCATTGGTATAAATACCTTTAATCCATTTGCTATTGCAGTTATTGTATTTGAAGGAATTTCGTTGCTTCCTACTTGTAGTTTTACTTCTGTTGCAAATGTTAATTTTTCAATCCAAAGTCTTGATTCTGTAAGCATTGTAATGTAATCTTGTTCTTCTGGTATGCATACAACTTCAGTCTTTTTAGAAGGTACAACATTTAATTTATTTCTTGCATTTCTTATTTGAATAATAATGCTTTTTACTTCTTCAACAAGTTTTTCTTCATTTTCAAATACAAACATTTCACTATATTCAGGCCATTCAGACACCATAATGCTTCTTCCATCATTATATAGTTCTTTATATATTTTTTCTGTTACAAATGGCATCATAGGATGTAATAATTTTAATATATCACATAATACTTTATTTAGAACCTTTTGAGCATTCTTTTGGTATGCTATTTCCTTTTCACTAGTCATTTCTTTTGCATACAAACGAGGTTTTACCATTTCTATGTACCAATCACAGAATTCGTTCCATGCAAAATCATAAACTTTTTGTGCATAAACACCTAAGTCTAAATTATCTATATTAGCACTTACTTCTTTTATTAAAGTATTTAATTTTGATAATATCCATTTATCTTCCCAGCCTAGATTATCATAGTCTACTTCATAGCTTTTTTCCATTTCTGCTTTATCAGTATTCATTAATACAAATTTTGCAGCATTCCATAGTTTGTTTGCAAAGTTTGATGCAGACTCTAATTTTTCAGGCATGTATCTTATATCATTTCCTGGAGTTATTCCTAAAATTAATGAAAATCTTAAAGCATCAGTTCCATATTTTTCAATAATTTCTAGTGGATCAATTCCATTACCTAAACTCTTAGACATTTTTCTTCCTTGGCTATCACGAACAATTCCATGAATGAATACATTATCAAATGGTTTTTCTCCCATGTATTCTAGACCTGAGAAAATCATTCTTGATACCCAGCTTTGAATTATATCATATCCTGTTACTAATGTATTTGTTGGATAGAATGTTTTTAAATCTTCTGCTTCGGCATTTGGCCAGCCAAGTGTCGAAAATGGCCATAGTGCAGAGCTAAACCATGTATCTAAAGTGTCTGTATCTCTTGTAAATGTAGTATTTCCGCATTTAGTGCATTTTTCAGGAGTATGTGATTCAACTTCAATGTGTCCACATTTATCACAATAATATACTGGAATTTGATGTCCCCACCAAATTTGTCTTGATATACACCAGTCCTTTAAATTCTCCATCCAATTGAAATATGTTTTACTATATCTTTCAGGAATGAATTTTACATCGCCATTTTTTACAGCTTCTATTGCAGGCTTTGCAAGTTCACTCATTTTTACAAACCATTGATCTGAAATCCTTGGCTCTATTGTTGTATGGCATCTATCACATTTTGCAACAGAATGAGTATAGTCTTCTATTTTTACTAAATTGCCTAATTCTTTTAATTTTTCAACAATTTTTTCTCTTGCATCATAAATGTTCATTCCAGCAAATTCAGGACATAAATCATTCATTATTAAGTCTTCATTAAATACTTCAATGATTGGTAAATTGTTATTTATTCCTGCTTGATAGTCGTTCATATCATGTGCAGGAGTTACCTTTACAGCACCTGTTCCAAATTCTGTTTCAACAAATCTATCTCCTATTATTGGTATTTCTTTGTTCATAATTGGAAGTATACATGTTTTTCCAATTAAATCTTTGTATCTATCATCATTTGGATTTACTGCAACTGCTGTATCTCCAAGCATTGTTTCTGGTCTTGTTGTTGCAACTGTTAAATATCTATCAGTTCCTGAAACTTGATATTTTATGTACCATAGATGTGTATTTTCTTCTTTGTATTCAATTTCTGCATCAGATATTGAAGTTTTACAACCTGTGCAGTAGTTTATCATTCTTTTTCCTTTATAAATATATCCTTTATCATAAAGTCTTTTGAATGCTTCCATTACTGCATCAGATAGACCCTTGTCCATAGTAAATCTACTTCTTGACCAATCACATGATGCGCCTAACTTTCTTTGCTGAGCAACTATTGTACCACCATATAATTTTGTCCAATCCCATGCCCTATCTAAAAATTGCTCTCTTGTTAAGTCAGACTTTTTCTTTCCTTCCTTTTTTAGAGCCTCAACAATTTTCGCTTCTGTTGAAAGAGCTGCATGGTCTGTTCCTGGTACCCAAAGAGTATTATAGCCTCTCATTCTTTTATATCTAATTAATAAATCTTGAATACTTGCATCTAATGCATGCCCCATGTGTAATTTTCCTGTTACATTTGGAGGTGGCATTACAATACAGTATGATTCTTTAGTTTTATCCATACTTGGTTTAAAGTAACCATTATTTTCCCATTCTTCATAAATTTTGTCCTCAAACTCTTGAGGATTAAATGTTCCGTTTAATTCATGCATCATTATATATTTCTTCTTTCTATATTATTTAATTATGTATAATGTTAATAGCCCAACAGCTGTAGTTATTGTTCCTACAATTTTTACTACTTTTATTGTTGCTATTTTTTCATTTGAACTAAAAAATTCTTCAACTATGCTTCTTGCATCAAAAATCATTTTTATACCAATTGCACATATTATTAGCATTACTATTTCTAAAACAGTCATTTTATTTTTTCCTTATTAACTATTTATTTTTTTGAATAAAGTTCCATGAGTCTTCACACATTTCTTTTATTCCTTTTTTTGCTGTCCAGCCTAGTTCATTTTTTGCCTTTTCTGGGTCTGAATAACATGTTGCTATATCGCCTGGTCTACGAGGAGCGATTTTGTAATTTACTTTATTTCCTGTTATTTCTTCAAAAGATTTTACCATGTCTAAAACGCTTACACCTGTTCCTGTTCCTAGGTTGTATATAAATAGTCCTTTTCCTTCTTTATCAAGCTTATTTAAAGCTGCTAAATGTCCTTGTGCTAAATCAACAACATGTATATAATCTCTTACACCTGTTCCATCTGGTGTGTCATAATCATTACCAAATACTGATAATTCTTTAAGCTCACCTGATGCAACTCTTACAACATAAGGCATTAAGTTGTTTGGTATTCCTTGAGGTTCTTCTCCAATTAAGCCACTTTCATGAGCTCCAACTGGATTAAAGTATCTTAATATGCAAATGTCCCAAGTGTTATCAGATGCATATAAATCTTTTAAAATTTGCTCTATAAATAATTTTGTTGTTCCATAAGGATTTGTTGTTCCACCTGTTTTGCAGTCCTCTGTTAGAGGAATTTTTTCTGGCTCTCCATAAACTGTTGCAGATGAACTAAATACAAATTTTTTGACATTGTATTTTCTCATTGTTTCAAGAAGTACTAAACATCCTGATATATTGTTTTTATAGTATTCTAATGGTTTTCTTACTGATTCTCCAACAGCTTTAAATCCTGCAAAGTTTAAAACTGCTTCAATATCATTTTCCTCGAACACTTTTTCTAAAGCTTTTTGGTCTAAATAGTCTATTTCATAAAATTTAAAATCTTTTCCTGTAATTTCTTTAATAGCTTCTAAAGCTTTTGGCTTGCTATTTGAAAAATTGTCGACTATTACAATTTTCTTTCCTGCATTTAATAATTCAACAGCTGTATGACTTCCTATAAATCCAGCTCCACCTGTAACTAAAACTGCCATAATTTATTCCTCCTTATTAATATTTCCAAATATCATTCCTACATTTACTGTTGCATCTCCGGTAGGTTCTATTGCACCTCTTCCTGAATTTGCACATCCTGTAATATTATCTCCTGCATCGTCTGATACTTGTATATTTTTTCCTTCTGATGTTAATTTACCACTATTTGTGCAATTTTGGATTGTTACATTTTTTGTAATGTTTGCTCCAATCGTTGCAATATTTATAGTTTGTTTTCCATTGTTTATAGCTGTAATATCTGCACTATTTGTGCAAGTATCAATTAAGCTCATATCATTATTTATAGCACAAATTCCTGATATGTCAACATTTTTATTCTTAGCATTTTCCTTTTTGCTTGCTTTTGTTTCGTTTGTTGAATTTACCACTTTCCCATTATTGGTACCGCAAAGACCTGCAATAATTTCGGTTCCTGTAATTTCTCCTGAATTTCTGCAATTTTCGATTGTTGCATTTGAATCTAGTAAAATACATATTCCTGCTACGCAAGACCTCGTTTCTACTGTTTCATCACTTACAAAAACATTTACCACTTCGCCTTTATTTTGTGAAGCTATAACATTTCCTGAAGATGCTCCAGCAACTCCGCTTGCTAAATATCCTTGAATTTTTGCAGAGTTTGTACAATTTGAAATTGTTCCTGCATTGTTGCAAACAATTCCAGATGTATAATTCAAAGACAAATCTTCTTCCATTATTATTCCAAGATTTGAACAATTTGTAATATTTCCTTCATTAATATTACATATTCCAGCTTTTGATAAATTTGTAGTAATATTTACAAAGCTAGAAGAATCTAAAATGTCGCCAAGGTTTTGAGAAACTAAAGCTGAAACTTTAGAAGCATTTGCATCATCTGATACTTTTCCATTTATGGTTCCTTCAACTTTACAATTTTGAATTGTTCCATAATTGTTTGTGCAAAGAAGTGACATATTTAATTCATTACTTAAGTTTTCAGAAATTTCTATATTTCCAATTATTCTTAAATTCTTAATTATTCCATTATTATTTTCAAAGATTGCTGTATTTGCAGTTCTTAATTCCGCTTCTGCAGTTACTTTTAATCCCATTATCGTTTTATTATTTCCATCAAAAATTCCACTGAATGTATTTTGATGACTTTCATCTTTTGCAAGACCTATTGGAGTAATTTCACTTTCAGCAAGATCAATATCATTCATTAATTTAAAATATCTTTGAGTATAATTTTTACCATTATTTACTGATTTTGATATATTTGCTAGGTCTGTAGCGCTTTGTATTAAATAAGGAGATTCTTCAGTTCCCATACCACTGAAGAATTCGCTTTTTTCTCCTTGACTACTTACATTATTATTTTTTGATGCTTTAATTTTATTTATGACTAATATAGATGAGGCTATAATAATAGAAATAACTAATATAAATACCAATATTTGAAGGACACTTACTGTTACCTTTTTAGTTTTCATATTTTTTCCTTTCTTTATCTTGCTTTATATATTCTTTTATACATTTCATAATTGTTAATTATTTTTCTAACATACATATTAGTTTCTTTGTACGGAATTTTTTCTATGTTGCTTCCATCAGAATTTATTATTCCTTCTTTAATCCACCTGTCAACATTGCCCATTCCTGCATTATATGCGGCTAGCGCTAAATGAATATTGTTATCATAATGTGCTAGCAAGTATGAATAATATTCAGTTCCATACATTATGTTTTTTTCTGGGTTAAATAAATTAACTTCTTCTGATGTATCTTCATTTAATTTTTCTTGAAGCTCTTTTGCAGTAGAGTCCATTATTTGCATTAAGCCTTTTGCTCCACTTATTGATTGTGCATCACTTTTAAAGTTACTTTCCGCTTTTATAATTGAATATACAAGCATTGCATCTAAATTGTTTTGTCTTGAATATTTTTGTACATAATCTTCATATTTTTTAGGATATATTTTTCTTAGTATTATTCCATCTATGTCAAATACATTACAAAGAATAGCACATAAGACTATTGCTATTAATACTACTGCCACAACTATAATTTTAAGTTTTTTTCTCAAAATTATCTCCCTTCTTTTGTATATAAGATTACACTATATTATTTACAAAAATTGTATAAATATAACATTTATTTTAGTTCATACCAATTTTTGCCTTCTGAAATTTCTACTTCTAGTGGAACATCTAATTTCATTGCATTTTCCATATTTCTTTTTAATATTTCTTTTGCAACTTCTTTATCTTCTTTACTTACTTCCAATAGAAGCTCATCGTGAATTTGCAATACTATTTTACCATTAATTTTCTTTTCTTTCAATTCTTTATTTACATTTATCATTGCAATTTTCATGATATCTGCTGCAGTTCCCTGTATTGGTGTGTTCATTGCAACTCTATCGCCAAATTTTCTTACCATATAATTGCTAGATTTTAGTTCTGGAATATATCTTTTTCTACCAAATAATGTTTCAACATAGCCTTTTTCTTTGGCTTCTTCTGTAATATTACTCATGAAATTTTTTATTCCACTATATTTTTCCAAATAATCATTTATATATTGTTTTGCTTGCTTATTTGACACTTTAATTTGATTTGCAAGTCCAAAATCACTTATTCCATAAACAATTCCAAAATTTACAGCTTTAGCAGAACTTCTTTGCTCTTTTGTAACTTCATCTAATGGAACATTAAATACTTTAGATGCGGCTTGTCTATGAATATCCTCTCCATGGTTAAATGCATATATCATATTTTCGTCTTTAGAAATATGTGCAAGAACTCTTAATTCTATTTGTGAGTAGTCAGCATCTATATAAACATTTCCTTCTTCTGGTAAGAACGCTTTTCTTATTTGTTTTCCTATTTCTTCTCTTGTTGGTATGTTTTGAAGATTTGGGTCTGTCGAGCTTATTCTTCCTGTTGCAGTTATTGTTTGATGAAACTTAGAATGTATTTTATGAGTGTTTTTATTTATATAAGGAATTAATCCCTCTATATATGTTGAATTTAGTTTTGCAATTTTTCTGTAACCTAATATTTTTTCTATTATTTCATGTTTATTTATTAATTTTTCTAAAACATCTACATCTGTTGAATAGCCTGTTTTAGTCTTTTTAGGTGCTGGAAGCCCTAATTTTTCAAATAATATTTTTCCTAACTGTTGATGTGAATTTATATTAAATTCTTCTCCTGCAAGACTATAAATTTCATTTGTTAAAGTTTCAGCAGTCTTTTTTATTTCTTCTCCAAAATCTTTTAACTCATCTGCATTTACATGCATTCCATTGTATTGCATTTGAGCAAGTACCAAAACAAGTGGCATTTCAATGTTATTAAATAATGCAAGACTTCCTTCTTCATCTAATTTTTTTATAGTAATTTCTTGCAATTTTGATATTGCATAACATGTGATACAATTTTTAATTTTTTCTTTCTTTTTTTCTTCATCATCAGATTTACTTTGCATGTCAAATAAATTTATTTGAGCAGTTTTTTCTTGATTATCTTCTTCTAAATAATCGTCTATATCTAATGATAAGTATTTTCTGCACATATCTTCTATTGTGTTTTTATCTGTTGGATTTAGGTTGTATCCTGCAATTTCAGCATCATATTTTAGGCCTGCATATTCTTTTCCAAGTTCTTTTAAAATTATATAATCTGATTTTACTTTGTAACCAATCTTTTTTATTTCTTCATCTTCAAATAGATTTAATATTTTTTCATCTAAGTTTTGTGCTTTTTCAAAATAAAATACTTTATTTTCTTCTTTAATATAAATTGCAAGTGATTTTGCCTCTTCATCTACTATTTTAAATTTTTCTATTTTTTTTAGGTCAATTTTTTCTTTTTCTAAAAAGTATACTAACTCTTTTGAAGTTTTTATTGTTTCTACTAAGTCTTCTATTTTTTCATTATTATTTACTTCTTCTATTTTGAATAAGTCTTCTATTTGTGCCTTTTTTTCTTCTTGAGAGGCTACTTCATTTAGTGAAAATCTATCGATAAATCTGTTAAATTGTAGTTCTTTAAACCTTGTTAAAACTTTTTCTTTATCCCATTCCTTAGTTTTTAAATCATCTACTTTTACATCTAATTTTGCATCTAATAAAATTGTTCCTAATGTTTTTGATAAAGTTGCCATCTCTTTATTGTTTTCAATTTTTTCTTTTAATGCACCTTTTAGTCCAGACTCATTTTTTTCTATTTTTTCATATAAATTTTCTATTGTTCCAAAGTCTTTTACTAGCTTTATTGCAGTTTTTTCACCAACTCCTGGCACTCCTGGAATATTATCTGAAGTATCTCCCATTAGGCCTTTTACTTCTATTAAAGCTTTAGGTTTTAGTCCATACTCTTCTTCGATTTTTTCTTCTGTATAGTCATCTACTTCTGTTTTTCCCATTTTAGTTCTTGGAATTCTTACAGTTATGTTATTACTTACAAGCTGAAATGTATCTCTATCTCCTGAAAGAATAGTTACTAAATGTCCTTCTTTTTCGGCTTCTTTCGACATTGTTCCAATAATATCGTCTGCTTCATAACCTTCTTTTTCAATTACAGTTATATTCATTTCTTTTAAAATTTCTTTTATTATTGGCATTTGCTGAGCAAGTTCTTCAGGCATTCCATGTCTTGTGCCTTTGTAAGCTTCATACATTTTATGTCTATGTGTTGGAGCTTTTAAATCAAATGCTACTGCTATATAATCAGGATTTAAATCTTCTAATTCTCTAAATAATATTGCTAAAAATCCATATAGTGCATTTGTATATGTTCCATCTGCACTCATCATTGTTTTTGCGTGCATAGTTCCATAAAAAGCTCTATTCATTATGCTATTTCCATCAACTATAAGTAATCTATTTGAACTCATTTGTTTTAATCTCCTTTATTTTATAATGTCTTTTATAATTTCTCCTGCAACCATAAGTCCTGCAACTGATGGCACAAATGATATACTTCCTGGAACTTGATTTCTTTGAGAGCATTTTCTTTTTGTTCCTGGAGGACATATACAATTTGTTTTACAGCTACAGCCAAGTGATTCATCTGGTTTAATTGGCTCTTCTTTAGAATATATAACTTTTAATTTTGGTATATTTCTTTTTCTTAATTCTTTTCGCATTACCTTTGCAAGTGGACATATACTTGTTTTATAAATATCTGTTATTTCAAATCTAGATGGATCTAATTTATTTCCTGTTCCCATGGCTGAAATTATTGGTATTTCAAGGTCATTACATCTTGACACAAGTTCTATTTTTGCAGTTACTGTATCTATGCAGTCTGCTACATAATCTAAGTCATTTGTCAAAATTTTTGTATCTGAACTTGGCATGAAAAATTCTTGATATGTTTCAACTGTTGCATTTGGATTTATTTCTAAAATTCTTTCTTTCATTACTTCAACTTTATACTTGCCAATCGTCTTTCTTGTTGCAATTATTTGTCTATTTAAATTTGTTAGACAAATTTTATCATCATCTATTAATACAAAATGGCCTACACCAGCTCTTACTAGGCCCTCTACAACAAAAGAACCAACTCCGCCTATTCCAAACACAGCAACTTTTGCATTGTTCAATTTTTCTATTGATTCTTTTCCAATTAATAATTCTGTTCTTGAAAATTGATTTAACATTTTTATTACTTCCATTCTTAAAATTTACTATATTAATATAGCACATTTTAAGCCTTTTTTCCACTATTATTTTAATGAAGTACTATTATTTATTAGTATTGCACTATATGCAAATAAAATATCCTGATTATTAAATTCAATGTAGTTAGAAAGTAGCTTTGGCGAAATGTATCTTGTATCTATAACAGTAATTTTTTTATATTCTGATATTAAAAGTGGGGCTAAACTGCTTCCATAAGAATCTCTAAACATTACTAGTTCTTTATCACTTTCTGCACTTTCATTTTCTATTGTAATTAATGCTTTAGCACCAGACAAATATACATCATATTTATCTAACGAATTAAGTTTTGATAAGTCATAAACTGGTCCTTCTTTATTGTCATCTGCAAAAAATACTTTTGCATTTTTTATTTCTTCATTTGTAAGAATTGTGATTTTGTCATCATCTACAGCAAGAGGAATTCTTCCTGAATATGTTCCTCTAAAGTTTGCAAGTGTCTCACTTGCATAGTTTTTAGTATTTATTGTTTGTAACATATAATCTTGTGTATTGTCATTTTTTATATTTTCTGTTATTTTTTTAGCTATTTTTACTATATTTTCTTGTTTCCAATGAGAGTCTGTTTTATAGTAATCTTCTAACTTTAGCTCACTTTTTATATCTATATATGTTGCATTTTTTACTCCATTTTTCATTATATTTTCTAATTTAGTATAGTCTAATTTTAAATTACCATCATCTACAAAATAGTTTTTATCTGGAATAATTGTAAAATACACATTATTATTTGAAGTCAAATAATTATCCTTAATTTGATTTATTTTATTTACTACATTGCTTACTGATTTTTCATTTAGCGGATATAAGTTTTCTATTAAATAGCCATTATATTCATACAATTTGTTATAGTCATTTTTTCTAAAAACATTTAGTCCTGTTTCAACTTTTAATTTTCTAAATTTTTCTCTTTCTACAAATTGATCTGTTACATAACTATCAAACTTGCTAAAAAAAGTTCCATTTAATAAATTTGACACTGAAAATTCTGGAAAACTTGTAAGTTTTCTTCTTTCTGCTACAGATATTTTTTCATCTTTTTTTATAATGTTACCAAGAAAAAATCCTATAATTATACTAAAAAACAAAATTGTTATTAAAATATTTTTTATTTTGTTAGTCATAGTTTCTCCTTAAAATCTAAAATATAAAAATGGGTTATATGAGCTATCTACTAAATACGCTGTAACAATTATCATAATAACTGCAACAAAAATTAGCTCTAAAACATTTATAATTTTATTCCAGCTCTTATTTTTACTAAGTTTTTCTAGTATGTTTTTTGCAAAAGGCGTAGCACCAATTATTGCAATTATAAATACTACTGCATAACTTTTTAAATAATATATTGCATAGCTATTTATGAAAGCTTCTCCATTTGCTCCAAACAAGCCAATAATGTTTGCACAAGCATCACTTATCGTTGGGCCATTGAAAATTACAAAGCTTATCATTACTATAAATAACACATATATTCTTTTTATGATATTAGGTAATTTTTCAATTATTTTTCCAAGCCACAACTTTTCAATTAGTAATAAAACTCCAAACATCAATCCCCACACAATAAAGTTCCAGCTTGCACCATGCCAAATTCCAGTAAGTAGCCACACAATTAAAATATTCCTAATTAATATTTTTGTACCTTTTCTATTTCCACCTAATGGAATATACACATAATCTCTAAACCATGAGCTAAGCGAAATGTGCCATCTTCTCCAAAAGTCGGTTATGCTTTTTGCAATATATGGGTAGTTGAAGTTCTCCAAGAAATGAAATCCAAAAATTCTTCCAAGACCTATTGCCATGTCTGAATATGCCGAAAAATCAAAATATATTTGTAGCATATAACTTATTGCAAATGCCCAATATAAAATTACACTTTTTTCTGTTGCATTTGAAAAAGAATTGCAGAACTCTCCAAGCATATTAGCAATAAGCACTTTTTTTGCAAGTCCTATTACAAATCTTCTAATTCCATGGTCAACATTTTCAAAGCTATGAGTTCTGCTATCTAGTTCTTTTTCAATAGTTTCATATCTTACAATTGGTCCTGCTATCAGCTGTGGAAATAGCGACACATAAGTTGCAAGTTTTAAAAAACTTTTTTGTACTTTAACCGTTCCACGATACACATCTACTACATAACTGATAATTTGAAATGTATAAAATGATATTCCTATTGGAAGTGCTAATTTCAAAAGTGGAATTTGCACATTAAATATTGTATTTACATTTTCTATTGCAAAATCAGAATATTTAAATACTGCAAGCAGAGCTATTGGAATTGCTACAAATACTACAAGCAGATTTTTCTTTTTGTATTTATCAATTAATATTGCTCCAATATATGCAATAAAAATCTCTGCAAGCATTAATAATATGTACTTTGGCTCACCATAAAAATAAAAAAGCATGGATGCTAGAAAAAGCACTAAATTTTTTGCTTTTTTTGGTACTATAAAATATAAAATTAACACTACTGGCAAAAAGTAGTATAAAAAACTTATGCTAGTAAATAACATTTTTCTCTTGTACGATATATTTAATTATTTAAATATACCATAGTCTCCTTTCCATAGAACAAATCTGAAAATTTTCAATTTTCAGTCTTTGCTACACTATCAGTCTTTTTTATAAAATTGAAAATTCGAAGTAAATTCGTTCGCGCGCAAAAATTTATATAATAAATTTTCTGTGCAACATTTTATATAATAGAAAAGTCCGTATAACTTTCCTTCTATATAAATAAAGGCTCCAATCTATTTGAAGCCTTTAAATTTTACTCTACTACATACATTTCATCTGGAAGTTGTATATCTTCTTCTGATATTTTTTCTAATTCTTTTCCAATATCATTTCCTACATATTTTTTAAATTCATTATATACTGGTTTTGCCCAATCTTCATCAGACATTACTAAGAAGATTGTATTTTCACAGTTTGTAATATATACAGCTCCAGCTGACACACAAATCCATTTATTTGTATCAATGTTATTTAGCATTTCCTGTTTCATGCTTTCTATGTCTGCTCCAGCCTTTACCTTTACAGCTACTGCAGAATATGCTTGCGAACTCATTACTGGTTCTGAAACAACTATTTTTTCAATATTTTCATTTGATTTTAGTCCAATATAACTTTCCACTGCCATTGCGTCTGAAGCATCAATTTCTTCTGTTTCAAGTTCTGGTAATTCATTTTTTAAATTTCCATTAATTGTGTTAAACATTTTTTTCATATCGCTAACACTTGATAATTTTGAACTACTTACTGTATTGTCTTTTCCTTTTAAGTATGTTCCTACTCCAAGTAGAACTAAAGCAATAAGAATTAGTACTACAATTAAAATTATTGTTTGTTTTTTCATTTTTTAAAATCTCCTTTTGTTTTATTTTCTTCATCATATCATAAGTGCTTAAACTTTAGCAATAGATTTTGCAAAAATATTAGTGGTAGTTTTTGGCTAAAAAATAGGAATACAAAAATAAGACATTTTTCCACATTTTAGTGAGTTATGTCTTATTTTAAAGTTTTAGTTTTTTTAATAAAGGCAGATGCGGAAACCGACATGGTTATAACTATAGGTTGTATTGCGATAACTACGGTAAGATGTAGGATAATCAGAGCCTGCAGAGTTGTAATCTCCTCCCCTATTAGCACAAGGACTGTTACTGCGAGAAGTATATTCCAAAGTCCACTCCCAAACATTTCCTGCTATATCATATATATTCATTAAATTATTTTGATCTACTGCTCCTGTTGTTAATAATATTCCGTTACCGTCACTACTTTGAACCAATTTATTTGCATTTGCATCTACATAGTTCGATATTGGTGTATTATATGCATTCCATGTATTACTTAATTTCCAATTTGATGCTGTTGCATATTTTCCTCTATTTATAGTAACTGTTGCATCTCTATAATTGCCTATTGTTGTACTGTTAGAATTCACCTTTGATATTATCGCTGTATCTGTTTCTGATAATTTAGTTTCTATAAACTTCAACACTAAGTCCCATTGTATTCCAAACATTAAACTTCCTTTATATGTTGTTTCTCCTTTTGTATATGTTACCATTTCAGCTAACTTTTTAGCTTCTGTTCTTGTTACATAATTATATGGTATTAAATTTGCTTTTGATTGTGGTACTATTGTTGGTGTTGTATGTGAAGTTCTATTATTTTCTTCAGTTAGTCCCGCCTCGTATTTTGCAACCCAGAAACCACCATTTTGATACACACTTTTTAACATCTTTTGCTTTTGAGCTTTATACTGTTCTTGTGTATACCAATCAGCAGTATTATTCGTATCTTCGTACCATTCATCTTTATAATTTGTATTTTTTCTATATGTGCTTGTATAAGTGTGCAAATCATTTTCTATTTTTGTATACTCATCTGTTGTAAATTCTGTTATTGCTAATCCTGCCGTTGGATATACTGTTGTTGTCATTGGAACTTCTACCCATACATATTCATTACCATCTGAATCTTGTACTGTTAAACCATTTGCTAAATTTGTTCCTTCTACTTTTGTAAATCCATCTCCTGGCATATACGGTTTTGTTTCATTTGTTTGTGGTAATTCTGTATTGTTCACAACTTCTGATATAAAATCTGATGCACTATCCATTTGACTTTTTTCATTTACTTCAGCAGTTTTAGTTTGCTCTCTTGCGTCTTTTGCTTGTGCTATTAATCCATTTTCACCTAATATTAGATTAATGCTTACTCCTGCTAGAATTAAAAGAACAACTATAGTTACAACTAATGCTACTAATGTAATACCTGATTGGTTTTTCATCTTCATTTTCTTTATTTTTCCTTCCGTTTTTTATTATTTTCTTACATACCAAAATTTTTATGCATTTATTTTACATATTTTTTTATGTATTATATTAGATATTATATTTGTAACATTTCTAATATTCCAGTGAGTGTTATTCACACCAGTGTTTATTTTATTAAAAAGATTTGTACTTTTAAACTTATCACAACTTTTTGCTAATAAAAAACAGCAATATAGGATTTTATTTTCTACATTGCCATCTTTATTATTTATTTTATAATTTTTCTATTTCTTCTTTTGATAATTCTGTTATTTGCATAATCTGTTCAACTGGTAATTTTAGTTCTTTCATTTTTTTGGCTACAGCTAGCTTTTCTTCTTTTTTGCCTTTTTTCTCCCTGAATCGTTCAGATTTTCCTAATAAAGTGAAAGACGGAAACCGACGATGTTGTGGCTGTCGGTCGTAATATTGTTGGCACGGTAAGATGCAGGATTGTTAGAGCCTGCAGGGCCGTAACCGCCTCCTCTAACAGCACAAGGATTGTCGCTGACAGAGGTATACTCTAATGTCCACTCCCAGACATTTCCTGCTATATCATATATATTCATTAGGCTATTTCTGTCTACTGCCCCTGTTGTTAATAATATTCCGTTGCCATTGCTGCTTTGAGCTAGTTTATTAGCATTTTCACCTACATAATTTGATGTTGGCATATTATATACATTCCATGTATTACTTAATGTCCAATTTGATGCTGTTGCATACTTTCCTCTATTTATTGTAAATGTTGCATCTCTATAATTTCCTATATCTTTACTATCTGAATTTAACTTTGATACTATTTTTGCATCTGTGGCTAATTTTTTTGTTTCAATAAATTTTAACACTAAATCCCATTGTACTCCAAACATTAAACTTCCAGTATATGTTGTTTCTCCTTTTGTATATGTTACCATTTCAGCTAATTTTTTAGATTCTGTTCTTGTTACATAATTATATGGTATTAAATTTACTTTTGATTGTGGTGCTATTGTTGGTGTTATATGTGATGTTCTTTTATTTTCTTCAGTTAATCCTGCCTCATATTTTGCTACCCAAAAACCACCATTTTGATACACACTTTTTAACATTTTTTGCTTTTGTGCTGTATATTGCTCTGTTGTATACCAGTCTGCAGTATTCTTTGAATCTGCATACCATTCGTCTGTATAACTTGTTTCTGTTGTGTTTTTACCTTTTCTATATGTCATTGTATAAGTATGCAAATCTGCTTCTATATTTGTATAATCATCTGTTGTAAATTCTGTTATATTTAGTCCTGCTGTTGGATATACCGTAGCTGTTTTTGGTACTTCTACCCACACATACTGGTTTCCATTTTCTGTTGCATCTTGTATTGTTAATCCATTATCTAATGTTGTTCCTGCTACTACTATAAATGTATCTCCTGGCATATATGGCTTTGTTTCATTTGTTTGCGGTAATTCTGTATTATTCACTGTTTCTGATATAAAATCTGACGCACTATCCATTTGACTTTTTTCATTTACTTCAGCAGATTTTGTTTGTTCTCTTGCTTCTTTTGCTTGTGTTATTAGTCCATTTTCGCCTAATACTAAATTAATGCTAACTCCTGCTAGAATTAAAAGAACAACTATAGTTACAACTAAAGCTACTAATGTAATACCTGATTGATTTTTCATCTTCATTTTCTTTATTTTTCCTTTCGTTTTTTATTATTTTCTTACATAAGAAAATTTTTATGCATTTATTTTACATGTTTTTTTATGTATTATATTAGATATTATATTTGTAACATTTCTAATATTCCAGTGAGTGTTATTCACACCAGTGTTTATTTTATTAAAAGAATTTGTACTTTTAAACTTATCACAACTTTTTGCTAATAAAAAACAGCAATATAGAATTTTATTTTCTACATTGCTGTTATTATTATTTATTTTATAGATTTTCTATTTCTTCTCTGGTTAATTCAGTCGCCTGCATTATTTGTTCTACTGAAAGATTCATTTCTTTTAATTTTTTGGCCACAGCTAGCTTTTCTTCTTTTTTGCCTTTTGCTTCTCCAATTTCTATTCCGCTTCTTCTCGCCAATTGCTATTCCAAATTCTTCGCCGGCTTTATGTCCATGCTCGTAATTTGCTCTTACTTCTGAGTTATATCTCATTATTGCCCATTGTCTATCTTCGTATCTTTGTCTTTCTTCTGGGCTTAGACTTATTTTATCTAGTTCGTCTATTGCTTTTTTTACTTCTTTATTTTCTTTTGCTGCTTCTGCCATTTTCTCTTCACTCCCTTCTATCAACCACAACCATTGCGCTAACTTTGTACTGCAGTCTGGATTTTTCTTTTTAAATTTTTCTAGCTCTATAAAATGTACCTCAAATGTATCTGTAAGTACTTCCTCTTCTGGATTTATATTTAGTTCTACATATTCTTCTGGTTTTGTTTTTTTAAATATCATTTTTGCCACTGAATGATATGCATTTCTATCTAAATATGAAAAGTTTAATATATTTATTGCTATTATCTCTTTTTGCATTTCATATTTATTACCAGCCTTTAATTGCTCTGATGCAAGCTTTGATATATATGTTATTGTTCTTTGTCTAAAGTTATATTCATTTGATACCTGCATCTCTACATCTACTATTTTTTTGCCGTCAATATCAACTTTTATGTCTAATATTCCTAATTTTTCATCTGCCATATCTGGTGTTAATTCTGGATTTTTAACTTCCACATTTTTTATTTTTGTATCTAACACCGCTTCTAAGAATGCTTTTAATATAGAATTATTCTCTTCGCTTGCAAATATTCTTTTAAATACATAATCTGATTTTAATGGTAATCTTTTGATTTCATTATTTTTAACAATATTATTGTTTTTATTTATCATTTATCTTCCTTTCCATTTTACTATAACAGCTATTATTTTTCAACTTTTTAGTAAAATTTCTTTGATTTTTTTCTTTTTATTTACTAATTAGTTTTTTCGTACGCAAATTAAACATAATAAGCTTGCTTATTACTCTCATTCATTTGTTAATTTGTTGGATTTTAATTTAGAATTAAAATTCTATTTGCTTTATGCAAATCTTTTTTGATTAAATTAAAACAATATTGTTTTGTATTCGATTCAAATCTTTTTTCATTATAACTGCAAAGCATTGAAAAAGCAAGAAAAATCGTTCGTCAAATTATGACTATTTTCTTGCTTACAAATATTTTTCATTAACATACATTTTATTTTAATACAATCTATATTATTATATTATTGCTGAAGATACGTGATACACATGTGTTTTGTCGTTTAACATCAATACTGTTTCTTTTAAAATTTTATGGTCATCATCTAATAAAATAACATGGTCATATTCATTTAATTTTTCTTGCATTTTTAGAGTTTTTATTATATTTCTATTTTCAAAAGAATACTCACCTTTCTCTTTATTTATCACAATCCAATTTTCTCTTTTAATAAAGCTTGCATATTTACTTAGCCATTTGTATTTTTCTTCTGCAATTTCCGAATTTTTTGCAAGTGATAAAATATATAAATCAATATTAGGAATTTTATTAATTTCTTTTAAGGCTTCTATTACTGGAGCTACTGGCTCTAAGTTTTCATATTCATCCCCCATCTGTTTTTCAACAGTTTTATCTTGATAAACGACATATTCTGTTATTGTTCCATCCATATCTATAAAAATTGCGACTTTTTTATTTTCATTACATATTTTTTGTATTTTTTCTATAAACTTTTTCATATTTTTGCATAATCAATTATATACACTATTAATTTATAATTGACCAGTTCCTTTCTATATAAAATTAAAATTGCACAGAAGAAATCTTCCTTCTGTGCTTTTCCCCTCCTTACGGCAGATGTTTCAAAATAGCCTCGTTGATGGTATTGTTCATCGTATACACATCCATGTTTGTAGTTGTAATCAGCACTTTTGGGCTTTCAACAGTTTCAAAGAACTTGAAAAAGAGCGAATTGTAATTTTCAATATTATTTTTTCTTTTTCAACACAATAATTATTCCAATAGATATTACTTCACATACTGCAATCACAATAGTTAAAATTAAAAATGGATTTATCTTTTCTTCTTCACTAATTTGTACTTTGTTATCATTTAATATTACAATTGAAATTGCTCCTTCTTCATCTTTTACACCAACTGCAACTTCTCCATTTTCTATGTTTTTAAAAGCTGGAACTTCAATATTATTTATTTTAATTTTAGTTGTTTCATACAAGTTTTCATCTGGATTAGTTAAACTACTTTCTCTTTTAATTACAGTATATTTATATCCATTCATTTCTAATTCTATAGGGTTTTCATCTGCTACAATTGCATTGATTTTATATGTCTTTTTTTCTCCATTTCCCGCAGTTACAATAATTTCAAAAGTATTTGTTCCTTCATTTACTTTAAATTCACCTATACCTTCAACTGTTTTTGCCATACTACTTAAAGCTTCAGCATTTATTGTAATTTTTTCTTCCGTTATTGGAAGATTAACGGTGTATTCTTCTATATCCATATTAAAACTTGGCGTTAACTCATATCCATTTACAAATAAATTTGAAAGTCTTTTTTCTACAAGTTCTTCTTGTTTTTTTCTTTCCTCTTCTGCTTTTCTTTGCTCTTCTAGTTGCTTTTCATCTACAACATTATTTGTAGTATTTTTATTGCCTGAGCTAGAATTTCCAGAATTTTGATTATTATTCTGAGAATTATTGCTACCGCCACTATTATTACTATTGTTATTGCTACTGCCACCACTATTATTTCCAGTATTATTGTCACTTGGTGGCGGTGCAGGAATAGTTACAGTTATAGTTTTAGATGTATTAACATCTGCATAAGAACCATCCTCTGACGAAACATCTCCTGTAACTTTTATTGTAATTGTTCCTTCACCAGAACTTTGACAAGTAAAGCTGAAACTTTTTGTTGTATTTGATGCATCTTCTGTTGCATCAGCATAGTTTACTGTTTTACCTGAAGTTGCTCCAGACGCTGAAATTGAAATATTCCACGCAGCCACATTTCTTAAAGTAACTGTTACTGTTACACTATTTCCACTTTCAACTGAGCTAGGTCCTGATATTTGCGCACTTCCTACTGCCATAGCTTTATTTTGCATTAGTATTATTACTGTTAGTGACACTACTATTATCACTAAACTTCTTATTTTTTTCATATATAAAAAACTCCTCTTTTGATTTTATTGCTGTATTGTTTCTAACTTTAGCAGATGTCTTCTTAGCTTTAATAAATCTAATGAATTGATTTTTCCGCTTCTAGCAATCTGTCCTGCTTTTTCATTTTCATTAGTTAATATGCTTTTCTTTATTAAGTGTTGTCTCATTTTTAAAAGGTCTAATGAATTAATTCTTCCATCTCCATCTATATCGCCATATACTACACTTATATATTTTTCATTATTATAACTAAATGTTGTTCCTGTTCCAACTATTTCTGCATTTTTTGGATTTTCTACTTTTATTTCAGAATTACCAAGTTTTTGCTTTATTTCACTTAATGTTTGATTTAATTCAAATCCTGATACATAGTTTTCAAAAACTTTAAATCCTACTTCTTCTAAATATTGTTTAAGAGTTTTTGAGACAGGCTCAATTACTTTTGCTTCCTTCATCTTTACAATAAACTTGCCATCTGTTCCTCTTTTTAAAATTACATATATTTCATTATTTAAAGATGCTAAACTTAAACTATTGAAATCAGCCGAATTGTCTACATTTTCTCCTTCTTGTTTCAATGTTTTGCTATTTTCATCATAGCCATACACTACTGTTTTTCCTGATGCTGATGTGTCTGTTGCAAGTATGTATAAATTTCCTTGTGACACAGTTATTTGTGGCGCTCCAAGTTCAATATCAGTATTTACTGTTTCAAAATTTTGACCATCATAAATAATAATTCTCATCTTTTTATTATTACTATCACTTCCAAGTGCAAAATACAATTTATTATTTAGTGAAATAACTGCATACTGGTTAGCATTCATATTTGTTTGAATCTCATCATAATTAGAATTGTCTTTTTTATACAATCTAATTACTCCATTTGCTTGATTATTTATTGCATAGATTGTTCCATTTATAATTTCTACATTTGGACTTCCTGCATACTCATTAAAAGAACTTCCTGAATAATATGTACCTAAATTTTTAAAACTTTCATTTTCTAATTTAAATAAACCTACATTTTTTCCGTTGTAGTCAACTTTAGATATGTATAATTCATTGTTATAAACTTTGTAATTATTTAATCCATTTGTGTCAGAAAGTGTAGCAATTTGTTTCCAATCGCTGTTTTGGAATTTATATAAAACAATTTTTTCCCATTCAGAAATTATTAAATATAATTCATTATTCATTTCTAGCATGTTTGCTTTTAGCACGTTATTGGTATTACTTACAGATGTTTCTCCTACTGTATTCCAACTATTTTGTTCGTATTTTTTTGTATAAATTTTGTTATTTCCAACAGTTACTGCATAAATTGAATTATTGTATGCAAGTATGTTAGCACTTTTAGTGGTATAGCTATTGCCACCTACATCATCTACAAAATTAGTATTTTTCCAAGTATCGTATTGGCTTTCAGCTGGAATTTCTACATCTAATGTCATTTGCTTACCACTACTACTTGAAACATTTTTTATTACAATTCCAGAGTTTGTGCCATCACTAAATGTTAAAGCGCCTTTTGTCACACTTAAGTCACTTGAGCCAATTTGAGTTCTTCCTGTTTCTTTAGAAAGTGCAGCATTATACACAGCACTTTTTATAGCGGCTTCAGTTTCAGAGTCTGGTTCGTCTCTAAAAACGTATACACCAATTCCGCCTCTGGCATTACTTAGTCCTTCTACCATAGTGTTTATTCTATATACAATTATTCCTGAATTTCCAATTAGTCTATCTAGATGTTGTACATCATTTATTTCTGGCTTTTTTCTAAATTCTACCACAAATAACTCATACTCATTTAATGGAGATTTTAAAATATATGCTTGATTTCCATTTTCATTATCTTGAGTATCTAAAGTAAGCGTTTGACTTGTTGTTATTGTATCAATACTTAGCCAATTTGAAAACTTCATTCTTAGATATGCAAGAGGATATGACATTTGCTTACTTACAGCACCCATTATATCCCACGTATATACAGGATAAGAATTATCATAAGTATACAAATCTGGATAACCTAAAGAATGCATAAACTCATGAGTTATTACTCCTGCACCACTTGCGCTTATTGTATATGTATTTAGCATATTATATGTTCCAAGGTTTAGCCCAGACCATTTATCTGATCCTGCATAGTCACTTTTATGGCTTACAAGCGTCGAATTCGACTCGGCATCTTTCGAGCCTCCTTTTAGTATTATTGAAACATTATCAATAAATCCATCATTATTATAATCTAGCTTGTCACTTATCCCAGGAACAGAATTAATTATACTTTGAATTATTGTATAATCCATATTTGTACTTTCTAATCCATCACTTGTGCATGGAAGTTCAATAGGTACCAATGCTGTTCCATCATACTGTGGATATATATTTATTAAATTAAATTTGCTATATGAAACTTTATCTAAATATCCTTTTACAGATAATTCACTTTCGGCATCATACATTTTTTTAAATTCTGTAAAATTATTTATTAAGTAATCTCTGCCTTCTGTGTCGCCTTTAAAATATGCAAAAAATATAACATTTGCAAAATTTTCTTTTTCTTTATTTATTATTTCTGCTTTTGAAAATATTGGTACTACTGCCACAGTAAGTATTACTGCAAGTAGTGTTAAAATTTTTATCTTTTGATGCATAAACTTTCTCCTATAATGCTGTACCCTTTGTTGGCACAGTAAATTTGCTAATATCGTTTTCTTCTAAATTTAGAAGTTTTATTTTGTTTTTCATTCTCCATTTTTATATAAAAAGCATTGTTCATCATGTGAATAAATTACACCAATAGCTTGCAAATACGAATAAATAATTGTAGAACCTACAAATTTCATTCCTCGTTTTTGCAAGTCTTTTGATATATTATCTGACAAATTTGATGTTGTTTTATCCCATTCAAAAGCAGTTTTCCCTTTAGTGAAATTTTTCAAATAGCTATAAAATGAGCCATACTCATTTTGTATGCTTTTAAATATTTTTGCATTATTAATACTTGCTGTTACTTTTAATTTATTTCTTATTATTTTTTCATTTTCTAATAATTCTTTAATTTTTTTATCATCATATTTACATATTTTATCTATTTCAAAATTATCATAGGCTTTTCTAAAATCTTCTCTTTTATTCAATACACATTCCCATGAAAGTCCAGCTTGAAAAGACTCTAATATAAGCATTTCAAATAGATATTTTTCGTCAAAATTTTGCTTGCACCATTCTTCGTCATGATATTTTATATATAATGGATTTTTTACATTGCACCATTTACACCTTACTTTATTCATTTTTCCTCATCTTTCTAAGTTATTTATAGCATAAAAAGTAGCAATTATCAACAAGAATTATTTGGATTTTAGTCGTTTTAAATATCTTTTTTACTGTCATTTGTAATATCACCATTTCCACTTACAGGAATTGATTCTCCTAAATAAGTAGGCTTTGGCTTAAAAATACATTTTACAAAATCTTTATCTCTTGCTAAAATTTCTCTTATTTCTCTGCCAATTTCTCCAACATATTTTCTTGGGTCAGAGTTAACCCCATAAGCTTCAACTCCAAGTTTGTTTGCAATATATAAAGCTCTATACAAATGGTATTTTTGAGTAACTATCACCATTTTCTTTGCACCGAAAATTTCTTTAGCTCTATATATACTTTCATAAGTTGAAAAACCAGCATGGTCCATAAAAATATTTTCCGAGGGAATACCTTTTTGAATTGCATATTCCTTCATAATATTTACTTCGTCATAATCTTCTTTTCCGTGGTCACCACTCATTATTATTTTTTCAGATACATTATTGTTATATAGATTTATTCCTTCTAGCAGTCTATCTTCAAGCATTGGACTTGGTTTATCTCCCCACACTCCTGCTCCTAAAATTAAAATACAATCTACATTAGATAAATTTTCAGCTTCTTTTTCTGTAATAATTTGACTTTTTACTGAGCTTTTAACATAAAAATTTATTCCAAAAGCAATTGCTACAATTACAATTACAAAAATAATTAAAAATATTATCACTTTTCTCATTTACTTCCCTCTTTTTTATCATAAAATTCTTTTATAAATTCTATAATATCTGCATTATTTTCTTTTACTTTTTCTATATTTAATAGCTCATCTAATGTAAAATATTCTCCATCTATATTAGCATTTGCTTCGTAGAAATAATGATGATATTTTTTCATTTTTCCATTTGGCACAGAATATTTCTCATGAACTTTATCAAATAGAAGTTTAACATTTGTAGCATTAAATTTTTCCTTTATTTCATCAATATTATTACCTTTGATATTTGGAAATAAATACATGTTCCATCTATCATCAAAATAGTTTAAATATTCATCTCCTTTTTTTATTATTATAATTGAGTGGACATGTTCCATAAAATTATTTCTCCTTCTCTCTTAATCTGCTTGCTATATCTATCTCCTTCTCAATTCCTCGTATCTAACCATTCAAATTTGCGTACCTTGTCATTTTTCATCAATGCAACTGTAATATCATGTTTTTTTGAGATGTTTTATCTTTGTTTTGCTTTATTTTTCAATATTTCTATAATCTTATGTAAGTGTTAATACATAAGTTTTCTAAGTTTTGTGGTTATTATATATAACCTCCTAAAAACCTTTCAAATTATATCATAAAATTTAATTTTTTTCTATAAAATTACAGAAAAAAGAGATATAAATTCTCTTTTAAATTATATCTCCTTTTCTTCTTTTTATATATTGAATCAAATAATTGTATTCATCTTTATATTTACTTGGTATTTTTTTATTCATTGCTCTTTGACAATCTCCACATTTAATATGTCCTGCAAATATTGATATCTTTCCATCTGAATTCATTTTGGTATCTCTGTCTAGTATTGCTTTTTGTACTTTATCAAATGTATTTCTATCTATAATTGCATCATGGGTATCTTTTACAATAATCCATTCTTCTTGTGGTACTAATACTATTTTATAACTTATTAACTTTCCTTTGTTTTGAACTAAATCTCCACAATACATTTGATTTCGTAATATATCTCTAATTGTTGTTGAGCACCAAGAATATGTAACTTTATCAGTATTATTCTTAAATGGTATTCTCATTTTTAAGTCTATTGCTCTATGTACTGTTGGATTTAATATTCCTAATTCATTTAATTTCTTTGATCTAGTTTAGAAAGGTCGTTAAACTATGGAATTTTCAGATGTTGTCGCTTTGAAAATAAAAGAATTAATGCAAGAAAAAAATATTTCTACTTATGGACTTGAAAGTCTAACTGGAGTATATAGTTCACAACTATTACTTTATTCCTTAAATAGAAAAACAAAAACAATAAGACTTGAAAACTTGTTATATATTTGTAAAGCTCTAGGAACTAATTTATCAGAATTTTTTTCTGATGAAAGATTTAATGAAGCTGAAGCTCAAAACTGGCTTAAAAGAAATAAAGAAAAGCAATAAAAATTTAATTCTGTTACTTTTCTTTTATTTTTTATCAAAATTGTTCTTTATAATCTAAATACAAAATTGTAATTTCTCGCTATCATTAACATGACTCTTTCTCAACTTTATTCAAATAGAAATTATATATTTTATTATTTGCTATATTCATAAGTTTAGCTAATATTATGCTTAATCCAATTACTAGAATAGCATATAAATAATCAACTCTACAATAAAAGCGAGGATTTCTCAATAAATACATAACTAATCCATGATATAAATAAATTTCAAAAGATATATTTCCCAAAAAAGTAAATACCTTATCATTCAATCTCATTTTTTCTAATATAGTAAACAATACAAAAAGTAATGCTATACAAATAATATTCATATTTATAACAGGAATAGGCTCTCTCATTATATCGTCTGCTAGATCTGTATCGTTTATTATATCCATAATGGCATATCCACTTGTGAAGAATTGAATCCCTATTATTGCAAATAATATAATTGAAAGCATAATTGCATATCTAATTATTTTATTTTTTTCTTCTAATGTTATTGCATATTTTTCTTTATAACTTGCCCAATATATACCTATAAAAAATGCAAAACAAGAATTAACCCACCAATTATTAAAGCCTAAAATATTATTAACAACTATGCAATATAAAATAGTTCCACCAAATACTGCAATATTTATCATTTTCTTCTTTTTTAAAAACTTAGCTGACAAATAAAAAACGATATATAAAATAATAATTGCTAGCACATACCACGAAAATCTTACAACTGGTTCTCCTTCAACTAAAGAATTAAAAATTTTTCTAAGTGATAATTGTCTAGTTAATAGATATGCTAAAATAGTAAATATAATTGCGATTATATATAGTATAACTATTTTCATTATTCTTTTATTCCAAAAATCTTTTAGATAATTCTCTTTTTTTAGATAGCTTGTCATTAGTCCATATCCTGAATAAAAGAAAAATGCTGAAACTGCAATAACTCCTACTATTGTAAATACTTTAAGTAGAATTGTGTCTTTTATATAAATAGACAAGTGGTGTATTATTATCAATAATGCCAATAGTCCCTTTATTTTATTACTATTGTATTTATCCAATACATCATTATTTGCATTAAAAATAGATTTTCTTTTTATTATTAGGCATATAATTCCTATTAAAACTATTATATCTACTATGTTAATATTAAATATTGCTACATCATTGGGTAATGGATAAATACTGTCTGATTTTATTGTTGGTAACATATACTTTGTTCTCCTATTACTACTAATAAATACATATTAAAGTAAGCGATAACTTACTAATTGTAATTTATAGTTATCAACTATACTTATTTTTCAATTTTCTTATATACTTTATCTTCAACATATATCATCATTTGATTATATCTTACTACATAGAAAAAAGTTGCTAATATTCCAGATATAGTTCCTATTAAATAACCTTCTGCATTTTGTAATTTTAATGCAACGATAACTACTAGCC
>CAKPKE010000010.1 GCA_934167095.1 uncultured Clostridia bacterium
AAGAATCGTTATTTGCAATATAGGTGCTCAAAGTATTTATTTTAAATAATTTGTGACAAATGATTGACTAACCTACACTTTATTTTTTTATCTTAGAGGTAGTGTAGTTGACGAATTTATGTAAATGTGATATTATAGATAGGCAAAACCACTGCAAAAAAATAATTCCGATGCAATAATTTGAAGGAGGAATACAAAAATGGCATCAGAAATGTTGCAAGATTTAAAAAGGCATTCCATTAGAATTTATAATGGAATGGAAGTGACTTGGCCGGAAATTAATCAAATTAGCCGGTTGAACACTGAAAAAATCAAAGTAGCATTGTTAAATGGTTGTTACAATATTCAAAATTTTATGGTTGCTTTTTGCTGTGAGGGAATGTTATATGTTACAGCGTATACTCCAATGGTTACAGAAATACTAAGAAAATCCAAGTTTGTCGAAAAGTATTTTGAAGTTCCATTTTCTCATGGAGAGTATCCGACAAAGGAACAAGAAAAACTGGAAATCATAAAGAAAGAAGCAAAAGAGTGCAGAAAAAAAGAGTTTGCAGAGTCTTGTAGAAAATGTTCTGCAAGAAGTAATGTAAAATCTCTTGATGATGTTTGGTTAAATCGATGTCTTGAAATTCCAGAAAATGGTGTTAAAGTCGACATGATAGGCTATATTGCCTGCTTTTATCCAGAAGTAAGCGGATGTTCTACGATTGACAACATTGGAAAATATAATTATAACAATGGTGTAACAATATTTGTATATTATGATGGCCGAACTTTTGTCACAAAAGGAAGCGAAATTTGTTCGATTTTGAAGTCGAGAGGATATACTCAAAACGATAAGATGAAAGTGCCTTTCTCAAACGGCGAAACAATTCTGGATGAAGAAGCTCTGAAAAAGTGGCAAGCTATTTAAATGCCAGTAAAAACAGTCAATGATGGTTTTTACACAAATTACCATGGAGGTAATGAAAAATGGTAAGTTTTTTTGCAAAGAAACGGTATGAAGTGAATGTCGGGCATAATGAAATGATTGCCTTTTATGCACAGCTGATCTCTCTTAAGACATATCTTTTAAGAGATGAGCTAGACCTTGAACAGATTGAAGAGGCACGCAGTACCTTGCTAAAGAGTGAAATTCTCCAAGCAGATGAGTTCAAGGATTTGGCCAAATGGCTGAAAAACTTCAAGCCAAGCAAAAAAATGGACCTCACTCTGCTTTCAAAAGTAGCAGACAATTTGAAGGTCTAAATCAAAAGCAACTGGGGAGTCTAGCAATAGGCGCCTCAAGTTGCTTTTTTAATAGAATAATAAGTGGACAAAACATTGAAAAATGGCAGCAAAGGTAGTATAATACTTATATTAAATGAATAACTAAAATAATAAAATCTTCAATAAGGAGGTTAATTCATAACTAAATATTAATGACCGAAGTAACACTAGAAACAATGGGAGAATAACAATGAAAAAAATTTTTGGCATCGTAGTTTCGATAATTATTTCAGTAATTACAACCGTGTTATATCACAGGGCTGTGAAAGATGTAGGCATGACAGAAGTGTCGAGTTATATCCTTGCAGTTAGATGGATTAGCGATTTTATTTTTGCTATGTTGATGATGAGCGTATGCAAATCAATCTGCTTTTTGCTAAGAAAAAAACTAAGTATAACAAATTTTATAATGGATACTTTAGTTAATGCAACTTTACTTTTTGCAATGTTTGTGGAGAAACAGCTTATCGAAGGAGTGATTTTTGAGTTAGAAGGCAAAAAAACAAACAAAATAATTTTAATTTTATTTATTATTGTAATTGTTGTAAATATGATTGAATTAGGATTAAAGACATTAGAGTGGAAGAAAATTCTGCAAAAGAAGATTGAAGAGAAAAAGATATTATGAACGGTGTGAAAGTAAATATGTAAAAAGTTATGAAAATAGGGGAGGCGTCTGGCAATGAGTATTGCTAGGCGCTTACCCTATTTTATTTTTTGAGATATGTATAGTACTTTTTTACTATTTATGGTATAATACCACTAAAATTTGATTTTTATGTAGAACTGTATATTGGCAGAATTTAAGGAGTTTTATTATGATAGATAATGGTTATTTATTTGCTAAAGATAATAAAAGACTATTTATTAATACAAGTTTGGGGTGTTCTGGGGAATGCATATATTGTTATTTACCAAAGTTAGGTTATGGAAATAAAGATGATAACTATAAGACAATATCTGCAAATAATATAATAGAAATGATAGAAAAAGGCAATTTGAACTTAACTAAGGATACATTAATTACTTTGGGCTGTTTTTCAGAATGTTGGGATGATCATAATAAAAAAGAAACATTAAAAATAATTGAGTATTTTCTAAAGAAAGGAAATCAGATTCAATTATCTACTAAAAAGAAAATTTATAGTGAAGAAATTTCTGTATTAATTCCTTATATAAAATATTATGGGCAATTAGTTGTTTTTGTTAGTTCTACGACAATTTCTAAACAGAGTATTATTGAAAAAAATACAGAATTAATTGAAAAAAAATTTGAAAATTTTGAAATATTAAAAAGTTTAAATATTCCTGTTGTATTATATATGAAGCCAATTCTTCAAAATATAACAATTAAGGATTTGAACTTATATAAAGATTATATAGAACATTATAATATAAAAGATGTTGTGGTTGGAAGTATTTTTTCAAGCAATATAACAAAAGAAACGGTACATTTTTCAAATAAAAATGAACTATTTTACAATGAAGTTGATGATGAAGATATTATAATAGCTGAATTATCAAAAGTATGTAATGTTTATAGAAGAAGTACAGATGTTACTAATTATTATAAAAACTAACGAACTTTAATTGTCCGTTAGTTTATTTTTTTTTGGAGTGGGTAGCGGGAATCGAACCCGCGCTGTTGGGTCGGAAGCACAACATTCTGCCACTAAATTATACCCACAAATTAATCTTAGTATAGCATTAAAATAAACTAAAATCAAATAAATTCTATAAACTATTTTAATTTTTGTATTTTTAGTATATAATAACTGGTATAGAAAATGGAAAAATTTAAATAATTAGAACTAAACAAGAAAGGAAATTAATTTTCTATGGAAAAAAAGTTTTTTAATTGTGATATTCAAGAAACAGAGGAAATTTTAAATACTAATATTAATTTAGGTCTTACTGACAACGAAGTTAAAGAAAAAAGAAAAAAATATGGACTAAATAAACTTGCTGAAGGAAAAAAGACAAGCTTGTTTGTAAAATTCTTAGCACAGTTCAAAGATTTTATGATAATAGTACTAATAATTGCTGCAATAATTTCTGGAATTGTTGGATACATGGAAGATGGAAAGATAACAGACTCAATAATTATAATGGTAGTAGTTGTTGTAAATGCAATAATTGGAGTAGCACAAGAGAGTAAGGCTGAAAAATCATTAGAAAGTTTAAAAAAACTTAGTGAATATTCTGCAAAAGTGATAAGAAATGGAAAAAATTTTGTAATTCCGTCATCAGAATTGGTTCCAGGAGATATTGTGATTTTAGAAACTGGAGACTATATTCCGGCAGACCTTAGACTAATTGAAGCGGTAAATCTAAAAGTACAAGAATCATCTCTTACTGGAGAATCTACATCAGTAGAAAAAAATACTGAAAAAATAGAAAAAGAAGATGTTGGCATTGGCGATAGAACCAATATGGTATTTTCTTCAAGTTTAGTTACTTATGGAAGAGGCAAAGGAATTGTAACTCAAACTGGTATGGATACGGAAGTTGGAAAAATTGCGGGAATGTTAAATGAAACAACAAAAAATGAAACACCTTTGCAAAAGAGATTAAATAAACTAGGAAAAATTTTAGGAATAGTATCAATAATAATTTGTGCAGTCATATTTTTTATAGGCTTATTATATGGAAAAACTCCACTTGATATGTTTATGACATCTGTAAGCTTAGCAGTTGCAGTAATTCCAGAGGGCTTAGCTGCAATATCTACAATAGTTTTAGCAATAGGCGTTCAAAGAATGGTTAAGAAAAATGCTATTGTTAAAAAGCTTCCAGCAGTAGAAACTTTAGGTTCAAGTACTGTAATATGTTCTGATAAAACAGGAACATTGACACAAAATAAAATGACTGTCACAGAAATATTTGTAAACGACAATTTAGTAAATTTAGATGAAATTGATACTGAAAATAAATCAAATGAACTAAAAAAATTGTTATATACATCAATGCTATGTAATGATACAAGAGTTGGAGAAGGAGAAAAACTTTCAGGAGATCCAACTGAAACTGCATTAATTGATATGGGATTTAATTTAGACTGCTCGCCAGATATATTTAGTCAATATCCAAGAGTAAAAGAAATTCCATTTGATTCAGATAGAAAATTAATGACAACAGTTAATAAAATATCTGAAAATCAATTTATAGTATATACAAAAGGTGGAGTAGACGAATTACTTGCTAGATGCAATAGATATGAGGCAAATGGAGAAATTCAAAACAATTTAGAAGAATATAAAGAAAAAATTGAAAATGCAAATAGTCAAATGGCACAAAATGCTTTAAGAGTCCTTGCTATGGCATATAAAGAAATAGACCATGAGCCATCTGATGAAGAAATGAAAGAAATAGAAAAAGATTTAATTTTTGTCGGAATGTGTGGCATGATAGATCCGCCAAGACCAGAGGCAAAAGTTGCTGTTGCAAAATGTAAGTCAGCTGGAATAAAAACTGTAATGATAACAGGTGACCATAAAGTAACAGCTGTTGCAATAGCAAAAGAGCTTGGAATATTAGAAGATGAAAAAGATGCAATAACAGGTAGTGATTTGCAAAAAATGTCGGATGAAGAGCTAAGAGAAAAAGTTGAAGACATAAAAGTTTATGCAAGGGTATCTCCAGAACATAAAGTAAGAATTGTAAAAGCTTTTCAAAGTCATGGCGAAGTAGTTGCAATGACGGGTGATGGCGTAAATGATAGTCCTGCGCTAAAAACAGCAGATATAGGTTGTAGCATGGGAATTGTTGGAACTGATGTTGCTAAAGAAGCTGCAGATGTAATATTAACTGATGACAATTTTGCAACAATTGTTTCAGCAGTTGAAGAAGGACGAAGAATTTATGATAATATTTTGAAATCGATACAATTTTTATTATCAAGCAATGTTGGAGAAGTAATTGTTCTATTTTTAGCAATACTAATCACACCAATACTTGCTAGTGCATTTAATATACCAGTAGGATTAATTGAACCATTGCTACCAATACACATATTATGGATAAATTTAGTTACAGATTCCCTTCCAGCGTTAGCGTTAGCATTTGACCCAGCAAACGAAGATGTAATGAAACGAAAACCAATAAAATCTAATTCGGGTATATTTACAAAAGGAATGACTTTTAGAATTGTTTATCAGGGAGTAATGATAGGACTATTAACACTAATAGCTTTTATAATAGGATTATCTACTAAAAATCCGCCTGTAATAGAAGGTCTAACTCCAGAAGAAGTAAAAGTTGAAATTGGTCAAACAATGGCATTTATTGTTTTAGCTTTTTCAGAATTAGTTCACGTATTCAATATTAGAAACAATAAACAATCAATTTTTAAAACTGGTATTGGTGGAAATAAAATACTATTTGTAGCAATATTATTAGCAAGTTTAATAATGGGAACAGTTCTTGCAATTCCAGGATTAAGAGAACTATTTAGTATACCTATATTGCCAATAGCAAATATTGTCGAAATAATAGTTTTAATATTAGCGCCAATTGTTATTGTTGAAATATTTAAATTATTAAAAATAAACGGAACTAATAATGAATAAGAATGAAAGGGGCAACTATTAATGTATGATATAATAATTGGAAGAAGTGTTAATAAAAGAAAAATTACAATAGTAATAGCGACATTACTAATAGTTGAATTTATTGCTGTTATTGGCGGAATAAAATATGCAGACCATAAATATGCCAAAGAAGAAGCAATAAAATTGCAAGAAAAAGTTGCCCGAATTGAACAAGCAGAAGCGGAAAAAAAGGCTGAAAAGGAAAGAGAAGAACAAGCAAAAATTCAAGAAAGAATACAAAAAACAAGTCAACCGTTTAATGAAGAACAGCAATATAATATTTTGCATATATATAAGTCTGACACGAAACGAGTATTTTTGACATTTGATGATGGACCATCAGAAACAGTAACACCTTTAATATTAGATTTATTGAAAGAGGAGAATGTTCCAGCTACTTTCTTTACTCTTGGTACAAATGTAAAAAGACATCCTGAAATTGTAAGAAGGGAATTTGACGAAGGACATTATGTTGCAAATCATGGATATTCTCATAAATATTCAGCTGTATATGCATCACCTCAAGCAACTTTTGACGAATACAATTATACTGAAAATGCAATAAAAGAAGCTCTTGGAAATGAAAATTACAGATCAAATTTATTTAGATTTCCAGGAGGCTCAAATGGAGGATATTATGATTCTTTAAAACAAGAATCAAAAGCTTTACTTAGAGAAAATGGAATAGTTCATTTAGATTGGAACTGTTTAAGTAAAGATGCAGAAGGAGCCCATTCGACTGAAAGTCTAATCCAAAACATAAAAGATACTGCAGATGGAAAATACAGTGTAGTTGTTTTAATGCATGATTCTTCAGACAAGATTCTGACGTATGAATCACTAAAAGAAGTGATAAATTATTTCAGAGAAAATGGTTATGAATTTAAAAATATTTATGATATTATATAAAATACAAATGTAAAAGTTTGAATTTATAAGGCTGTAGGCAAAGTATAAAAATATTTTGCCAAAACAGTCTTTTATTTTTTGCAAAAACATTGAAAAATGCAATTTTAAAAAGTTGATGTAAAATTTTTTAAAAAAATAAAATATTTTGAAAAATAATGTTGCAATTTTGAATTAGTAATGTTAATATGATTAATATAAATATTAAATAAAGTATGAATAATATTCATGAAAAACAAAGGAGGATAACATGAAAAAGAAACTAAAAACAAGTAAAGGTATAACACTAGTTGCATTAGTTGTAACAATAGTTGTACTTTTAATTTTGGCAGGAGTATCAATTAGCCTAGTACTAGGAGAAAATGGATTGATAACACAAGCTCAAGAAGCTAAAAGAAAAACACAAGAAGCATCAACAAATGAACTTGCAGAAATGGAAAGAATGAAAACAGAACTTGCAAAATACGGAAACACAAAAAGCGTATTTGAAGGTGGAGAATGGAATGAAACATTAGGCCTATGCACACCAAAATTAGGATCAAATATGGTTGGAGTTTATTGGTCAGATGGAACTACAAACGAAGTTGGTTTGTACAACGCAAGTACAACATCAACAACAATGGAAGTAACAAGTGATAAAGAAGGTTTTAGCTGGGCTGAATGGTATAGCTATATCAAAATTAGTGGCACAGATGATAGCAAAACAAGTAGATGGGCGAACGCCAAGAGTACAACTGATGGAAGTTACTTTGTATGGATACCAAGATATGAATACAAAATTTTAAGCGGAGAGCATACATCAACAGCTGGTGAAATTGATGTGCAATTTATAAATTTAACTACAACTACAGCGGATAAAGAAGGTTATAAAGTTCATCCAGCATTTACAAAAAATCTTCAATTAGGTGGATGGGATTCAGAAATACCAGGAATATGGGTAGCAAAATATGAAATGAGTATGGAAGAAACTACAGACAGCGGAAGAACATGGAAAAATTCAGAATCAACTTCAGGTACAGGAAACAAAGCAATAAGTGCAACAGTAAGAGCAGTAAGTAAGCCTAGTCAATATTCATGGAATTATATAAATATTACAAACTGTTTTAATAACTCATTAAATTATAGTACATTGCAAACAACAGGAGCAAATTCACATTTAATGAAAAATAGTGAATGGGGAGCTGTAGCATACTTAACACAAAGTAAATATGGAAGAAATAATCATGAAATATCAATAAATTCATACAATAAAGATAGTACAAATTATGCAAAATTAACAGGTGTAGGTGGAAGTTCAGCAGATAATAAATACAATACAACAAATGGAATGAACGCAAGTACAACAGGTAACCTTTATGGAATATATGACCTAAGTGGTGGAAACTGGGAGTATACATCAGTTTTATATAGTAAGTATACAAATGGAAACGGAACAGCACTATATGCACATACAGCAAATGGAAAATACGCAAAAGATGTAGATGGTTCACAATTACCAGACAACAGTAGTAAATATGTAACAATATATCCAATAGACACAACAATAGAAGGTGATGACGGTTCAATGGATATGCATTACTCAAAATGGAGCGAAATCTATGGAGATGCTATTTATGAAACATCTAGTCAGTGCGGTTCAAATACGAGCTGGTACGGCGATCGCGCAGACGAAGACTCTGGAGCTACGGAGGGCGTTTTCTGCATACGCGGAGGACAGTCGTTAAATACCAGTACGCAGATAGGAGTATTTGCCTTTGCTGACGATGCTGGTGGTGCATGGGGCCATATACGGTTACCGAGTCGTGTTAGTCTGCGAGTAGCACTTTGACACATATTCCTTGCAACTTGTGCCCTTTGTTTTGCAGAAAATTATGGCAGTAAGCTCGCGAATGTCAAAAGAAATATTGTAAGGTAAAATAAAAAATGAGGTCCGGTAAGGACCTCAAAATGGATGAAAATAAAAAAGATTAGTGCACTTCGACACAAGTAAAAAATGAAAATTAGGGATTGAACTTGAATCGCGCAGACGAAGACTCTGGTGGTACAGACGGACCTTTCTGCATACGCGGAGGTAATTATGAAAACGGTTCTCAAGCCGGAGCCTTTGCCTTTGGAGACAATAATGGTAATGCATGGAACAATTATGCGTACCGAGTCGTGTTAGTCTGCGAGTAGCACTTCGACGCAAGTAAAAATAAAAATTAGGGATTAAACTTAAATCGCGCAGACGAAGACTCTGGAGCTACGGAGGGCGTTTTCTGCATACGCGGAGGACAGTCGTTAAATACCAGTACGCAGATAGGAGTATTTGCCTTTGCTGACGATAATGGTAATGAATGGAACAATAAACGGTTACCGAGTCGTGTTAGTCTGCGAGTAGCACTTCGACACGAAGGAAAAATTTAAGTTTTCTGATTGAGGGGAAATAGTTTACGGACTAAATCGAGAAGATATTGTGTCAAAGAAGTTTGATTCCTTTGGTACAAGCTATAGTTCTTGTATCATAAACACATTAAATGTAACATTGTTTGAGTAATGAAAAATGAAAATCCGATGAAGCAAAAAACACATTAGTACTATTAATTTAGTCTAGTGTGTTTTTATTTTCAATAAGTGAAATTAAATAATTTTCGTTTTCAGTTAAACTTTCTGGAGTCTCTAAAAAATCGCAACGATTTAACATTTTATTTATTAAATGATAAGAATTACAATGACTTGCGTGTCCATACCAAGAGTTAAAAGATTGAACTGCATGAGTTGTATTTAAAGTACCATTATGAAATTTTTGATTCCAGCGTTTGATATTATTTTTTATTTTTGTCTTATTTGAAGTCCTTAAAAGTCTATGAGTTGGAAAAATTCTATAACCACAAAAGTCAACTCCCATTTTAGAAGGATAATATTTTGTTTTTGAATTTAGTTTTAAATGTAACTTAGTTTCGACAAAATTTTCGATTATAGCTTTGTATTTTATGCAATCTTTTTTTGTAGGAAGAAGCAAAATAAAATCATCCATATATCTAATATAATATTTTACTTTTAAAGTTCTTTTTACAAATTGGTCTAATTCATTTAAATAGATATTTGCAAAATATTGCGAAGTATAATTGCCAATAGGAATTCCAACTTTTTCATTTGAATCGCGATTATCAAAAAGAATTACTTTTATAAGAAATAGTAAGTCTTTATCATAAATGTATTTTTGCAAAATTTTATATAAAATAACTGGATCTATTGAATAAAAAAATTTACTTATATCACATTTTAAAATCCAATAATCAGTGTTTTTATTGTAAAGGTGCCTCATATATTTTTGCATTTGATCAGCAGAGGCATGTGTTCCGCGGTCTACAATACAGGCAAAAGTTGTATCTATAAATCTTGGAGTAATGTAAGGTTTTATAAATTCTTCAACAATCCATTGATGAACAATTCTGTCTTTATAGGGAAGTGATTTTATTATTCTAGGTTTAGGCTCATAAACCATAAAGGTTCTATATTCACCAACTCGATAACGCTTATTTTTCAAGTCATTAAGAAGATTTATAAGATTGTTTTCAAGATTTAATTCAAATCGAAGAATCTCACCTTTATAAGTTTTATTTTTCTTAGCTCTGTAATGAGCAGAAAGAAGTTTTGAATAGGTTAAATTCTCGTAAAACAAATTTTTTATCTTTTTTGGCATGATGCAATCCAACCTCCTAGCATGTTCCCAATATCAGTGACACTCTGACTCCAAAAAGTATAGTTTTTTTCTGAGATATAGTGATTTTTGTTAGCAAGTCGAATTTGTACTTTTAAAATACTTAAAGATACATCAAATTCAAATAAGTTATCTAATTTATCACGCTTATTAAAAAGCTTTATAGCTCTAATTAAATGACTCAAACCAGAGTAAAGGTTATCACGAATTTCAGTTGCTAGAGCAAATTTTTCACTTCTAGGAAATTTCACTAAAATATTTGTGGTGTAATAAACTAGTTCTAAATATTTTTGATAGATTAATAAATCGTGGTTTGTAACATTATTGCCTGTTGACATGATAGCTTCTCCTTTGATTTTTTTGATAATATTTTACAATATTTTACAAAGAAATCAAGATAGAAGATAGCTTTTGAAA
The DNA here is from genome assembly GCA_934167095.1 of uncultured Clostridia bacterium. GTDB lineage: Bacteria > Bacillota > Clostridia > TANB77 > CAG-508 > CAG-245. Next base: position 10,885 of record CAKPKE010000010.1, read on the forward strand.
ATGGTTCTGTGACAAAGTAAAATGACATTTTCAAAATAATGTACAAATACATTTTATGTATAAAAATTATAGAAAAATATTAATTATGCATTATGAAATGATATTCTAAAATTTTAGCTAAGTAAAAAGCAAAATGTAAATTTTTCTAATTTTTTTTTGAAAATACAAAAAAAGTATTGACAATAAATAATAAAAATGCTAATATAAAAAAGTGCTAAAGATTTAATGCTTTAGCAGGGTAATGCGGATGTGGCGGAACTGGCAGACGCGCTGGTCTTAGGAACCAGTGTCAACGACGTGGAGGTTCGAGTCCTCTCATCCGCACCAATGACGTTTCTGTTCGAACTAATAGAACAGAATTGATACAAAAATCAATCAGAAAATAAAATCTGGTTGATTTTTTTGTTGCCTAAAAACAATAGAAAAATCATCCAAACGAAAGGATGGTGTCTGTAATGAAGATAATTAAACAAGAAATACAATTTGAGGAATGTCTAAAACAAAGATTGGAGTTTATATGTGAATTTGCTAAAGTTACCCCTACTTTTATAAATGGGAGCATTAGGAAATTAGAAAAAACTAATCTTACATATGTTGAACCACATAGAGTAATTATTAAAAATATTACATTTTTAGTTTTTAATTATTCAAATGATGTGTATATTTCAAATTTGACTAAAAAGATTAAATTATCAGAGTTAGAAGAATATTTGAAAAAAATATAATTTGTAAAAAATTGACATTTCTTTAAATCTTGATATAATATAGGCAATTAATTATCTATATTTTCTTGGGCAATAGCAAATATAGATTTACGAGTACTTTGAAAAAATTATATTATATTACAATTATATTGTATTTTATTTTGTGATAAACGGATTTAAGAGATGTCAAAAGTACTCGTGTGTACTTTGATGTCTCTTTTTTTGAAGTTAGGAGGTTATGCAAATTGAAAGATGAAAAGAAAAAATGTGGGTTGTATATGAGAGTATCAACTGAAGACCAAGTAAGAGAACGGTTTTAGTCTTCCAGAACAAAGAGAAAGATTAGAGTCTTTTTGTAAATTTAAAGGCTATGAAATAATAGATTATTACGAAGACGCAGGAATTAGTGCTAAAACTGGTAATCATAGACCAGAATTTGAAAGATTAAAAGATGATATTAAGGCTAAAAAGATAAACACAATAGTTGCTTTAAAACTAGATAGAATAACTAGAAGTATTTATGATTGGGAAAATTTAATGACTTTTTTAGATGAAAACGATGCCTATTTAGATTGTGTAAATGATGAAATAAATACAACAAGTGCAAATGGCAAGATGATATCAAGATTATTGATGAGTGTTAGTCAAAATGAAATTGAAAGAACAAGTGAAAGAACTAAAGTAGGTTTAGCAGGTGCAATTAAATCTGGTCATATTCCTCACATTGCCCCATTAGGCTATAAGCACGAAGATAAAAGATTGGTAATAGATTATTCAACTAAAGATATTGTAGTGAGAATTTTTGACTTATATTATAATGGCTACTCTTATCAAAAAATAAGTAATCTATTCAATGAAGAAAAAGTATTAGGAAAAGATAATTGGAGAGATTCAACTATTGTTACTATTCTTGAAAATGAGATATATAAAGGCGATTTCGTTCACGGAAAAAGAACAAAGAACCCTACTTATTATGAAGATGTAGTTGAACCAATTATTTCAAAAGAAATGTGGGCTGATTGCCAATTGCAGAAAAAGAAAAATTCAAGAAGTTATCAAAGAACATTGACATATTTATATTTACAAAAACTAAAATGTCCTAAATGTAATCGTATTTTAGGTGGTAAAGCTACTACAAAGAAAAATGGTAAGACATACTTTTATTATTATTGTAATGATTGTAAAGTCCAATTTAAAGAAAGTTTAATAAATGAGTATTTTGAGCAATTTATAGATGAACTAACCGAATATGACTCTGTTGTAAATCAATTCTTCTTGCCTATGATTAAGCAAAAATTTGATGAGCCTAAAGAGCAATTAGAAAAAGAAATAAATAATCAGAGGAATAAGCTTGAAAGAATTAAAAAAGCATATATTAATAGTGTTTTTGAATTAAAAGAATATAACGAAGAAAAGAAAATTATTGAAAAAGCGATTACAGAACTAGAAACTAAACTAGATACTACTGATAGTGTAGAAGAATTAAGATTTACACCAAGAGATATTCTACTAAAAAGAGATATTGATTTTATCAATAAGATTAAGCTAAATAAAGAATATCAAGAACGAACTAAAACTTGGAAAGATTATACACGAGAAGAACAAGCTGATTTAATAATGAGATATGTTGAAGATATTGAATTAGATATTATAGGTACAGTAATAGCAGTAAAGCAAATTAATTTTAGGGAATCTATTTGTAAGCCTTGCCAAGAATTATTTGATAAAGGTTATATTGATACTACAAAGCCTATGATATTAGTTAATGTATTAGGAAGTGTTAGATTTAGTAACTATTTGCCAGAGGAAGAAGTCGGCGAAATTATAATGAGATTAAGACAATACTATGATGTGAGTTTTGCAGAGGCAACTTACTATGTAGATAAGCAATGTTTCTATTTTAACTTTACTGAAAATAATAGTGCTATTGTTAGGGTATTCCCTTTAGAAGATTACTACAAACTAGATCCAGATAATAAAATGGAAACTTATAGATTTGGAATAATCTACATTAATGAAGAAGATAGATTTCAAATGCAAGAAATTGATACTGCATTTGATTATATACCAGATGAAACAAACGATAGTGTAATTTATATGAAAGAGCCTACTCCTATTTCAGTAGGTGTTAAGCCAGTAAAGTTCTGCGAAAAAATGCAAGAAGAAACAAATTAACGTGGCACGTTTTGTTTTTACAAAGTAAAAATGAAAGTGGCGATAGTTAATTTGAATAAATTTTAGCTCTGTGAGATAAAATTTATTGCCTCGCAGAGCCCCCATGTTATGATAGTATGTCATAACATATAGGGGGTTAGGACTTATGGCAAAGCCAAAGTCCTATGCTACGAAGAAAATTCAAAGGAGGTGCTTTTATGAAGCAAGAATTGGCATATTCTTTTCACTTGGGTAGTGATAAAAACAAAAGTAAATTAGCAAAGAAAGTTGCAAAAGGAAATGTATCTGGTACTACTTCTCTATCTAATAATGCAATTCAAAATGCAAAAGATTTGTCGGATGTTAATAAACACAACTTAAGAGATTATGATAATCAAAGAGAGTTAATTAGAATGATTTATGGAACAAATGACATTGTAAATGATGTTAAGCAAGTATATTTAGATGAATTTGAAGAAGCTAGATTGGAATATAACAACAAGCAAACTCGTGAAGATAGAAAAATCAAAGATTACTTCAAAAAAGTATGCGATTCACAGAACGATATAGCTTGTGAAATTATAATAGAACTTGGAGATATGGACTTTTGGAATGATAAAGATAAAGAATATAGATTAAAAATGATTGATGTTTATAATGAGCAAGTAAAGGATTTAATTAAAATTGTACCAGATTTTAAGATAGCAAATGCAACAATACACTTTGATGAGGTTTCTCCCCATATGCACATTGTAGGTGTTCCAGTTTCTTATGATTGTAAAAGAGGAATGAAAAAACAAGTAGTAAAATCAAAGTTATTTACTAAAACCACATTAACACAAATACAAGATAAAATGAGAATTGCTTGTATAAAGTCTTTTAATAAGTTCTATGATATGAATTTTAAGCTAAAAGAAAAGCAAAATGGCAGAAATCAAGATATCAACGTCAAAGATATGGGCGATTATAGAAAAATCAAGAAACAATTAGAACAGAAAGAACAAAAACTTGCTAAAGCCAATAAGCAAACTAAAATGCTTGATAATGAAAGCACTAATATAAATGAAATATTAGATAATTTAAAATCTACTCTAATAAACAAAAATAATATGGTTATTTCAAGCGAAGATGTCCAGAAATTAAAAAATTATACAAGAGACGTAAAAGATATTACTAAAACTGTTAGAAGTGTAAATGACTTAAATATGGTGATTAAAGATTTTGAACATTCTGCTTTTGAAATAGAAAAAGAAAATCGTTCCTTAAAGTATGAAATTGAACTAAAAGATAATGAAATTGGCGATTTGAAAAAGGAACTATCTACCAAAGATAAAATTATTAGCAAGTTACAGACTGAAAAAGAAAAGATAAAACAAGAGTTACAGAAATTCAAAGGCTTTTGGCGTAGCTTAATGAAACATTTTCAAAATAAAATTGGATTTGATAAAGATAAGCATTACAAATATGTTAGTGATGATTTATATAAAAATGGTATTTTTGATGATAATGATAATGAGATAGCAAATAATGTTAGAAGAAAAGTAAAAACAACAGATGAAATAACTAATTTAAAAGACAGAAAGAAAAATGATACAAGATTTTAATATGGAGGTATTTGAATATGGAAAATGAAAAAGTACAATTTTTAATAAATATGATAAATGATATGGATATAAAAGATAAATTAAGACTATCAATATGTATGAGCCAAAGCAAATGGTCAGGGCTTATATACAACACTAAAGAATATTATGAAAAATTTGACAATATGTTAAAAGACATTGATGAAGAATATAGGACAACTTTAATAAACTTTGCAAAATATAAGCTTGTAATGTTTGCAATGGCTAAAAATATGGAAATGGAAACGACAGAGCAGAATAAGGTGGCATTATATTTATTTAATAGTATTACTACAGATGAAGTAACTTGATTTTCCATAAAAATAAAGTATATGGTATAAAATACGTTAAAAATATTGAAATTAACATAAAAATGTGATATACTATTTATATCATTCGTAGCTATGCGAACTATAATAAGAATAGCAAGGCAGTAATTTCTCATAAAACAATTGTAAGAAGGAAAACAGTATGACTAGTGGAGAAGTAGTATTTTCTATTTCCGATTATGCAAAGGAATTTATTCGGAAATACAAAAATCCCAAGCTTGACCAAAAAGTAATCGATGCGATTGTGGTTGATTTTATCAACTACTTTGCAGGAATGCACTGCGGAATGGATTTGGCGATGTACACCAGCGATCTGAGAGACGGAAAGAAAATGAGTAAAGAAGGAACTGTTTTACAAAAAGAAGTTATTCTTCCTACATTGAATTTTCGCAAAGAAGAGTATGACAACTCTGGAATCATTGAAAGTGTTAACAGAAATAGTCATATGAATGAGTGTGGTGGCAATGCTGAAGCTGATAACGCAGAAGCAGTTAAGCTCATTGAAGAATTTATCAAAGGCTATATGGCTGCTTAATACGGTTAAGATTGCTGCAAAAAAGAACAAACTTGTTCTTCCTCGCTTTTAAAGCGAGGTTTTTTATTGTTTTTATATATTTTATATATTTTTTTATATTGGTATTGTATTTTATAAAAAATGTGATATTTTTTAATAAATTGATTGATATTTGTATCAATCGTCAAGAGAGCCAAAAAGTTGTAGATAACTACTTCGTTGGCACCAGAGTAAGAAAAGAGAGATTTTTAAATCTCTCTTTTTTGTATTATTGAATATTTCAAGATTTTATGTTAGAATATTATTCATAATTTAATTATCTTGCAGTATGCAAGTTGTTGATATAGTAACTTTTAACAATAATTATTTGTAAAGGAGAAAGTATTTATGAAAGAATTACAGCTAACAATTTTAACAAAAAAGGATCTACAAAGTCGGTATAAAAAGTTAGAAAACACAAGAATGGCTCATTTAACAGATGAAGCAGTTAAAGATGGATATTCAATAGGAGTTTTACACTATATTGGCTTAGAGAAAGACTCTGCTAGAGAATGGCTTGATAATGCAGAAGTTGTGGTAGCCACAAACTTTAAAGGGCAACTATATAAAATAGGAGCCTTTACGGATTTGTCTGAAGTATACAAAGGCAAACTTTATTTTTCTTTTAAGACTAAGAAGGGTGTTCAGATTGCTCACAGTATTTCTGGTTGTGATTCGGAGGGATTCATATACAATTGTAATAAATGAATTAACAAAAGCAGACATGAATTTAATCATAATTCATGTCTGCTTTTGAATTGTTTAAAACTTTTTTACGATTTTAATGCAATTTACTAAAATTATGATGTATTTTAATAAAGTTATTAATAATTGTATTAAATATCAAAAGAGTAAAGAAAAGTTGTTGATAACTACCTGAACTATAAAATGGAAAGGAGTTTTTTGTTTATACTATTGCATTTCTAAAACTCCAATGATAAACTTATATTAAAGTTGGTTAGAAAAATGAGGGGATAAGAAGAGATAAAATCTATGGAAAGAATAAAAGTACTAAAAGCAAATAAAAAACATAAAAAATTTATAATACATGCTAACAATGTAATAAATAATGTTAATGATATGAAACAAATGGCCTAGAAAAAAATATTGATAGAGATTATTTTTGTGATAATCCTAAATTTTAGTGTTTAATTGCTGAAATAGACAATAAACTTGTTGGAATGGTTTTATATTCATATTTTTATTGGGCAGATGATGGAGAAGTTTTATGGATTTTACAAATGTTTGTTGAAGAAGAGTATAGAAAGTTTGGAGTGTTCTTTAAGTTAATTGAAAAATTAAGAGAAGAAAATAAAGACATAAAAATAGTATCATGTGCTACAGGTAGTGAAAATAAAAGAATGCAAAGAATTTTAAAATATTATAATGCGAATGAAATTAATCTAAAATTTTATTATAAGAAAGTTTAAAATAAAATACCCCAGTCACCGTTTGGCTATTTGCTTAAAGCGGTGGCTGGGGATAATCAGTTGCAAAAAGTGTTACATACAAAAAATGTAAGAAACTCCTGCAGGACTGATTATAGGAATAGCGTGTGAAAAATAGAACTTATATAGCCGGATGGCTACATCGTCTTCATGCAGAACTCTTTCGATGCTGTAGTTCTCTAGGAAGATTTTCATAGGCCGGTAGTTATCCTCATACTGCTCATCAAAGAGAAGTGATACCAAAACTGTACCAGGCTTAATGAACTGTGAACGTTCTTTTAATTCTTGAACGTACAAATTCACATCTTTGTTTACAGTAGTTGGAAAAGCAATACCTGTGTTAAAATCTTCGTTGTAGACAATCACACAATGCTGGTTCCGTTCAACGGTTAGCACATTTTTTCCCTCCTATACATCTGGCTTATGCCAGTTAATGAATATATTACAACGAAAATTTACATAAAATGCAACTTTTTTTATTAATATTGAAAAATTATGTAAATGCTGATATAATATTTATGAAATATTCGTAGCTATGCGAATTAGAATAAAAATAGCAAGTTTAGAGACCTTCAAAAAAATTTTAGGAGGAAATACTGTGAAAGTTGTTTTTTTAAACGGCAAAAAAGGAAATTTGTCAAATAAAGAAGCAGAAAAACTGTATGTCGCAAATAGGTTCACTTTGCGTGAATGGAAGGAACTTGAAGAAGAGATGGTACGGCTAGGAGTAAGCAAATTTGAAGATCCAATGTTGAAAATGTTTTCAGCTGATATGGTGTCTATCAAATATGTGAGGAACCAAATAAAAGCTCACCGATTAAAAGGTGAAAAATAATAAAGATAAATAATTCTTTATGAAGGAAAGTGCCATACATAAAGTTTAAGTAAAAGCAGAAATAGGTGTGGATAGTTAAATGTTCAACCTATTTTTGCTTTATTTATTAAAGATATTGAAAATACTACATAAATAATGTATAATAAGGAAGTTAAAAAGTGAAAAAATGGAGGAATAGTAATTGAAAAAGATAATTTTATTACTAGAAGAAATAATAAAAAAAGCATTTAATGAATGTGGATATGATGAAAAATATGGAAAGGTAATAATTTCTAATAGACCTGATTTGTGCGAATATCAATGTGATGGAGCTCTAACTGCAGCAAAAGAATATAAAAAAGCTCCCTTTATGATAGCTGATGAAGTTGTTGCAAAATGTAATGAAAATGAAGCTTTTGAAAAAATTGAAGTTGTAAAACCAGGTTTTATAAATATAACAGTTTCAAATAAATTTCTAACCAATTATTGCAACGAAATGAATAATGATGAAAAATTTGGTTGCAAAATGGAAGAAGATAAAACTATAGTTGTTGATTATGGTGGTCCAAATGTTGCTAAGCCTTTACATGTAGGTCATTTAAGACCTGCAATAATTGGGGAAAGCGTAAAAAGAATTCATAAATTTTTTGACAATAAAGTAATTGGCGATGTTCATCTTGGAGATTGGGGCCTTCAAATGGGTCTTGTAATTGAGGAACTTGAAGTAAGACATCCTGATTGGGTATATTTTGATCCAAACTATACAGGCGAATATCCAAGTGAAGCCTTGTTTACTGTAAGTGACTTAGAAGAAGTTTATCCTTGTGCAAGTGGTAAAACTAAAGTTGCTGAAAATGCTACTCAAGAAGAAATTGAAAAAGCAAATGCCTATAAAGAAAAAGCAAGACTTTATACAGCTTACTTACAAGAAGGAAAAAGAGGATACTATGATTTATGGAAAAAGATCGTAGAAATTTCTGTTGCAGATTTAAAAGAAAACTACAAAAAACTAAATGTGGATTTTGATTTGTGGTTAGGAGAAAGTGATTCACAAAAATATGTAAAATCAATGGTAGAAAAGATGCAAGAACTTGGTATTATATATGAAAGTGAAGGAGCAATGGTTGTCGATGTTGATGAACCTGAAGATAGTAGCAAAATTAATCCTTGTATGGTATTAAAATCTGGTGGAGTTTCATGTTATCAAACTACAGATTTAGCAACTATAATGCAAAGACAACTAGACTTTAACCCAGATGAAATTATATATGTTGTTGATAAAAGACAAGAACTTCATTTTGTACAAGTATTTAGATGTGCAAGAAAAGCTCAAATAATAGACAATGATGCTAAACTTACATTCTTGGGCTTTGGAACAATGAATGGAAAAGACGGAAAACCATTTAAAACAAGAAATGGTGGTGTTATGAGACTTGAAAATCTTATTTCTGAAATTAATCAAAAAGTATATGAAAAAATAGAACAAACAAGAAAAATGGAAGAAGAAGAAAAGTCAAAAATTTCTAAAATAGTAGGATTAGCAGCCTTAAAATATGCTGATTTATCTAATCAAATTTCAAAAGATTATATATTTGATGTTGATAAATTTACATCATTTGATGGAAAAACAGGGCCATATATTTTATATACATTAGTAAGAATTAAGTCAATATTAAATAAATTTTATGAAGAAAATAAATTAGAAGAAGAAAATATTTTAGAGCCAGAACAAGAAATTGAAAAGCAATTATTACTAAATATCGCAAAATATAATGAAGTTTTAACTGAAAGTTATAATGAAAATTCTCCATCTAAAATATGTACATATTTATATGAACTTGCAAACTGCTTTAATGGGTACTATCAAAAAGTTAAAATATTACAAGGAGAAAAAGAAAGATTATATTCTAATATAACATTGCTAAATTTACTTAAGAAAATCTTTGAAAATGGAATAGATTTATTAGGATTTGAAGCACCAGATAAAATGTAAAAACATACATTATTCTAGGAGGATAAAAATGATTGAATTTACAAAAATGCATGGTCTAGGAAATGATTATGTATACATAGATTGTACTAAAAAAGAAGAACCAAAGAATATATCAGAACTTGCAAAAAGAGTGAGCAACAGACATTTTGGAATAGGTTCAGATGGTCTTATATTAATAGAAAATAGTAAGAACTGTGATTTTAAAATGAAAATGTTTAATTATGATGGCAGTGAAGCTCAAATGTGTGGAAATGGAATAAGATGTGTTGGAAAATATGTTTATGATAATGGATTAACACAAAAAAAGAATCTAACAATAGAAACTTTGGCAGGAACAAAAACTTTAAAGCTAAATGTAGTAGATGAAAAAGTTGAAACTGTTGAAGTTGATATGGGAGAACCAATTCTAGATCCAATGCTTATTCCAGTAATTTCTGATGAGATGCCAGTTAAAAATCTAAAATTAAAAGCATTAGATAAAGAGTTTGTTTTTACATGTGTATCAATGGGAAATCCTCATGCAGTGACTGTTGTGGAAGATTTAGAAAATTTTGATGTTGAAAAATACGGAAAAATTTTAGAAGTAGATAAACACTTTCCGCAAAGAGCAAACATCGAATTTATTGAAATAGAAGATAGAAAAAACATAAAAATGAGAGTTTGGGAAAGAGGAACAGGCGAAACTTTTGCTTGTGGAACAGGTTCTTGTGCTGTCTGTGTAGCTTCTAATTTAAATAATTATACAGATAAAAATGTTAATATAAAATTGTTAGGTGGAACATTAAAAATTGAGTGGAGAGACAACAATCATATACACATGACAGGATCTGCAACAAAAGTTTTTGAGGGAAAAATTGACGAATAATAAGAGATATTGCAAGAATTTAACTTGCAGTATTTTTTATACAAGAAAAACGAACAAAAATTTGTGAAAAAGTATTGACAAACATAAAAATCAATAGTAGAATATGTGCGAACAAAGATTTGTAGGAGGCATATATGATATCTACATTGCATATAAAAAATATAGGAATAATAGAAGATTTAACAATAGACTTTAATAAAGGGCTAAATGTATTAACTGGTGAAACTGGTGCTGGTAAAACTTTAATTGTTGATTCTTTAGGAATAATCGCAGGGGGAAGATTCTCTAAAGAAATGATAAGAAGAGGTGAAAAAATGTCATATATAGAGGTATGTTTATATATGCCAGAATCAGAATTTGCAGTAGATGGAAATATAATAGTATCAAGAGAAATAAATACAAGTGGAAAAAATTTATGCAAAATAAATGGAAGAATGATTACTGTAAATGAATTAAGAAACTTTATGAAAAAAATAATTGATATTCATGGACAATTTGACAATCAAACTTTAATGGACGAGGAATTTCATACAAAATATTTAGATAAGTTTATAGGGGAAAATATATCTAAATATTTAACTGAATATGATGAGTTGTATAATGAATATAAAGAGTTAAAAAAGAAATTGCAAGAAAATCTTGGAGATGACAGAGAAAGACAAAGAAAATTAGATTTATTACAGTACCAATATAATGAAATAAAAGATGCAAAGCTTACTACAAAAGAGGAAGAAGAACTTGAAGAAAAGAAAAAAGTAATGCTAAATTCACAAAAAATATCAACTGCATTAGAAACAGTAAATGGAAATTTAAGTAATACTGCAATAGAAGTAATTAATAGTTCAATAAAAGCTTTAGAAAAAATTGAAAGTATTGATGAAAAATATGAACAAAAATTAATTGAACTAAAAAATATATATTATGAAGTTCAAGAACTAGCAAGAGATGTTGCTGATATGAATGATGAAATGTCTTTTTCAGATATGCAAATTGATGAAGTTGAAGAAAGACTAGAAATAATAAAAACATTAAAAAGAAAATATGGAAATAGTATAGAAGAAATTTTAAACTATAAAGAAGAAATAAAAAAAGAAATTAATAGAATAAATAACTTAGATGAAGAAAACGAAATTCTAAAAGAAGAAATAACAAAAATAGAAAATAGAATGAAAAATTTATGTAATCAAATAAAAGACCAAAGAGTTAAGAATTCTGTAATATTAAATGAAAAAATAAATTCAGAGTTAACTGATTTGGAAATGAATAATGCTAGATTCTTTGCAAAAGTTATAGATGATGCTGATTTTACTAAAAATGGAAAATGTCATGTTGAGTTTTTAATAAGTACAAATATAGGGGAAGAAGCTCACAGACTAGACCAAATTGCATCAGGTGGAGAAATGTCTAGAATAATGCTTGCTATAAAAAATGTTTTATCAGATGTCGATGAAGTACCAGTTCTTATATTTGACGAAATAGATACAGGAATAAGTGGAAAGGCAGCAAACTCTGTTGCAATAAAACTTGGAAAAATAGCTAAAAAACACCAAGTATTAATTATAACACATTTAGCACCAATAGCTGCAAAAGGAGATTATAATTATTATATTTATAAAAAAGTTGAAAATGATAAGACTTTTACTAATATAAAATTACTAAATGAACAAGAAGTAATAGAAGAAATTGCCAGAATTTCTTCAGGAGAAGCTACAAAAACGGCTTTACTACATGCAAAAGAATTAAGAGAAAAGAAAATTGCCTAATACAAAAACTAATAGAAAAATTAAATAAAAATAAGTACTGTAATAATTACGAAAGACATATATTTGAGGTTTACAGATTTTCAAAACTGGTATATAATAATGCTATTATATTAAGGAGAGGAAGAAAAGTAATGTTTAGAGATAAAAGAATAATGTATGTAATTATTGCAGTGCTTTTTTTGTATGTAATACTAAGTTATTTAAATAATCCAATGAAATTAATAGGATTATTATTAACACTACCAGGTGTAATAATTGCAATAACATTTCATGAATTTGCACATGCTTACGCTGCAGATAAACTAGGAGATGATACTCCAAGAAACCAAGGAAGAGTAACTTTAAACCCACTTGCACATATTGACCCTGTAGGATTTTTTATGCTAATTGTTGCTCATTTTGGATGGGGAAAGCCAGTAGAAATAAATCCAAGAAATTTTAATAGAAAAATGTCAATGTCTGCACAAGAAGCTATTGTTGCATTTGCAGGACCGTTAATGAACATTTTTATAGCATTTGTGCTAACAATAATATATTATGCAATAGCTACTTTTGCTACATCATTTGCAATAAGTACAGCAGGTGAATTTGTAATGCTTGCAATAGTATTAGCTATAAATGTAAATATAGGATTAGGAGTATTTAACTTAATTCCAATACCACCATTAGATGGTTCAAAAATATTAATGCATTTTCTACCATATAATGCTAAAAATTGGTTTATTGAACATCAAAATATCTTTTATATAATATTTTTATTTTTATGGATCACAGATATAGTAAGTTATATTATAGCTCCTGTAATAAATGTAGTATCTATGGGAATATACAATTTAGTTGCACTAATATTTAAAATTTTTATATAATATATAGTTAAAAAATCCAAAATTATAAAATGTAAGATATAGTATTCTTAATTAATTTGCAACATTAGAAGAGAGGAGTGCAGAAAAAATGGATAAACTAATAATGCGGAATAGAATCAAGTTGCGATGAAACTTCTGTTGCAATAGTTAAAAATGGAAGAGAAGTTTTATCAAATGTAATAGATACTCAAATAAGTATACACGAAAAATTTGGAGGGGTTGTACCTGAAATAGCATCAAGAAATCATGTTGAAGCAATTTCAACTGTTACAAAAAAAGCGCTGGAAGAAGCGGGAATTGACTTTAATCAAATAGATGCGATAGCATGTACTTATGGACCGGGATTAGTTGGAGCTCTATTAGTCGGAGTATCATACGCAAAAGCTTTAAGCTATAGTATAAATAAGCCACTAGTTGGTGTAAATCACTTAAAAGGGCACATTGCTGCAAACTATATTACATATTCTGAACTTGAACCACCTTTTTTATGTATGCTAATGTCTGGAGGAAACACTCAAATTGTACATGTAAAAAGCTATACAGATTTTGAAGTACTAGGAAAAACTAGAGATGATGCAATAGGAGAAGCTTTTGATAAAGTAGCAAGAGTAATAGGTTTAGGATACCCAGGTGGCCCTAAAGTAGATGAGCTTGCAAAAGAAGGCGTTGCAAATATAAAACTTCCTAAAACTCATATAGATAATCTAGATTTTAGTTTTAGTGGAATAAAAACAGCAGTAATAAATCTACATCATAAAGATCCTGATGTTAATAAAGCTGATTTAGCTCTAAGTTTTGAAAAAACAATAACAGAAATATTAACAGTAAATATAGAAAAAGCAGTGGAGCAAACTGGTATAAAAAAAGTAGTGCTTGCAGGTGGAGTTTCTGCAAATAGCTATATAAGAAAAGAATTTGATAAATTATCTAAAAATAAAAATATAAAAATATATTATCCTGAGCTTAAACTTTGCACAGATAATGCAGCAATGATAGCATCAGCAGGATATTATGAATTTATGAATGGAAAAAGAGATGGACTAGAATTAAATGCAGTTCCAAATCTAAAAATTTAAGTAAAGAAAAGTGGTGAAAAAATGGCAATATATGCAATAGCAGATTTACATTTATCATTTAATACAGATAAACCAATGAATATATTTGGTTGGATTGACTATGAAGAAAAAATAAAAAAGGACTGGCTTAAAAAAGTAAAAGAAGAAGATTTAGTTCTATTACCAGGCGATTTTTCATGGGAATTAAAACTAGAAAATACTTATAAAGACTTTAATTTTATAAATGAGCTTCCTGGCAAAAAATTAATGCTAAAGGGCAATCATGATTTGTGGTGGACTACACTAAAAAGTATGAGAAAATATTTAGAAGTAAATAATATTAAGGATGTAGATTTTATTTACAATAATAGTTATGAATATGAAAACTATATAATTGTAGGAACAAGAGGCTGGGATTTAGAATGTAAAAATGAACAAGATGAAAAAATAAAAAATAGAGAAGTTTTTAGACTTGAAAACTCTATTTTAGATGGAATAAAAAAATATGGTGAAGACAAAGAAATAATAGTTTGTATGCATTATCCGCCACTAGAAAAAGAAAATCTAAATACAGAATTTACAAAAGTTATGAAAAAATATAATGTAACTAAATGCATATATGGACATTTACATGGAAAAGCCCATGAAAGTGCTGTTGAAGGAATGATTAATGGCATAGAATACAAGCTGGTAAGTTGTGACTATACAAAATTTCAATTAATAAGATTATAAAATGAAAAAACACTTGCAATATGTGGAATTTGTGGTATAATAAACTAGCATTATTTATGAAAACAAGAAAGGATATGAACTAAATGAGTATAAAGATAGAGAAAACAGAAAATAAAAATGAATTAAAATTAGAGTTCACAATTGAAGCAAAAAAATTTGATGAAGCAATAATGAAGGTTTATAGCAAGAGCGCAAAATACTTCAATATTCCTGGATTTAGAAGAGGAAAGGCTCCATTTAATATAGTTGAAAGAATGTACGGAGATGAAGTATTTTATGAAGATGCTTTTAATGAAGTTGTTCCTCCAATATATGAAAAAGAAATTGAAGAAAACAATCTAGAAGTTGTTAGCAAACCTGATATACATATTGTAAATATGAAAAAAGGTGAAGATTTAGTATTTACAGCAATAGTACAAACAAAACCTGAAGTAAAATTAGGAAAATATAAAGGTGTTGAAATTAAAAAAGTTGAATATCCTGTAACAGAAGAGGATATAAATAATGAAATATCAAGAATGCAAAATCAAAATGCTAGAACAATAACAGCAGAAGGAAGAGCTGTTAAAGATAAGGATATAGCTGTTATAGACTTCGAAGGATTTGTTGATGGAAAAGCATTTGAAGGTGGAAAAGCTGAAAAGCATGAACTTGAAATAGGAAGCAAAACATTTATACCAGGATTTGAAGACCAAGTAATTGGAATGAATGTTGATGAAGAAAAAGATATAAAAGTTAAATTCCCAGAAGAATACTTCTCAAAAGAATTAGCTGGAAAAGATGCAACATTTAAAGTAAAATTACATGAAATCAAAGAGAAAAAACTACCTGAATTAGATGATGAATTTGCAAAAGATGTTTCTGAATTCAATACATTAGAAGAATTAAGAAATAGCATAAAAGAAAAGAAAACAGCTGAAAATGAACACAAAGCAAAGCATGAAACAGAGGATGCTGCAATAGACGCTGTATGCAAAGAAACATCAATAGATATCCCATCTGGAATGATAGAAGCTGAAACAGATTCTATGATAAGAGATATGGAACAACAATTATCATATCAAGGTCTTAACTTAGAACAATATTTACATTTCATTAACAAAACAAGAAAAGAATTAGAAGATGGATACAAAGAGCAAGCTGAAAAAAATGTAAAAACAAGACTTATATTAGAAGAAATAATAAAAGAAGAAAAAATAGAAGCTGACGATAAAGATATAGAAAGTAAAATCAAAGAAATGGCTACAAGCTATGGAAGAAAAGAGGAAGAACTAAATAAAAACGAAGCATTAAAAGAATATATAGCAAATAGCATAAAAACAGAAAAAGCAATTGATCTTATCGTAAAAAATGCAAAAATAAAGAAATAATTAAACGAAATAGTTAGGAGGGATTTATAATAATATATTATTTAGCTCTGTCTAACTATTTTACTTTATAAAAGGAATTTATTATATTTAGGAGGAATATTTTATGTTTGAAAAAGACAGTTTAGTACCATATGTTATAGAACAATCAGCAAGAGGAGAAAGATCTTATGATATATTCTCTAGATTATTGAAAGATAGAATAATATTTTTAGGAGAAGAAGTTAATGCTACATCTGCAGGTCTTGTAGTTGCCCAATTATTATTCTTAGAGTCAGAAGATCCAGACAAAGAAATTAGTTTGTACTTAAATACACCAGGAGGATCAATAACTGACGGAATGGCAATAGTAGATACTATGAACTATATAAAATGCCCAGTATCAACAATCTGTGTTGGAATGGCTGCTAGTATGGGTTCTGTATTACTTGCATCAGGTGAAAAAGGCAAAAGATTTGCAACCCCAAATTCAGAAATATTAATACATCAACCATTAATCGGTGGTGGCGGAATATCTGGTCAAACAACAGAAATCAAAATTCATGCAGACCACATGGTAAAAACTAGAGAAAAATTAAACAAATTATTAAGTGATAGAACAGGTCAACCAATAGAAGTAATTAATAGAGATACTGAAAGAGATCATTATATGACAGCACAAGAAGCTTTAGAATATGGCTTGATCGATGGAATTATGGAAAAAAGAAATTAATTTAGGAGATAAGTATGTCAAAGAATGATAAAGAAAAAAACATAAGATGTTCTTTTTGTGGAAAAAAGCAAGAAGAAGTTGAAAGAGTAATAGCTGGACCAGGAGTATATATATGTGACGAATGCATAAAAGTATGTAATAGCATAATAGAAAATGACCTATATGAAGATAGTGAATTAACTTATGAACAAGATGAAAATAATGAATTGCCAAAGCCAATGGAGATAAAGAAAATTCTTGACGAATATGTAATTGGTCAAGATGAAGCAAAAAAATCTTTAGCAGTTGCAGTATATAATCATTATAAAAGAATAAACGAAAATAAAGATGTAAAAGACAATGATGTTGAAATTCAAAAAAGTAATATTTTGTTACTAGGACCAACAGGTTGTGGAAAAACACTTTTAGCACAAACTCTAGCAAAAATACTAAATGTACCTTTTGCTATTGCAGATGCAACAACACTTACAGAAGCTGGATATGTAGGAGAAGATGTTGAAAATATTTTATTAAAATTGATTCAAGCTGCTGACTATGATATAGAGAAAGCAGAAAGAGGAATTATATATATAGATGAAATAGACAAAATATCTAGAAAATCTGAAAACCCATCAATAACAAGAGATGTAAGTGGTGAAGGCGTACAACAGGCATTATTGAAAATTGTTGAAGGAACAGTAGCATCTGTACCACCTCAAGGGGGAAGAAAACATCCTCATCAGGAGTTTATACAAATAAATACACAAAATATCTTATTTATTTGTGGGGGAGCTTTTGAAGGACTAGAAAAAATAATTAAAGATAGAATAGAAAAGAAGACAATAGGATTTGGAGCTACAATAACAAGTAATAAAGATGTTAGTAAATATGAAGTATTTTCATCTTTATTACCACAAGATTTATTAAAATTTGGTTTAATTCCTGAGTTTGTAGGAAGACTTCCAATAATAACAACTTTAAAAGAATTAGACAAAGAAGCTCTTATAAAAATAATTACAGAACCTAAAAACTCATTAGTAAAACAATACAAAAAACTATTTGAGTATGATGATGTAGATTTAGAGTTTGAACAAGGTGCTTTAGATGCGATTGTTGATAAAGCTTTAGAAAGAAAGACTGGAGCTAGAGGATTAAGAGCTATTATAGAAGAAAGAATGAAAGACATAATGTTTGAAATTCCTTCAAATCCAAAAGTTGAAAAATGTATTATAACAAAAGAAACTATACTAAATGGAGAACCACCTAAAATTGTTATAAACAATAACAGAGAAGAAAAGAAAAAAGTAAAAGTTAAAAGAGAAATTACAACAGCTGGACATAGTAAAAAAACAGGTACAGCATAAAAATCAAAAAAATATAAATAGCAATAGGAGAAGTAACTAAAATGGAATTATCAGAGTTTTATTATGATTTACCAAAAGAATTAATAGCGCAAACACCTCTTGAAAAAAGAGACGAATCAAGATTAATGGTATTAGACAAAAATACAGGAGAAATTACTCATAAAGTATTTAAAGACATAATTGATTATTTAGAGCCAGGAGATTGTTTAGTAAGAAATAATACAAAGGTAATTCCAGCTAGATTATATGGAAAAAAAGAAACTGGAGCAAATGTAGAATTTGTACTATTAAAAAATATTGAAGGTGATATATGGGAAGCAATGGTAAGACCAGGTAATAAACTTCATATAGGCACAAAAGTTATTTTTGGAGATGGTCTACTTACAGCAGAAATACTAGAAACTATGCAAGATGGAACTAGAAAAGTAAAGTTTTCTTATGATGGAATATTTAATGAAATTTTAGACCAAATTGGACTTATGCCATTACCTCCATATATACATGAAAGTTTAAAAGAAAATAACAGATATCAAACTGTATATGCAAAATATGATGGCTCAGCAGCAGCTCCTACAGCAGGATTACACTTTACAAATGAACTATTACAAGAATTAGAGAAAAAAGGAATAGTAATAAGTAATGTAACTTTACATGTTGGTATTGGAACATTTAGACCTGTAAAAGAAAAAAATATTGAAGAGCATCACATGCATACAGAACACTATTATATAAAAGAAGAAGATGCAGAAAAAATCAATAAAGCTAAAAGAGAAGGACATAGAGTAATCGCTGTTGGAACTACATCTTGTAGAACAATAGAAACAGTCGCTGATGAAAATGGCTTTGTAAAAGAATGTGAAGGAGATACGTCAATATATATATATCCAGGCTATAAATTTAAATGTTTAGATGGACTTATAACAAATTTCCATTTACCAGAATCAACATTATTAATGCTTGTATCAGCATTAGCAGGAAAAGAAAATATTATGAATGCATATAAGGAAGCAGTTAATGAAAAATATAGATTTTTTAGCTTTGGAGATGCAATGTTTATAAAATAAGAAATGAGGAAAGAAATGAAACCAGCAATAACATACGAATTATTACATCAAGATAAACAAACAGGAGCAAGAAGAGGAGTTGTGCATACCCCTCATGGAGATATTCAAACACCAGTATTTATGCCAGTAGGAACACAAGCAACTGTAAAATCAATGACTCCAGAAGAATTAAAGGATATTGGAGCACAAATAATACTTTCAAATACATATCATTTATATTTAAGACCAGGAGAAAAACTTGTAAAAGAAGCTGGAGGACTTCACAAATTCATGAATTGGGACAAGCCGATTTTAACAGATTGTGGGGGATTTCAAGTATTTAGTTTAAGTGATTTAAGAACAATAACTGAAGATGGAGTTGAATTTAAATCTCATTTAGATGGAAGTAAACATTTCTTTTCTCCTGAAAAAGTAATGCAAATAGAAGAAGATTTAGGTGCTGATATAATAATGTCTTTTGATGAATGTTGTCCATATCCATCAACTTATGAATATACAAAAAATTCAATGGAAAGAACAACAAGATGGGCAATTAGATGTAAAGAGGCTCATAAAAATACTGAAACTCAAGGGTTATTTGGAATAATTCAAGGTGGATTCTATAAAGATTTAAGAAAGCAAAGTGCAGAAGATTTAATAAAACTAGACTTTCCAGGATATGCAATAGGTGGAATAAGTGTTGGAGAACCTAAAGAAGAATATATAGATATACTAAAATATACGGCTCCATTAATGCCAGAAAATAAACCAAGATACTTAATGGGAGTAGGAAGCCCAGATTACTTAATAGAAGCTGCAATGGCTGGTGTTGATATGTGTGATTGCGTACTTCCAACTAGAATTGCTAGAAATGGAACTGCAATGACTTGGAATGGAAAAGTAGTAGTTAGAAATGGAGCATATTCAAGAGATTTTTCACCATTAGACCCAGAATGTGATTGCTACACTTGTAAAAATTATACAAGAGCATATATAAGACATTTAATTAATACTAACGAAATATTAGGAACTAGACTATTATCAACACATAATTTATATTTCTTAACAAAATTAATGGAACGAGTAAGAAAAGAAATTGAAAATGATAATTTACTAAATTTCAAAAATGAATTTTATAAAAAATATGGATATACTAAAGAGTAGGAGAAAATAGAATGAATTTTGAAGATCAAAAAGATAATAAATCAGAAGAAGTTGTAAGAAAAAGTAAAAAATTAATGATAATAATAGGTGTAATATTAGTCTTTTTATTAATAGGAGTAATAGCATTAATTATAAGCATCAAAAATATTAATGAAGCTCAGTTTAAGGTATTTTTAGATGCAAAAAAAATAAAAGCTGATGAAGAAACTTTTGTATTTTCAGATAATGATATATGGATATCTATTGAGGATTTTGCAAAATTAGTTGGATATACATATAAAAATGGTGAGTATAAACATCCATATTCTGAAGAATCAACAAAATGCTATGTATCTAATGGAAGTGAATCAGCTTCATATTCATTAAATTCTAATACTATGTATAAAGCAATAGAATATAAAAATGCAGAAACAAATTATGATTATTTTGATTTAGATGAACCAGTAAAAAGTATAAATAATAAGCTATATACAACAATTACAGGCATATCAAAAGGTTGCAATGTAGCAATGTCATATAATGAAAAGAATAATAAACTTACAATATATTCATTACCATATTTGGTACAATATTATTCAAATTTAAATACCAGTTCTGCATTACAAGAAAACAATGTTGATTATGCAAATCAAAAAGTAGTTTTATATAATATGATAGTTGTAAAAGATGCATCAACTTCTAAATATGGTGTCATGGATTTGTCAAATAAAACTATAATTGGTGAAAAATATAAAAGTATTTCATTTATTGAAAGCTCTAAGAAATTTATCGTTAAAACAGACAATGATAAAGTAGGAATAATATCTAGTACAGGTGCAACTGAAATAGAGCCACAATATGACAGTATAATGCAAATTGATGGAGATACTGAAAAAGGATTATACTTAGTAAAAAGCAATGGTAAATATGGTGTAATAGATAGTAATGGAAAAACAATAGTATATATGGAATATGACAAAATTGGATTGGAAAAGGCAAGTTCATTCCCTGAAGATGATATAGAAAATGAGTATTTGTTGTATGGAGAATGTATCCCAGTAAAAAGAAACAATAAATGGGGCTTACTAAATAAAAATGGAAATGTTATATTACCAGTACAATTTGATGAATTAGGATGTGTATTAAATAATTCATCAACAAACAATTTATTATTAATTCCAGAATATAAAGCTATTGTGGTAAGAAACGATAAATTGTATGGTTTATATAATAGTTCTGGAGATAATTTAATTCCTACTAGAGTAAGAAATATGTATTCTATCACAACTTCAGGAGAAAAAAGCTATTATTTAACTTATGATGAAGTTCAAGAAGGGCAGATAATGGATGTAATAGATTACCTATCTAATACTCTAAATATAAAACCAATTAGCTCTTCACAAACAGAAGTAGAAGTAAATCGTTAAAATAATACAACTTTGAAAAGAGGAAAAAATGGAATATATTCAATTAATAATTACAGTAATTATTATATTACTAGTATTTGGATTTTCTGAATATTTAAGGAAAAAACAAGCAGAAGATACAAAAAAAATGCAAGCAGAAATTAAAGTTAACGACAAAATTGTAACATATACAGGACTTTCAGGAACAGTAAAAGAAGTCCTAGAAGATAGAGTTATAATTAATGCAAACCCAAGTGGAGTTGAATTATCAATAGAAAAATGGGCTATTGCTGGAACTGATGATAGAAATATATAATATGTAAGAAAATAGAATTCATAAAAAACTTGCCAGGCAATATATATAGTATAAAAATATATTGTGAAAGGAAGTTTTTTATGAATAAAAAAGAAAAGAATAAATCTAGCATATTTTATATTGGAATAGGAATAATAACAGCAATTATAATAACCGTTATTTCATTATTAATATTTTCAGTAGTTTTAGCAAATACAAAAATTGGAGAAGAAATAATGAATCCAGTAATAATTATAATAACAGTAATATCAATACTTATTGGAAGCATAATAGGTAGTAGAAAAATTGCAAGCCGTGGAATTATCAATGGTGGCATAGTAGGAATAACATATATACTAATACTATATGTACTTTCAAGTATGGCAAATGGTAATTTTTCATTAAACTTAAGTAGTGTGATATTATTAGTACTTTCAATATTAGCTGGGATAATAGGTGGTATAATTGGTGTAAATTTCAGACATGAATAAAAAATGTAAAAATTATTTGATATTTTGCTTAAAGTGTAGTATAAATAAAAGCAAATAAAAACATGGAGGATAAAAAAGTGAAACAGGCAGAAAAATCAAGTGAGAAAATATCTATAACAGTACTTGGAAAAATTTTAGCAGTAATAATAATGATATTACTTTGTGCAATATCTTTTGGTGGAATTTATGTAGCAAATAAAAATTCAACAAAAAATTTAATTAAAGACTACGAATTAGGACTTGACTTATATGGCGGAAGAAATATAGTAATAAAAGTTGATACAAGTAGTGATGATACTTCATCAGATTCTTCTAATACAGAAGAAAATACTGAAGAAACAAGCAGTGAAGAAAATGCTGAAAATACTCAAAATGAAGGAATACAAAATCAAGAGGCAAATTCAGAAGAAGCAAGTAGTGATGTAAATAGTGAAACAAATAATGAGGAAAAAGCAGAAACTGAAACTACTGAAAATAACGAAGAAAACTACAAAAAAGCAAAAGAGATAATTGAAAAAAGATTAGCTTATATGCAAATATCAGATTATACAATTAGATTAAATAAAGAAGATGGAACAATAACTTTAGACGTTCCAGAAGATTCTAAGACAGACTATGTTGCTCAATATTGCATTACTCCAGGAGTATTCAAAATGTCAGACAAAGATACTGGAGAAGTATTAATCAGCAACAAAGACATAAAAGATGCAAAAGTGGGATACAATACAACTTCATCAGGAACAACTGTATATTTAACAATAGAATTTAACAAAGATGGAAAACAAAAATTGAATGAAATATCAAAAACATATGTATCTTCGAAAGATGCTGATGGAAACGATACATCTAAAAAAATTGATATGAAATTAGACGATGAAACAATATTATCATCATATTTTGAAGAAGAAATAACAGATGGAATAATTCAGTTATCTATTGGAACAGCAACAGATTCAACAACATTAAAAACATATTTACAACAAGCATCAAATATAGCAATATTTTTAAATACAGAATCTCTACCATTAAAATATACAATGGAAATAAATAGATTTGTATTCTCAAATACAGAACTTTCAGATATATTACCAATAGTATTAATTATAGCTGGAGTTATAGGACTTGCATTTGCAGTATATATGATAATAAAATATAAGAAAATAGGATTATTAGGAATAATATCTACATTAGCATTTGTAGCATTATTATTAATTAATGTTAGAGAAGGAAATGTAGAATTAACAATTTCTGGAATATTTACAATTATATTAATGTCAATTATAGAAGCAATAGTAGTGATTAATATAATGAAAGAATACAAAAAAGATTTAGTTGATGGAAAAAATAAAATGAAAGAACTTCTAAAGAAAACAAGTATAGTGCTATTACCTTTACTAATAATTGCAATAACATTTGCTTTCTCATCATTTAGTACACTTACAAGTATCGGAATGATAATGTTCTGGGCTATAGTAATAATGGCTTTATATGATATTTTTGTTTTAGGAATGCTAATATTTAGACCAGAGAACAAATAAAAAATAAAGAATAAGGCAATAAGGAAGGAATAACGGTAAAAATGAAAAAAATAATCAAAATTTTATTATTATGCTTAATAATAGTTGGAATAGTATGCATGGCAACTTTAAAGTTTAATATAGGATTAAAATATTCAGCTAATGTTCAAATAGGAGTAAATATAGGAAAAGATTTCAACTTAACAGATATAAAAAGCATTGCTCAGGAAACATTTGGAACAAATAAAGTTAGCGTCCAATATATAGAATTATATAAAGACATGGTACAGATAACAGTTAAAGAAGCTTCTGATGAGCAAATTGAACAACTAAATACAAAAATAAATGAAAAATATGAAGTTGATAACAAAGTAGAAGATATAGAAGTGACAAGAAATGAACAAATTGATTTTAAATCACTAATAAAACCTTATTTAATACCATTACTAATAACATTTATATTAATATTAATTTATGCATGTGTAGTATTTTTTAAAGTTGGAATATTTAAAGTAATATATACATTATTAATTAATCTAATAGGAAGTCAAGCTGTTTTACTTAGCATATATGCAATTACAAGGTTACCAATCAATAATTTTGCACCAATAATTGCAGTAATTGTGTATATTGTTACTATAGTAGTTACAATGTTTTTGTTAGAAAAAGAGAAAGAAGAAATAAATAAAACAACAGTAGAAGAAAATAAATAAATTAACATAAAAAAGATATCAATAATACAATATAGTATTGATATCTTTTTTTGCTATATATAATAGGAAAATCATGTTGTTTTTTTATTATATAAAATACGCATTACAAAGAAGAGGGGTGTAACTTAAATATGAATTTAAAGAAACTTTATGAAAAAATTTTTTATAGAAGTATAAGGTCTGATTTAAAATATGAAGAAGCTACTCAAATAATAGCAAGTCAAAAGTCTGTAGTAATAGATGTAAGAACACCTGAAGAATATAATAAAAAACACTATGAAGGGGCAATAAATATACCATTATACGAAATCGAAAGAGTTGAAAATGAAATAAAAAATAAAGATGAACTTATTTTTTTGTATTGTAAAGTAGGACAGAGAAGTGAAATGGCTAAACAAATATTGATGCAAAATGGCTACAAAAATATATATACGTTTGATGCTAAAGTATGAAGATACTAGTGATAAAAAATTAAAATAAAAGAAAAAATGCAGAAAAAAGTCTGTAAATTTATAAATTAATAAAGCTAAGCTATAAAAAATAAAAGCCCGCAAAATAAATTAAATGTGCAGACTTTTCTTTTTTAGATTCTTTTCTTTTTTTAGCAATCTATAAGTGTTGCAAATATTGCAATCTCTACAAATTGAAACTCTATCATCAAATATCAATTTTAAAGTATTTATAAAATCATCTTCTTCATCAACTAGGTGTATTACTAGTTTTTTTGGAAGAAGAGATAATAATGAATTTAAAGCATAGTCATTTGATGAAAAGGTAATATCAGATAAATATGGTAAATCCAAATTATTATGCGACAAAGATATGATTTTTTTATTTTCGTCTAGTAATATAGATTCTGAATTTACATATATCAAATGAATAACTGAAGAATTATAATTCTTTGAATTTATATAAAGCTTTAAAAGCTCAATGAATTCAGAGTATTCTTTATTTACAACAAACTCATTGACGCAAGAATCAGCTATTGTGTTCAAAAAGTCCGTATATTTATAAATTCTAAAATTGATAAATCCGCTTAATATCATACTTTTTGATGAGCGAATATAATTAATAATGGCATCAAGAAGTATGTTTTTTTTAGTCTTATGTTGATGAATAGAATGTAGTTTATTTAAACAAAGATTCTGTATTTCAGCAATTTCATCTGTGTCAAAATAAAAAAAGTTAGCAATCAGAAGTCGATTTATAATTATAGGCTCATAAACTTCAATTATGAAAGCACATAAAACATTGGATAATTTTTCATAAAATAAGTTAGTATCATTACCAACATAATGTATAATAATATTAGAGTATTTACTGAATTTCTTTACAACAAAAATGACATTCGGTAAATCTATATTAGAAAGCAAACTAGTTAAGCTTATAATATCACTTTGCTTATTAGTTTTTATACAAAAAGAAACCATAAAGTCCTCCAAATCAAATATAAAATAATTAAAAAAATTAAATATAAATGCAAAATAATTTAATTAAAAGTAAAATGCAACTTTAAATATAAAAGCAAAATAAAAAATAGTATATAAAATATATAATTAGTATTAACTAAAAAATATTTCATATACTATTTTATTCTAAAAATATATTAATGAAACTTGGACTTTCAAAAATTATCTATATATACGATAATCAACTTCAGGGAATATACAGTCAAAAATTTCAATTTTTTTCAAGAAATTTTCATCAACCTTTTCATTTTTTAATTGATAATAAAGTTTTGTAAATCTTCCAATATGATCCTTTATTCTTTTTTTGGCATAATCAACCATAGTTCCATTTGTTATAATAAATAACCAATCACTACTTTGTGCAAGTAGAAGTTCTCTTGCACATTGATTTAAAGCTCGTTTTGTTATTTCTGAAATTTCTTCTGGCATTGAAGCGATCTTTTCATCAGTAAATAGATTTGCAAGTTCTACCATTCTGTCACCTGCAACATGTAAATGTCTATGTACATAGTCGTTTGATGGATTTAACCATACTTCGCTGTAACCATTTGCACCCCAACTTGAACGACAAGGTGTAGAAATTTGAATTTCAGGATATTTATCAATGTACTCACTAGGAGTAATTAAATCAAAGTCACATTTATCATAATAAATTTTCTTAAATAAAGTGTAAAGCCAATTTGGACCTTCATACCACCAGTGACCATAAAGTTCAGCATCATAAGGGCAAAGAACAATAGGAGGATTTTTTGTAAAGTTTGCAGCATCTGTTATCTGTCTTTCTCTTGAATCAAAGAAATGACCTGCTTGCTTATTTATTGAATCCCAAGCCCATTGAACATTATAATAATCTTT
This sequence comes from uncultured Clostridia bacterium, assembly GCA_934167095.1. Taxonomy (GTDB): domain Bacteria; phylum Bacillota; class Clostridia; order TANB77; family CAG-508; genus CAG-245. The sequence goes on from CAKPKE010000010.1 coordinate 38,137, forward strand.
TTCACAATCTTTACCAGTTATTCTGTAATATTTTATTCCAGTTGGAACTCTTGCTCCATTTGTTGCGATATAAGGTTTTATATAATCATAAGGAGCATCATAACCAATATCTCTATACCATTCTCTGTAATTATAATCTCCTGGATAGCCATTAATAGAACTCCAAACTTGTCTTGATGATTCTAAGTCACGACCAAAAGCAACTATTCCGTCAGGAGAAATGATTGGTGCAAGTGTGCCATAAACAGGAGTAGGGTTAGCATATAAAATTCCATGTGTTTCAGTAATTACATATTGAATTCCAAATTCGCGTAAATATTTATCTGCTTCAGGAACATATCCACATTCAGGAAGCCATATTCCACGAGGTTTTCTGCCAAAATATTTTTCATAAGTTTGAACACCAACAGCAATTTGTGCTCTAACTGTTTTTTCATTAACATATAATATAGGAAAGTAACCATGTGTTGCTCCACAAGTTATTATTTCTAAAACGCCAATATCTTGGAAATGTTTAAATCCTGTAATTATATTGCAATTATAAATATCTTTGAAAACATGTAAATCATTAGAATATCTGTCAACATAATATTGAGCTAAATTTTTTAAACTATAATTATCTTGATTTCTAATAATTTCTTTTTTGGCAAGTTCAATATGAGAATTTAAATATTTTATATATCTTTCTTGTAATAATTTATTATCAAGCATATTTAATAAAGGTGGAGTCATAGACATTGTAATTCTAAAGTCAACACCTTCATTTACAAGTTTTTCAAAGTTTAAAAGAAGAGGGATATAGGTTTCTGAAATTGCTTCAAAAAGCCATTGTTCCTCTAAATAATCTTCACTTTCTGGATGATGTACAAAAGGTAGATGTGCATGAAGCACAAAACTTACATATCCTTTTGGGTTTGTTTTCATATCTTAATAAATTCCTTTCGTTTTGTAGTTGAAATCCATAGCCTATTTGAAAGTAGAGCTAGGATTTCCTGAAGATGGATTTTTTAAATCCAATTTAAAGTTATTTCCGAAGGCAGATGCAAGTTCTTCTTCAGAGAAACTACATAAATCGTAAATTTTCTTAAGGCTACGAATAAATGAACCAGAAGAAATTTTTTCTGATGTTACCGCATTTGTTTTTAAATTTTTGAAATATACTGTTGATATATCTGAATCTAATAAAACATGATCATTTGGAGCTGGCATTTCGTTAGAAGAAGAAATGTATAAATAATTGTTTGGAATATCAATATGTCTTTCTTCATTGTAAAATTTAGCTCTACGACCAAGCTCTACTGTGTAATTACAATTTGCATCAGAAACTTCTATATACCAACCATTTGCAAAATCATCAACTTCGACTTCAAAAGAATAATTCATAGTATTGTTGTGAACTATAAGAACTGGTTTTGTATAATTTAAAAAATCTGGACCAAATTCTTCTTTGAATTTTTCTATGCTATCATCAGTAACATCCCAATAAACAAATAATCTGTTTGGTGTTTGAGCAAGAACTTTTACAACAGTTTGATTATATCTATAAGGCAAATCATAATGCTCTAAAAGAGATATGTTTTTTAGTGTTTCTTCAGTATTTAAGACATCTTCTGTAGAAACAGCTTTTTTTACAGCTTTTTTTCTTGTTGTTGTAGTTTTTGTCGCTTTCTTTGTAGTTTTTGTTGATGTTTTAGCTACTGCTTTAGTAGCTTTTTCTTTTGTTTCTTTAGTTTTTGTGGCCACCTTAGATTTAGAAGTAGCTTTTTTTGTTTTAGTAGCTTTTTCTTCTAATGCTGTAGTTTTTACCTTTTTTGTAGCATCTTTTTGTGCTTTTTCCTTTGATGGCATAGTATATCCTCCTTTGTTTATATTACTTACATTTTTAATCGTATAAAATCTTAGTATATACTACAACAAAAGAAAAATAAATTCAATAGTAAAGAGAAAAATAGAAGCAAAAAAATGAAAAAATTATGTCAAAAAATTAAGTGAAAATTTTTTGAAAAAATTGCAGAAAAATGTTTACATTTGTATTTTTTTTGTATACAATAGAGATGCTTATGGAAAGTAACGAAAGAAAATGAAGTGAAGGGAGATTTTAAGGTAATGAAAATACTAATGCTAACATGGGAGTATCCACCAAGAATAGTAGGCGGAATAGCTAGAGTAGTGCATGATTTATCAAAAAGATTAATAAAAGATGGACATGAAGTAACTGTTGTAACATACAGAGATAATGCTGATATACCTAGCTATGAAAATGATAAAGGCGTTAATGTATACAGAGTAGATAATTACATGATTCATCCAAATAATTTCATAGATTGGATTATGCAATTAAACTTCAATATGTTATCAAAAGCAACAGAAATAATAAATAAAGAAGGTGGATTTGATGTTATTCATGCACATGATTGGTTAGTAACATATGCTGCTAAATCATTAAAAAATGCTTATGACATTCCTATTGTAGCAACAATACACGCAACAGAAGCAGGCAGAAACAGCGGAATACATGATGAAACACAAAGATACATAAATGACACAGAATGGCTTTTAACTTATGAAGCAAGCGAGGTAATTGTAAATAGTAATTATATGAGAAATGAAATTCAAAGATTATTTGGATTACCTTATGAAAAAATTAATGTTATACCAAACGGAATAAACCTATCTAACTTCACAGGAATTGAAAGAGATTATGATTTTAGACGTCAATACGCTATGGACAATGAAAAAATAATTCTATACGTAGGTAGACTTGTATACGAAAAAGGTGTTCAAAACTTGATTGCAGCAATGCCAAAAATACTTGCAAACTATCATGATTCAAAATTAATAATTGCTGGTCGTGGTGGAATGATGGACGAACTAAAACAAGAAGCAAGAAACTTAGGACTAGATAATAAAGTATACTTTACAGGATACTTAGATTCTAAAAAGGTTCAAAAAATGTATAAATGTGCGGATGTAGCAGTATTCCCAAGTACTTATGAACCATTTGGAATTGTAGCACTAGAAGGAATGCTTGCAGGAGTTCCAACAGTTGTATCTGATGTTGGTGGATTAGATGAAATAATAAATCATGGAGAAGATGGAATGAAAGCTTATTGCGGAAATCCAAATTCTATTGCAGATTCAGTTTTAGCATTATTATATGATCATCAATTAGCAGCAAATTGTAGTAAAGCAGCAGTTAAGAAAGTTAAAGAACAATTCAATTGGGAAAAAATTGCTCAAGATACACACTTTACTTATGAAAAAGCAGTTTGTCAAACAATGGCTGAAAGACAAGCAAGACAAATGCTACAAGAAAAAGCACAAAAAACTCAAAAAGCAGAAAATACACAAAAAGAAATTACAAATTTATTATCATTCAGAAAAAAACATGCATATGCATAAAATAAGGAGTTACTATTATGAATGTTTATGACACAGCAAATAGATTAGCACAAGAGATAAAAGAATCAACTGAATATGAACAATACAAGAAAATAAAAAACGAAATAAATAGTAATACTGAATATAAAGCAAAAATTGATGATTTTGAAAAGGCAAGATATAGCCTACAAATTAATCAAATGAAAGGCATTGAAGTATCAAAAGAAGAACAAGACAAATTAGAGCAAAAATATATGGAAATGATGAAAGAACCAAAAATAAAAGAATATTTTGATACGGAAATGAGATTTAATGTTTTACTAACAGATGTAAATAAAATAATAGCAGAAGCAGTAAAAGAAGTATTATAAAATGGAGATATAGATACAGCTAGGTTTGTGTCTATATCTTTTTTTGAATAATGTATTGATTTTTATTTACCTATGTGTTATTCGTTTATACACATCTATAAGAAAAAAGTCAAACTATAATTTTGAATAAGGATGGTATTATGGAAATACTAATTGGAGTTTTTATTTTATCAATAATAATCCTGCTTATAGGATTTGATATAAAACTAAAGAAGATAAAAGAATTAAAAGAGATAAATTTTGACGAAGAAAATATTAAGTTAGTTGAAAAATTGCCAAGTAATATTGAAATATGTAAGGAAATATTGGAAAAATTCAAAAATGAAAATGTAAAAATTGAATGTGATGAAAAAAGCAATTCTAGCTATTATATAGTGCTATCTAACAAGATTATAATTGGTAATGTAAATAAATCTTTTACAAGAATTCAAACTGTAATTCACGAGTGTATTCACTCTGTGCAAAATAGAAAAATATTATTAGCAAATTATATATTATCAAATCTTAACAATTTGTATTTTTTAGCACTAATAATATTAGGAATAATAAATAAAACTAGTGAATATACAAACAACATTTTATTAGCAACTTTTGTGAGTTTGCAGTTTATTGCGTTTTCAATTAGAAGTTTTTTAGAACTGGATGCAATGATAAGAGCAGAATATGAAACTGACAAATATTTAGAAAACAAAACACAGAACAAAGATGAGATAATGTTAAAATATAAAGAATTAAATAAAACAGGAATAAAGCTTTATATTTGTAGTTTACTTTTAAAAGCTTTGGCTAAAATCTTTATAATTAATATTTTAGCTAAATATAGCTAAAACAAGTGTTGCTTATGCAAGAATATAATATGACAGAAAATACTAAAAACGTCAAGTAATAATGTGAAAAAGTTGACGAATTATGTAAAATATGGTAAAATATAGTAAATATGGTCCATGATAATTGAAAGGAGTGGACAAAATGAAGCTGCTATATGAACAGCCTCAAGAAAATTTATATGATGGTGAAGGTGTTGTTTATGCCTCCTCCAAACGATTTGGAAAATTAAGTCCAATCAAAAGTGTTACTCATTTAAGAGTAACAGAATTTTCTGAAATCGGACGTCACCGAAATGCTCAATGGGAAATATATTTTTCTTTAAGCCGCGATATTCGGTTTAACCATTCTAAAAAGTGGAAACCGTTTATTCTGGTAGCACCAGGTGCTGTCCGGTCAATTCAAAATATTGGTGACAATGAAGGAATTGTTTATGCCATCAAATTTTGAAGCAAAAGAGAAGAATAATCTTGAAAAAAGGTTATAGCTTCTCTTTTGTTTTGCTTTAATATTATGTCAAAAAAATATTGATTTTAAGCCTTATATGTTATAGAATGGAAAAAAAGTGAGAGGAAGTAAGACTATTGAAGGTAATAAAAAGAGATGGCAAAAAGGTTGACTTTGATGGTACCAAAATTGCTATTGCAATAAAAAAAGGTTTTGATAGTATAAATGCCGACGAAGAAAAAAATAAATATGATGAAACAGATGTAAACAAAATTTATAATTTAGTGATTGATGAAATAAATAAAAAAAATTTAGAGAAAATATCAATTGAAGAAATTCAAGATTTAATAGAAGAAAAATTAAAGGAAAAAAATTATACAGATGTTTTTGAATCTTTTTCTGGATATAGAGAAAGAAGAGCTCAAGCAAGAACTTTGTTTTATGAGGAAAAAAAGCAACATAAATTTTTAAAAGCCCTAGAGGATTTGACCTTAAGAAAAGAGTTTTCTAATAAAATAGTACTTAGTCCTTACGAAATGATGGTAGATTATGGCTCTACTGTATCACATGAATTTGCGAAAGCTTATAATTTAAAGAAAAAATTTACAGATTTACATGATTCTGGAGAAATACATATTCACGATTTAAATTTTATGCCTCTTGGAACAACAACCTCATCGCAAATAAATCTTTTAAAAATATTTGATGAAGGATTTAATACAAGAAATTTACATATAAGAGAACCACAAGATATAATGTCTTATGCAGCATTAGCAGTTCTTGTAATGAATTTAAATCAAAAGGAGCAACATGGAGGACAAGGAATTCCTGCATTTGATTATTATATGGCTCCAGGAGTTATAAAGACTTTTAAAAAACAATTTAAGCAAACACTATATGATATTTTTATTTATACTGATTTAGATAAGTTTGTTGCAATAAATGGAATTGAAAGAGAAATTGAAAAAATAGAACATATTGATTTTGATATTGAAATATTTGACAAATATTCAAGAGATGCAATTCAAGTAAAAAGAGCATTTAGAGTGGCATATAAAATTGCTATGGAAAAAACAAGTAAAGTAGTATCTCAAGCTATGGAAGCATTTGTACATGATACAAATGTAATGAACACAAATGGAAAAGAAAAAATTTATCCATGTATCAATTTAGGAACAGACATTTCTATGGAAGGAAGAATGGTAACAAGCAAAATTCTAGACAGTATAGATTTTGGAATACAAAATGAAAACAAAGTATTATCTCCAATAGTTATATTCAAAGTAAAAGAAGGAATAAACTTTAATAAAGAAGATAAAAACTATGATTTATATAAAAAAGCAATAGAAATTGCAACAAGAAGAAAGTATCCTGAATTTTCATTTTTAGATGCGGATTTTAATAAAAAATTTTATAAGCCAAATGAGGCAGATAGCGAAATTGCATATAATTCAAGCTGTATGAGAGTAATGGAAAATATAATTGATGAAGATAAGCAATTTGCATCTCAAAGAGGGGTAATATCTTACGCTACAATAAATCTTGCAAGAATCGGAATAAAAAATAGTCCAGTATTAAAAATGGAAGAATTTAACGGAATAATTGATACAAATACAAAAAAAATTTACCAAGAAAAAATATATGAAGATTTTTATAATGAACTTGAAGAAAAGCTAAATATTATTAAAGATGAACTTTTAGACAGATTTGAAAAACAAGCCTCCCAACAAGCAAAAGAGTTTCCATTTTTTATAGGGCAAGGAGTCTGGTTAGATGGAGATAGAGCAAAAGACGAAGATAGAATTCGTAAAGTTATAAAACATGGAAGCCTTGGAATTGGATTTGTTGGACTAGAAGAGTGTATTTCTGCACTAACTGGTGAAACAAGAAAAGATAGTAAAAATGCACAAAAACTTGGACTAAATATTGTCGAGTTTATGGCTAATAAAACAAATGAATTTTGTAATAAATATAACTTGAATTTTAGATTAATTGGAATTGAAGACGATGATGTAATTGTAAAATTTATAACAAATGATAAAGCAATATATGGTACAATAAAATCGGTTACTGATAAAGAAAAATATACAAATTCGTTCCATTGCAATGAAAAAGACATAAAAACAAAAATGGACTTAGAAGCACCATACCATGAACTTACTAATGGAGGACATGTTTTTGAAATGGATTGCGCTTCTGTTACAGAAAACGAGTTAGAAAAATTATTACAATATGCAAAAGAAAAAAACATAGGCCTTGTAAAATTTAGGTATGACAATTAGAATAGTTGGTCAAATTGCTAGTAATAAAGTAATTTCTATGATAATATAGTTAAGATAAAATAAGAGAAAGGATGCTATTTTAGCATTAATAAAGAAAGATGAATAAAGCAAAAATAAATGAGCTCTATAAGGCTAGAGAATATAGAGATGTAAGAGAGATAATTAATGAAACAGTGAATTTATATCCCAATAATATTGCTTTTAAGATTAAAGAAAAAGATGAAAAAGGAAATAAAATATATAAAAATATAACATATTTAGAAATGCAAAAAGACATAAATGCATTAGGAACAAGCTTTATAGATTTAGGTTTAAAAAACGAAAAAATTGCAATAATTGGAAAAAATAGATATGAATGGGTTATATCATTTTTCTCTGCAATGAACGGAACTGGTGTTGCTGTTCCGTTAGATAAAGGATTACCAGAAGAGGAAATTGAACTTTTGTGTAAAAGAAGCAGAGCAAAGGCTATAGTATTTTCAAAAGAATACATAGATACATTCTTGAAAATATGTAAAAATAAGACTACAAACTTAGAATTATTTATATGTATGGATGAATTTGAAAAAGAATATTCTGAAGAAGATAAGTTTGGAAAACAAATAACAAGTTATAAAGAGCTTATAAAAAACGGAAATACATTATTAAAAAAAGGTAAAAAGGCATTTATAAATGCCAAAATAAATAATGATGAGTTAGCAGAGCTTGTTTTTACATCTGGAACAACTTCAAGTTCAAAAGGTGTTATGCTTTCACATAAAAATATTGCATCAAACATTAGTGCAATGAAAAAATGTGAAAAAATATATCCCACTGATGTAAATATGGCATTTTTGCCTTTTCATCATACATTTGGAAGTACTGGAATAATAATGTTTTTAAGCCATGGTGCTACAAATGTATTTTGTGATGGTCTAAGACATATTCAAGAAAATTTAAAAGAATATAAAGTTTCAACATTTGTATGTGTACCACTTTTGTTAGAAGCTATGTATAAAAAAATATATAGAGAAATAGAGAAAAAAGGAAAACAAAAAGTAGTAGAAAAAGGAATAAAAATAAGTAATGCTTTATTAAAAGTTGGAATTGATATTAGAAGAAAATTATTTAAAGATATAATAAATAGTTTAGGAGGTAATTTAAGATTCATTATAAGTGGAGCTTCTGCAATAGACAAAAAAGTTGCTAAAGGTTTTAATGATTTTGGAATATTAACAATACAAGGCTATGGATTAACAGAAACTGCCCCTGTTCTTTGTGCTGAAAATGCAAAGAATATTCGCTATGGATCTGTAGGACATCCGCTATCTGGAGTAAATGTAAAGATTTTTGAACCAAATGAAGAAGGAATAGGCGAAATTATTGCAAAAGGTGATAATGTAATGCTTGGCTATTATGAAGATACAGAGGCAACAAATAAAGTCTTAAAAAATGGCTGGTTTTACACAGGAGATTTAGGCAAAAAAGATAAAGATAATTACTTTTTTATTACAGGCAGACAAAAGAATGTAATAGTATTAAAAAATGGAAAGAACATATATCCAGAAGAAATAGAAGAAATTATAAATAAATTACCTTATGTAGATGAAAGTATGGTATTTGGATATCCTAAAGATGATGATTTAATTGTATCTGTAAAAATTGTATACAACAAAGATTATGTCCAAGCAAATTTTGGAGATATAAGTAATGAAGAACTTCATAAAAAAATCTGGGAAGATATAAAGCAAATAAATTCAGGACTTACGAATTATAAGCACATGAAAAAATTAATTATAACAGATGAACCTATGGTTAAAACATCAACTGCTAAAATAAAGAGATTTATTGAAATAGAAAATATTATAAAAGAAGGAAAATAGTAAAATTTAAGCTTTGAATTTTGAAAAGAGTTCAAAGCAAATTTTTTGCTTAAAAACTAGAAAAATAAGGTGTTAGCCTTGACAAACATTTCTATATGTAATATAATGTTAACCATGACTAACTTAAAATAAAAGAGAGGATAAATATGGTATCAAAGGCGCAAGAAGAATATATAAAAAATATGTATATATTAAAAAAACAAACTGGCAATATTAGGGTAACTGATATTGCTAAAAAAATGAATTGTACAAAGCCAAGCGTAAATAAAGCGTTAAATAATTTAAAAGCAAATAATTTAGTAAATTATGAAACTTATGGCACAATAGAACTAACAAAAGAAGGCGAAAATTTAGCAAAAAAAATATTAGAAGCGTATGACATTGTATATATTTTTTTGAAAGATGTTTTAGAATTAAATGAAGAAGATGCTGAGAGCGAAGCGGAAAAATTAAAATTGAATTTGGGGGATAAAACTCTAAATAAACTTGCAAAATATGTTCATAAAACGCTTGATTTAAGTAATCTTGATTGCGACTATGATATTAATAAAGAGCGTTGTAGATGTTGCAAGCGAAGAATAAAAAATAAAGGAGAAGTTGTAAATGGATAGCTTATTACAAATAAATGATTTATATGTAAATGCAGAAGATAAAGAAATTTTAAAAGGAATAAACTTAAATATAAAAAAAGGTGAAATTCATGTAATAATGGGACCAAATGGTTCTGGAAAAACGACTACTGCAAATGCTATATTAAATAATCCAGAATACAAAAAAGTAAATGGAAATATTATATTTGAAGGTGAAGATATAACAAATTTAAAAACTGATGAAATAGCAAGAAAAGGAATATTTATGTCATTCCAACTTCCAGAAGAAATACCAGGAGTGTCTGTTACAAACTTCTTAAAGTATGCTAAAAATAAAATAACTGGAAAGCCAGTAAAAGTATTTGAATTTAGAGATGAATTAAAAAAATATATGGAAGAGCTTAGTATGAATCCACAAAATATGGAAAGAAGCTTAAATGTTGGATTTTCAGGTGGCGAGAAGAAGAAAAACGAAATTCTACAAATGCTAGTGTTGAATCCAAAGCTTGCAATTCTTGATGAAACAGATTCAGGACTAGATGTTGATGCAATAAAAACTGTTTCTAAAGGTATTGAAATGTTTAAAAACGAAAATAATGCAGTTTTAATAATCACTCATAATACAAAAATATTACATAGCTTGAAAGTTGACTATGTCCATATTCTTGTAAATGGAAAAATTGTAAAAACAGGAACACAAGAGCTAGCAAGCGAAATTGAAGAAAATGGATATGCAAAATATAAGGAGTTAAAATAAATGAAAACTCAAGTAGAGGATATAAATAGAAATATATATGATATAAAAAATAAAGATGATTATGATTTCAAAATGAAAAAAGGATTAACTCCTGAAATTATAGAAGAAATATCTAAGCAAAAAAATGACCCTGAATGGATGAAAGAGTTTAGATTAAAAGCTTTAGAAGTTTATGAAAAATTAGAACTTCCAACTTGGGGACCAGATATATCAGAACTTAACATGAACGAGATTGCAACTTATGTAAGACCAAAATCAAAGCTTAATTCAAACTGGGATGATGTGCCAGAAGATATAAAAAATACATTTGATAAGCTTGGAATTCCAGATGCTGAAAAAACATCCTTAGCCGGTGTTGGAGCTCAATATGATTCAGAAGTTGTATATCATAGCATGAGAGAAGATTTAATAAAGCAAGGCGTAATTTATACAGATATGGAAACTGCTGTAAGAGATTATCCTGATTTAGTAAAAGAACATTTCATGAAATGTGTGCCAGTAACAGACCATAAATTTGTGGCACTTCATGGCGCTGTTTGGTCTGGAGGTTCTTTTGTGTATGTTCCCAAAGGAGTAAAAGTAGAAATACCACTTCAATCATATTTTAGATTAAATTCACCAGAATCAGGTCAGTTTGAACATACTTTAATAATTGTAGATGAAGGTGCATCTCTTCACTTCATAGAGGGCTGTAGCGCTCCAAAATACAATAAAGTAAATCTTCATGCTGGTTGTGTTGAACTATATGTAAAAGACAATGCATATTTAAGATATTCAACAATAGAAAACTGGTCAAAAAATATGCTTAACTTAAATACCAAGAAAGCAATAGTTGGAAAAAATGCTCAAATTGATTGGGTAACAGGATCTTTTGGTTCAAAAATATCAATGTTATATCCAATGAGTATATTAAATGGAGAAGGTGCAAAAACTGAATATACAGGAATTTCATTTGCAGGACATGGACAAGATTTAGATACAGGATTTAAAGTTATTCATAATGCACCAAATACGTCAAGTGTAGTAAATTCAAAATCAATATCAAAAGATGGTGGAAAATGCACATATAGAAGCTTAGTAAGAATAAATGAAAATGCTGTAAATTCAAAATCTTCTGTATCATGTGAATCATTAATGCTTGATGATAAATCAGTATCAGATACAATTCCAACAAATGATATAAGGAATGATGAAGTAGAATTTTCTCATGAAGCAAAAATAGGAAAAATAAGTGATAAAACAATATTTTATTTAATGAGTAGAGGTCTTTCAGAAGAAGATGCAAAAGCAATGATAGTAAGAGGCTTTGCATATCCAATTTCAAAAGAACTACCAATAGAATATGCAGTAGAAATGAATAACTTAATTAACTTAGAATTAGAAGGAGCAATTGGTTAATGGAAAATTTAAAACTAAATGAAACTCCCAAAAGGACTTCAAGAAATTTTAATATAAACAATATAAAGCTTGAGAATATAGAAATTCCAGAAAAATTAGAAGAGTTTAAAAATATTGAAATTTCTAAGAGTGAAGGTGTTAAAATAAACAATGAAATTTCAAACAGTAATTTAAAATATGGAATCGATAGAGATTTAGAAAAGCTTTCAAATAAAATTTCAAATGCCCAATTACATATTGAACTTTCAAAAAAAGAAAATGAATTAAATATAAAATTTAATCAAAATGTAGATTTAATGGAAAATATTGAATTGGTAGCAAATGAAAATACAAATTCAAAAATTACATTAAAATATGAAACTGAAAGTAATTTAAAAGTGTTACATAGTGGAATAATAAGAGTTCATGCAAAAAAGAATTCTAATGTAAAAGTAAATATTATAAATTTCACAAATTTAGATAGCAATATTTTCTTAAGCATTGAAAACAATATTGAAGAAAGTGCCAATGTGGAATATGTAATAGTAGACTTTGGTGGAAAAAATAGTCTAACAAATTACTATTCTAATATAGAAGGGAAAAATGCTAATAATAGCTTAAATACAATATATTTAGGAAAAAATAATCAAGTATTTGACTTAAATTATATAGCTGAGCTTTACGGTGAAAAAACAAATATTGATATAGAAGTTCAAGGAGCATTAAAAGATACTGCTAAAAAGCATTTTAAAGGAACAATCGACTTCAAAAAAGGTTGCAAAAAAGCGACTGGAAATGAAAATGAAAATTGTATGCTTTTATCTGAAAAAGCAAAATCTATAGCTCTTCCAATGCTTTTATGTTCTGAAGAAGAGGTTGAGGGCAATCACTCAAGTTCAGCTGGAAAAGTTGGAAATAAAGAATTATTCTATATAATGAGTAGAGGATTTTCAAAAGTAGAAGCTATGAAATTATTAGTACGAGCTAAATTCAACAATATACTAGAAAAAATAGAAAATGAAGAGCTAAAAGCAGAGATTATTGCCAAAATAGATGAAGGATTAAATTAAAAAGGAGATTTACGCTAAATGGTAAATGAATTTAAAAAAGATTTTCCAATATTTAATAATAAAGATATAGTTTATTTAGATAGCGGAGCAACAACGCAAAAGCCTATACAAGTAATAAAAAAGATAGAAGAATTTTACGAAAATGAAAATGCAAATCCTCATAGAGGAGCGTATTTACTAAGCATTGAAGCTACACAAGCTTATGAAGAAGCAAGAGATAAAATTGCAAAGTTCATAAATGCAAAACACAGAGAAGAAGTAATTTTTTCAAAAAATGCAACAGAAAGTTTAAATTTAATTGCTTATTCTTATGGCCTAGAAAACTTGAAAAAAGATGATGAAATTGTAATTTCAATAATGGAACATCATTCTAATTTAGTGCCTTGGCAAAAAGTTGCAAAGCAGACAGGTGCAAAATTAAATTATATGTATATAAATGATGAATTTGAAATTTCTGATGAAGAGATAGAAAATAAAATCACAAATAAAACTAAAGTGGTTGGAATTACTTATGTATCAAATGTTACAGGAACAATAAACAATGTTAAAAAAATAATTGAAAAAGCGCATAAAGTAGGAGCAAAAGTAGTTGTTGATGCTTCTCAAGCAATTCCACACATGAAGATTGATGTACAAGATTTAAACTGTGATTTTCTAGTATTTTCAGGACATAAAATGTTTGCTCCACTAGGAATAGGTGTGCTTTATGGAAAAAGGGAAATTCTAAATAACATGACTCCGTTTTTAATGGGTGGAGACATGATAGAATATGTTTATGAACAAGATACAACTTTTGCTCCACTTCCAAATAAATTTGAAGCTGGAACTCAAAATGTAGAAGGCGTTGTAGGACTTGCTGCGGCCATAGACTACATTAATCAAATTGGATATGATAAAATAGACGAAATTGAAAATGAA
>CAKPKE010000011.1 GCA_934167095.1 uncultured Clostridia bacterium
AAATTATCTCTTCTCCATTTCGCTTTCTATTTCTGAAGTATTAATAGCTGGCTTTTCTTCTTCATCTTTGTTGTTTTCATTAATTGTTTTTAGCTCATCTTTTACTAATTCAAAAATATTTACTACTTTAGGATCAAATGCGATTCCGGCTTGCTCTTTTATGAATTTTTCTACTTCATCATAAGGCATTGCAGGTTTGTATACTCTTGGGTTTGCTAAAGCATCATATACATCTATTAAAGCCATTATTCTTGATACAAGTGTTATTTGGTCACCTTTCAAATGCTCTGGATATCCTGTTCCATTATATTTTTCATGGTGATGGTAAACTATATCTCTTGCATATTTCATAATGTTATTAGAAAGTTTATTTCCATAAGATGTATCTAGAATATCTCTTCCTATTGTAACATGTGACTTCATTATTTCATATTCTTCGTCTGTTAGTCTTCCAGGTTTATTTAAAATATTATCTGGAATTCCTATTTTACCGATATCATGAAGTGCTGCCGCCATTGAAATGTCTTCAATAACTTCTTTGCTTGCGAATTTTCCTTCTTTGTAGAACTCTTCATATTTTTTAAGCATTACACCCATGTATTTTCTAAGTCTTTTTAAGTGCATTCCTGTTTCTTTACTTCTACTTGCAGTTACATTTATTAAACTGTCAAATAAGAAGTTATAGATGTCTGCTTTTTCTGCTTTTTGAGTTTGAATTGTGTCTACTAATTTTTGTTCTCTAGTCTTTTTCTTTAAAATGTTATCTATTGCAATGTAACATTTATCAACTTCATTTTTCTCAATTATATTATCAAATCCAGCGTCATGAACTTTATCTCTAAATGTATCATCAAGCTTATTATTTATTAATATAATTGGTATTTTTGAAAATGCTTCTGTGCATTTTATATTATTAATGAATTTTAATTCAAATTTTAAATCTTTTAATTCATCAACTAATATAATATCAATATTTCCTGTTTCAAGTAATATTTGAGTATCAAGTTCTGATTTTGTAGTTGCAACGACATACCTTGAAGAAAGCTTCTTTTTGATGTAGTCTAATCTTTCATCAACTTCACCAATTAATAATATATGCTTTTTGTCTTTTTCTTGAATTTCCACTTTTGGTCTTAAGTATTTCTTTACCTTTTCTTGAAGAATTTCTGGTTTTACTGGTTTTTGAATATAATCTAATATATATTCTGCGTTTTCTCTTATGACCTTATCTGTAATAACAGTTGCAGTTAAAGCTACTATTGGAACTTCTACTCCCATATCTTTCTTTAATATTTTTGAAATTTCATAACCATTATATCTTGGCATGTGTATATCCATTAATATTAAATCGAAGTACTTCTTTCCTTCTTCTTTAACCTTTTTAATTGCTTCGATACCATCTCTTGCCACTTCAATTTGATAGCCTAAATCCTGAATAATTTTTGTTGTGATTTCAATGTTCATTTCATTATCTTCAACAAGTAATATTCTAGCATTTTCTTTTGCTTCACCTTGTCCTACATTTTCTACATCAGTATCTTCTATTTGTGTTTCAATTGCATCATATTCTTCATTTTCAGATTGTTCTATTTCTTCTAAGTTTTTGCTACTCTTATCTACAACAAAATAGAAATAGAATTTACTTCCTAAACCAACACTACTTTCAACCCACATTTTTCCTTGCATATCTTCTACTATTTTTTTAGTAATAGCAAGTCCCATTCCTTTTCCTTCTCTGACTTTTCTGGTTGGGTCATCAACTTGTTGGAACTCTCTGAATATTTTTAATGTATCTTCTTTTTTAATTCCTATACCTGTATCTCTTACACAGAATTGGAATTTGTATGATACATTAGTTTCTTCCATTAGTCTTGCATTTAATTCAATGTATCCTCTATCTGTATATTTTATAGCGTTATTGATTAGGTTTACAAATACTTGGCTTATTCTACCTTTATCTGCATAAATATTTATATCTTCATCAATATTATAATTTACATATATTTTTAAATCTTTAGATTTTGCTTTTTCTTCAAGCATTTCTACAGCATTATCGATACATTTCTTTAAATTAAAGTCAACTTTAGAATTTACTTCTGAATAGTTTTTATCAGATGATAAATCAAGAATTCCATTTACCATTTCAAGTAGCATATTTGAAGCATCTTCTAGCTTTTTAACGTATTCTAGTTGTTTTTCATCAAGCATTGTTTCTTTTAAGAAATAAATCATTCCTACTATTGCATTTATAGGTGTTTTTATTTCGTGTGATAGGTTTGCAACGAATAAGTCTTTTGACTTTAAGTACTCATCTTTTCTTTCAATTTCTTCTTGAAGTTCTGCCTCTTTTTCAAAATACTTATTTGTATCTTTTATATAGCAAAATATTTGGCTTTGCGACTTAATGTCATAAGCTGCTATATACATTTTTACAATTCTGTCTTCTTTTTCTATTTCAATGTCGCTTTGATAGCAACCTTCCTCTTTTACTGTCGTAATTATTTTACTGTATAATTCTTTGTTTTGTTTTTCATTTAAAAGTTCTTGTAAAGAATGATATTTTATATCATCTTTATTTATTGTTACGATACTTCCATCATACTTAACAACGCAGATTATATCTTCTATCTTATTTAAAAATCCTGTCATTATGCTTGGGTTAATCGATGAACTTTCTAACATCTTTTTATCATTGCGTTTTTTAAAAAACATAGTTTTTTTCTCCTTTTGTTTCATATATTATATTGTAATATAACAAAAATTTTTTTTCAATACAATTTACAAAAAAATTAAGGACAATTTTTTCCATTGTCCTTAATTGCTTATTTTTTCTTAGTTTTAGCTGTTTTATTAATTGCCTTTTTTGTAGTTTTTTTACCTACTTTTTTAGTGGTTTTCTTGGTCACTTTCTTAGCTTTCTTTTTAGCTTCTTCATTTGGCTTTTCTTCTGCTGGTGTCCAAACTTCTCCCTCTTTAGGCTTATTCCATGAAATATAATTGCAACTTGCTGGATTATTTTCACAAATATAATAATTTTTTCCACGTTTTGTTTTTCGTATTTGTACTCTTGCCTTACATACAGGGCATGGAACATCTGCATAAACTATAAATGGTTTTACATTTTTACATTCAGGATATCCAGGACATGCTAAGAATTTTCCAAAACGTCCCATCTTTACAATCATCATTTTTCCACATTTATCACATGGAACATCTGATACTTCTTCTTTTAATTCTACATGTTCTAATTCTTTATCGACTTTTTCTAATTCTTCTTTAAATGTTGGATAGAATTCACGAAGCACCTGCTTCCATTCTTCTTTTCCTTCCGCAACATTATCAAATTCCGTTTCTATTTTTGCAGTGAACTCTAAATTTACTATATCACTAAAGTTTTCAGTTAAAAGTTTATTTACAATCTCTCCAAGTTCTGTTGGAACTAATTGCTTTTTATCTTTTTCAACATATCTTCTTTCTAATATAGTAGTAATCGTTGGAGCATAAGTACTAGGACGTCCTATTCCTCTTGCTTCTAAATCCTTTACTAAACTTGCTTCTGTATATCTTGCTGGTGGCTCTGTGAAACTTTGTTTTGGAGTTAGTGATTTTTGTTTTACTTCTTGGTTTTCTTCAAGTTTTGGTATAAAACTCTCATCATCTTCTGAGCTATTTTCATCATTTCCTTCAACATACAAAGTCATAAATCCCTTGAATTTTATACTTTGTCCACTAGCTTTAAAATTATAGTTATTTACTTCTATATCAACACTTACAGTGTCATAGATTGCAGCTTGCATTTGACTTGCTAAAAATCTATTATATATCAACTTGTATAATTTATATTGGTCAGAAGTTAGACTTTCCTTTATACTATCTGGTGTTATATTGATATAAGTTGGTCTAATACCTTCGTGTGCATCTTGAGCATCTTTATTAGTTTTATAATATCTATTTTCATAATATTCTTTTCCATAAGTGTTTGTTATTTGCTCTTTTGCAGCTGCTCTTGCTTCGTCAGAAATTCTTGTAGAGTCAGTTCTCATATAAGTAATTAAACCTATGCTTCCCTTTTCAGGAATTTTTACACCTTCATATAATCCCTGTGCAACAGACATTGTCTTTTTTAAAGTAAATCCTAATTTTCTTGATGCTTCTTGTTGCATTGTACTTGTTGTAAATGGAGGAGCTGGTGTTCTTTTTTTCTCGCCATTTTTTACATTTTTAACTATATATTTTCCACCATCTATGCACTTTACTATTTCTTCTACTTCTTCTTGTTTATGAAGTTCTTGTTTTTTGCCGTCTTTACCATAAAATTTTGCGTCAAATGTTTTTTTAGATTTTTCATCTAATAATTTAGCATATATATTCCAATATTCTTCTAGTACAAAATTTCTTATTTCATTTTCTCTATCAACTATTAATTTTACTGCAACAGATTGTACTCTTCCTGCTGATAATCCAGGCTTCACTTTTTTCCATAAAAGTGGACTAATTTTATATCCAACTATCCTATCTAAAACTCTTCTCGCTTGTTGCGCATTGGTTAAATTCATATCTATTGTCCTTGGTTTCTTTATTGAGCTTTGTACAGTTTCTTTTGTTATTTCATTAAAGGTTACTCTGCACACAGAATCTTCTGGTATATTCAAAATGTGTGCTAAATGCCATGCAATTGCTTCTCCTTCACGATCAGGGTCAGTTGCAAGATATACAATTTTAGCTGATTTTGCATCTTTTTTTAAAGACTTTATTAAGTCACCTTTTCCTCTAATATTTATATATTCAGGTTCAAAGTCATTTTCAATATTTACACCTATTTTTGATTTAGGCAAATCCCTTATATGCCCCATAGATGCAACAACTTTTGTACTTCCACCTAAGAACTTTTTTATTGTATTTGCCTTAGCAGGTGATTCCACTATTATTAACTTATCTGCCATTTGCTATTTCCTTCCTTTATAAAATCAACATTTATTATACGCACTTTTTTAGTGTCTTGTCAAGACAAAAAAACAAAAGAGGTGGTACATCCACCTCTTTGCCGTGTAAAATGCAATTTTTAATTCATTCCAATCTTAGTTTAATTCTATCACCCGCAATCTTCTGAATTCTCACAATAATAATGCTTCCTTCCATGATTTCAACACCATCAGGTAAATCCAAGATTCCTGCTCGTTCTTCGCCACAACCCAAGATTGAAGCAAAGATGCCACCTTCAACTTTGTTCTCTGAACTACCGATGCAAACTCTTACGCGCTTTCCTTCCCAAGCGTTAAATTCTTGGGGGATATTCATAGTTCCTTCATATCTCATAATACCATCTTCATCATGATAGTCTATGACCATGAGTTTTACTTTATCCCCTGCTATAAATAGCTTAGAAGTATCGCTAATAAAAGCTCGACCAGTTTCTTTTATATTCACCCTTACAATATTGCCTTGAGGAAGCTGACAAAATAGGTTGTATTTATCCATTCCAGTAACGACAGTATCAAACTGGCTTCCTATTTTAATCTCCTTTGCTTCCTGAAGATATAGTTCTGAATGTTTCAAGGTAAAAGTATTTTCACTTGCATTATATCCAGTAACCATAACCGTCGTATCAGATAAAATGTTGAAAATCCTTGCAATATGACTTTTCTCACTTTTCCAGTAAGGATACACATCGTCAAATTTAATTGTTGCCAAGCAATCCTCAAACTGAATTACAACTTTTTCATCATCACTAAAGCCTAACATACCTCTTTTGGTTGTTATATTAGCTTTTTTCCGTCTTTCCAGACAGGCTAATAACTTGCTTTTCATAGAAATTATACATTCCTTTCGTATTTTTGCATTTTACACAGTTCAACCTTTGGATGTTTTCTATTTTATCACTCTTTTAGAATTATGTCAATCAATTCAAAACAAAAGAGATGGCAACGCCACCCCTAATGCTGTGTGAAATGTACTAGACATCAATCTTGGAATCTTAACTTAATCTTGTTTCCAACAATTCTTTTAATTTTTACAATAACAATGTCTCCTTCCGACGGATTCTTGTCATCATTCAGGTATAATTCTCCCTCTCTTTCTTCTCCGCAGTCTAACACGACAGCAAATACTTTATTATCCTCATTGAACTTTTTAGCCTCTACCCGAGCCCTGACATACTGTCCAACTTTCCCCGTAAATTTTCTGCCAGGAACGATAAAGCTTCCTACATACTTTGTTACTTCATTGTAGTCATAGATTCTGCTAATAACAAGTTTTACCTTATCTCCCCGAATATAAATCTTTCTTACATCGGTTATGTTTCTCGGAACCATGTTAGCTTTGTCTACTCTTACTAAGTTGCCATCTTGCAGTCTGCAAAATGCACAAAACTGGTTACAGCCCATAATTGTTGCACTGTAGATATTTCCAACTTTAATTTTTTCTTCTTCCTTTACAAAAAAACTGGAATGGTCAAGTTCAAATACATCTTTCTTTTCATCATAGGAAACAACGTTTACGTATGCATTAGCTAAAATATCTACTATATTCACTTTAAAATTTTCATCAATATACCAATGCGGGTAAACATCATCATAAAATAAAGTTGCATCACAGTCATCAAAATGGATTTTTACAGTCTGACTTGTTTTCCAATCAATCATGTCGCTTGTGACAGAAATTTTTATTTTCCGTCCTTCGCTTAAACATTTTAATAGCTTCCTTTTCATCATAACTTAGCATCAGCCCTTTCGACTTTTGTACATTTCACACAGAATTATACTTTTGGATGTTTTCTATTTTATCACTCTTTCAGAATTATGTCAATCAAAAAAATAGAGATGAAAAAGCTTTTTTGCTTAACTCTCTACTTTTTAGCTATTTCTTTTTAATAGCATCTTTTATTTCATAATAAATTTTATCTTCAACATTTTGTTTTGCAACCTTTGTTGCATTTTCGCTCATTTGTTTAACTTTTACTCTGTCTAAAACTATTTTTTCAATTTCTTCATTTAACTTATTTGTTTCTAAATCTTTATCTAATATAATTTCGGCTCCACCAGCATTTGCTAAAACTTTTGCATTATACTCTTGGTGATTCTCTGTTGCAAATGGATATGGAATAAATATTGCTGGTCTTCCTATTTGCGAAATTTCTGTTATTGTCATTGCTCCACTTCTTGCAACAATTAAATCAGATATTTCCATAGCCTCTTGCATATTATATATGTACGGCATTATTTTTGCATTTTCTAAATTTTCTATATCAAGATTTTTTGTTTTAAAACTTTCTTTTAGTTCATCATAATTTTTCTTTCCTGCTGCCCATAAAATTTGATATTTTTTATTTAGTTTTTGTTCAATTATTTGGCTTACTGCTTTATTAATAGTTTGAGCTCCTTGGCTTCCTCCAAATACTAATACAGTTGGAATTTGAGTATTCAAACCAATATTTTCTTTAATTTTAGTTTTTTCTTCACTATTTAATCTTTTAGTAGTTATTTTTGTTGGTGTTCCTGTAACTACTGCATCTACTTTTATTCTAGCTTTAGCATCTTCAAAGCCTAATAAAACTTTTGAAGCGTCTTTTGCTAAAAGTTTTATTGCAACACCTGGAAAAGCATTACTTTCATGCAATACAATTGGCACATTTTCTTTTACAGCTGCAGTACCAACTGCAACACATATATATCCACCTGTTCCAATTACAACATCTGGTTTAAAATCTCTTATAATTTTTTCAGAATCTTTTACAGCCTTAAACATTTTAAATAATCTTTTTATATTATCTAAATTTATTTTTCTTCTAATTCCATAGGCATCAACTGTTCTTAACTCGTAACCTGCTCTTGGTACTAAATCATTTTCTAGTCCTCTTGGTGTTCCTACAAATATTATTTTTGAATCTGGTTCTTTTTCTTTTATTTTATTAGCTATTGCAATTGCTGGGTTTATATGACCTCCAGTTCCTGCTGCTGCAACTATAACTCTCATTACAAATTTATATGATATATTTAATTTCTTAAATATATCATATTCTCCTTTCTATATTTAAACTTTACTTCCTGCTCTTGAAATGTTCAGCAATATTCCTACTGC
The DNA here is from genome assembly GCA_934167095.1 of uncultured Clostridia bacterium. Taxonomy (GTDB): domain Bacteria; phylum Bacillota; class Clostridia; order TANB77; family CAG-508; genus CAG-245. The sequence continues at coordinate 8,077 of CAKPKE010000011.1, forward strand.
AAACAGTAATATGACAAGTGCCGTTCCTCCATAACTAAAGAACGGAAGAGCCATTCCTGTTGTTGGAATAGATGCTGTAACAACTGCTATATTTATTATTGCTTGAATTGCAACTAATGTTGTAACCCCAACTGCAATTAAACTTCCATACATATCTGGAGCTTTCATTGCAATTACAATTCCTCTCCATACAAATATTCCAAATAATAATATAATTACTGCACAACCTACAAATCCTAATTCTTCTGCAACAATCGCAAAAATGAAATCGTTTTGTGGTTCTGGTATATATAAATATTTTTGTTTACTATTTCCAAGACCTACTCCAAATAGTCCGCCAGAGCCTATAGCATACAAACTTTGTATCATTTGGTATCCTGTTCCTGTGGCATCAGACCATGGATTTAAAAATACTAAAATTCTGTCAATTCTGAATGAGTCCGATTCAGAAGTTAAATTTTTAACTAAATATGCTACAATTCCTGCAACTCCTATTCCTCCTGCTATTACAAAATGCAACATTCTACATCCTGCCATAAGCATCATTACACATGTTATTGCTGCAATTACTATTGATACACTTAAGTGGTTTTGTATTCCATATAATATTAAAATTGGAATACCTAATAGAACTAGTGGTTTTATAAATCCTCTCCAAAAATCTTTAAGTTCATTTTTGTGGTCTGTTAAATATCCAGCATAGAATAATATCATTCCTATTTTTGTTACTTCAGATGGTTGAAACTGTCCAATTATTGGTAGCTTTATCCATCTTCTTGCACCTTTTACTTCAACTCCTACCCCTGGTATTAAAACTAAAAGTAATATTGCAACTGAAATAATATATATTATCCAATAGTATTTTTTATAAAATCTGTAATCTACTTTTGATGTAAACCACATAATTCCCAGTCCGACTATTGCGAAGCCAAATTGTTTTAAGAAATATGTATAACTACTTTTATTTTGTGACAATGATGATGGAGCACTTGCAGAAAGTACCATTACAACACCTATTGACAAAAGTATTAGTACAGTTACAACTAATATATAGTCAACTTTATTATTTAAGAACTTTGACGTTCTTTTGATTTTTTTATTCCCAGATACTTTTTGCATTTGTTCTCCTCTCTTTTATATTAAACAGCAATTAGTCCAATTAAGCATGCAACTAATGTTACTAAACTAAATACAGAAACTATTGTGTTTTCATTCCATCCACATAGTTCAAAATGATGATGTAATGGAGCCATTTTGAATACTCTTTTTCCAGTTCTTTTGTAATGAGCTACTTGTATTATGTCTGATAGAGTTTCTAAAACTGGTATTATAGCGATTATTATTAGTAAAATTGGCACTTTCAAATATATTGCCATTACAGATACAGCTCCTCCAAGAAGTAATGAACCTGTATCTCCCATAAATACTTTTGCTGGGTGAAGATTAAATAATAAAAATGCTAAACATATACCAATTAAACTTGCACCAAATATTACAATTTCTTTTACCCCAGTTATAATTCCTATAACTGTTAGGCACGTTAATATTATTGTTGTTACAGATGTACTTAAACCATCTATTCCATCTGTTAAATTGATTGCATTTGTTGTTGCAAGCATTACTAAAATTGTAAGTGGAATATATGCCCATATTGGCAATGTTACACTTATTTTTGCAAATGGAATTATGATATCTGTTCCAATATTCATAACCTTGCATAAGTATACTGAAAATGCAACTGCTATTATTAATAGTCCTAGCATTTTATACTTTGGTTTTAGTCCTTTTGTATCTTTTAATATAAGCTTTTTAAAATCATCAACAAATCCTACTAATCCAAAGCCTATTGTTGCTGTAAGTAATGGAATTAAATTATATGCAACATTTCTTTCTTCTGCAGAAGTTGACCTTGAATACGAATAAAATAATATTCCTCCCATTACTAATAGTGTTATTATCATTATTATTCCACCCATAGTAGGTGTTCCTTGTTTACTTAGATGAGATTTTGGTCCATCATCTCTTTCGTTTTGCCCAATTTTTTTTCTTCTTAATATTGGTATTACTACAAGTGCTACTACAAAAGCAATAGCAAATGCTAGCATTAATATTTTTATTTGATATGCCATTTTTCTAGTGGATGTAATTTGTACATCTCTCTCCTTTGTTATTTATATTTTACTTAAATTTCGCCTTTCATTATTTGATTTACTATTATTCTTTCATCAAAAGGATGTTTAACACCATTTATTTCTTGATATGGTTCATGACCTTTTCCAGCAAGTACTATAATATCCTTCTTTCCAGCAATATCTATAGCATGTTTTATTGCTTCAATTCTATCTACAATAACAGTATATTTTCCTTTTGTCTTCTTTATTCCTTCTTCAATTTGGTCTACTATTTTTTGAGGATCTTCAGTTCTTGGGTTATCAGATGTAATTATTGTGTAATCAGCTGTTTTTCCTGATATTTCGCCCATTATTGGTCTTTTTGTTGTATCTCTATCACCACCACAACCAAATACTGAAATTACTCTTCCTCTAGTATATGATTTTACTGCATTTAATATATTTTGAAGACTTTCTGGCGAATGAGCATAGTCAATCATTATAGTTAATTCCTTTGGATTATCAACAAGTTCTGATCTTCCTGGAACTTTAATATTTACTAAAGCTTCTTGTATATTTTCAGTAGAACATCCTAATTTTAATGCTACACTTATTGCAGCTAAACTGTTATATACAGTAAATCTTCCTGGAATATCTACTTTTATTCTTTCATTTTTATCACCAATTTTTACTTTAAAATCCACATAAGAATTTGTAATAGTTATATCTTTTGCAAGTAATTTACAACTATTATCAATTCCATAAGTTTCTATGTTGCAATCTGGTACAAGCTTTGGTACTTTGCAAACTTGCAAGTCATCTATATTTATAAATCCACATTTGCACATTTTGAATAATTTTAATTTTGATTCAAAATAGTCTTGCATGTTTGGATGCTCTTTTGGACTTATATGGTCTTCTGAGAAGTTTGTAAATACTGCTATATCAAAGTCACATCCTGCAACTCTGTTTAATTTTAAACTTTGTGAAGATACTTCCATAATTACAGCTTGACAGCCATCTTCAGCCATTTGTGCAAATACTTCTTGTAATTCGATGCTTTCTGGTGTTGTTCTATCACTGTCTTTTATTTTTCTATCGCCACTGTACATTGCAATAGTTCCAACTAAGCCTGTTTTTATTCCTTGTTTTTCAAGAATTGCTTTCATCATAAAAGTTGTTGTTGTTTTTCCTTTTGTTCCTGTAACACCTATTAATTTAAATTTTCTAGATGGGTTATCATAGTAGTTACAAGCACCTATTGCCATTGCATATCTTGCATCTGGTACAACTAAAAGTGTAACATCCTCTGGTATATTTAAACTTTTTAAGTCACAGCTTCCTTCTTCTACAAGAATTACTTTTGCTCCATTTTCAATAGCTTTTGGAATAAAAGTTGTTCCATCTGTTGTAAAGCCTTTTATAGCAAAGAACATTGAGCCTTCTTTTACTTTTCTTGAATCATTTTCAATAGATGTAACTTCTCTATCGATTTCTCCTTTTGCTTTGATTCCATCAATTCCTACTAAAATTTTTTTTAAATTCATTTTTAATCTTCCTTTCCGATTTTTACGGTAATGTATATGACATATATCAGTTGATAATTTTGCCATTTTAACAGGTATATTATATAATTAAATTTTAATTTTGTATAGACTAAATCTATAGTTTTTTAATTTTATATAGTTTTTAGCTATAGTTTATAACCACTCTCCAACTTTTTTGATATATATTTTTTTAGCAAATTGAACAATAATTATATAGATTATTGTTAGTACTGCGACAATTCCATAATACATTGGTGGTAAAATTTCAAAATGGAATGATTTTACATTATGCAGTAATATTGGTGCAAAAATTGTTCCTACTATTGTAACACCTGTTAATGCAAGTAATATTGGATGTGGTTTTGACTCTATAAACGGAGTTTTTGCAGTTCTTACAAAATGTATTATTAAAGTTTCACTAATTAAACATTCTACAAACCATGCTGTTTGGAAATAACTTTCTTTATCTATTCCATTATATCCTAGTATAAACCAGAACGCTAAAAATGCTAAAACATCAACTAATGAGCTAATTGGGCCCATTACATTCATAAATGTTCCAAGACCTTTTGTATCCCATTTTCTTGGTTTTATTAAAAATTCTTTATCTACATTATCATAAGGTATTGCAATTTGTGAAAAGTCATATAAAAAGTCTTGTATTAACATTTGAATTGGAAGAAGTGGTAAAAATGGTAAGAAAATACTTGCCATAAATATACTAAATACATCTCCAAAGTCTGAACTTAAGGCCATTTTCATATATTTTATAATATTTCCATACACTTTTCTTCCTTCTATTACACCATTAAATACAACTTTCAAACTTTTCTCTAAAAGAATTATATCGCTTGCCTCTTTTGCAATGTCTGTTGCTGTATTTACACAAATTCCAACATCTGCATTATGTAGTGATGGCGCATCATTTACTCCATCTCCCATATATCCTACAACATGGCCGTTCTTCTTTAATATTTTAATAATTCTTTCTTTTTGCATTGGATTCATTCTTGCAAAAATATCTACATTTTCTACTTCTTTTGAAAGTTCTTCATCTGTTAATTTATCAACTTGTGCTCCAATTAAAATTTTATCATGTCTAATTCCAACTAGTTTTGCAATATTTTCAGTTGCATATTGATTATCTCCTGTTAAAATTTTAGTTGTAACTCCATATTCTTTCAAATTTTTTATTGTAGATTTTACATCTTTTTTTGGTGGATCTAAAAATGCTACGAATCCAATAAATGTCATATTAGCTTCATCTTGAATTCCAAATATATCTTTTCCAACATACTCTCTTTTTGATGCTAATGCTATTACTTGCATTCCTTGAAGAGCCAATTTTTTAGCATTATTTTCAATATTTGTTATCATTTCATCTGTAAGAGGTAGATGCTCACCATTTATTTTTGCTGTAGTGCAACTCTTTAAAACTTCTTCTAATGCTCCTTTTGTAATAATTCTATAATGTTCATCATGTTTTACAACAACACTCATCTTTTTTCTTGTATAATCAAATGGTATTTCATCAATTTTTTCATAAGTTTCAATTTTATCTTTTATATTATGAAGATTTCCATAAGTAATTACTGCTCTATCAACTAAATTTTTCATTCCTGTACCATAAAAGCTGTTAAGATAAGCATATTCTAATATTGATAAATCTTCTTTTCCTTCTACATTTATATATTTTTGCAAAACAATTTTGTCTAAAGTTAGAGTTCCTGTTTTATCTGTACAAAGTACATCTATTGCACCTAAATTTTGAATTGCAGAAATATTTTTTACAAGAGTTTTCTTTTTAGCAAGTGTTTTTGTTCCTTTTGTCAAATTTACATTTACTATCATAGGAAGCATTGTTGGTGTAATTCCTACTGCAACAGATAGTGCAAATAGCACAGCTTCTAGTAAATCCTTACGAATAAATGCATAAATTACAAACACTAAAACAGATACTACAATCATGTATTTTATAAGTAATTTTGTTATGCTATTCATTCCTTTTTCAAAGTTTGTAATTTCTTTCTTATTATCAATTTGCTTGCCCATATTGCCTAAATATGTTTCAAATCCAGTATTTATAACAACTGCTCTTGCACTACCACTAATTACACTTGTTCCCATTAAACAGATATTTGAAAGAGAAAATATTTCATCTGTTTCTATAAATTCATCTTTCTTTTCTACAGGAGCACTTTCACCTGTAAAAACAGATTGATTTAAAAATAGGTCCTTACTTTCAATAATTTTTACATCTGCTGGAATTATTGCACCTGCATTTAAACAGACAATATCGCCTATTACAATGTCTTCCGTTCTTACAATTTTTTCTTTTCCATTTCTTATTACTGTTGCATTAGAAAACATTTGACTTTTTAATTTTTGATTAAATTTATCTGTTGAGTAGTTTTGAAAAAATTTAATCATTGCACTTACAAAGCCTATTGCAAGAATTATTATAGAGCCTAGGTTATCATCGCCAACAAATTTGTTTATTAATGCTAAAATTACAAGTATTAATATAAATTTATCTTTAAAAGAATTTATAAAAAAGTATAACCACGAGTGTTTTTCTTCTTTTACCACTATATTTCTACCATTTGCTTCTCGTCTATTTTCAACTTCTTTGGTAGACAATCCTTTTTCTTTAGATGTTTTTAAGTTTTCTAAAGTTTCATCTTTACTTTTTTTAGCTTCTTGCTTATATTTTTCTAATATTTTTTTATCATTGTTTAGATTATTTGAATTTTTTAATTTGTTTTTTATAAAAAATAATCGTATCATTTGTTTCTCCTAAAATTTTTTCTACATTATATCACAAACTAAGAAATATTGAACACTTTTTTATTTATATCCTATAACATTTGTACCACTTTTCACTTTTATTCCGAGCTTTTGGAACTTGGCTTGTTATTGTTTCGCCCTCTCCTATTGCTTCTAAAACTAAGCCTTGTTCTTCAAGTAATTTTTTTGCTTCTTTTTCAGTCATATCTAATATATTAGGAACTGCTACTTCTTCTATTTGTTCATTTTTATTTATTTCTAAATAAGGTAACACTTCTGATAAAATTTGGCCTGCAACTGGTGCTGCAACGCCACCTCCACCGTGTCCTCCTTCTCCTGTTGGGTTATATAGTGTTACTAAAATTACAACTTCTGGATCTTCTATTGTGGACACTCCTACAAATGATGCAACATATTTTCCAGTATTTACTCCATCTTCTGATGTTCCTGTTTTTCCACCAACTGTATATCCTGCAACTTGTGCATTTTTTCCAGTTCCTTCTGCAACAACACTTTGCATCATATTTAAAACTTTATTTGCTGTATCTTCTGATATTACTTGCTCGCCGAATTTAGGCTCTATTTCAGTAACTTCCCCTGTTTTCGAGTTTATAATTTCTTTTACAACTCTTGGATACACATATTTTCCACCATTTGCAATAGTTGACACCATTGTTGCCATTTGTATTGGTGTAACTTCAAATCTTTGGCCAAAGGCTATTGTTCCAAGCTCTACAGGACCAACTTTTTCTTCCTTTAAGAATATTGAACCTGCTTCTCCTGGAAGGTCAATTCCTGTTCTTCTTAAAAATCCAAATTTTTCTAAATAGTCATAATATGTTTCTTTTCCTATTTTTTGACCAAGACCAATAAATACTGGGTTACACGAATTCATAAGTGCTTGCCTTAAAGATTCTGCACCATGTGGTCTATAATATCTCCAGCACTTCATTTTTACACCTGCAATTTCAATATATCCTATACATGAAAACTCGCCTTCCTTATCAGTTTCTGTTACTATTCCTGTATCTAGTGCAGTAGAAGCTGTAACTAATTTGAATGTAGAGCCTGGTTCATAAGTATCAGAAATTGCTTTATTTCTCCACATTGCATTTAATGCATTTGATTTTTCTTCAGAAGATAGACTTTCCCAATTCGCTTTTTGCTCATCATTATTTATTGTAAACGGGTCATTTAAATTAAAATCGGGATAGCTTGCAATGGCTAAAATATCACCATTTTTAGGATTCATCACAATAACATTTCCACCATCTGTACACTTATTATCAATGCATGCTTCTGACAAATATTTTTCAGCAATTCCTTGAATTGTAGCATCTAAAGCTAAAACTAAATCATTACCATTTGTTGCTTTTTCATAAATTTCAGTTTCATCTTTTATATTTATTCCTTTGGCATCTGTCATTTTTAGTATACTTCCATTTTTTCCTTTTAACTCTTCATCATATATTGCCTCAATTCCACTTAAGCCCTGATTATCGCTTCCACAAAATCCAATTATTTGCGATGCTAAATTGTTATATGGATAATATCTTTTTGTATCTTCATCAATATTTATTCCAGCTGATATTTTATTATCTTCAAGCCATATTCTTAGTTCATCTGTTTTTTCTTTTTCAACTTTCCTTACTATTGTTTCTATTGCAGTTTTTTTGTTTACTTTTTTTATTACTTTTTCATAGTCCAAATCAAACAATTCAGCAAGCTTTCTGCTTACCTTTTCTTTATCTTCTTTTGCTATATTTAACGGATTTACTGTAACTGTTTCAACACTACTGCTTGTTGCTAAAACATTTTTTCCTGTTGCATCATATATAGTTCCTCTTTTAGGACTTATTTTTCGCTCTAATGTTTGTTGCAAATACGCCATATAGGCAAGACTTTCGCCATCTTTAAATTCGATTACTCCAACTCTTATAATCAAAGCTAAAAATACTAAAGAAAAACCTATTAATGCTAATTTTATTCTCTTTTTTCTAGAAATTTCGCCACCTTTTTCAATTTCATATTTTTTCGCTTTAGAATTATTTAACAGCTTTTTCTTTGCTTTTCTATCTTGTTTTTTCTTCTTATTTAGCAATTTTCTATTTTTAATTTTGTCTTTATTGCTCTTTAGTTCTCTATTTTTAAAGTTTCTTATTTTAGATTTTTTCTCTCTCATACAAAAATCACCTTATGCAATTTTATTCAGCATAAGGTAATTTTATTATATTATTTAATATTTCAAGTGAACTTTCTAGTTCTAAGTTTTGTCTTTCTATATTTTTATAGTACTCGTCTAAGCATAAATTATCACTTACTTTTTTTAGTGAAATTAATTCTATATTGTACATTTGACAAATAGCATATATTGAATGAAGTTCCATATCAAATAAAACTTTTTCTTTTATATTACTGCTTGTTACAAAAGCTTCAGCACTATAGCAAGGTAAATTTTCTATATTATCAAAGCTTTTTAGAATTTTTTTATCTAGTCCTAAAATAGAATATTTTTCTTCATCTAATATTTGCCATTCGTAATTAAATGAATTATTTACATTTACCCAAGTTCCAATTTTTTCATCAGTAGAACCTGCATAACCAATATTTATAATAACATCAGGCTTTTCATTATTCTCTAGATATTTAGTTAAGTTTATAGCTGTTCTCTGCTTTCCAATTCCAACTATAATTAAACTAATATTTTCTTTTCTAAATAATTTATATGTGTCTTGTTTTATTTCTTGTAGTTCTAATTTTGTGGCAATTTGCATTGCTTCTTTTTCCATTGCCATTACAAATAGTATTTTTTTCATTTTTCTTTCCTATTTTATAATTTGTGTTAATTTATGTAATATATTTTGAAACCATGAAGTGCTATCATTTATTATTACTTCTTCTGAAACAGCTTCTATATAATCTGATTTTGGTAAATTTACATATACCTTTTGATTATTATCTAATTTTTGCATTCCTAATTTGTTTGAAGCTTCTTGTTCTACTGTATTTAAGTTCAAACTATTTTCAATGCTAACTCTTAGCTGTTCATTTTCTTTTTGCACTTGGCTTACTTGAGTTTTTATACTCTCTTTTTCGTTGTATTCTTCAGTGATTTGTGAATTTCTGTAACTTATAGTAAATAGCATAATAAAAGCAGATGCTACATATATAACATATCTGTAGTTATACTTTGCTTTTTTTACAACTTTTGTCTTTTTACTTGCCTTTTTCTTTGTTTTTAAAGAACTCTTTTTTCTTTTATATGGGTTCTTTTTAGGTTCGTATTCAGGTTGTAATTTTCTAGGACTTGTTTCATATTCGTATGAAGCTCTTAACCCTTGCGCTGCCATAATTTTTAGAAATTCACCTCGCTTTCATTTTTATTTTAATCTTTTGTGTGTCTTTCAAATATTCTAAGTTTTGCACTCTTAGACCTTGAATTTTGTTCTTTTTCTTCTTCGGTTGCCTCTATTGGCTTTTTGTTTATTATTTTTCCTAATGATTTATATCCACATACACAATATGGTAAATCCTTTGGACAAGTACAATGTCCTTGAGCTTCCAAATATGCTTCTTTTACAGCCCTATCTTCTAATGAATGAAATGTCATTATACATAACCTTCCATCCTCATTAAGAACATCTATTGAATTCAAAACTGTATCATATAGTGGTTTTATTTCATTATTAACTTCTATTCTAATTGCTTGGAATGTCCTTTTAGCTGGATGTCCGCCATTCTGTTTTGACTTTGGTATTGAATTTTCAATAATTTCGACAAGTTTTGCGGTCGTTTCTATTGGAGAATTTTCTCTTTCTTTGCAGATATTTCTTGCAATATTTCTAGAGAATTTTTCTTCTCCATATTCAAAAATTATTTTTGCTAAATTTTCTTCTGAATAAGTATTTATTACTTCTTTTGCAGTTAAGCTTTGAGACCTATCCATTCTCATGTCAAGCTCAGCTTCTCCCATATAGCTAAATCCTCTGTTTCTTTCATCTAGTTGATATGAAGAAACTCCTAAATCAAGTAATATTCCATCTACTTTTTCAATTTGTAAATCTTGCAAAATTTGCTTTATTTCGTCATGATTTCCATGAACGTATTTAACATTTGAAAATTCTTTTAGTCTATCTTTGGCAGTATTTAATGCTTCCTCATCACGGTCTATTCCGATTAACAAACCTTTATCAGAAAGTTTTTTTGCAATTTCTTTGCTATGGCCTGCTCCACCTAATGTGCCATCAACATATATTCCGTCTGGTTTTATCTTTAGTCCATCAATGCATTCATTTAGCATTACAGGTATATGTTTAAATTCCAATTGTAATTTTTCCTCTCATACTTTTTGTCTTTATAGCCTAATGAGTTGGTATTATTACAATACCAACTACATAGCCATCTTTTCTTTTGTTTGTTTTTTCATCTTTTGTTGACTATTCTTTTGTTTTTACATAGTTTAGCTTTGGTTTTTTAACCACTTTTCTTTTGAATTAAAATTCTTTTGTATAAATTTTAATTATTTTTTCTTTGGTTTTTTGGTTTTGTGTAGGTTATTTTTTCTTTGGTGTTGGATACTTTTGTCTTTAGTTTAAACTTTTTAATTTTTTCTTTTGTTCACATTTGGCTTTAGTTTGTTTTAATTCTTTTGTGTTTTAAAGAATCTTTGGTAAGAAGCTATATAAAATTTTTAAAATAGAAACTATTTTAAAAAATTATATACCAAGTTCTTGCATGTTTTGCTCAATTTCTTCAATTGAGATATTTTCATAGCTTGTCTGTTCTTCCCATTTAGCTTTGTTCCAAATTTCAATTCTAGTTCCCGTTCCTATTATAACGGCTTCTTTTTCAAGTGATGCTGTAGCTCTTAGTTTTGCTGAAATTAAGAATCTTCCTTGTTTATCAAGTTCACATTCTGTAGCTCCTGCTAAGAAAAATCTAGTGAAGTTTCTGGCATTTTTGTTAGTAATCGGTAGTGATTTTAGCTTATCTTCGAATTTTTGCCATTCTGACATAGAAAATCCAAATAAGCAACCATCTAATCCTGTTGTTATTATAAATTTTTCGCCCATGTCATCTCTTAACTTTGCAGGCATTATCAATCTGCCTTTTTCGTCTAAGTTATGCTCATATTCGCCTATTAGCAATCACTTCACCTCCTACAAATTTCTACCACTTTGTTCCACTTTTCACCACTTCAATTAGATTTTAATACATAAACCTATAAAAAGCAATACTTCAGCCTCTTTTTTTTATTACATTTTTGTTACATTTTTGTATATTTATGAAAAAATTTTTAATACTAATAATATGTATAAGAAAATTTTTGTAGGTTTAATTGTAGGTTTTGTTAGTGGAATGTTTGCTTCCCGGCGGTGGACTTTTGCTTATTCCAATATATGCCAGGCTTTTTGAAGGTAGCGAAAAAGAAACCAGAGCCACTTCCATATTTTGCATTTTGCCAATGGTAATAACAACTTCTATTGTTTATCAAAAAGGTCATTTAATAAATTGGCATCTTCGGCATAATTTGTGCTTTAGGTGGAGTCTTAGGAAGTTTCATTGGTTCTAAACTTTTATATAAATTAGATGCAAAATACTTAAAATTAATTTTTATAATATTTATTATCTATTCAGGAGGAAGAATTTTATTTAGTTAATGATTGAATTTATTGTTGGTATAATTTCTGGAATATTTACAGGGCTTGGCCTTGGTGGAGGTTCAGTTCTTATTTTATTTTTAACTTTATTTTTTAACATTGAGCAACACGTTGCCCAGTCTACAAATTTAGTATTCTTTATAACTGCTGCTATTGTAAGTATATTCATTAATTTTAAAAAGAAGACTATAAATTTAAAAAATTCAATTTTTATTATTGTCTTTGGAATAATTGGTGCATTTATTGGTGCCAATATCTCTAAAAATTTGGATGTTACAATTCTTCGAAAATGCTTTGCTATATTTTTACTTTTGGTTGCAGTTTACGAATCTTATTCTTATTATAAATTGTATATTAAGTCAAAAATTAGGCATACTAAACAATAATACTTATATTATAGAAAGGACTGGTGTCATATATGAAATTTGCAGAAGGAATGATTTTAGGTGGTTTATTAACTCTTGGTGCCACAATGATGTACAATGACAAAATGATGAAAAAAAGTAAAAAAATTATAAAAAGATTAGGAATGATGTAACCAAAAAATCTGCAGGCTTTAATTTTGCCTACAGATTTTTTTATATAATATGAAAGTCATTCTGACTTTTCTATTACTTTTTCTTTGCTTCTACTTCTTTTGGTTCTACTTTTTTAACAAATATTCCACAAATAATTAAGCCCATTCCTACAATTGCATTTAGCAATCCAATTAAAGCTCCTACTACTGGAATCTTTGTTAATATCCATACAAGTACAACATAAGCTAAGCAGATTAGAACTCTAATAACTTTAGAATCTTTATTAATCTTTTTGCAAATTAATGCAGATACTGGAATTGATACTATACTTGAAGCTACTTGAACTGCAAATATATATGCACATAGAACAGCAACTGAAGGTAATATTCCAATTACTGTAAACATTGCAACTATACATAATACTGGAATTAGTATTAATGCAAGTGCACCAAATCCTAAAGTATTTCCTATTTTGTTATTTAGAAGTTTTTCTTCTTTTTCAGCAAATTTAGGAATTGCAAATATTATAATTACTATTACAATTAAAGCTACTAATAAATCCATTACACAGCTTTTTACATAGTCAACTACAACATTTTTTGCATCTTCTTTTGCACTTGTTTCCTCAGTATATTCTATTGTTCCTGATTTTACTATAGATTCTGGGAAATTTTGTGTTGGTGCAGAATATTTTAGATTTCCACCAATTACTGCATTTGCATCATCAGTTACAATATTTTCTGCTGAAAGAAAAACATCTCTTCTAACCATTCCTGCTAACTTAAAATTAGCACATGTTGTATGTAAATCTCTTATTACACAGCCCATCTTTTCTATTGTTAGTGAATTAGATAAACTGTATAAATCATACATGTATCCATTTACAGTTACTTCATTTCCCATAACAAAAACATCACTATATATGTAGCAATTTTCACCAAATGTTACTGAATTTGCCATTATAAATACATTTCCATCAATTGTTGTATCTACATTTACTTCTTTTGCAATTACATAAACATTTCCTGAAATTGGTGTTGTAAGTTCAACTTTGTCGTCAAATAAATATTGATCTCCTGTTAACACTTGATTTTCTGTTAGCAAATCACTTGTTTCATCTTCAAGATTATTTTCACCTTCAGAAGTAACTTCTTCCCCTTCTTCACTTGTAGTTACTACTTGGTCATCATTATTTACTGGTTCTTCAGTTTCTGCAAATACTGATGTTCCACATAATATAACTAATAAAACAATAGCTAAAAATACCTTTAGTTTAGAATTTTTTAAGAATTTCATGGTAATCTCCTTTCTAAAATTATATACAATTATATTATCTTTAATTCCACTAAAAGTCAAGATAAAAAACGTCACATATAGTGACGCTTTTTTATTTTATATTTAATATTTCTTTTACTTCCGCTTCTTTTAATTTTACTATTGATGCAATTTGTTCGATTGGCATTTTAGTTTTGTATAACTCTTTTATAATTTCAGATTTGGCTTTTCTTTCGTCCCTTTTTCTCCCCTTTTTATACCTTCTTTTCTTGCTTCTTTTATATCTTTGTTTTCTTCCATAATTTGAGTTATCTCCTCAGCTTTAGGATTTTTTATTCCTATTTTATTGTTACATTAGAATTATTAGTATGTGTTATAATGTCATCAAGTATTGTATCATTTTTAGTTCTTGTTAATGTAAGTTTACCAGTTGTACAACCTCCAACAAACACGCCTACATAATCATAATATCCATTATATAATTTATTTCCTGTACAACCTTCTATTTCCATCGTTCCATTCAAAACATAACAATTTTGAAATGCCCACTGTAAATTTGTTACTGTTTCAGGAATTAATGTTGGTGGTGTTTCTAATTCAAAGCAATACTGAAATGCTCCTGACATTGATTGTACTCCATATGGTATTTCCGGTGCTTTCTTCAATTTTTCACAATATGCAAAAGTTTGACCTAAATCATTTAATTTTGCAGGCAATTCAGACTCAATTTTTTCTAACTTTTTACATCCTAAGAAAGTCGCATGCATTGCAGTCACTTCTTTTCCTAACCATATATCTAAATCTGTTATAGCTATATTATAAAAACAATAATTCAATGTAGTAACACGATCAGATATATCAGTTAATTTTTTTAAACTTTGACAATTATAAAAGCTACTAGTCATATTAGTTACGCTATCAGGTATAACTGGCATTTCTTTCAAAGATGTACAGTCTTGAAATGTTTCATATAAACTAGTAACAGTAGTTGGGATTATTGGTGGATATTCAAGCGTATCTATTCCAAAAAAAGTATCTCTTAAAGATATAACCTTAATAAAATTATTATCTCCATTTTCACTACTTTTTATATACATAGGTACACTAGTAGTTATTCTTCCATTCTCAATAGTTCCTTTATATCCGGCAACCTTATTGCTAGCATCTAATGAACTCTCATAACTTAAAGCATATCCACCATCAATTTTATTAAATTCCCATAAATCCATATTAACAGATTTACCATCTGTGCCTATTCCTATAACACCTTGTGTTGTTTGTTCTTCCGGAGCTTTTGTACTATTCATTATCTCATTCCAATTTGCTCCATTTTTAATTTCATTTGAAGTTACATTATATTCTCTTAATGAATCATTAAATCTAACTATAAAAGTTCCATCACCATTATTGATTATTTGGGCTTTATCTCCAAATTGTTTGTTTATTGCTTCCTTTAAGCTTTTTTCATTTATTTCCTGATATCCATTTTCTTTAGTTCTCGCATCTGCCACTGCAAGTTCTACTCCCTCTTTTTCTTCAGATATCAGAGTTTCTTTTCTTGCCTCTTTTGCTTGAGTTATTAGTCCATTTTCTCCTAACACTAAATTTATGCTTACTCCCGCTAAGATTAGTAAAACTACTATTGTCACAGCCAAAGCAACTAATGTTATTCCTTTTCTATTTTTTAAACTATTGGTGTGTGTGTGTGTGTGTGTGTGTGTGTGTGTGTACAGCCTCAAGGCTTTCAGCTTTCATCATTTTTATTTTCCTCCTACGTTATTTTTATACAAATATTTATTTTATTATAATCTACATTATTCTACCTTTTGAAGTGTATTTTATTCTTACTTTTAGCATTATTATCTTTTTTTATGTTAGTTTCATTCATTTTTTCAACTTTTTTAATGTATCTTACACGCTTCGACAGACTTTGCACTTTTTATAGTATATAATAACCTTTCCTTTGTTCTCAAAAGGAAGAAAGGGGGTGACTTTATATGAAGAAGTTACTAAAACTTTTAGTACTTATCATTCTCTATTTAATTTTAGATGATGACAAAGACTAAAAGCAAAAATACTAGGGGATCGATCCCTAGTATTTTTTTGTGACTTTAATTTGAAAAAGTTACTAATTTTTTCACTATATTTATTATATAGCTATTTACAGTATATGTCAATTACATTTTATTTATTCATTTTATAATCGCATGAGTTTTTTCGACAATTATCGTTAATATATTGATATTCTAAAGCCAATATCATCATATCCATTTATAGTATCGTTATACTTATTCCATATTTTATTTATTTTTCATTTCTTTGCAATGCTTTCTAACCTTACAACTATCACATTTTGGCTTTTGCGCTGTACAAGTATTTCTTCCATGCCACATGAATAGATGATTTACATCTTTATAATATTCTTTTGGCACAACTTTTAGTAAGTCTTGTTCTATTTTTTCAGGTTCACTTTCTTTTGAAAATCCCATTCTATTTGATATTCTTTTGCAATGAGTATCAACAGCAATTCCTTGTGGCTTGTTAAAAGCTTCTAACATTATAACATTTGCACTTTTTCTCCCTACTCCAGGAAGATTCATTAGTTCTTCCATATTTTGTGGAACTATGCTATTATATTTTTGTACTAATATTTCTGCAGTCTTTTTTAAATTTTTAGCTTTTGTTTTATAAAATCCACATGGATGAATTAAATTTTCAAGTTCAGCTATGTCCATATTTACAAAATCTATTGGTTCTGGATATTTTTCAAATATGCTTGGTGTAGTTTTATTTACTCTTTCATCTGTACATTGTGCCGATAGCACTACTGCAACAAGCATTTGAAATGGTGTTTTAAAATCCAAGCTACATTTTGCATCTGGATACATATTTTTTAATTCTTCTATTATGGCTACTACATCTTTTTTGTTCATTAATTTTCTCCTCATTTTTGTACAATTTAATAACTCTTTCAAACTACATTTTCTTTCAATTCAATACAGCTATTATACTACAAAAACAAACATTTTGAAACAATTTCATCTACATAAGTCATTCACATTTTGACATAAAATTAATATTATATATTATCTGGAGGTAATACATAATGTTTGAAGCTCTAAAAAAAACAATAGGACTATGCTTATTTGGAATTGGTGCAGGAATGTTACTTGTATTATTACTTCCTGTTACTGGTTGGCTATTTTGCATCGGCTGCGTTTTGGTAGGTCTTGGAATAGCATGGTTATTTGGAAAAGGAGGGTAATATATGCAGATTGTTGTAAAAAAGGCTCCTAAATTTTTAAGGGGATTCATAAGATTAATTTTCGGAATCAAAGATTAAAAAAATCGTGGCATATAGATATAAAGAAAATAATTTTTCTTCATATTTATATGCCACTTAATTTTATATCTATTCATAGAATTAAGCTCTTTTAACTTTTCCTGAGCGTAGACATTTTGCACAAACAGGAATTGTTTTAACTTCTCCATCTATTAAAGTTTTTACATTTCTTAGATTTGGTTTCCATGTTCTAGAAGCTCTTCTACTAACATGAGAACGAGCAATACTTATTTTATTTCCATGTGATACTGATTTTTCACAAATTGCACATTTTGCCATAACTTTGCGCACCTCCCTATTGACTTAATAAATCGACTATTTAATATGATAACACAAAAGCTTTAAAATTACAAGAGTTTTTTGAAAGTTTTTACATATCGCATTTTTTTGCCTCTAATTCATCTACATTTAAAATCTTTTTTGCAACCCCTATAAAGTTACATTCCAAGTCACTTAAGTAAATTTCTGTTGTTCCTTTTCTTTCTTTGCTACTGTCTAAAATTTCTTTTAATGACTGAGCTAGAACTTCTCCAGGATTTACTATTTTTGTATCTGGGAGTTCCTCTTTTAATATTTTTGTATAAAGTGGATAATGAGTACAGCCTAAAATAAGTGCATCTAATTTTCCAAAGTCCTTTATATATTCATGTACTGCTAATTTTGCAATTTCATTATTTGTCCAGCCTTCTTCTGCCATTGGTGCAAGCATTGGGCAAGCCTTATTTTCTACATTCAAATCAGGGTTTAATTTTAGCAAAGTTTTTTTCCAGCAATTACTTCTAATTGTTCCAGCTGTTGCCATTACTCCAACATTTTTTACTTTGCCATCTTCTGCTACAAATTTTGCGGCTGGTTCTATTATTCCAATTATCGGAATATCAAATTCTTCTTTCAAAGTATCTAATGCCTGACTTGTGGCAGTTCCACATGCTACAACTATTAGCTTAACATTATGTGAAATCAAAAATCTTACTCCCGCTTCTGCAAGAGATATTATCGCCTCTTTTGATTTACTTCCATAAGGAAAGCTTTTTGTATCTCCAAAATATATTATATCTTCTCCAGGGAACATTTTTCTTACCTCTTTATACACAGTTAATCCACCCACGCCTGAGTCAAACATTCCTATTGGTCTTGAATCCATATTATCAAATTCCTTTCTTGTATTGTATATGATATTATATGACTTTTATAAAAAAATCACAATAGAAAATGAAAATTCATATTATATATTAGATGGTTATAGGTACCTTTAAACCTAAATAAATTATAAGGAAGTTTTTTTATGGAATACGACAAGAATATATGCCCAGTTATTAATATTGACGGAGTTATGGAGACAGGAAAACAATATGATCTAGACATAACTTTGCCAGAAGACAATAGAAACGTCATTTATGGTATAGTTAGAGATAGCTACAAAGAGCCTATTGCCGATGCTGTTGTAAAACTAATTGAAGTCGAAAACAGAATGGGTAAAGAGGTAAAAAAACCTGTTTCCCACACTTTTACTAATACCTGCGGAGAGTTTGTTTTCGGACCTTTATGCGCTAATCGTTTATATGAAGTTGAAATTTGGGTTGATAATGTAAAACATGCAAAAATCTGCACAGAATGTCATAAAAAAGGAAATTGTTTAAAAGGTACAGACATTGACTGCCAAAAGCCTTGTAAACCAGATCCAGATTGCAGGCCTAACTGTAGACCAGATTGTAGAACTCAAGAATAATTATTAATTTTTATGCAAAAACTTGCTAACAAAAGTAAATAATTTTTTAATTATTCTAAGCATAACAAGAGATTAAGCCTTTAGCTAGATATTTTCTAGCTAAAAGCTTTTTATATTTTCAAATCTTTTATTGTTTTTTTATAGTTTTTTGAGTTTAAAATAGCACTTCCTGCAACTAATATATCTGCCCCATTTTCTTTTAATTCATCAGAATTTTCCACATTAATTCCACCATCTGCTTCAATGTCAAAATCTAAGTTTTCGTCATCTCTTATTTTTGATAATTCTTCTATTTTATTTATTGTTTCTGGAATTAATTTTTGTCCACCTTCTCCTGGAACAACTGTCATTACTAGAACTTCATGCACATAAGGTAAAAACTTTTTAATTTTTTCTAATTGTGTTTCTGGGTTTATTGCAAGGCCTACTTTTCTTGCTTTTTCTTTTACATATTTAATTAATTCCATAACTTCATTTTCATCTTTGCAAGCTTCATAATGAAAAGTGATAGTATTAGGATTAAATATTGCATAGCTATCTACAAAATTCTTAACATCTTTAACCATTAAATGTACATCCATTGGAGTTCTGCTTACATGTGTTATATATTCACAAATTGTAAGCATTTTATCATGAGTGTCATTTTTTACAAATTCTCCATCCATTACATCTATATGGAAATAGTCTGTTTTTGCATTATCTAAATTATGAATTATATCTAAGATTTTATTTTCGTTTGCATTTAAAAGTGATGTTCCTACTTGTACCATCTTTTAACTCCTATCTATATTTATTATCTTCTTTATCTTTTAACTCTTTATAAATTTTTACATAGTTATCGTATCTTTGTTTATCTATTTTTCCTTCTTCGACAGCCTTTTTTATGCCACAGTCATTTTCTCCAACATGACTACAACCTACAAAGCCACAATCTTCTTCATATTTATAAAATTCTATAAAATATTTATACAATTCTTTATAATTAATTTCATAAATATCAAATGTTGAAAATCCTGGAGTATCAGCCACAAATGTATTTTTTTCTATTTCATACAATTTTGTTCCTGTTGTTGTATTTTTTCCACGCTTATTTTTAAGACTTATTTCTCCTTCTAGTGTAATTGTATCTTCAAAAATTGCATTTATTAATGTAGATTTTCCAACTCCAGAGTTTCCTGAAAAAGCACTCACTTCGCCCTCTAGTGCTTTTATTAATTCTTCAACTCCTACATTTTCCTTAGCATTTGTTTTTATAACTTTATACCCTAATTTAGAGTATATTTTTTCTATATTTTCAAATTCATTTTTATTATCTAAGTCAATTTTGTTAAGCACTATTATTGGCTTTACTTTTATAAGCTCGGCAAATGCTAATTGTTTATCTAAAAGCAATAAATCTGGCTTTGGATGTTTACAAGAAATTACTAAGATAAGCTGTGTAATATTAGACATTTTGGGTCTTTTAATATAAACACTTCTATCTTCAATTTTTTCAATTACAGCTTCTTTTTTTGCTTCATTTAAAATTTCAAATTCAATTTTATCTCCAACAACAGGAGTCAAATTTTCATTTTTAAATTTTCCTCTTGCCACTGCCTCAAAAAGATTACCATCTTTTGTTTTAATGCTATATGTATTTGATTTATTTTCTACTATTATTCCTTGCATATTTTTCCTTTACAATATTATTTTTTCAATTTCATCTTTAAATTGTGATTGGATATTTATAAAATATTTTTTTATTTCATTCCAATCATACTCAACAAATGTTTCTGGTAATATTTCATCTTCTGCGTCATCAAAATAGCTAAGTCCCATAATCATATTTACATAGTTTACATTCATGCCAAATTTTTCAACAACAGCCTCTGCTATCTCCTTTACACTTATATTTTCTTTATTCATTATATTATATAAGTCAAAAAAATCCTTTTTAGCACCTCTTCCACCTATTGCAGCAACTTTCATTGCAGCAATATCTATTATGCTTGCCATTTTTAAATTTTCTATTTCATCTGTTTTTATAAACTCTTTTAACACATTATTAGGATAATAGAAAAAACTTACTTGAACATTATTTAGTAATACATCTACTGTTCCAATTTGGTTTTGCTTTACTTCAACTTTTCCTATTTTATTCAATTCTTCTACTAATAAATCATTATTAAATTTACTTCTTACACAGAAATCAAAATCAAATGACTCTCTAAGCCCTAATTGTATTGATAATGCAGTACCACCTACCATATAGTAATCATCTAAAGTTACATTTTTGCAAATTTTTTTCAATATTTTATATCTTTCTTCATCAATAATATTCCAATACATATTTATACTCTCCAATATTCATAATTCATTGCTTGCACAGCTTTATAGTATGCCATTTCTTCTTTTTTTAAATTAAATTGCTGTTTTAAGTAATTTGCAACAATTGGTTTTAAATTTCTATAATTTATTGCAACATCTTTTATTTCATCTAAAGTATATGTTTCTTTTATCCATTTTATAGCTTTTAGATCGCCATAGCAATATAATCTCGCAATTATATATCTTCTATTTTTATTTATATCTAACTCTTCAAATTTTGTGTCCCAAAAATATTTTCTTAATTCCTCTGGCATAACTTCCTCCATTCTTTTTTATTATATCATTTTATTATAAATTTTACCATATTAAAATGCTAAAAATAAAGCCTAATCTAGATTTAGACTAAGCTTTAACTTTTTTTATTTTATTTCAATTTCTGTATCTGTTCCAAAAGTTAATGTTCGACTACTTGAAGAATAGTATGTTGTTTTTCCATCTTCAGATGTTATTATTATATAAACATTTACTCTTTCCCCATCATTTCCTGATATTTCTATCTCGCAGTCTGTGTCTGATCTACTTATACCAGTTCTAGTTTCTCCATTAACAGTAATTGTTACTTTTTCGTTTTTGTTATTTGTTCCTTCAGTACTACTTGAATTTTCCTCATATTTTGTTAGAGTCTTTACATTAATTTTTACTTTTGCTGTTTTGTTTTGTCTGAATTTATTTACAACAATTGTAACTTCTGTTCCTTCATCAATGTTTTTGCCTTTTTCTATGCTTTGAGAAAGAACTTCTCCATTATTTTTGCTTGTATCTTCTGAATATTCTACTGTTACTACTAAGTTTTTACCATTTAAAGTATTTTTTGCATTTTCTTCTGAATATCCAACAACATTTGGCATTACAACTTGTGGTATTCCTGTTCCAATACTTACATGTATTTTAATTGTATCTCCTGCGTTTGCTGTGGCATTCGCTTCAACTTCTTGTGAGATTACATATCCTTCTTCAACAGTTTTACTTGTTTCTTCAACTTTTTCAGCCTTTAGTTTTGCAGCTTCTAGTTCTTTTACTGCATCTTCATATTTCATTCCAACTGTTTTTGGAACTACTGTTTTTTCTGTACCTTTGCTTACTTTTACTTTTATTGTTGTTTTTTCTTTGATTTTGTAATTTGCTTTGTATGAAGGTGATTGCTCATATATTTTTCCTTCTTCATAGTCTGCATTATAATCTTCAGATTCTTTTTCATATACAAGTTTTGCATCTTTTAATACTTGAGAAGCTTCTTCCTCTGTTAGTCCTAAAAGATTTGGTATTTGAATATCTGATACTTTATTTACATTTGATACAACTAATATTGTTGCTACAAATACTATTAATAAAATTGCTACAGTTATCCAAATTTTTGCTGATGGATGAGCTTTCATGAATTTTGCAAATTTATTTTGTTTTTTCTTAGGTGCACCTTCGCTACTTCTTTCCATTTCAGGAGTTATTGCTCCCATTCTTCTAGTTAGACCATCATCTAAATTATCTTCACCTACAAAATCTCCGTCTGGTTCTTTTAAAGCTCTTGCTAAATCATTTAACATTGCTGTTGCAGATTGGTATCTTGCCATTGGCTCTTTTTGCATTGCTTTTAATATAATATCATTTACTGCCTTTGGAATACTATCATTTATTTCCATTGGTGCAACTGGTTCTTCTTGCATGTGTTTTAATGCAACTGATACAGATGTATCACTATCAAACGGAACCTTACCCGTAAGCATTTCATACATTACAACACCTAAAGAATAAATATCAGATTTTGCATCTGTATATCCACCTTTTGCTTGTTCTGGTGAAAAATAATGTACTGAACCTATTGTTGTTCCAAATGCTGTAATTGTTGAATTTGATACTGCTTTAGCAATACCAAAATCAGTAACTTTAGCAATTCCATCCTCTGTAATTATAATATTATGAGGTTTTATATCTCTATGAACTATATTATTTTTATGTGCCGTTTCTAATGCTGAAGCTATTTGCATTGCAATATTTACAGACCATTTCCAAGGAAGAGCTCCTTCCTCGTTTATTATTTGCTTTAAAGTTTTTCCTCTTACTAATTCCATTACTATATAATATATATTATCTTCATTTCCTACATCATATATTGATACTATATTTGCATGAGTTAGGCTTGCTGCTGCTTGCGCCTCTGAATTAAATCTTTTTATAAATTCTTCGTCTGTTATGAATTCTTCTTTTAATACTTTTACTGCAACATCTCTATTTAATATAGTATCTCTTGCCTTATAAACTGTTGCCATTCCTCCTACACCAGTTTTGCTAATAATCTCATATCTATTTGCAATAGTTCTTCCTATTATATTCATAATTTTTTAAAGTTCCTTTCTCACTTCGCTATTTTCTTTCGCACTTACTTACTGATTATTTATTACAATTACAGTGATATTATCTAGTCCACCATTTTCATTTGCTTTTTCTACTAATATTTTTGCAATGTCATCTTTGCTTTCTTCTATATTATATTTTTTGATAATCTCAAATATTTCATTTTCTTTTATCATATTTGTAAGACCATCAGAATTCATTAATAATATATCACCTTTTATGAAAGTTTTGCTATAAATTTCTGCTTCTACTTTTTTCTCACAGCCAACAGCTTTTGTTATCATATTTTTCTTTGGATGATTGAAAGCTTCTTCCTTTGTTATTGTTCCATCTTCAATTAAAGTTTGAACATAACTATCATCTCTTGTTATTTTTCTTAGGAAGTCTTTTCTTATTCTATAAACTCTACTGTCACCAATATGCGCAATATATAATTTGCTATTGTATATTAAGCATACATCTAAAGTTGTTCCCATTCCGGTCATATCAGTATCTTCAACAGACTTTATATACACTTTGTTATTTGCGTAATCAACAGCTTCTTGTAGCATTGCTTCAATTGTTTCTTTGCTTGTTTTTGCCTTTTCAAAATGTTCAAATATATAATCTCTTACTGCTTCTGTTGCCATTTTACTTGCAACTTCACCTGCACTATATCCTCCCATTCCGTCTGCTAATATAAATAGTTTTATCTTTTGATTTTGTTCAGGTACATAAAAATAGTCTTCATTTATTTTTCTTTGTCTTCCTATGTCAGTTTTAGCAAATATCTGCATCTTCATCACTCCCATCTTTGTAAGAGATTTATATTTATTTTTCTAAATTTTTTCTTCTTAACTGTCCACAGGCTGCATCTATATCAGAACCAAGTTCTCTTCTTATTGTTGCAACTATTCCATGGTCATTTAAATAATCTCTAAATTTCATAATATTTTCATTTGAACTTTTAGTAAATTTTCCGTTTTCAATTTTATTAATTGGTATTAAATTTACATGACAAAGCATTCCTTTTAATAATTTTACCAATTCTTTTGCATCATCTAGATTGTCATTATTGTCCTTTGCAAGTGCATATTCAAATGAAATTCTTTTATTTGTTTTTGCAATGTAGTCTTTGCATGCTTTCATAAGAGTATCTATATTATATGCATTATTTACTGGCATCATACTTGACCTTTTTTCGTCATTGCTTGCATGTAATGAAATAGACAAAGTGCATTGAATATTTTCATTTGCTAAATCATATATTCTAGGAACTAAACCACTTGTAGATACACTTATGTGTCTTGCACCAATGTTTAATCCTTTTGGATTATTTAGTATTTTGATTGCTTTTATAACATTATCATAATTATCTAATGGTTCTCCAATTCCCATAAACACTACATTTGAAATTTTATCACCAGTATCTTGTTCTACTGCTAATATTTGTTCTACAATTTCGCCTGCTGTTAAACTTCTTATAAAAGGAATTCCTGTTGATGCACAAAACTTGCATCCCATTTTACACCCAACTTGTGATGAAACACAAATTGATTTTCCATAATGATATTCCATAAGAACAGACTCAATTGCATTGCCATCTAAAATATCAAATAAATATTTTTTTGTTCCATCTTTAGATTCAAGCTTTTTTAAAATATTAAAATTACATATTGTATAATTTTCTTTTAGCTTTTCTCTTAGCTCTAAAGAAAGATTTGTCATTTCCGAAAAATCTTTTACTTTATCTTGATAAAGCCATTTAAAAATTTGCTCTGCTCTAAAGCTTTTTTCTCCTATTGAAATTAGTTCCTGCTTTAGTTCATCTAAATCATAGTCTTTTATATTTTTCATATTTACTCTTTCTATTTTTCTTTTTTTACTATACCATTTTACTAAAAAAGACAACAAATATCAAGTATATTCGTTGTCTTTGCTAAAATTTTATGTATTTATTTTTTGTATTCTAGCTCTTCTAGTCTATTTTCCCTTTCTTCTTCTAAAATGGCATTTCTAATTGCTATATTTACAAGTAGATTTATTGATAATCTATATTTTGTTTTTAGCTCTGTTAGTTTTATAATTAAACTTTCTTTTATACAAAAAGATCTTGTTACGCATAATGCATTTTTTCGTTGGTATATTATTATATTTTCTTTTTCTACCAAGTCCTCTATAGCTGAATTTACAAGCTTATTAATTGATGCCATATATACTTCTGAAGAAAGCCTACTTAGTTCATTATATAATTCTTCATCTATGCTTAATGTTTTATCTACAAATTTTTCTCTTTTTCCAAACTTATTGAAGCAACTCATTTTTACCACCTTTCGACATTATTATACATTGATTGCTAAATTATTTTAATCACTACTTATAGTTGTTTTTTTAACTTGTTTTAGTGGTTCAAATTTAAATTTTTAACAGATATAATCTTTTAAAAATGTAAAATATTGTAAATTTTTTCAGATAGTTTTTTATATAAAACTTACTGAAATAATTTTTTGAAAGGTGAAAGTATTATTATGAGTAAATTATACAAAAATTATATTTCTTTAAAAGTTCAAGATTGTAGCAAATTCTATCTATTCAAAAATGGATTCTTTTATATATTTCTAGATGAAGATGCAAGAGTCATGTCAAAATTGTTAGATTTAAAACTTGGAAATTTAAATTCAACAATTGTGAAATGCGGTTTTCCTGAAACTTCACTTACAAAATATTTATCTATATTAAAAACATCTGATTACGATATATCTATCGTTCCTTCTGAAAATATTTTGTCAGCAACTTCCCCTGAAGAATATATTTCCTTTTCTAAATTCAAACAAATTGCAACAGAACTTGTAGGCCTTGATATAGATAACCTATCTATTAGCGAAGCCTTTGACACTCTTATTAAGTTGCAACAAGAAGCTATTTCTATAATGGATGAAAAGGAGATTTAACAATGGGTTCAAGTAATAATCGGTCTTATAATATATCAAAAATATTTAGAACTTGTTTACTATACAAACGATTTAGTTCGAAAATTTCCTAGATGTGAAAATTTCGCTCTTGTAGCAGAAATCAAACAATCATTATATGGAGGTCTTCGTTCACTTATGTGTACAATTAAGAGTTACAATAAATCTGATAAATTAAAACATCTGAATGATTTAGATATTAATTTAGATTTACTAAAAGTTCACTCTCGCCTTTCTTACAAATATAAATATATAAACTTGCAAAATTATGAAACTTGGTGCAAGCTTATCACTTCAGTATGTAATATGTTAGGAGGTTGGGTAAATTCATGTCAAAAAAGATAAAAAACTGTTTTTACAAAAATCTCACTTTTGAAAAACTTTACGAAGCACACTTGCGAGCAAGAAAGCATAAGACTTACAAAACAGAGCTTATAAATTTTGAACTTAATCTTGAAAACAATATAATTAATTTGCAAAATAAGATATTAAGCAACACCTATCATGTTGGAAAATATCATAGCTTTAAAATTTATGAACCTAAAGAACGAATTATAAAAGCTCTTCCATATACCGATAGAATTGTACATCAATGGTATGTTGAAGAATTTATAAAGCCCTACATTATGCCAAAATTCGTTAACACCACATTTGCTTGTATACCTGAACGTGGCACTCACAAAGCAGTGGTTCAAGTTCAAAAATATATGAGAAAATTCAAACAAAATTATGGCGATTTTTGGATTTTAAAATGTGACATAAAAAAGTTCTTTTATAGTATAGATTCCAATATCTTATTTAAAATTATGCAAAAATATATATCAGATACCAAGCTTTTAGAATTTACAAAACTTCTTATTTTTGATGGCAGACCAGAAAAAGAAGTTATCGGTATTCCCATTGGAAATTATACAAGTCAGTTTTTTGCAAATATTTATTTAAATGAGCTTGACCAATTTATAAAACGTACTCTTTACCATAAATATTATGTTAGATATATGGATGACTTTATTATTTTATTAAAAACAAAAAAAGAATGTATTTTATTACTCAATAAAATATCTAAATTTTTAAATACTCATTTACACCTTGAATTAAATAGTAAATCAAAGTATTATCCATATTCTATGGGCGTAAATTTTTGTGGGTACAGAATTTTTACAACTCATATTTTGCTAAGAACCAATTCAAAAAAGAAAATGAACAAAAATGTGAATGTTTGGAACCATTTATATGATAGTCATAAATTAGATTTGAATTTTGCAATGCAATCTTTAAATTCTTGGCTCGGCCATGTTGAACATTGTAATTCTTACAAATTAAAAAATAAAATCATCAGTAATTGTAATTTTTTAATCAATGCCAAATACTATTCTAAGTTAGAACGATATTTAATTACCGCTGTCGAACAAGATTCCTCTTAGGAGCTTTATAAATTTTATACATACAATTATTATTTCGCACATAACTACCTGTAAAAGGTAGTTATTTTTATAATTTCCAAAAGATACCTCTTCTAAAAAATATCTCTTTTGAATATTTTTCTTATATAATGGCATAATATTACCAGTTTTAAAACATTTTTCCGTTTTTTTATTAGTTTTAGTCACTTTTTATTAAAACAATATAATGTTAAAATCTTGTCTATAGAAAGTAGGTGTAAAAGTTGCAAGTAACAAATCAAGATATATTAGATGTTTTAGGAACCCAAGTAAAAAAAGCTAGAAGAAAATTAGGATACACACAAGAATTTGTAGCAGAAAGTATTGGTGTTTCAATTGATTTACTTCGTAATATTGAAAATGGTCGAAATATTGGCAGTATTCCTACAATTATAAATATTTGTAACTTTTTAAAAGTTTCACCAAATACTTTATTTGAGGATGTTTTAGATTTTAAAGAAGATACATTAGATACTGGTCTTTTAAATTTATTATCAGAATTTTCTAAAAAAGATAAAAGACTTTTAAGAGATATTATTATACATTTAGATAAGAACTATTAAAAGATATAAATCGATTATGATTTATATCTTTTATTTTTTTATTTTATTCTTCTTTTGATATATCTTCTTCTTTTATTTTTATATGAACATCATCTAATTGCTTTTGGTCAACTCTACTTGGTGCATTCATCATAGCATCACGAGCTTTTTTATTCTTAGGGAATGCTATTACTTCTCTTATATTTTGAGAATCAGCAATTAACATTACCATTCTGTCAAGTCCTGGAGCAGCACCTGCATGTGGTGGTGTTCCATATTTGAATGCTTTATATAAAGCTCCAAATCTTTCTTCAACAGTTTTTTCATCATATCCTGCAATTTCAAATGCTTTTACCATTAATTTTGGATCATGATTTCTTACTGCACCTGACGCCATTTCATAGCCATTGCATACTAAGTCATATTGATATGCTAAGATGTCTAATGGGTCTTTGTTTTCTAAAGCTTCTAATCCACCTTGTGGCATTGAAAATGGATTATGATTAAAGTCTATTTTTTGTTCATCTTCATTGTATTCATACATCGGGAAATCCACTATAAAACAGAATCTGTATACATTTTTTTCTAATAAGTCTAGTCTATTTCCAAGTTCAATTCTTACTTGCCCTGCTATTTTTTGAGCTTGTTCAAATTTATCTGCTATAAAGAATATGCTATCCCCTGCTTTTACACCAAGCTTGTTTGTTAGTCCTTCTAGTACTTCATCTGTAATAAATTTTGCAATTCCACCTTGAGGAACATTTCCTTCTTCAATTTTTACCCAAGCAAGGCCTTTTGCTCCAACTTCATCTACTGCATAAGTTGTCATATTATCAAAGAATTTTCTTCCTTGAGTAGCACCATTTGGTACAACTATAGCCTTTATTGTTTTATCTTTAAATGCATTGAATTCAGTATTTTTGAATATTTCAGTGGCATCTTGAATTATTAATGGATTTCTTAAATCAGGTTTATCACTTCCGTATTTTTCCATAGCTTCTCTATATGGAATTCTTACAAACGGAGCTTCATCAACCTTCCAATTTGTATGAGTTTTAAATACTGTTGGTATTAATTCTTCAATAACTTTAAATACATCTTCTTGTGTACTAAATGCCATTTCAAAATCAACTTGGTAAAATTCACCTGGAGCTCTATCTGCTCTAGGGTCTTCATCTCTAAAGCATGGTGCTATTTGATAATATTTATCAAAACCTGAAATCATTAATAATTGTTTAAATTGTTGTGGAGCTTGTGGCAAAGCATAAAACTCCCCTGGATGCAATCTGCTTGGTACCAAAAAGTCCCTTGCACCTTCTGGTGAAGAATTTGCAAGTATTGGTGTTTGAATTTCAGCAAAGCCCATTTCATCCATTTTATTTCTTATTGTTTTCATTATTTTAGAACGAAGTAAAATATTGTTATGTATTTTTTCATTTCTTAAGTCCAAGAATCTGTATTCTAGTCTTAAGTCCTCCCTTACTTGGCTGATATCTACCTTTTCTGAGTTTATTTCAAATGGTAATTCTCTTTCACAGCTTCCAAGTAATACTATTTTTTGTGCTTCTATTTCTATATCGCCTGTAGGGATTTTAGAATTTTTGCTGTATCTTTCTACAACTTTACCTTCCACAGAAATTGCACACTCTGTGCATAGTTCATTTGCTTGGTTTTTAAGTTCATCTGTTGAAAGTACTATTTGAGTTATTCCATATTGATCTCTTAAATCAATAAATGTCATTCCGCCTAGATTTCTAATTCTTTGTATCCAACCAGCAAGTTTTACTACTTGGCCTACATTTTCAATTCTTAATTCACCACAATTATTTGTTCTATATTCGTTTGCCATTATATGCCTCCTAAATTATTAACACTTAGTTTTTAATTTATATTAATGCTTATATATGATACCACAAAAAAGTACAAAAAGCTATTGTTTTTGAGTTTTTTGTTTATTAATAGTTGATATTTTATCAAACGTTTGTTCTTTTGTCAACAATAATCAAAAAAAATTGCGCAAAATATTGATTTTTTTGGCTTTCGGGCGTATAATTTCTGTATTAATTATTTAGAATAGTAATAATTTGTAAATTTTAAAACAAGAAGGGATGTAAGTTTTTCTTACATTATGGTGATTTATATGGACAAAGTTTCAATAAAAGATTTATACAAAAAACAAGCAGATTTCATTGATAATGAAGTTACAATTTCTGGTTGGGTTAGAACTGTTAGAGATTCTAAAACATTTGGCTTCATTGAATTAAATGATGGCTCATATTTTAATAATTTACAAATTGTTTTTAATAATGAACTTTCAAATTTTGAAGATATATGCAAACTTACAATCAGCTCTACAATTATAGCAACAGGAAAAATAGTAAAAACTGAAAATGCAAAGCAACCATTTGAAATGCATGCAACTTCAATCGAAATATTCAATCTTTCTGATGCGGACTATCCTCTTCAAAAGAAAAGACATTCTTTTGAATACTTAAGAACAGTTGCTCATCTTCGCCCTAGAACAAATACATTTTCTGCAGTATTTAGAATTAGAAGTGTTGCAGCATTTGCAATTCATGAATATTTCCAAAGCCATGGATATGTTTATGTTCACACTCCTATAATTACTTGTGCCGACTGCGAAGGTTCTGCTGAAATGTTTAAATTAACTACTTTAAATTTAGATGAACCACTTCCTAAAAAAGATGGAAAAACAGATTTTTCTCAAGACTTATTTGGTAGAAAAGCTTATATCACAGGTTCTGGTCAATTACATGGAGAAACTTTTGCAAGCTCATTCGGAAAAATATACACATTTGGTCCTACTCTTCGTAGTGAGGATTCAAACACAAAAACTCATGCAAATGAATTTTGGATGATTGAACCTGAAATATCTTTCTGTGACTTAGATGGACTTATGGATATTGAAGAAGATTTCATGAAATTTGTTGTAAAAGAAGTTCTTGATAAATGTCCTGAAGAAATTGATTTTTGTGATAAATTCATTCAAAACGGATTAAAAGAAAAATTAACAAAACTTTTAACTACTGATTTTGTTAGAATTGATCATCATGATGTTATAGATATTTTAAAAAAAGCTGACCGTGAATGGGAATTTAAACCAGATTATGGTGAAGATTTAGCAAAAGAACATGAAAAATATATAACAGAATACTTTAATGGTCCAGTATTTGTAAAGAACTGGCCAAAAGATATAAAATCATACTACATGAAATTAAATCCAGATGGCAAAACTGTTGCAGGTGTTGACCTTGAAGTTCCTGGTGCTGGTGAAATTATGGGTGGTTCTCAAAGAGAGGAAAACTATGATAAACTAGTTAAAAGAATGGATGAAATGGGAATTGCAAAAGAACCTTTATACTGGTACTTAGACCTAAGAAGATATGGTTCAAATATCCATTCAGGATTTGGTTTAGGATTTGAACGACTTCTTATGTATATAACAGGTATGGAAAATATTAGAGATGTTATTCCTTATCCTAGAACTCCAAATAACTGTGATTTTTAAAATAGATATAAATTTAAGGGCTAAAATTTAATTAGCCCTTTATCTTTTGATTTTAATTTTCTTTAGCAACATATCCTGTTGTGTCTGGTTTTGCTATTTCTTCATCAGTAACTGTGTTAAATTTATACTCATAGTCAACAATCAAGTCAGCTGACCTTGTAACTCCTTTTTCTACTTTTTGTATCATTCTTGTGGCTAAACCGTTTTCTTTATCTATATACCATTCATAGTTTTCGCCTTTTATGACATAGCATTCTTTTCCATTACAATATGTAGAATCTATCCCATTAAAAAGTGCAAATTGCATATTTATTAAAAACGAATTTGATACATAAGTTACAGGCATTATATGTGAGAGTACCGCATTTTCAGAATTACCAAGCACTTTCTTGCCATCAAATTCTGTAAGAGATATTTTTTCATTTTCTTTTTCATAATAAATTACTTTTCGAATTTGATTTTCGTTTGAAAAACTTGTCATTGTTGTTAAATGATCCTCGCCTTTATTATAACTTTCAATTATATTTAGAGAATCTCCTTGATATGAATGTAATTTAGCATAATAATTACTATATAATTGATTTTCTGTAGCTTTCTTTCCTAGCGAAAACATTATAAATGTTCTTCTTAGCACAACAGCAATATATATCAATACTAAAGTAAGTAATATTAATTTTAGTATTCGCATTTTATTACTAAATTTTTTTATGTATTTTACTTCTCTTTTATCTATTTTTTTATCCTCTACATTTATGTCTTTTCTCATTCGTTCTAATACATCTCTACATTCAGAACATTCCTTTAGATGTTCTTCGATATATTCGTTGGTTTCTTTGTTTGTAAGTTTTTCAATATAATTTGGTAATAAATCTTGAACAATTTTGCAATCTTTATTTTCTTTCATAATTCATCAACCTCCTTTAATTGATTTTTTCCTCTATAAAAGGTTACTCTTGCCCAATTTTCTGTTTTATTTAAAATAGTACCAATCTCCTTAAAACTTAGTTCTCCTGTTATTCTTAAATACATAACTTCTCTTGTTTTTTCATCTAATTTCTGCATTTTTTTATATAAAGAAATTTTTTCATCATTTGCAATAGCTTGCTCTTCAGTAAAATTAATTGCTTGTCCAATGGTCATTTCATCTTCTGGAATATCTGCCATTTTTTTATTTTTTCTACATTGGTCATACCATAAGTTTTTAGCAATTTGACATAACCAAACTTGCATTTTACAGTTTCCTTTATATGTATTGATTTTCTTTACAGCTCTATAAAAAGTTTCTTGAGTAAGTTCTTCGGAAATATCATTGTTATGCGTTAAACAGAATAAATATTTGTTTACTGTTTCAAAATATTCTTTATATATTTGTTCAATATCCTGCATAACTGTTATCCTCCTTTACATATATGACGTATTAAAGCTTATTTCGTTACAAATTACTATAAATTTTATAAAAATAAGAGAAAATATCTGCAATGATATCTCCTCTTGATTTATAACTTTTTTATTTACCAATTTCAAATTTATATAGAGATTCTCCTGTTTTTAATTTTTTAATGAATACAGCTCCAAACTTTTCATAGTAATTTTTCAAATCTGTCTTTAAATATAGCACTTTAAAGTTTCTATTTTCTGCTTCTTTCAATATTGCTTGATTTAGTATTTTAGAATACCCCTGATTTCTATATTCTTTTTTTACATACATTGTTGCATACCATGGTGTTAATTCTTTTTCTTCATCACAATCATGTGGAAAAATTGAAATAAATCCTATTAATTTTTCTTTATCTACCAAAATTAATTTACAAAAAGATTTATCTAAAAACATTTTACAAATCTTTTCTTTTTTCCTTTCAATTCTTTCATTCTTATTTTCTTCTTTATTGTCCGCCCATTCTTCATATTCTAAATTTGCAACTTCATCTAAATATTCTAGTTTATCTTTTAAATTATATATTTACATTTTATTCTCTTAAATCTTGGTATTGTTTACATTTTTCTTCTATTATATTAAAGTAAAAAGGTAAGAACCTTAAGATTCTTACCTTTGATTTTACAGTTCCCACTTATTGGTAGGGTTCACCTGATTTTCAACTGTAAATAGATATTTATATATCTACTTTAATTATATTCATAATAAATCAAAAGTATTCATTATGTCAATAATTTTTATGAAATTATTATTTTTCAACTATATCAGTATAATACATGATTTCTTTTTCTAACTTTTTAGCATACTCTATTTCTAAATTTGTACTGTCACCAATATAATTATTTACATTTACCACTAAAATAGCATCAGATATTTCAATCTTTTTAAAGTGTTCTTCTTTTAAATTTATTAATTGCTTTTCTGTTCTTTTGCTATTTTCTGAAGTTGCATAAACTGGAGTAAGAACACAATTACCATCAAGTGCCATTTTTTCTGCAACTATCATCATTTCTTTTTGATACTTCATACTGCCACATAAGGTTATTACTTTCATTTAATTTCTCCCACTACCACAAAACTTTGTTTGTATTTTATAATAAAATTATTTTATTGTCAATATTTTACAGCAATATTTATAAAAAATGACTGAATAATTTAACTTTATTCAGTCCCTTTTCTCTTTATTTAATTTTTTGTCTTACATATTCATAAAGCATTATTCCTGTTGCAACAGATGCATTTAAGCTTTCCGTTTTTCCAAGCATAGGAATTTTCACTTTATAATCAGCAATTTCTTGAACTTCTTTTGTTACACCATTTGCTTCATTTCCAATTACTATTACTTTTTTGTTATAATCAACATCATAAATGCTATTATTAGTATCTAAAGAAGTTACAACAGTTTTAAATTTATTCTTTTTTAAACCTTTTAAAGTTTGTACTAGATTATCTGTTTCTACTATATTTACTCTTAAAATAGCCCCCATTGTAGACCTTACAACCTTTGGATTATATGCATCTGCAGTATTTTTAGTTACTAATATTTGCCTCAAATTTACACTATCTGCAGTTCTTAAAATTGTTCCTAAATTACCTGGATCTTGAATTCCATCTAGTGCTAAAATAAGATCTGCAGTTGTATCTATTTTTTGATTTTTATCAGGCTTTTCAATTATTGCAAGTATTCCTTGTGGAGCAACAACATCAGTTAAAATGCTAAAAACTTTCTGAGATACATATATGCAATCAAATTTTGCAATTTCATATAAAGTGCTTTGAGCAATACTTCCCGCTTCTATGCACTCTTCACATATAACTATTTTTTTGATATTTACATTTTCATTTATCGCTTCTTCAATTACTTTTATTCCTTCTATTACATATACATTTTCTTCATCTCTGTATTTTTTCTCTTTTAACTTTCTAATTTTTTTTACTATTTCATTATCTTTACTTGTAATAACTTGCATATTTCCTCCACTAACCTTCTATTTTTGAACTTACACTAACTGAAATTAACAATTCTTTCACAATTGCAATAAATTTTGTTTCATCTTTTTCATTTGTATTTAATGTTATATATGGATCGACTCCTGGTGAAAATCTTAATTTATTTCCATATTTTTCTACTAATTTTGAAATTACATCTGGTGTAATCTTTATGTTGTCTTTGTCTAGCAATAGAACTACGTTTGCGCCATTTTGAGTTACTTTAATGACACCCGCTTTCTTTGCTAAAATCTTAATTCTTGCAATTTCAATTAAGTTTTCTACCTCTTGTGGCATTGTTCCAAATCTATCGATTATTTCATCTATTGTATCCTCAATGTCTTTTTCATTTTTGCATAAAGCAATGTCTTGATAAACTTCAATTTTTTGTGCGCTATCTTCTATATAATTTTCTGGTATATAGCTTGAAAGAACGATGTCAATTTGAACATCTTTTTCTTCAACCACTTTTTCGCCTTGCATTTCTTTTACAACTTCGTCTAATAGTTTACAATATGTATCATATCCAACTTGTTCCATGTGACCAGACTGAATTTCTCCAAGCAAGCTTCCTGCTCCTCTTATTTCTAGATCACGCATAGCAATTTTAAAGCCTGAACCAAATTCGGTAAATTCTTTTATTGCTTTTAGCCTTTTATCAGCAACTTCTGATAGCATTTTATCTCTTCTATAAGTAATGTAGCTATAAGCCTGTTTGTCGCTTCTTCCTACTCTTCCTCTTATTTGATATAGCTGTGCTAATCCTAATCTATCAGCATTTTCAACAATTATTGTATTTGCATTTGGAATGTCTATTCCAGATTCTAATATTGTAGTACAAACTAAAACATCAACTTTGTGGTCAATAAAATCTTGCATAATGTTTTCAATTTCTTGTCCTGTCATTTTTCCATGTGCAAAAACTACCTTAGCTTCCGGTACAAGTTTTGAAATAAAGTCTGCTTTTCTTGCTATTTTTTCTACATTATTAAATAGATAAAATACCTGTCCATTTCTTTCTAACTCTTTTGTTATTGCCTCTTTTATTACTTCGTCATCATACTCTAAAACATAAGTTTGAACTGGCTTTCTGTTTTGAGGTGGCTCATATATAACAGACATATCTCTTACACCAATTATTGACATGTGAAGTGTTCTTGGTATTGGAGTTGCAGTCATTGTTAATACATCAATATTTTCCTTTAACTTTTTAATTTTTTCCTTAGCCTTTACACCAAATCTTTGCTCTTCATCAATTATTAAAAGACCTAAATCCTTAAATTCAACATCTTGACTAAGTAATCTATGTGTTCCAACAACTATATCTACTTCCCCTAATTTTAATTTTTTGATGACTTCTTCTTGTTCTTTTTTAGTTCTAAATCTATTTAGTAGTTCAACTTTTATTGCAAATTCTTCCATTCTTGATTTGAATTCTTCATATTGTTGATTTGCAAGTATTGTCGTTGGCACTAGATATGCTACCTGTTTTTGGTCCATTACAGCCTTGAATGCTGCTCTTATTGCAACTTCTGTTTTTCCATAGCCAACATCTCCACACAAAAGTCTGTCCATTGGCTTTTCTTGTTCCATGTCTTTTTTTACTTCATCAATACATCTTAATTGGTCATCTGTTTCAATATATGGAAAACTATCTTCAAATTGCTTTTGCCAAGGAGTATCTTTTGAGAACATGAAGCCTTTTGCTTGTCTTCTTTTTGCATATAGCTCTATTAAATCTCTTGCTACTGACTTTAAATTATTTTTTACTTTTGCTTTAGTATTTTCCCACTCTTTGCTTCCTAGTCTATTAAGTTTGGGCTCTTGCTCGCCACCACCTATATACTTTCTGATATTGTCTAAATTTTCTGTTGGAACATACAATGTGTCTTCATTTTTATATTTTAATTTAATATAATCTTTTGTCACATTATCTGCAGTAGTAATAGTATTTACTCCAATGTAGATTCCTATTCCTTGATTTTTATGTACTACATAATCGCCAACTTTTAAGTCTGCAAATACTACTTTTTCACCTTGTTTAAAGCTATCTGTGTATTTTCTTTTTTTAACTTGACTTGCCATAAATTCTTCACCTGTTACAACAAGCAAGTTCAAGTCATAGTTTTCAAATCCAGAAGATAAAGATCCTGTCGAAATTACTACATTTTTGTTTTTAAATGCATCTTCGATACTACTTTCAAATATTTTTTCTTCTTTCTCTTCTAATTTTTCATAAAACTTAAATTTTATATTTTCTTGAGATAGTAAATTTTCAATTTTGCTTGCACCTTGCTCATTTCCAGCAAGTACAACTACATTTTTTCCAGCATCTATTGCATCTTTTATATCTTTTATTAATATGTTTAATTCTGACTTGAAAAAGTGTATATCTCTAAATTTAAAGCTAATTACATTATTTGAATATTTTATTTTTTGATTATCTGAAAGTAAATCTGTTTCATATAAATATACATACTGATTTTTTTCAGTTTCAATGTTTATCTTTTCAATATTTTCTAGTGATTGTGGCACTAATCTTTCTTTTTCAATTAGACCTTTTATTAAATTTTTATTATCAATTATTATATTATTTTGTCTTGCTTCAATTTTTTCTATATCATCAACAAAAATTAAATAATTATCATTAATATAATTTAAAAGTGTTGCATTTTTTTCATAAAAAAAGTTAAAATACTTGTCTATTTTACTGATATAGCTACCATTTTTAATTTGCTCTATGTCTTCATTAATATTCTTTTGTTTTTCTTGCGTTAAGTTTGGAATATTTTCTATTTGCTTACAAATTTCCTCTTTACTTTTGCAAAGAACTAACTCATGCGATGGATAGACTACTGCTTTTTCAAGCATTTTATTTGATCTTTGAGATACTATGCTAAAACTTCTTACAGAATCTACTTCATCACCCCAAAACTCAATTCTATATCCTTGAGTTTTTGAAGTTCCAATATCTAAAATTCCACCTCTTATACTAAATTGACCTTTTCCATCTACCAAGTCACTTCTTTCATAGCCCAAACTCGTTAGTGTTTCTTTAAGTTTGTCTAAGTCAAAACTTTTTCCAACTTCAAATTCTAAGACATTTGCATAAAGCTCATCTTTTGAAATCATTTTTTGCATTAGGGCTTCGATAGTTGTTACTATTATTATTGGTTTATTTTCTTTTTTTAACTCTTGCTCATGTATTTTATTTAATGTATCAATTCTTTCATAAGGTAAATCTTTACTTCCTGCAACATAGTCATAAGCTGCAATTTCTCTTTTAGGAAAAAATAAAACATTACTATTAAAATATTTTAAGTCACTTACTATTTTTTTTGCTTGAATTTCATTATATGTTATTAATAATATATTTTTATCAGAAAATTTGCTTGTTCCTTCTACAATTTGGATTTTTCCAACGCTAGATAAGCCCGAAATTACTTGCGGACTTACTTTATTTTTTATATTTAACATATATTCAGAAAATTTTGGTAAACTTTTTAGTTTATCAATTAAAATATTCATTTTTGTTACCTCTTTATATTTTTCTATTATATGTTGTACCTTAATATAATACTATAAAAATGCTTTAAAATCAAGAAAAAGTTTGCTTTTTATGTTAATTAGGTGTATAATAGAATTCTATTCTGTGGAAGGTCCACAGATTTTTAGAAATATGGATGTTAAAAAATGACTACACTCAAAGAGGAGTTCTTACCGGATGTAATCTCCTTCCGGCCAGTACTGTTCGACAACGCAACATGCTTTTGCACTTATCGTTTGAACATTGCTTATCGATTGGATAACCCCAACGAGAAGCTTCACATAATCTTTGATAAGTACGAAAATCACTATAGCTACTTCAAAGGAGTGGTTCCCAAGTTGTGGGCAGTCGGCAAAACCGACTTTTCCCAGGCAGTTTCCATTGTTGGCAACCGGAGCTATTTCAAGATTACCGTAACTCTGCGCGTAAAAATCAGCTCCGCCAAAGACAACAAAGTTCTTTCTGCGCTTAACCGAATTGACACTTTTATTGGAGTATAAGCCTCCAGCCGTGGTCCACTGCTTGCACTTGCATGCAGAGCCACGGCTCTTTTATTTTAGTATTTCATAAAACACATTTAGTAAATATTTTACATCTTCTAATGTATTTTCTGCTCCCATTGTTAATCTTATTGTTCCTTCTGCATATTCTCTATCTAATCCTATTGCCACAAGTACATGTGATGGCTCATTTTCGCCAGAACAACAAGCAGAACCACCTGATGCACATATTCCATAGCTATCTAGTTTAGTTAGTATTTCTTGTGAGTCTTTTCCTTTAAAAGATATACTAATATGGCCTGGAAGTCTATTTTCTTCATCTCCATTTAACTTTACATCTGGAATATTTTTTCGTATTTCTGATAAAAAATATTTTCTTAACTTAATTAATCTTTGACTATATTCATATATATTATAATTTGCAATCTCTATTGCCTTACCAAGTCCTACAATCTCAGCAACATTTTCAGTTCCAGCTCTTTTATTTTTTTCTTGATGTCCACCTGCCTGCTGTCTTTCAAATTCAATGCCATCTTTTACATATAATGCACCAATACCTTTTGGTCCATAGAATTTATGAGCAGACATTGACAGCATATCAACATTCATTTTTTGAACATCAATATCAATATTTCCTATAGCTTGCACACTATCTGTATGAAATATAATATTATGATTATGTGCTATTCTTCCAATTTCTTTAATTGGTTCAATTGTACCTATTTCGTTATTTGCAGTCATTACCGAAATTAAAATTGTTCTATTATTTATACTTTTTTCAAGTTCATTTAAATTAACAAATCCATTTGCATCAACATTCAAATATGTTACTTCAAAGCCTTCATTTTCTAGCTGTTTACAAGTATTCAAAATTGCTGGATGTTCAATTTTTGATGTAATTATATGATTTCCTTTATTTTTATTTGCATGAGCAATACCTTTTAATGCCAAGTTATCACTTTCGCTTCCACATGATGTGAAATATATTTCTTGTGGCTTTGCATTTATACTATAAGCCACCTGCTTTCTTGCTTCTTCAAGTGCATGCTTTGCCTCTCTTCCAACACTATATAATGATGATGGATTACCATACTTTTCGCTAAAATATGGTAGCATGCTTTTCAAAACTTCATCGCTTACTTTTGTTGTTGCCGAATGGTCAAAATACCTAACTTTCATCATTTCACTTCCCCTTGTATATTATATGTATGGAAGTAAAAATTTGATAAAAAAATACTACCAAGTTATTATCTTGATAGAATTTTTTGCTTTTTAATTTATTGAGAATGTTCCATCTTCATTTTTTATTAGTGTAACATTTTCTTTTAAACATACTACTGGTCTAA
>CAKPKE010000012.1 GCA_934167095.1 uncultured Clostridia bacterium
TACCAATGTTATTTACACTAATATTTAGTACATTATATAAGAATAGTAAAAAAGATAAAGAGTAATATAAATTACAAGTTATAGGAGAAATAAATGATAAGAAAATTTGAAAAAAATGATATAAATCCTGTAATGCAAATATGGAAAAATGAAAATATAAAAGCTCATAAATTTATATCAAAAGAATATTGGAAAAATAATTATAATTATGTAAAAGAAATTTTACCAAATGCAGAAATATATGTTTATGTTTTAAAAGAAAATATTGTAGGATTTATAGGAATAAATGAGAATTATATTGAAGGAATTTTTATTGATACAAATAATCAATGTAAAGGAATGGGAACATCTCTATTGAATAAAGTAAAAGAAAACAGAGATAATTTGACATTAAGTGTATATAAGAAAAATATAAATGCTATCAATTTTTATAAAAAGAATGATTTTATAATTACAAGCGAAAATATAGACAAAGATACAGCTGAAATAGAATACACAATGACTTGGAATAAGTAAGAGCCAAATTACAATTTATATAATAGTTTTATAATTTTATAGGGGCGTCAAAATGTCGCCTCTATATTTTTCAAGTATCCTACTAAAAGCCACGCTTTTAGGCGTAAATGGGAGTTCAGGGTGACTCCCTGTTCCTGCAAACTTTAAAAAAGTTTTACTCTATTTCTATATTGTAATTTAAAATAAAAAGAGATAACAATTCTCTTTTTAGCATAACATTTACTAAAAGTGTTATGAAGGAGTTAAAAAGTAATGCAAATTACAAATACAGAAATACAAGGAACGAAGTATGTTCAAATTTATTTGACAGAAGATGAACTCCAGAAAAAAGAAACAAAAGATTTAGTAAAAAAGTATAAACAAGAAAAATATAGCGTGGCTATTTTCGTAACTGGAAAAGAGAATTATCCCGAGATTCTTGAAAAAATAATTACGAAGCAAGTGGAATTAAACAAAAATGTATGCTAACATGAAAACAAGCAATATCAGGCGAGATTTGGAGGATAATATGACAGTTGTACGGATATTGTAGATTGTCTAGAGATGAAGATAAAGAAAACTATGCAAGTATTGAAGAACAGAAAAGAATTATTCAAGACTATGCAATTTCTCGTAATTGGACTATCTCAGACTTCTACATAGATGACAATGTTTCGGGATATACATTTAACAGACCTGCATTTTCAAAAATGATTGAAAAAGTAAAAGGAGGAAAAATTGATGTAGTCATAGCAAAGGATTTATCGAGAATTGGAAGACATAACGGACGAGTATTAGTTTTAATAGATGAGTTTAAGAATATTCAAAAGAATTTAATATTAGTTTCTGAAATGGGTGGAACTTATGATGTTTTAAATGATAGAGATGATACTATTGGAATAACAACATGGTTTAATGAAAGATATGTTAAAGATTGTTCAAGAAAAACTAGAGATCACATGTATTCTAAACAAAAAACAGGAAGATTAATTATGGGAAATTATTATGGATATATAAAAAATCCAGAGGATATAACAAAGCTATATGTTGATGAAGAACTACGACCTGTTATAGAATTGATATATAAGCTATATACCGAAGAAGGAATTGGAAGAAAGAAAATTTGCGATATTCTAAATAGTAAATATAATTATCCAACTCCATCAGTTTACTATCAAATGAAACACTTGGAAAGAGGCAGAATATATAAACATCCTGTTCAAAAATTATGGTCCACATATATGGTAAGAAATATTTTAGAGAATGATGTATATTGTGGCACACTTAGAACTCATAAGAAAAAGACTGTATCCATAAGAGGTAAAGCAATAAAGCTTCCAGAGGAAGAACATTTTGTATTTGAAAATCATCATGAAGCAATTATATCTAAAGAAACATTTAACTTAGCTCAAGAAATAAGAAAAAGAAAATTAAATACAAAAAGTACATCAAGTACGAGAAAAAGAAATTATTACTTTTCAGGACTTTGCAGATGTGGTGATTGTGGTTTGGGAGTAAGTGGCATAACTATAACTAGAAAACAATCTCAAAAGGGCTATGAATGTTCACAATATAGAATTTATGGTAAAGCTAGATGTAAATGCCATGAAATTAAAGAATCAGACATGATTATACATTTTAAAGAATTTTTAAAATTTACTAAAAATAAATACATAGATGAAATAAATAAAATACAGCTCCAAACAAAAACTAATGCTAAAACAAATAATAAAGAAAAAATCAAATTTGAAATAGAAAACTTAAATGCTGAATACAAAGTTTTAATTAGTCAAAAAATTAAAGATTTAACTAACACTACAAATGAGTATCAACGAGAAATGATTGAAAATATATATAAAGAATTGGAAAAAGATAAAACTAATCGCATAGAACAATTACAAAAATTATTAGAGCAACAACAAGAAGATTTAGACACAGAAAAAATAAAAAAATTAAAAACAGCAATAGAATATTTTGATGATATTTTAAAATCTAACGAGCCCAATAGATATATTTTAGAGTGTTTAATTGATAAAATATGGATTTATCACGATAAAAGTGTGAAATTCGAGCTAAAACCTGAAATTAGCCGATTAATATAATATCCCCAAATTGAAGGATTTTACCCCTGTTTGTACAACAGAAATGATAGCCTTTTCAAA
The DNA here is from genome assembly GCA_934167095.1 of uncultured Clostridia bacterium. Classification (GTDB taxonomy): domain Bacteria; phylum Bacillota; class Clostridia; order TANB77; family CAG-508; genus CAG-245. Next base: position 2,658 of record CAKPKE010000012.1, read on the forward strand.
AGCAGAACCATATTTTTCTGGTGTAAATTGCAAACTTTTAGGACTCAGTATAGATAGTAATCCATCACATTTAGCATGGATTTATGATATATATAATAAAACTGGAGTGAAAATTACATTTCCTATTATTGCTGACAGAAATGGAGAAATTGCAAGAAAATATGGAATGATATCAAGTGCTGTGTCGAACACAGAAACAGTAAGAAATGTTTTTATAATAGATGAAAAACAAATAGTAAGAGCAATTTTAGTTTATCCACTTACAATAGGAAGAAATATATCTGAAATATTAAGAATTGTAAGAGCTTTGCAGGCAGTAGATGCCAATAATTTAGTTGCTCCTGCAAATTGGATCCCTTGTGAAAAAATGGTAGTAAAATCACCTCAAACATATCAAAAGCTTGAAGAGAGAGTAAATGAAATTGAAGAAAATAAAAATGGAATGAATTGGTATTTATCATTTAAAAATCCGATAAATTGTGAAAACAATGAAATTGAAACAAGTAATAATGAGTATGTTTCTGGATATAGAAAAAATATTGAATTAAATGAAAATAGAAATTATGCAGATAGGATAAATGGTGTTGTAAATAAGAATGGAAATGATAAGTTAAAAAATAATACTAATATTAGAAATCAACAAACTTTGCAGTGGAAAAATTTTAGGTAGTGTGATATAATTTTTTTATGAAATATTGAAAGATAAAAATTTATAAATAAATTATATTGGAAAATAAAGCTACTAAAATTTTTAGACTAATTCTAAAGGGGATTGTTTTATGGGAACTAAAGAAGAATGGGAAGAAATAGAAAAATCGTATACAAAAAGAGGCGAAGAAATAAAAAAGCAATATGGCTTTGATATTCTGCAAGTAGATAAAGATTCTGAAGAAACGAAGAAAAAAATCGCAACAGCAAATAAAAAATTAGAAAAATTCTTTAAAATTGTTGCTGTTATGAGTATTGTATTATTTTTATTAGATATTGTGTTTTGTGGACTATTATTTAGATATATGAAAAAAAGAACAGATTATGAATTACAACAAAGAAAGCAAACAGAATTAACTCTAAATGAGCAAAATTTATAATAATTCTCAAAAAAATAGACAAAATAATTTTTAAAGGAGGATTATTATGAAACAAACAAATAAAGAAAATCAAACAATAAATTGCACAGTAACATCTTGCAAATATAATAATAATCAAAGACAGCTTTGTAATTTGGAACATATAATTGTCACACCTGTTCAAGGAATGGAAACAAATGAGCCAGATGAGTCAATGTGCTCAAGCTATAAAAACGGAAAAGAAGGCAACTAAAGGCCTTCTTTTTATATAATAGGAATGTCATGCTGTCTTTTCTATTATATAAAATATTGCACAGAAAATTTATTTTATAAATTTTCAATTTTATAGAGAGGAATAGATAGTATAGTAAAGATTGAAAATTTTCAGATTTGTTCTAGATTTTGGTTGGGGTACTAAGATTCGAACTTAGGAATGTCGGAGTCAGAGTCCGATGCCTTACCGCTTGGCTATACCCCAATATTTATTTCTTAAGTATAATAGCACACTTTTTATAAAAAAGCTAGACTAAAAATAATAAATTGTATATAATAAAGTAAAATTTTAGGGGGATATTATGAGAAGAAGAAATAATAGAAGAACAAAGAAAAATGTTAAGCCTGTAATAATTGTTATAGCCGTTATTGTAATTTTAGCTATAATTTTTGCTATTACTAAAATTATTATAGAAAATAATACAATGCCCGAAATAGCTTTAAAAGGTGATGAAAAAATAGAGTTAAATATTGGCGAAGAATATAATGAAGAGGGCGCAGAGGCAACATATAAAGGTAATAAAATTGAGTATGAAACAATAGGAAAAGTAAATAAAGATATTCCTGGAGAATATAAAATTGAATATAAAGCAAGCATTAAAAACAAAGAGGTTCAAAAGGAAAGAATTGTTAAAGTTATTGATAATGTTGCTCCAATAATAGTGTTAAAAGGTGAAAGCAAAATTTCTGTAAATAAAGAAAATGAATATGAGGAAAGTGGCTATACAGCAAGTGATAATGTTGATGGAGATATAACAAATAAAGTTGAAATTGCCACAAATTTAAATATAAATAAAGCTGGTAGTTATGAAATAAAATATAGTGTTTTAGATTCTGCTGGAAATAAAGCAGAAGCAATAAGAACTGTAGAAGTTGTAGAAAAAAAGTATTCAAAGGAAAAGTTAAAAAATGGACTTCCTGTGCTTATGTATCATTTCTTTTATGACAAAAATGATGGTAAGACTCCAACAAGTAAGCTTGATAATAACTATATGGAAATTTCGGATTTTGAAAATCAAATAAAATATCTTTCTGAAAATAATTTTTATTTTCCAACATGGGAAGAAGTTGAAAATTATATTGATGGAAAAATCAATTTGCCAGATAAAAGTGTAGTCATTACTATTGATGACGGAGATGAATCTTTCTTTACATATGCACTTCCAATAATTGAAAAATATGATGTAAAAGCTACTGAATTTATAATAACTTCATGGTATGGATGGCTTTGTGATAAATATCCTTCTAAAAATATGTATTACGAATCTCATTCAGATAAAATGCATGAGGGAGCCTCAAATGGAAAAAGTGTAATGCTCTCATGGTCGTATGATAAAATTTTAGAAGATGTAAAAAAATCAAGTGATATTCTTAAAGGAGCAACAATTTTTTGCTATCCTTTTGGACAATATAATGATTTGGACAAAAAAGTGCTAAAAGATGCAGGATATAAGCTTGCATTTACAACAAAATATGGAAGAGTTTATAAAGGCAGTGATAAATATGCACTTTCAAGAATAAGAACAACAAGAAATATGAGTTTAAGCGAATTTAAATCAATGGTAAATTAGGAAAAATATATGGACAGAGAAGTAATTTTAAATAAGTATGAAGATGAAGAAAAAATATTTGTAGCGCAAGTTTTAGACAAAATAAGACTTGCCAAAACAAGAAATCAAATTGTTGAAACAGACTTTTTAGATATGTATAAACAAAAAATTGCAAAAGAATTGCTTTGTGCAAATAAAGAAAAAAATTATACATTTTATAAAGTGGACGAAAATTTGGATAAAGCATTGTTATTTGTGTATCCTGAAAAGTATAAAGTTTTATTTGATGAAGAAAAAATAGATTATTCTAAATATATAAATATAATAAGAATAAAACTTCCTAATGAATTAAAAGAAAAATATAGCCATAAAGATTACTTAAGTGGAATTATGAAATTGGGAATAAAAAGAGAAAAAATTGGTGACATAATTGTTTTTTATGATAGTGCTGATATAATTGTAAAAAGTGATATTTGTGAATATATATTTGAAAATCTAAAAACTCTTACAAGATTTAGCAAGGCAACATTTAGTATAGAAAATATATCTAACCTAAGAAAACCTCAAATAAATGTTGAAACTAAAAGAATAACTGTTTCTTCGGTAAGATTAGATAATGTAGTTTCAGAGATTGCTAATTGCTCAAGAACAGAAGCTAGCAATTTAATTAAAGAACAGCGTGTATACATAAATTATGAAAAAGAAGATAGAAATTCTAGATTTTTAAATGAAAATGATATTATTGTTTTAAGAGGAAAAGGAAAATTCAAAATTTCCAAAATGCTTGGAGAAACGAAAAAAGGAAAAGTTGCTCTAGAAATAGAACACTATGTCTAAAAATGTCGATAAAATAATACAAAATATAATAAAAATAGATTGACAATGTAAAACATCTGTTCTATAATTGCGGTGGTGAATGTGATGGAACGATTGATTTTATATATAGATGTGAATAATGCATTTTTGTCGTGGACAGCAACTGAAAAATTAAATAATGGGGAAGAAACAGATATTAGAAATATTCCAGCAGTAATTGGTGGAGATGAAGAAAAAAGAAGCGGTATTGTGCTTGCAAAAAGTCAGCTTGCAAAAGAATTTGGAATAAAAACAGGCGAAACTTTGTATTCTGCTAGAAAAAAATGTCCTGTAATCAAAGTGTATCCAAGTAATTTTGAAATATATAGAAAATATTCTGATGCAATGATAGAAATTTTAAAAAGGTATACAGACAAAATTGAAAGAATGTCTATTGATGAATGTGCAATAGATTTAACAAATTTTATTCAAAAAAATGAAAAGATTGAAGATGTTGCAAAAGAAATCTCAGACACAATAAAAAATGAATTAAAATTTACTGTAAATATTGGTGTTTCACATAATAAGATGCTTGCAAAAATGGCATCCGATTTTGAAAAGCCAGATAAAATTCATACATTATATGAAAACGAAATAAAAGAAAAAATGTGGAAATTGCCAGTAAGTGAACTATTAATGGTGGGCAGAAAAACTGCCGAAAAATTAAATCTAATTGGAATTTACAAAATTGGAGAACTGGCTTCAAGAAATGAAAAAGATATAATAAGAAGATTTGGAAAACTTGGAAAAACAATATGGGAATATGCAAATGGAATTGATAATTCTCCAGTCAAACCTAATGATGATATACCTAAAGGAATAGGCAATTCTGTAACTCTTCCACATGACGAAAAAAATTTAGATAAATTAAATGAGGTTCTTTTAGCGTTATGTGAGCAAGTTGCATATAGGCTTAGAAAACAAAAAATGAAAACTAAAACAGTAAATGTACAAATAAAAAATAATGAGTTTCAAAATTTTTCACACCAAAGAAAAATGCAAGAGGAAACTGATAGCACCAAAATAATTTTTACAGAAGCTAAAAAATTATTGTATGAATTATATAATTCAGCATCTAATAAAAATGTAAGGTTAATTGGTTTAAGAGTTGATACATCTAATGATGCAAATGAACAAATAACACTTTTTAAAGAAACTAAAGAAGAAAATGAAAAACAAAATAAAGTAGATAAAACAATAGATTATCTTAAAGAAAAATATGGCTATGATATGGTTACAAGAGCAGGAAAAATGCATATAGAAAAAATGATAAGATTAAAGGAATAATAAAATTATGTGTAAATTAATAAATGGAAAAGAATTAGCAGCACAAATAAGAGCTGAACTAAGAATTGAAAATGAAGAATTAAAGAAAAAGAAAATACAGGCTAAACTTGCAGTAATACTAGTTGGAAATGATAATGCATCTAAAGTATATGTAAAAAATAAAAGTAAAGCATGTGAAGATGTTGGTATTGAATATGAAGAAATTTTATTAGATGAATCAACAACAATGGATAAATTACTAAAAATTATTGATAAGTTAAATGAAAGATCTGACATAAACGGAATTCTATTACAAAGTCCAATACCAAAAGGCTTAGATATACAAAAAGCATTTAACAGAATAAAAGAAGAAAAAGATGTTGATGGATTTAACCCAATAAATGCAGGAAAATTATCAACAGGACAAGATTGTTTTATTCCTTGTACACCTCTTGGAATAATCAAAATGTTAGAAAAATATAATATAGAAATAGCTGGAAAAAATGCAGTAGTTATAGGAAGAAGTAATATTGTTGGAAAACCTCTAGCTCAATGTTTATTAAATAAAAATGCAACTGTAACAGTATGCCATTCAAAAACAAAAAATATAAAGGAGATTACAAAACAAGCAGACATTTTAATAAGTGCAGTTGGAAAATTAAATATGGTAACGGAAGATTGCATAAAAGATGGTGCTGTTGTTATTGATGTTGGAATGAACAGAAATGAAGAAGGAAAATTAGTAGGAGATGTTGATTTTGAAAATGTAAGTAAAAAAGCATCTTATATAACACCAGTACCTGGAGGCGTTGGCCCAATGACAATTGCAATGCTTATGAATAATGTAATAAAAGCTTGTAAAATACAAAAGGGATTATAATATGTACAATAAAGAAAATTATTATTTTGTATGGTTGTCTAGTATTAACATTAAACCAGTAACAAAGGTTAAATTACTAGAACAATTTAAAACGCCAAAGATAATTTTTGAAAGTACAAAAGAAGAACTTGAAAAGAATTTAGATTGTGAAAAACTAAAAATAAATATAAAAAATAAAGAATTATTAATAGAAAAAATCATAGATAAAAAAGTAAAAGAAAATGTAACAAAAAATATAGAAAAAATGAACCAATTAGGCATAGGAATTATAACATATCTAGATGAAGAATATCCACAAAATCTAAAAGATATATATGATTTTCCAATATGCCTATATTTTATTGGAAATAAAAAAATACTACAAAACAATAAAAAAATTGCAATGATAGGCTGTAGAGAATATAGTATGTATGGAAAAAATACTGCACTAATGTTTTCAGAGCAACTTGCTAAAAATAATTTTACTATTGTTAGTGGTTGTGCAAGAGGAATAGATTCATTTGCTCATACAGGAACTTTAAAATATAAAGAAAAAACAATTGCAGTATTAGGAAATAGTATTGAATATGTATATCCACCAGAAAATAAAATTTTAGAAGAAAAAATAATAAAAAGTGGAGGATTAATCTTATCAGAGTATATAATCGGAACAAAACCAAGTAAATACACATTTCCAGCAAGAAATAGAATAATTAGTGCTTTATCAGATGGAGTATTAGTGATAGAAGCAAAAGAAAAAAGTGGAACAATAATAACTGTTGATTTTGCTTTAGAACAAGGAAAAAATATATATGCAGTACCTGGAAATATAACAAGTAAAAACTCTGAAGGCACTAATGATCTAATAAAAAATGGAGCTAAAATAATAACAAAAATAGATGACATTTTAGAAGATTTTTAGAAAAAGCTTTTACTTTTTTATAAATATGTAATATAATAAACAATGTATTATTATACGTATGGAGGGACTTATGAAAAAATCCAATAAAAACAACAAAAAAACAACAAATAAACATGAAAAACAAAGTACTTATACAGTCGAAACAAAAAATAAGAAAAAAGGATATTTTAAAAGACATCCTAAATTTGCATTATTTTTAAAAATAATGATAGTTCTTATATTATTATTAATAGTAATTGTAGCAGGAGCAATTGTTGCATTAATAGGTAGTGATAATTGGGAATTAACAAGTGAAGACTTAAATTCCAAGTCAGTTGATACAATAATATGTGACAAAGATGGTAATGAAATTGCAAATGTATCAGGAATCGAAAAAAGAAGAAATGCTACACTTGAGGAAGTACCTAAAAATTTACAAAACGCATATATATCTATTGAAGACGAAAGATTCGATTCACATAAAGGTGTAGATTTAAAAAGAACATTAGGTGCAACAGTAAACTATATAATAAAAAGAGGTAATTCATCTTATGGCGGAAGTACAATCACACAACAGCTTATCAAAAATCTAAAATATGATGATGATGATTCAGGTATAGCAGGAATTCAAAGAAAAATAAGAGAAATATCAAGAGCATATAAACTAGAAAAATGGTTATCAAAAGATCAAATACTAGAATTATATTTAAATACAATATTTGTAGGCTCAGATGTTTATGGTGTAAAATTAGGCTCAATTTATTATTTTAATAAGTCAGTATCTGACTTAGACCTAGCAGAATGTGCATTCCTAGCAGGAATTAACCACTCTCCTAATAACTATAATCCATTTGGAGAAAAAGATAATAGTGAAAAAATAAAAACTAGAACAAAAACAGTTTTAGTAAAAATGAAAGAGCTTGGAAAAATAACAACAGAAGAATATAACAATGCAGTAATAGAAGTTGATGCAGGTTTACATTTTGAAAAAGGAAATACATCATCAGGAAGTTCTATGTCATATTTAGCACAAGCTGCATATAACCAAGTAATAAAGCAATATGCAGAGGAAAATAATATATCACAAACTCAGGCTAAAACCAAAATTTCTGGTGGTGGGTATAAAATATATACAACACAAGATAGTAGTATTCAAGCTATAGCAGAAAGTGTTTATAGAAGCGGAGATCATATATTTAAAGGTGTTGCTAAAAAAGATGGAGTTTTAGTAAATGAAGGACATACTCAATCTGCAATGGTAATAATAGACCATAAAACAGGTTATGTAGTAGGTTGTATGGGAGGTCTTGGAGATGATGTTAACGCAAATGGTCAAAATAGAGCAACTCAGTCAGAAAGACAACCAGGTTCTGCAATAAAACCAATAGCATCAATAGCACCAGCTCTTGAATCTGGAATAATAACAGCATCTACAATTTATGATGAATCAAGAACATATTTCTCTGGTGGATATACTCCAACAAACTCAGGAAAAGGTTTAATAACAGTAAGAAAAGCAATACAGATTTCTGCAAATACAACAGAAGTAAAAATTATGACAGAATTAGGACCTAAGAATTCTATTGATTTTATGAGAAAAATGGGAATATCCTCACTTGTAACAGCATCTGAAAACTCTGCTCATAATGATGAAAATTTAGCACTAGTTTTAGGTGGTGTAACAAATGGTATAACACCTCTTGAAATGGCAGGGGCTTATGCAACAATAGCAAATGATGGTGTGTATATAACTCCAACATTCTATACAAAAATGGAAGATGCTTCAGGAAAAGTAATATTAGAAGCAAAACAAGAAAAAAATAGAGTAATGTCAGAAGCAAATGCATATATATTAAAGTCAATATTAACAGGACCAGTAAGCTCTGGTGGAACTGCAACTTCTGCAAAAATATCAGGTCAAGAAACAGCTGGTAAAACAGGAACAACAAATGACAACTATGATAGATGGTTCTGTGGATTTACAAATTACTATACTGCAGCAACATGGTATGGATTTGACCAACCAGAAAACCTTTATTATGCAGGTGCAAACTATCCAAACAGAGCAGCATCACTATGGAAATCTGTAATGGCTGATGTTCATAAAAACTTAGAAAGTTCAAGCTTTGAAAAGCCAAGTAATATAGTATCTGCAACAATATGCTTATCATCAGGAAAACTTGCAACAGATGGTTGTACAAATACATATACAGAATACTTTGTAAAGGGAACTGTTCCAGACTATTGTGATGGACATACAACTTTAACAATATGTACAGATACAGGAAAAATTGCAAATGAAAACTGTCCAAATGTTGAAACAAAAACATATACTAAGAAACCAGAAAAAGAAGAAAATGGAAATTGGACAACTGAAGATGGTGGAAAATATGATGTTCCAACAGAAACCTGTACAGAACATACAACAAAAGAAGTATCAATGCCTAATGTTGTCGGAAAAAATAAAGATGATGCAGTAAAAGAACTTGAAAAATTAGGATTAATAGTAAAAACAGAATATAAAGAGTCAAAAGACAATGTAGATAAAGTAATATCTCAAGATGTGGGCTCTGGCACAAAGGTAAAAAGTGGTGCAACAGTTACAATAATTGTTGGTAAAAAGCCATCATCATCTGGTTCAGAAAATGGTGAAAATAATACTGAAAAGCCAAGCGAAAATAAAGAAAATAATACTGTAAACTAAAATTAAAGCTAATTAAAGAAAGGAAAAAGTTTTATGGATTTAACTTTCTATAATACATTAACAAGGAAAAAAGAAAAATTTACAACAATAGAGGAAAATAAAGTAAAGATGTATAGTTGTGGACCTACGGTCTACTTCTATGCACATATAGGTAACTTTAGAACATATATATTCATGGACACTTTAAGAAGAGTATTAAAATATAATGGTTATGAGCTTAAACATGTAATGAATATTACTGATGTAGGACATTTAGTGTCTGATGCTGATGAAGGCGAAGATAAAATGGAAAAAGCGGCTAAAAGGGAAAACAAAAATCCCTATGAAATAGCAGAATTTTATACAAAAGCTTTCTTTGAGGATATGGATAAGTTAAATATTGATAAACCTGAAATAATAACAAAAGCAACAGATAATATTCCTCAAATGATAGAATACGTAAAAGACATAATCAAAAATGGATATGCTTATGAAACAAGCAAAGGAATATATTTTGATATATCAAAACTAGATAAATATCCAGTATTATCTAACAGAAAACTAGATGATCAAATTGCTGGTGCTAGAGTTGATGTAGATACAGAAAAGAAAAATCCTTATGACTTTGCAATTTGGATTAAAGCTCCAGAAAATCACTTAATGAAATGGGATAGTCCTTGGGGATTATCTTATCCAGGATGGCATTTAGAGTGCTCTACAATGGGAAGAAGATTTTTAGGTGAAGAATTTGATATTCACACAGGTGGTGTTGATCATATTCCAACACACCATGAAAATGAAATTGCTCAAAGTAAAGGTGCAACAGGAAAAATTCCAGCAAGAACATGGATGCATTGTGAATATCTTTTAGTTGATGGCGGAAAAATGTCAAAAAGTTTAGGAAATACCTATACAATATCACAATTAAAGGAAAAAGGAATATATCCACTTGCATATAAATTATTCTGTTTCACAGCACATTATAGAAATCAATTAAATTTTACTTTTGAAGGTGCATTTGGTGCCCAAAAAGCATTAGAAAGATTATATGATTGCTATGTAAAACATGAAAATGGAACAGAAAAAATTTCTCAAGAACAAATTAATGAATATAAAGAAAAATTCAGAAATGCAATTAATGATGATATGAATATGCCACTTGCTATGAGTATTGTATGGGAAGTAGCTAGAAATGAAGTAAAATCAAAAGATTTTGCAGAATTATTAAAAGATTTTGATAAAGTTTTAGGATTAGACATAAAAAATGCAAAAATGTATTTAGGTGAATTTAATAACAAAAAAATAGATGAAATTCCAGAAGAACTTCAAAAAATTTTAGATGAAAGAAACTTAGCAAGACAAAATAAAGATTGGGCAAAATCGGATGAATTAAGAGATAAAATTTCTGAGCGTGGTTATATAGTAAAAGATACAAAAGAAGGCTCTGTTCTTGAAAAGAAAGCAAATGTATAAATAATGTTAGGAGATTGATATAATGGCAGAAAATAGTAACAATAAAACTAATAACTCATTTTTTAAAGATATTATAAAAAGTGTTAAAGACTTTGATAAATATGAGGACTTTGCACTAGAAGGTGTAAAAAAATCTATTGTATATATACTAAAAATTATAGCAATATTTGCGTTAGTGGTTACAATAGTGTCAATATATCAATTTTCCAAAGGTGTAAATCAAGCAATTAATTACTTTAATGAAAGTATTAGTAGTTTAGAATATGCAGATGGAATTTTGCAAATAAATAATAATGAAAAACTAGATATAAATAATGAAGAAAACTTATTTGAAATAATAATAGATACTCAAGAATTAAATGAAGATGGTATAAATGAATATAAAGATTATATAAATAGTAAAAATAATATAATAATTATATTAAGAAATAAAATATTTGTAAAAAATGCTTTTTCTGCATCAGTAACCGAAAATGAATATAGTGAACTATTAAATAATTATAATATAGAGTCAATGGACAAGCAACAAGTATTAGATTATATTAATAGTAATAAAGCACCAATGTATATTGCAGTAACAGGCATTGTATATATTTATATGCTAATGGAATATTTTATAAGTGTAATTTTGGATATTGTAATGCTTGCTCTTATAACATGTATCCTATGCATGGTTAGTAGATTAAAAATTAAATTTAAAGCAGGATTTGGAATTGCAACACATGCATTAACTCTTTCATTAATATTAAATTTAATTTATATAATAATAAATTCATTAACAGGATTTACTATAAAATATTTCTCAATAATGTATATGGGAATAGCTTATGTCTATATAATAACTGCAATATTTATGATTAAATCAGATTTTATAAAAAGGCAAGTTGAAGTTGAAAAAATAAAAACGGAGCAAGAAAAAGTTCACGAAGAGTTAGAATCTAAAAAAGAGCAGGAAAAAGACAAGAAGCAAGAAGAAAAAAATAAAAGAGAAAGAGAAAAACAAAAAGATAAAGAAAAAAAAGAGGAACAAGGTGAAACCGAAGATAAACCAGAGGGAAGCAATGCTTAAAGAAAGAGGTATTTAGATTTTGAAGAAAAATAATGATTTTGAAAAAAATAAATCTGAAAAGAAAAAGCAAGAAAAAGCAAAGAAGATATTAATTGTAATAATTTCTGTTTTAATAGCTATTATTTTAACAGCAACATATATGTTCATTAATAACAAAAATAAAGAAAAAGATGATGTTATTCCAGAAGACGAAATAGCATATACAGAATTAATAAAACAAATAGATGAGGGAAATGTCACTAAAATTAAAATGACAGTAGGAAGTACTACTGTAAAGGTAACTTTAAAAGATGAAGAAAAACCAAAAACAGGAATAGTTCCTAGTACACAAGCTTTTATTGAATTAGTTCAAGAAAAAGTGAAAGATGGTAATGAAATAGAGTTAGTACAAGTAAAACCAAGTGTAGTTTCTACAATATTTACTTATGTTTTAAACTTTTTACCTACAATATTAATGATTGTACTATTTGTATTAATATTCCAAATGTATGGCTTAGGTGATAAAGGTAAAGTATATGAAGCTGAAAGTGAAGAATCAAAAACAAAATTTGATGATGTAGCAGGTCTTGATGAAGAAAAACAAGAAATGGTAGAAATTGTAGATTTCTTAAAAAATCCAGAAGAGTTTTATAAAATGGGAGCAAAAGTTCCAAGAGGAGTTCTTCTTTGTGGGGAACCAGGAACAGGAAAAACTCTTATAGCAAAGGCTATTGCTGGAGAAGCTGATGTACCATTTATATCAATGAGTGGTTCTGAGTTTATTGAAATGTTTGCAGGACTTGGAGCCTCAAGAGTAAGGAAACTATTTGAAAAAGCAAAAAAACTATCACCAGCAATAATATTCATAGACGAAATTGATGCAATAGGAGCAAGAAGAACTGATGCATCTGGTGCAGAAACAGAAAATAACCAGACTTTAAATCAATTACTTGTTGAAATGGATGGATTTGAAAAAGATAGTACTATCATTGTAATTGCAGCAACAAACAGACCTGAGATGCTAGATAAAGCCTTACTAAGACCAGGAAGATTTGATAGAAGAATTATAATTGGACTACCGGATATGAGAGGCAGAGAAGAAATATTAAATATACATGCTAAAAATAAAAAATTAGCAGTAGATGTAGATTTAAAAAATATTGCTTCAGATACAGCTGGGTTTACAGGTGCTGAACTTGCAAACATACTAAATGAGGCTGCAATTATTGCTACCGTTAATAAACATGAGGCTATAACTAATAAAGATATAGATGATGCATTAAAAAAGGTAACTGTTGGTGTTGAAAAGCATAGTAGAGTAATGTCTGAAAAGGATAAAAGAATTACAGCATATCACGAAGCTGGACATGCAGTAGTAAGTAGATTCTTAGAAACTCAAAAAGATATAAAAGAAGTATCAATAATACCAAGAGGTGTTGCTGGTGGATATACAATGTATAAGTCTAATGAAGATAAATGTTATATATCAAAAACAGAAATGTCTGAAAAGCTAATTTCATTATTAGGCGGAAGAGCTGCTGAAAAACTTGTAATTAAAGATATTTCAACAGGAGCTAGTAATGACATAGAAGTAGCAACAGATATAGCAAAGAAAATGATAACAATATACGGAATGAGTGATGTAGTTGGACCGATAAGTATTAATCTAGAAAAAGATCCATATCAAATGCAATTATTTGGTGAAAATATAGAAAATACAATAGGAAGCGAAGTTACAGTATTAGTGAACAATGCATATGTAGAGGCACAAAAAATATTATTAGATCACATGGATAAATTAAATGAGCTTGCACAATTATTAATTGAAAAAGAAGTAATATCTGGAGCAGAATTTGAAAAAATATTTGAATAAATAAATGAACTAAAATAAGCAGCAATGAACTAAAAAATAATTTATTGTTGCTTATTTTATTTTTATATAAAAAGTAATAATGTTACATGAAAGAATATCCTGATTTTATGGTTGTATTTACATAAACGTCAAAAAAGCTATTTTTAAAATTGCTAAGCCAATTATATTCTTGCCACTCTGAAGTTGTTGCAAAGTGTTTAACTGCATATTTTCCAAAACTATCAATATCACAATTATACTCTTTACAAATTTTATATAAATATTTTTCGATTTGAGTAGTTAAATACTGATTAAAAGATTTCTCTAAAATAGGTAAATTATCTTTTGAAATATAACTATTTTGCACAGTACTTAAAGAAGCGCCAACAGATAATATTTTTACTTGTAGGCTTATATTAGTTTTTATATATGGTGAATTGTTAATAAAATTTACACTGTTTTTTGTATTTTTGTCTAATTTTAATTCGACATCAATTGTTGAATTGCCATTATCTAATGGATTAGGAACTTGAACTTTGCAACTATTTAGTTCATTTGAAATTATCATGTGACAAATGGTTTCCCAAATGCTAAGTTCCCCAACCAATTTATCTTTATTAAAAACTGTCATTCCCATTATTTCAAGTTTTGAGGTATCGTTTTGGGAATTTATAAAACCAAGTGAAGCAGAAGGCTGTGAAAATGTATCATAATAATCTGAAAAAAACTCTATTAAAGATACTGATTTTGTGTAACCACTATAAGTATTAGAAGTAGTAACTAAGTCATAATATCTAGAAGCTAAATCTTCAAGAATAGGGTCTGAAGAATCAATAAAATCACTTGCAGAACTCTTAGAAATAATAATATTAGCATGAGGACTCATTTCAATATTATCTGAAAAAGTTGCAATATATTGAAAAACACCTTCAGATGCAAGATCTTCTGAAATTATTATGACTTTGCACTGTGACAAATTTACAATTCTACTGATATGACTGTTAAATAAGTCTATACCAGATTCTATTGAAGAACATTCAACTGAATCTGAAATATTTGTTGAACTTTGTTTTCCGTCCCTCAACACTTGTTTTAGCAAGTTGAATGGTAAGTTTTAACGGTGATGAAGTTCCTTTATCTAATCCAACTGCGATTACATATGCTATATTACTCAAGTTATGCGCATTGTAACAGGTGGAAAAAGAAAATAGTGAAAATGAAAGTATTATTATAATAATTAAAACTATATAAATGTAATTTTTCATTTTTAATGACAGTCCTTTCTGTACTTTTTAGGAAAAATAGAAATAAAAGCTTTATCCTTTTAAACTATGAAAACCTCCGTTTCTTTAAGTTTGCAAGTAACAATATTATTGGAAATATTACAAATACAAATGGTCCTGCAATATATTTGGATGATATAATGTTAATTTCTCTTGTAAATATTAATGTTGGTGGTAATAAAGCAAGTATAAAAGTTATCATACATAAAGGAAATATGAATGGCTTGCTATTTTTTACTCCTGATAGCTTTTTTAATATACGAAGCTCAAACATTACAGCAATATTTAAATATGTCATGAATGATAAAATCCATACAAACATAAATAACGATTCTGGGTGTTGAAAATATTTTCCAAAAGGATTATTTGATATTAGCAAATATACAGGTGATATATTTTTTAACTCTGTTACAAAAGAAAAAGACAAAAGTAAACACACTGTTGCTGAAATTAAAAGCAAGGTTGTTATAATAACTGAGATTAGAGCAATTTTTTTAAAATTTTTATTTTCCGTATTTTTTAACATTGGTGGTATTAAATATAAAACCATAAGTCCATTAAGGGAAAATAAATGCATAAGGCCAGAGATAAATATTGTATTAATGCCATTTCCTAAAATGGGAAAAAAACGTTGATATGTCATGTTGGGAATAACAAGTCCAAAGCACAATATTAAACTTGCGACCATACCAAAACAAAAAATAAAGTTAGTTCTAATTAAGCTATTACCATTTACCATATTGGCAACAATAGTTACTACAAAAAATGAAAGTAGTAAATAAATAACAGATGCATTTTGATAATATAAAATATGAAGCACTTCGCAAAATTCTCTAACTAATATTGCTGACATAATCATTATATAAACACAAATAAAAATTCCAATAATAGTTCTTAAAACCTTACCACCTAAAAATTCAGAAATGTCAATAATATCTAAGCCTGAAAAATTCTTAAAAAGTCTACAAATTATATAAGTAAAAATGATTGCAATAATGCTAATATATAAAACGTTTAAAATAGAAGAGGAGCCATTTTGAACTAGAATATTTTGTGGTAAAAATAAAATTAATCTATTTATAGATGGAATAAGAACTAATGCTATAGCTTCTATTGTACTTATCTTATTTAAAGTAGACATATATTGTTAATTTCCTTTCTTATATTTCCAGGCCATACTGATATTGTCTTGCTTTCTAGGCCTTTTTGTATGAATAAAACTTGCTCGGTTTTCTCTTTCCCAACCAGGAGCTAAAATTAAACCTCTCTTAAATATATTTTGGAAATATGATATTCCAAATGACTTTATATCAGTTAAAACTAAAACAT
Source organism: uncultured Clostridia bacterium (assembly GCA_934167095.1). Taxonomy (GTDB): domain Bacteria; phylum Bacillota; class Clostridia; order TANB77; family CAG-508; genus CAG-245. The sequence continues at coordinate 19,097 of CAKPKE010000012.1, forward strand.
ATACCATAAGTCCAGAAGCCAATCCTAAAAAGCCAGCAAGAGCACCCAGTAGAGTAAATACGAAACGCATTAATCTGGAATGAAAACTCATTGTAAAATCTGGAATTGAAAAAGAGCAAATTCCAGTTAAAGCAACAATTATAATAAGAATTGGACTTACTATACTAGCTTCTACTGCAGCTTGACCTAAGACTAATGCTCCGAACTATTCCTATAGTAGATCCAACAGGAGAAGGAACTCTTAGATTAGCTTCTCGAATTAATTCAAAAGAAAACTCCATTAGCAATAATTCAAAAAGAATTGGAAATGGAACATTTTCTCTAGATGAAACTATTGCAAATAATAATTCTGTTGGAACAAGCTCTTGATGAAAATTTGTTATTGCCATATAAATTCCAGGTAAAAATATTGAGATAATGAATGCACTAATTCTAAGAAATCTAACAAAATTTGCATATTGATGCTTTAAGTTTAGATCTTCAGGAGATATTAAAAAGTCCACAAAAGTAGCAGGAACAATTAAAACATAGGGTGAACCGTTAACAATAATTGCAACTCTTCCTTCAAAAATTAAATTACTTGTTTTGTCAGGTCTTTCAGTTGATATTATTTGTGAAAAGGTAAATCTTTTATCATCTTGTATTAATTGTTCTAACTGACCAGAAGAAGTAAGCATATCAATATTTAAGTTGCTTAATCTATAGTGAACTTCATTTACTAAATCTGAATTTGCAACATTTTTTAAATAACAAATTGAACAAGCAGTTTTGCTAAGTTTACCAATAGACATAGATTCTACTATTAAATTTTCATTGTTTATATATCTTCTGAGAAGAGATGTATTTGTACGAAGATTTTCTGTAAAACCGACTTGGGAGCCTTTTATAACCATCTCATTATTGGGCGAATCAAGGCTTCGTTGTGCAAAGCCTTTAACATCAATGTCATAAGCAAAGTCCAAAGTATCTATGAATAAGGCACAATTCCCAGCGTTTATAGAACTAACAATATCATCGAATTTTTTAAATTGATTAACGGCATTTTGTGGTAGTAAACAATCTCTTATATATTCACCAATATTGAATTTTTTAATTTTTCTAACGGTAATATTATTAGTTTTTACTTCTGAAATAACCTGAGTTTGACCACCATTAAATGAGTTTGCCTGATTCTTTAACATTAGAGGTTTTATTATAAAATTGTTGATTAAATCTGGAGCACTCATACCATCAATATAAATTAGAAAAGATTTATATTGTCTGTTTCTAGCAGAAATAGTAAATTCTCGAATAACAACATCTGAATTAATTAGCGTATTAAATCTAACTTTTATATACTCCAAATTTACATCAATAGATGGAAATACTATATCATTAGAAGTATCATTAGACTTTGTTTCTTCATCTAATGTAATATTGTTCAGAGTTTTATCTGAATTAAAGTTAGTAGAATCTGGAGAAATTGGATTTGTGGAACTTACTAAACTAAAATCATAATCTTCAGAACTACCTTCATAAAAAATTTTATGAAAATACTGTTTCACATTTGTGAGAAAGGAAGCTTTTTTATCAGTATCAATATTCAAAACATAACCTCCTAAATATTTTTTTATAGTATTTCCTAAAAAAATGAAAATATGTAAAAAAATAAATTGATGTATGCATAACTTATAAAAATTTTAATATAAATTAAATAAAGTTAATGCACAAACATAAGGGAGGTAAAATATAATGAATGATAATAGATTATATCAAGATATAGCCAAAAGAACTGATGGAGATATTTATGTAGGAGTTGTTGGACCAGTAAGAACAGGAAAATCTACTTTTATAAAGCGATTTATGGATTTGATGGTAATTCCAAATATTGATAATGAATATAAAAGAGAACGAGCAAAAGATGAACTTCCACAAAGTGCAGGTGGAAGAACAATAATGACAACAGAACCTAAATTTGTACCAAATGAAGCAGTTGGAATTACTGTTGGAGATAATATAAAATTAAATGTACGACTAGTAGATTGTGTAGGTTATTTGGTAGATAATGCAATAGGATATTTAGAAGACGACATGCCAAGAATGGTTAAAACGCCTTGGTCAGATGAAGCAATACCATTTGGCAAAGCAGCTGAAATAGGAACTCAAAAAGTAATTCAGGAACATTCTACAATAGGAATAATTGTTACAACAGATGGTTCAATAACAGATATACCAAGAGAAGACTACATTGAAGCAGAAGAAAGAGTAGTTAAGGAGTTAAAGGAACTTCATAAACCATTTATAATTGTACTAAATTCAAGTAATCCAGAGGCTGAATTTACATTAGAACTTGCAAAAAGACTAGAAGAAAAATATGATGCTCAAGTAATACCAACTAATTGCGATGATTTAACAGAAGATAAAGTTCATGAAATCTTTGGAAAAATGTTATATGAATTTCCGATAGATAGAGTAAATATTAATTTTCCAAGATGGGTAGATGGACTTCCAGAAGATCATTGGTTAAAGGAAGAACTATATTCTGAAATAAAAGAGGCATTTAAAGGTGTAAGCATATTAAAACAAATAGATGGAAGAATAACAAGCTTACAAAATACGGAAGTTATCTCTAATACTATTATAAATGAAATTATGCTAGGAACAGGAAGCATAAATATAAATGTGAATTTACTAGATGATTTATTTTATAAAGTCTTAACTGAAATTTCAGGGGTAAACATAACAAATGAAGGAGAACTATTTTCTAGCATGATAGAATTTGCAAATATAAAGAAAAAGTATGATAAGATTGCCTATGCATTAGAAGAAGTAAACACAAAAGGATATGGAATAGTAACACCAAGTATTGATGAACTAATCTTAGAGGAGCCAGAGATGGTAAGACAAGGTTCTAGATATGGAGTTAAATTAAAGGCAAAAGCTCCATCAATACATTTGATTAAAGCAGAAATAGAAACAGAAGTGTCCCCAATAGTTGGAAGTGAAAAGCAATCGCAAGAATTAGTTGAATCCTTACTTTCTGATTTTGAAAATGAACCACAAAAAATATGGGAGTCAAATATATTTGGAAAAAGCTTGCATGAATTGGTAAACGAAGGATTACAAACAAAATTAATGAAAATGCCTGAAGATGCTCAATTAAAGCTTCAAGAAACACTGGAAAGAATTATAAATGAGGGAAGCGGTGGATTAATTTGTATAATTCTATAGATGAGGATAAAAATAATTTTATAAAAAACATGAAAATAATAATAGATGAGAATAAAAATAATTTTATAAAAAGCATGTAAATAGATGGCAAATTGTAAAAGTAAAATATAGTTTGAAAAACTAAAAATGACAAATTTTAACTAAAAAAGTATTGAATACAGTAAAACATTGTGATATTATGTAGCCGCTAACAAAAATTACAAGGCAATTTATGTATTAAAAGTAATAAAAAATTATGAAACAAATACTAGATTGTTTTGAGAGGAGAATAAATATATGCACAATGAAGAAAAAATAAAAAAAGCAATTGATATATTAAAAAAGAACAATCAAGACGATATTCTTGCAATATTAAAAAAACTAGAAAAAACAGATGCAATAAAAACAGAAAAATTAGCAGAAGAAATCCTAGAATTGGATTTTGAAGGACTAGAAAATTTATATAAAAAAGCAAATTCAAAAACAATAACAAAAAACCAAAAAATAGAACATATAAAACATACAGATAAAGATAAAATGACTGATAATGAAAAACAAAAATATACTCAAATTGCAGAAAAAATCATAAAAAATAATGAGTATGCAGTGGTAACAATGGCTGGAGGTCAAGGAACAAGACTTGGTTGGAATGGACCAAAAGGTACATTCCAATTAAATGTAGAGCCAGAGCCAAAATTATTGTTTCAAATACTAGCAGAAAATTTAAATTCAGCTAATAAAAAATATGGAATAGTGCTTAATTGGTACATAATGACAAGTACTGAAAACAGAAGTGCTACTGAAAAATGTTTTAATGAAAATAATTACTTTGGATATGACAAAACAAAAGTAAAATTCTTTAATCAAGGAAACCTACCATTATTATTTACTGATGGTAAATTAGTTTTAGATAAAGACTATTCTATAAAATTAGCTGCAGATGGTAATGGGTGCATATATAAGGCGATGAAACAAAATGGTATTCTTGATGATATGAAACAAAAAAATATCAAATGGGTATTTATTGGTTCAGTGGACAATGCATTGCTAAATATGGTAGATCCTATACTTTTAGGTTTAACTGTCGCAAATAATGACAAGATTGCAACAAAGTCGATTGCTAAAAATTCACCAAAAGAAAGAGTTGGAGCTTTTTGCAAAATAAATGGAGTAATATCTGTTATTGAGTATAGCGAGCTTCCAGAAGAAATGGCAGAGCAAGTAGATGAAAATGGCGAGCTTTTATATGGAGAGGCACATATAATGTGTAATCTATTTTCAATAGATGCTTTAGAAAAAATAGCAAATGTAGATTTGCCATATCATGTTGCAAATAAAAAAACAAATTATATAGATAAAAACGGAAACTATGTTGAGGTTACAGAACCAAACGCATATAAGTTTGAAGCATTTATATTTGATGCATTTAATTACTTTGACAGTATTACAATCTTAAGAGGAAAAAGAGAAGAAGATTTTGCACCAATAAAAAATAAAGAAGGCGTTGATAGTCCAGAAACAGCAATAAAATTATATAATGATTATTGGAAAACAAAAAAATCTAAGTAAAGTTTGAAAATAATTCTAAAGAAAATTAAATAGGTCAATAATTAAAAATAAGTAAGGGAAATTCAATAATTTAAAAATAAGTAATAGAAATAGAAAAATCTACAACTATTACTTATTTTTTTATGCAATAAAGAAATCAACAACACCATAAATTAAAGCACCGATTATTGCTGAAATCCAAGAGATAGAATATCCTGCAACAAAATATTGAGTTACATAAAGGAGAGCAACGGCTAAAGCAAAACCTAAAAATCCTCTGCCAAAGGCGCTAGCTTTAAGACCTGTAAAAGTAACAATTAGATAATCTGCAACAGTTAAAACAACAGAAGCTAAAGCTAAAGCCCAAATGTTGGAAATGCTAAAACCAGGTGTAAAAAAAGCTGTAATTGCTAAAATTATGGCAGAAGTTATAAATCTAAGTAAAACACTTATAAAAGCAGAATTTGTATTATTTGCTACTTGCGTTTGTAGTCCGCTACCATCAGTTTTATTGTTTTCATCCATAAAAATTCAATCCTTTCCTAAGTAATTTTGAATGATAATTAAATAATTTTTTAATTATTTCAAAATAAAATTAAAAATAAATTCTATTTAAAAAATATATAATCTTATTATGAAACAAATTTTGAAATTTATTCAATGAATAAAAAAATTATATTATGAGTAAAATAAAATAAAAAAGAAAGGTTATTTTATATAATGATAGCAACATTTGTAAGATCTATAGTTTTATATATAATAGTTCTAATTGTCATGAGGTTAATGGGAAAAAGAGAAATTGGACAACTTCAACCATTTGAGCTTGCAATAGCTATAATGATAGCCGACCTTGCGTCAATTCCGATGACTGATATAGGAATTCCGATTTCAAATGGTATAATTCCAATTTGTGGCTTGCTTGTAATGCATTTATTAATATCATCTATTAATATTAAAAGCAGAAAAATGAGAGAACTAATTTGTGGAAAACCAACGATATTAATTTATCAAGGCAGAATAGATGAACAAAAATTAAAAAAAGAAAGGTTTACAATAAACGAATTGCAAGAAAAATTGAGAAGCAGTAATGTTATGGACTTGGGAGATGTAGAATATGCAATATTAGAAACCAGTGGAGATATAACAGTAATACAAAAGCCCAATAAAAGAAATTTAATTCCAGAAGATTTAGGACTAATGCCTGATTATGAAGGAATTTCATATAATTTGGTGGTTGATGGAAAAGTTATATCTGAGAATCTAAGAATGATAGATAAAGATTATGAATGGTTAAAAAAGCAAGTACAAAAATTTAACATTAAACCAGAGGAAGCGCTTATTGTGTCGATAAATGGAAGGGGAAATATTTTTTGCCAGAAAAAAGAACAAGGAATAGAAAAGAAAATAAAGAATCAAAAGGAATCAAATTTGTAGATACAATAATAATTAAATTATATTACAAACTTTGAAAATAAAGAAATAGAAATGCTTTTTGTAAGAAAATACGAAATGGAGGCTAAAATGAAAAAAGAAATTATTATAGAAATTATAATACTTGCAATTATTTTTTTAGTTAATGGAATATGTCAAAACTATACAACTAAAAGTGTAGAAAAAATTATAGAAAGGCTTAATAAAGTAGAAGAACTAGGTGAAACTATAAATAATAATGAGCAAACCAATCAACCAAAAGAAGAAACAAATGAAAATAATGATGAAGAAAGCAAGCTACAAAGTAATAGAAAAAATGATGAACAAACAAGTAATGAGCAAAAAGAAAAATTAGCAAATGAAATAAAAAAATTAAAAGAAGAGTGGGAAGAAATAAATTATAAAATGTCTTATTACATTGAGCATGATGAATTAGAAAAAGTAAATTCTGCAATAGTGAAACTTGAAAGTTCAATGAAAATAGAACAATATTCTGATGCGATTCCAGAACTAGAAAATTGTAAATATATTCTTGAGCATATAAGAGATAAGCAGGCAATACAAGCAATAAATTTCTTTTAAAATGGTTGTCAGACGAGAAAAAATAAGCCTGCATGAAAAAGTTAAAAATTATAAATAAAAATATATACTAAAACAAAAGAATGCTAATAAATTTTAGCATTCTTTGATAATAATGTGTATTCCTTTTTTAATATGTACTTTCTAAAAGAATTAAGTGAGCTTAGTTTATCAGTAATTGTGATAATAAAACTTTCTTTATATTTTGGAAAGTGAAAAAATGAAACAGGCCACATATGTTTTAAAATTATGTCCTTTTCTTTTTCATTTAAACTACATATTTTTTCTGCATTTTGAAGAGCAATGTAAGGGTGAATGAAAGCATGAAATTTCTTCAAATGTAACTTTTTCTTTGAACCACGCCAGTTATATAAAAATAAATCATGAAGAAGTGCTCCGCGGACCATAGAAGTATAATCTAAATGTAATTTTTTGCAAATAATATATGACCAATAAGAAACCTCTATGCAGTGGTCAAAACATGAAGTGTTAAAATGTTGCCTGTATTTTTTCATTTCTTGTACTTCAGGCAAAAATATTAAATCTGATATTATATCAAAAAATTCTTGCTTTAATAAGTAATCTTTTTGATTTTTGCATGTGGACTTATCCACAATAATCTTTTGTTCTTTTTCTATTAATGTTTGCATTATAATAAATTTCCTTTGAATTTTATTCAAAATAGATTATAGCATAAATATAAACAAAAATAAATGTAAAACTTTGCAAAATTTTCGGCTCAATATAATTTTGTTAAAACTGTCCAGAAGTTTCTTTGCTTTTTATAATGTTATTAAAAAGATTCATCTATTAATTTTTTATTTGAAATTTCAATAAGTGGAAGTCTAGGTTTTCCAAAGTTAAAACCAATTTTTGATAGAGCATACTTTACAGGGATAGGATTTACCTCACAAAATAGACTATTTGCAAGCTCTAAATTGTTTAAAAATTCTGATTTTGCAAGTTCAGTATTACCTGCTAGATAATTTTCTACAATATTATGAACTAATAAAGGCTTTATATTTGATAAAACTGAAATAACACCAATTCCGCCAACTGAAAGTACAGGCAAGATTTGGTCATCATTTCCTGAATAGATATATAGGCTATCTTTACATAAAGCAGAAATTTTTGCAATTTGTGATAAATTTCCAGAAGCCTCTTTTATTGCAACAATATTGTCGATTTTTGAAAGTTCTAAACAGGTAGATGGCTCAATGTTAAGCCCTGTACGACTTGGAACATTATACATTATTATTGGAATAGAAACACTTTGGGCAATTTGAGAATAATGCTCAATTAATCCTTTTTGTGTAGTTTTATTGTAATATGGAGTAACAATTAAAAGGCCATCTGCACCAACGCTTTGAGCAAATTTGCTAAGCTCTATGCATGCTAAAGTATTGTTACTTCCAGTTCCAGCAATTACAGGAACTCTTTTAGAAACATAGTTGCAAGTAAACTTTATTAGCTCCTTTTTTTCTTCTGTAGAAAGCGTTGCGGATTCTCCAGTGGTTCCACAAACAATAATTGCATCGACTTTATTGTCTATTTGAAAATCTAAAAATTTTTTTAAAACAGAGTAATTTATTTTTAAAGAATCATCAAAAGGTGTGGCAATAGCTGTTCCACAACCATAAAATATAGGCTTTTTCATAAATTATGTATCCTTTCTGAAAAATAGTATATATTTATAGTATATTTAAATCTAAATCAAAAAGTTAAAAGAATGGTGTAATTTAAGTTGAATTTATTGGAATATTATAGTAGAATATACGAGAAAAATGATATTACAAAAGAATTTTAAGGAGGATAAAAATGTTAAAAAAGGTAGCTATACTTGCAAATGGTGGAGATGTTTCTGGTTTTAATGCAGTAATTCGTGCTATTGTAAAAACAGCAGAAGAAAACGGTGTTGAATGTTACGGCTTTATAGATGGATATAGAGGTCTTTTATATAACAATTATGAAAGGCTAACAACTGATAATGAAGGAATTGCATCAGGAATACTTCCTAAAGGAGGCTCAATAATAGGATCTTCAACAAATGCAAATGTTTTCAATTATAAAGTTGAAAATGAAAAAGGAGAATTTGAATATAAAGATTTATCAGAAAAATGTATACAAAATGTTAAAGAAGATGGTTTTGATTGTATATTTACTTTAGGAGGGGATGGAACTCAAAAGTCTGCAAGAGATTTCTATACAAGAGGACTAAATGTAATAGGTGTTCCAAAAACAATAGATAATGATGTTGCATGTACTGAAATAACATTTGGATACAATACAGCTGTATCTGTTGCAACAGAAGCTTTAGATAGACTTCATACAACAGGCGAAACACATCATAGAATAATGGTATTAGAGGTAATGGGAAGATATGCAGGATGGATTGCACTAGAGTCAGCAATAGCTGGAGGAGCTGATATTGCGTTAATTCCAGAAATACCATATAGTATTGAATCTGCTGTTGCTAAAGTAGAAGAAAGAAAAGAGGAAGGTAAAAACTTTACAATAGTAGTTGTTGCAGAAGGTGCAATACCAAAAGGTGGAGACATAACAGTTGAAAATGTAAGAAACAACGGAAAAGGTGTTGATAATAATAAATTAGGTGGAGCAGGTCAAAAAGTTGCAAAACAACTAGAAGAACTAACCGGATTAGAAGCAAGATGCACAGTTTTAGGCTATATGCAAAGAGGTGGAACTCCAACAGCTTATGACAGAGTTTTATCTACAAAATATGGAGCAAAAGCTATGGAACTTGCACTAGAAGGTAAGTTTGGAACAATAGCAGTCATAAAAAATGGAAAACTTGACTATGCAACTTTAGAAGATGTAGTAGGAAATAATAAAGAGATAGGTGCAGTATCTGGAAATACAAAAGAAAGCAATTTAAGAAAAGTAAAAATGGATGATGACCTAGTAAAAACTGCAAGAGATATAGGAATTTGTCTAGGTGACTAATAAGGATAAATAATGAGTAAAAATATTTTAAAACATATAATTAGATATTTGCTAATGATTGCAATCGTTGTAGTCTGCTGTATAATCTTTAAATTTTCATCAGATGCTTCGCAAGCTTCATCAAATAAAAGTGTAAAAGTGTCAGGAAGCATAATAGATATATTTTTTGACGGAAAAGACATGACTGACGAAGAAAAAACGGCAAAAATAAATGAAATAGAGCACACTGTGAGAAAACTAGCACATTTTTCAATATATTTTGTGCTAGGTGTGCTTTTGATGCTTACAGCTCAAACTTTTAAAGCACATAATTATGAAAGATTTAATATAAGTGCTATGCTAGCTTTTTTATATGCATGCAGTGATGAATTTCATCAATTTTTTGTGCCAGGAAGAAGTGCTGAATTCAGAGATATTTGCATAGATACAATTGGAGCAAGTATTGGAATAATATTAATACTTTGTATATTTTTAATAATTAAACTTGTACAAAAAAGCAAAAATAAAAAGCCTAAAGGACTTGCTGAAAATAATGAAATTTCAGAAGATAAAAGAAAAGTATTATTTATAGCAAGTACAGGTGGACATTTAAATGAACTTATGCAAATAAGACCATTGTTTAGAAAGTTTGATTATCATATAATAACTGAAAAAACTAAAGTTGATGATAGCTTAAAAAGAAAATTTGGTGATAGAATTAGTTTCCTTATTTATGGAACAAAAAAATATCCTATAAAATATATTTTTAAATTTATAGCAAATTGTTTTATTAGTTTGTATTATTTCTTCAAATTTCAACCAGAAGTTGTTGTTACAACAGGAACTCATACTGCTGTGCCAATGTGCTATATTGCAAAAATATTTGGAAGCAAAATAATCTTTATCGAAACTTTTGCAAATAGAACAACTGCAACAGTAGCAGGAAGATTAGTTTATCCAATAGCTGATACTTTTGTGGTTCAATGGGAAGAAATGCACAAATTATATCCAAAATCAGTATGTTGGGGGTGGCTATATTAATGATATTTGTTATACTTGGAACTCAAGATAAAAAATTTCCAAGATTACTTCAAGCTATCCAAAATGTAATAGATAGTGGAAAAATAGATAAAGGTGAAGAAATAATCGTGCAAGCAGGTTCTACAAAATTTAAGTCTGAAAATATGAAAATAATAGACTACATGGGAGTAGAAGAATTTGAAGAATATATAGATAAAGCAAGAATTATTATATGCCATGCAGGAGTTGGAACAATTCTTACAGCATTAAATAAAGAAAAAACAATAATTGCTGCAGCAAGATTAAAAGAATTTTCTGAACATGTAAATGACCATCAATTACAAATACTAGAAAATTTTAAAGATAAAGGTTATATAATTGCATTAGAGGACTTTTCAAAATTAGACGAAGCCTTAGAACAAGCAAAAACTTTTAAACCGCAACCATTTAAATCTAATAAAAAATATTTTTTAAGACAACTAGAAAAAGAAATAAATATACTAGGATAGGAGGCTAAAAATGACTAAAAAAATAAAAAATATATTAACAGTAGAAAATTTATTAATGCTACTTATAATAATATGCCCAATTTTAGATATATCAAGCTTCTTATTTAGAAAGGCATTTAATACAAGTGTATCTATATCAACTGTGTTAAGACCGATTATACCAATAATTGCAGCATTGTATATTTTTATAAAAGAAAAACAAAAAAAGCCTGCAATTATAATATCAGCTGTTTATGGAATTTATGCGATTTGCCATTTATATGTGTTTTTTAGAATACATGAAGGCTGTGCTTATGGAAATTTAGCAAGAGAGCTACAATACTTAATAAATTATACATTTATGATAATGAATTTAGTAATATTCTGGCATTTCTTCGCTTCAAAAAACAGAGAAAAAGAAGTAACAGATGAAGAAAAAGGAAAAACAGTATTAAAAATAAAAAAATGCGTTCTTTTAGCTCTTACAATTTATATTGTAGCAATGTATATTTCAATTTTAACAGGAACAGCATCATATACATATCCTGAAACTATGCTTGGATATAAAGGATGGTTTGAATCTGGAAACAGTATTGGAACAATAATGCTTTTATCACTATTTATAACAGTTCCACTTATGTCAAAAAAATATGATTCCAAAATAAGAATCTGGAGTTTGATGGTTACAATTCTTGTTGGTACATATCTTGCAACACTACTTGGAACAAGAACAGGATTATTTGGATTTATTTTAGTAATAGGAGCTTACATATTTTTTGATATAGTTGAACATATATGCAAAAATAATAAAATAAATAAAAAAGTGATAGTAGTAGGAACTATTGCAGTAATTGCAGTTGCCATAATTGTTGTAATTTTTGGATCTAAAACACTTCAAAGAAGAAAAGAACTTAAAGAAAATGAAGATTTAATATATGACCCATTAACAAATCAAACTGCACATGTTACAGGAGATATTATGCAACTAGTATTAGATATACAAGAAGGTAAAATTCCTGAAGATTATATGTCAAAAGACATGCAAGAAGCATATTTGAATTTATATAAAATTGCAAATGAAAAGCAAATATCAAATACTAATATGAGAATGCTTCAACTAGTATATCAAACTGAACTTATAAAATTACAAGATAGTATACCAGTATTATTATTTGGAAATGGATATATGAACCATTTTCGCGAAATGATTTTTGAAATGGAAGTTCCAGCATTTTTATGTAATTTTGGAATAGTTGGATTTTTCTTATACTTTGTGCCATTTTTACTAATTGCATTATATAGTATTTATGTAATTATAAAAAATATTAAAAAATCAAATGTAGAAGGAATGATGATTTCCGCTGGCTTATGTTTTGCAATAGCTATATCGTTTGTGGCAGGATATACATTTTTCAATTCATCATCTATGATGATAATTATAGTTTTAACAGTACTTAATGTAAACCATATAAAAGATATAGAAGATGACAAAATAAAAATATATACTCCAAGCAGAAAGGAAATTTCTTAAATGGAAAAAATAATATTTGGAATAACAGGTCTAACCTTAGGCGGAGCAGAAAGAGTGTTAGTTGACCTTTCAAATAAACTTGCAGAAAAGTATGATATAACAATTTTTACTCTTTATGCAGGAGGAGAACTAGAAAAAGAATTAGACAAAAGAATTCATTTAAAAAGTTTATATAATTTTAGATATGATAGCTTAAGTAAAATAAAGAAAAAATTAATACCTTTAAAAGTATTATTTACAAGCAGGTCTATATTTAAAAAATATGTAGCAAATGAAGAATATAAGGCACAAATAGCTTTTTTGGAAGGACCAATCACACAGATTTTTAAATATAAATCAAGTGCTAAAAAAATAGCATGGATACATAATGATATTTCTAGTATGTTTTCTAAAAATATAAAAGCTAAAATAAAAAGAATTTTTGCAAGAAATGCTTATGAAAAATATGATAATTTAGTTTTTGTAAGTATGGATAATTTAGATAAATTCAATAAAATATTTGATGATATGCCACTTCCAAAAGAGAAGGTAATAAAAAATTATATCAATTCAGAAAGAATACTAAAACTTGCAACACAAGAGCCTGATTTTAAGTTTAATAAAGATGAAATAAATATAGTTCAAGTTTCAAGATTAGTAGAGCAAAAAGCAATAAATAGACTTATTGATGTACATGCAAACCTTATAAAACAAGGCATAAAACATCATGTTTATGTAGTTGGGACAGGCCCATTAAAAGAAAAACTTCAAAAACAAATAGAAGAACAAAATGTAGCTAATACTTTTACTTTGTTAGGACCAAAAGAAAATCCATATCCATATATAGAAAATTGTGATGCATTTTGTTTGTTTTCAAATTATGAAGGATATGGAATGGTAATAGATGAGGCAAAAATATTAAATAAATTTATTTGCATTACTAATACTGCTGCAAGAGAAGCTCTTTTGGACTATCCAGGGAACAGTAGAATTGTTCAAAATAATGAAGAAGGCATTGAAGATGGTATAAAATATATTGTAAAAAATAAGCAAAAGATAGCAAGTAAAAAAATAGAGTATCACTTAGAAAATGATAAGACTATTGAAAAAATTTGTAAAATGATAAATTGATAGACAGTACAATTAAATATAATTTATAAAAATATTATCTAAAATTAAAGGAAATGAAAATATGAAAATATCAGTATTAACAGCAACATATAATAGAGCAAATTTGTTAGACAAACTGTATGCAAGTCTGCTTATTAACAGTAATAGCTGTCCTGAAATGGAGCTTGAATGGCTTATAATGGACGATGGCTCAACTGATAATACAAAAACAATTTGTGAAAATTATATGTTAGAAAATTTAATTAATGTAAAATATTTCTATCAAGAAAATCAAGGGAAAATGCAAGCAATAAATAATCTTGTGCCAAAAGCAACAGGAGATTTAATTATTGAATGCGATTCCGATGATTATCTTACAAAAGATGCTTTAAAAGTAATTGAAGGAGCTTTAAAAAATTGCAATGACTTAAGAGATATTTATGCATTAGTATTTTTAAAATATGACCAAAACGGAAATAACATGGGAAATAATTTTTTAAATGATGAATTTAAAAGTACGATGTTTGACTTATATTTTAAAGAGGGAATTACTGGCGAAAAAGCATTAGTATTTAATGCTAAAGTAAGAAAAAAATTTAAATATGAGCTTGAAAAAAATGAAAAGTTTGTAACAGAAGCAAGACTTTATCATAAAATGGACTTACAATATGGAGTTATATGCTTTAATAAGCCAATAATGATTTGTGAATATAAACAAGACGGATATACAAAAAACATAAACAAACAATTTACTAAAAGCCCTCATGGATATTATGAATATTTTAAGGAAATGTTTGACCAAGATTTTCATGGAGTAACTTTAAAAAAGAAATTATATGTGTATAAGCATTACATACTATTTTCGGTTATAACAAAATCAGACAATCCAATAAAAAATGTAAAGGGAATATTTAATAAAATAGCAGTTGCAATTTTATATATGCCAGGTAAAATTATGACTAAAATAAAAATGAAGTAATAAGGTAATTTGTGTTGAAAAAACAAACCTAGTGTGTTAGAATACAAGCAAAATGAATCAAGAAAGGTAAGTAAAATGGCAAAAGAAGAGGAAAATAGAATTGTTGTTGATCATGTATATAAAGATTTTAAAATATACATGGATAAAGCAAATAGTTTAAAGGAAAAATTGCTATTCTGGAATAGAAATAGAAAAGAAGAAAGAGAAGTTTTAAAAGATATAAATTTAACAATAAAAAATGGAGAAGCAGTAGGGTTAATTGGTGTAAACGGAAGCGGAAAGTCTACACTATTAAAGCTTATGACAAAAATAATATATCCTAATAAAGGAAAAATAACTACAAATGGAAAACTAACATCACTCCTAGAGTTAGGAGCAGGATTCCATCCAGACTTTTCAGGAAGGGAAAATATTTATTTTAATGCTTCAATATTTGGCCTTACAAGGAAACAAATAGATGAAAGACTAAATGATATAATTGAATTTTCTGAGTTAGGTTCATATATAGACAACCCTGTTAGAACATATTCATCAGGAATGTACATGAGATTGGCATTTGCAGTTGCAATAAATGTTGATGCTGATATTCTTTTAGTAGATGAGGTTTTAGCTGTTGGAGATCAACATTTTCAAGAAAAATGTATTGCAAAAATGAAAGAATTAAAAGAACAAGGAAAAACAATGGTGTTTGTAACTCATAGTTTAGACACAGTAAAAAGCTTCTGTAATAGGGCTGTATGGCTAAATCAAGGAGTAATAAAAATGGACGGAGAGCCAGATGAAGTAATAGAAGAATACTTAAAAGAAACAAGATAAAATTACTATAAACACCGAAAGGAACAAATATATAAGATGAATATTTTTAAAAATTTATATAATTATAGAGAACTATTAAAGACAAGTGTAAAAAAAGACATTGGAGGAAAATATAAGCACTCATTTTTAGGAGTATTATGGTCTTTTGTAAATCCACTTTTACAGATTGCAGTTTATGCCATTGTATTTCCATTAATAATGAGAAGCAACATTGAACATTATACAGTATTTATGGTGTGTGGATTAATTCCTTGGCAATACTTTTCAACAGTATTAAATAGATCATCATTTGTAATGATTGAAAATGGAAATATTATAAAAAAAGTGTATTTTCCAAGAGAAATTCTGCCACTTTCACTAGTAACTAGTGAAACTGTAAACTTTTTAATAACAAGTTTAATAATGATTGCGTTTACAGTGGCAAACGGACTTGGAATAACTAAGTATATTTTACTATTTCCAGTAATTTTAGTAATACAATACATATTACAATTAGGAATATCACTAATACTATCAAGTGTAACAGTATATTTTAGAGATCTACAACATTTTATAGGTGTATTATTACAACTATTCTTTTATGCAACACCTATTGTATATTCTGTAGAAACAATACCTGCAAATTACCAATGGATATTAAAATTTAATCCTATGACTTACATAATAGAAGGGTATAGAGATATTTTATATAATCAATGTATGCCAGATTTAAAAATGTTAGGAATAATACTTTTAATTGGTATAGTAGGAATTGTTATTGGCTATATTATATTTAATAAATTACAAAAAAGATTCGCAGAAGAATTATAAAAGGAGAAAATAAAAGGGAATGAACGAAAAAAATGTGCTTATTTGTTTAGATAGATTAGATATAGGCGGAGTAGAAACTTTTGTATTTAATCAATCTATAGCACTAAAGAATAAAGGGTATAATATAACAATTCTTTCTAGAGATGGATTATATAGAAAAGGATTAGAAGAAAAACGGAATTAAATGGATAGAATTTGATTTCAAAGCCATAAATTATTTTGATTATGACAAAATAGACAAAATAGTAAATATATTAAAAGAAAATAAAATTACAGAAGTTCATATAAATCAATTACCAGCAATAAATTATATGTACCCAGCTTGCCTAATTGCAAATGTTCCATATGTTGCTTATTTACATTTTCCACAAGGTACAATTCAAAATGATGAAAATAATGTGTATAATTATTTTGAAAACCAATATAAAACTTATCAAGAAAATTTAAAAATGTTTTTTAAATATGCACATAAAATAGTTGCAATAACAAATGATGTAAAAGAATATACAATAAAAAGATATAATATAGAAAATGAAAAATGTATTGTAATTCCAAATTCAATAAATTTTGAGGACTATAAATCAAAAAGAAAAGTAGAAAAAATTGAAAAAATAGTTATTGTAAGCAGATTAGATGAAGAAAAAGAATGTTCAATAATAAATGGAATAAAGTTATATTCTAAAATAAAAGAAAATATTTTAAATGCAAGTCTAAAAATTGTTGGAGATGGCAAAAAAAGAAGTAAAATTGAAGAATTTGTTAAAAATGCAAATATCTATAATGTAGAATTTGTAGGAGCAACAAACAATGTAAAAAAATATCTAGAAGAAGCAGACCTTGTTATAGGAATTGATAGGTGTATTTTAGAAGCTGTTGCAATGAAAAGAGTGGCTGTAATTAGTGGATATGAACACTTAAGACAAATTGTAGAAGAAAAATATATTGATACAGAAATTGGCGAAAACTTTTGCGGCAGAAGTCTTGAAATAACTACAGCAGAAGAACTTGCTAAGAATATTGAAAAACTAAAACAAGAAGAAATAGAACAGATAGTAGAAAAAAATTATAATAAAATATTAGAAAAATTAGATATAAATAAAAATATTTATACAATAGACCAAAATGAATATTTATACAATATAAATCAAGAAGAGCTTATAAAATCATTTATAAAATTAAATAATATTTTAGGAAAAGAAGAAGAAGAAGCTAGAGCTAAAAATGATAAAATATGGAATGACCATATAGAATATAAAACATGGATAGAGCAAGAAAACCAAAAAATAAGCAAAATTAATAGTGAATTAAGACAAGAAAACATAAAAACTAAAGAAGAATTACAAGACATAAAAAGAAAATTAAAAAATTCAAAAATTACTAGAATAAAAGAAAAAATATTTTGTAAAAACACGAAAGGGCAATAAAAAATCTATGGAAAGAAATGAAGATTTTAATTTTAAGCAAATACCAGGACAAGAACTAAAAATAATAGCTAAAAATAGTGGAGAGCCATTAATCAGTATAGCAACAGGATATTATAATTGTAAAGATTATATAATGCAAACTGCATATTCTGTTTTAAATCAAACTTTTCCATATTGGGAATGGAACATTATTAATGATGGTTCAACAGAAGAAGGTACAGATGAAGTATTATCAAATCTAGAAAAATTAGATAGTAGAATACATGTCTACAATCAAAAAAATGCAGGAAGATTAGAGGCAAGAGATAATGCAGTAAAAAAAGCAAAATGTGATTTAGTATTTATACTAGATTCAGATGATTGTATAGATAAAACTTTTCTAGAATGTGCATATTTCACACTACTTACAAATCCTGGTGCTACATGGGCTTATGCAGACACTGTAACATTTGACGGACATAATTTTTTATGGAAAAAACTATTTGAATGTGAGCAAGAAAAAAAGGAAAATATATTACCAGTTTGTGCCTTAATAAAAAAGCAAGCTATATTTGATGTTGGTGGCTATGGTGCAGTTGATAAAGATGTACATGAAGATTGGCACATGTGGCTTAGAATGATAGAAAAAGGCATGTATCCAGCAAGAATGAACTTCTATGGATTTTGGTATCGTTCTAAAAAAGAGGGCGGAACAATGGCCTCAATCAAAAATAACAAGGAAAGACAAGCTCATGCCGAAGAAGAAATTGCAAAGCAAGCAAAAAAAATAAAAAACAATGTTGCTGCACTTCAATTTCCAATGTCTACAAATTTTAATTATAATTCATATCCTTATACTTTTGATTGGGATAGAGAACCAATAAATAATAATGAAAAGAAAAATCTACTTTTCATATTTCCTTGGTTTAAAATAGGTGGAGCAGATAAATTTAATTTTGATTTAATATCAA
The DNA here is from genome assembly GCA_934167095.1 of uncultured Clostridia bacterium. Lineage (GTDB taxonomy): Bacteria > Bacillota > Clostridia > TANB77 > CAG-508 > CAG-245. The sequence goes on from CAKPKE010000012.1 coordinate 37,894, forward strand.
ATTTAGATCAAAACAAATATGACATAACAATTGTTACAACAGAACCTTGTGACTATGTATGGCGTCAAAAATTTGAAAACTATGCTACAATATTTGATTTAACATCATTCTTACATAGAAAAGATTGGCCAGCATTTATTGAATATATAATGAAATCAAGAAATATAGATTTAGTATTTCAATCACAAAGCTTTTTTGGATATTATGTGCTTCCTTGGCTAAAATCATATTTTCCAAATGTTCCATTTGTTGATTATGTACATGCAGAAAATTGGAGCTGGAGAAATGGTGAATATCCAAGAGATTCAACAGCAATAGCATCAGTAGTTGATAAAACCTACACATGTACAAATTTCTTAAAGCAGGAAATGAAAGAGAAAATGGGAAGAATAACAGATAATGTTGAGCCAGTTTATATTGGTGTAGATACATCTGAATTTAATCCTGAAAAAGTAAAAATTGAAGATGATACAGCTTTACTAAAAGCTGTAGAAAAACATAAAGATGAGCAAAAAATTCTTTATTGTTGTAGAATTGCAATAGAAAAAAGACCACTTCTTGCAGTAAGAATAGTAAAAAAATTAAGAGAACAAGGAAAAAATGTATGTATGTTTGTTGTTGGTGATGGACCAATGATGGGAAAAATGCAAAAGGAAGTAACAAAGCTTGGCTTAGAAAATTATTTTGAATTTTTTGGAGCAAAAAGTAATGTAAAACCATTCTATAAAGCTTGCGATGTAGAACTAATTTGTTCTTTAAGTGAAGGTTTAACACTTACTACTTATGAAGCAATGTCTATGCAAACTCCTGTTGTATCAGCAGATATAGGCGGACAAAAGGAATTAATCGATAGTAACTGTGGAAGACTTGTAAAAAATCTTCAAAGCCAAAAAGATGTATTTTCTACAGAGTGCATTCCAGAGGAAATTGATAGATATTCAAATGCTATAGCAGAAATTTTAGATAACAAAGAATATAATGAAATCTGCAAAAAATGTAGAGAAAAAGTATTAAATGGATTTACAATAAATAATATGATTGAAACTCTAAGCAAAGAAATTGAATACTTTACTGAAAATGGAAGTAATGTAAATAAAGAAGCCTATAAAAATAGAGAATTATATGCTCAATATTTAGTTCTTTATAACCAATTAGACCAAAGAGATTATTTTTCTGACAAAGGTGGAGTTGGAGTAGACGGAAAATTTTATGAAGAAAAAACTCAAAGAATGAAGGACGAGCTTTGGCAAAATCCATTATGGAGAGGCTTTATAAGATTTTTACAAAAAACAGGTTTAATGAAACTTGCAAAAAAGACAGGTGCCGATAAAACTGTCAAAAACAAAATAATATCTAAGATGAAATGAGGATGAAATGAAAATAAAAGAAGAAATTAAGAGATGCATTCTTAATATAGGAATGTTACTATTGATGTTTATTATAATTAATATATTAGTAACAACAATTTTTCAAGTGGTAAATATCGCAATGTCGCCACTAAATGTAATACTTTCAAGTATTCTGACAATAGGTCTTTTTGTATTATTAAATAGAAAAAGAATAAATAAACAAAATTCAGTATTCTATATTGCAAGTGTGCTTATAACAATTTTGCTTGCAATAATTAGCACATATTGTGTGGGAAAAACATTTGATACATCTGCAGATGGATGCTTTTATCACAAGCCCGCAATAGGATTAATAAAAGAAGGCTGGAACCCTTTATATGAAAGTAGTGAAGATTTTTGCAAGGAACATGATTCTGAAATAGAAAATAGTGGACAATTTTTATGGATAGATCATTATCCAAAAGTAACATGGAATTTTGCCGCATCTATTTATTCTGTGACAAATAACATTGAAACAGGAAAAGTAATAATCGTTTTTCTAGCTATATCACTTGCTTGTATAACATATTACTATTTAGCACAAAGAAAATTAAAAGACTGGCAAGCTGCATTAATTGCAATAGGAATTGCTTTAAACCCAATAGTTCTTTCACAATTGTTTACATACTATGTTGATGGTGTAATGGGACTATTAGTATATGGTATTATAATGTTTCTAGTAATGATTACTGATAAAAAGTTTGAAGAATTGTCAAACTTAGAAAAATGGTTAGGACTCGCAGCTGAAATTGTACTTTGTATGAATATTAAATTTACAGGAGTATATTTTGCAGCAATATTCTCAATAGTATTTTATATAGTATGGTTAGTTCAAAGCTATAAAGACAAAAAGTTTAAAGATAGTTTTATAAAGCTTACATTAAATTTTGTAGGAATAGTAGTTGTAGGAATTGGCGTTGTAGGAGCTTCAACTTATGTTACAAATACAATAGATCATAAAAATCCACTATATCCAATAATAGGAAATGATAAAGTGGATATAATAACAACAATGCAACCACAATCATTTGCACAGAAAAATCGTTTTGTAAAAATGTTTGAGTCAACATTTTCGAGATCAGAAAATGTAACATATTATTCAGAAAATGACCCAGAATTAAAAGTGCCTTTTTCTGTAAATCAAGAAGAAATAGATAACTTAGCAATACCAGATGCAAGAATTGGTGGTTATGGAGTTTTCTTTAGTGGAATTGTAATAATATCAATTATTGCTTTAGTTTATGCACTAGTAGAATTATTTAAAACAAATAAAAAAATATTCAAATATATTTGTGTTATATTTGCAGGAATACTTATAACAACAGTATTTATGGCAGAAGCATGGTGGGCAAGATATTCTCCGCAATTATATTTAATACCGGTAATGTCAATGTTTGTAATATTTTTTGCGGCCAATAATTCTGATAAGAAAGCTAAAAAAATAATTCAAAATGTAATTGGAATAATTATATTTGTATTAATGATGATAAATATATATCCATTTGCTTATTGGAGAGTAAATGATTTAAAATATGCTAAAAGTGTAAAACAAAGTGTAATCACACTTAAACAAGCTTCTGAAAATAGTGATGATGGAGTAGAAATATCATTTAATGGAACAGATTATTATGGAATCTTATTTAATATAAGAGACTACGATATAAAATATAAACTAAATAAAGATAATAAAGAAAATAAAGAACACTATGCATATAATTATCAAATATTATATTAAACGAAGAGGAAGTAAAGATGAAAAAAATAAAAGAGTATATTAAATTAATAAGGGTAAAGCACTATTTTAAAAATATATTAATATTTTTACCATTAATATTTAGTGGAAATTTCTTTAATGTAGATAAATTAATTTGCTGTATATTAGGATTTATATCTTTTTGTTTTGTTTCATCTTTTGTCTATATTATAAATGATATTAGAGATATAGAAAAAGATAGAATGCACGAAGTAAAAAGAAATAGACCTTTACCAGCAGGAACTGTATCTAAAAAAGAAGCAATTATACTTGCAATTACATTAATTGCTGTTGCATATTTACTAAATGTAGTAATGTTTGTAATAAATAAAATTGCATTATCAGATATGCTTGTTGCAGTAGGCTTTATAAGCTTATATGTTGCTTTAAATATAGCTTATTCATTTGGATTAAAAAACAAACCAATAATAGATATAGTAATACTTGTTTCAGGATTTTTACTAAGAATGTTATATGGCTCAGCAATAACTAACATAGAAGTTTCTAATTGGTTATATCTAACAGTTATTTCAGGTTCTTTCTATATGGGACTTGGAAAAAGAAGAAATGAAATAATGAAACAAGGCGACAAATCAAGAGAAGTTTTAAAAAGATATAACAAAGAATTCCTTGATAAAAATATGTATGTCTGCTTAAGCTTATCGATTGTATTTTATGCACTATGGTGTGTTGACAGTATGACTATTGAAAAAATGGGCAATAACTTTATGGTATGGACAGTGCCAATAATAATGATAATATTAATGAAATACAGTCTAAATGTTGAAGGCGATTCTTTTGGAGATCCAGTAGATGTATTATTTAAAGATAAATTACTTTTATCTATGGTATTGTTATATGCAATAATAGTATTTTCAATAATGTATATACTATAAAAATCTTTTTATAAATGGAGGTAAAAGATGAAATTAGATGTATACGATTTTGACGATACCATATATGATGGAGATAGTACTGCTAATTTTTATCTGTATTGTTTAAAAAACAAACCTAGTTTAGTAAGGTATTTACCAATACAGATATGGTATTTTATAAAATATAAATTAAAATTAGTAAGTAAAGAAAATTTTAAAGAAAAATTTTATATGTTTTTCAATGGAATTAATAATATTGATGAGTATGTAAAAAAGTTTTGGAACAAAAACGAAAATAAGCTAAGATATGAAATAATTAAAAAAACAGAAAATCAAAAGTATATAATTTCAGCTTCACCAGAGTTTCTACTTCAAGAAATTTGTAGTAGAAAGTTAAAAGACTTTAAATTAATTGCATCAAAAGTAAATAAAAATACAGGAAAGTTAGAAAGTAAAAATTGTTATGGTGAGGAAAAAGTACAAAGACTAAAACAAGAAATAAAAGAAGACTTTAAAATTGAAAACTTTTTTTCAGATTCCATGTCAGATGGGTTTCTGGCAGAACTTTCTGAAAATAGTTATTTAGTAAAAAAGAAGGGAAAAACAGAAGAATGGAACAAGAAATAAATAATGAAAAGATATTAGAGAAATATAAAAAAATAGATCTTACGTTAATAGTAATTTCATATTTAATTTTAGCTATACCAATAGCAATGCTGTTAATGTTTTGGTTTAAATGGTTTGTTTCAATACCAGCTATAGCATGTTTAGTAACTGCTTTAGTCTTAGCAATAAAAAAAGTTAAATACAAAAAATTAGAAGAATATAAAAGCATTTTTAATATAAAAAGAATAATAATTTTGCTAGTTTTTATATTTGGTTTAAATATTTTATCTGGAGCAGGTGGTTTGTTTTATCAAAACTGGGATTATAGAGGGCGAAATGCAATTTTACATGATTTAATTGATTATGATTGGCCTGTAAAATATGATTATACTGAACAAGAATATGAAGCAAATAAAATTGGAGCAGATAAAGGTTTTTTAAGCTACTATTTTGCATATTGGTTGCCTGCAGCTGCAATAGGAAAAGTAATGGGATTTAAAATTGCAAATCTATTTTTACTATTATGGCAAACTGCATCAACAGTATTGTTTTTCTATTTATTATGTAGAAAATTAAATAAAGTAAAGCTTAAATATTTCTTAGTATTTATATGCTTTGGCGGATTAGATATTATTACAAGAATAATAATAAATATTTGGACTGGTGAAAATGTATCATTGATAGGAACGACACATATAGATACGGCAAATGGAATGTTCTGTATGTCAACATTTATAACACAATTATTTTGGGTATTTAATCAATCAGTACCAGCATGGATTGCGACAATGCTATTTATTAATGATGAATCTTATGAAAATTTAGGAGTATATGTAGCTTTATTATTGCCATTTTCGCCATTCCCTTGCTTAGGATTAATTTTGTTATGTTTTATTGCAATATTCTTTGGATTTGACTTTAACAGTAAAATAAATTTTGACAGAATAAAAACATTATTTTCTATACAAAATATTACAGCTGTTTTATCAGTAGTTCCAATAGGCTTGCTATTTTTGCAAAATTCAAGCGAAAAAGGTTCTGTATTTATAAGAGCAATTAATAACGGAAATTTACCACGAATTCTAATAGGATACATATTGTTTTTGATATTAGAATTTGGAATATACGCTATTATAATTAATAAAGAAAATAGAAAAAGAGTATTAGCATATTTTATAATATTAGCAATATTACCTACGTTCTATTTGGGTGGAGGACTAGATTTAGGAAACAGAGCAACAATACCAGTATTAGTTCTATTATATATGGAAGTATTAAAATTCATAGAAGATAAAAATTCTCAAAAATGGAGAATAATAGTATTATCTATTCTATTAGCAATAGCATTTATGACAAACTTTAATGAATTTTATAGAAGTATTACTGCAACAGTAGAAAAATGGAAGGCTCATAAAATTATTGAATATAATGATTCTTATGAGACATTTGGAACATTTGAAAACAAAGAATGTGATGCATTTATAAAAAATTTCATTGCACCAAGTAAAGATAATTATTTTAGAAAAATTTTGAAGTAATAGATTGGAGAAGAAATGAAAAAAATTTCAATAGTAGTACCAATGTACTATGAAGAACAAGTAGCAGAAGAATGCTATAAGAGATTATCAGAAGTTTTAAAGACGTTAGAAGATAAATATGAACATGAAATAATATTTGTAAATGATGGCTCAAAAGATAAAACACTTGAAATATTAGAAAATATAACAAATATAGATAAAAGTGTAAAAGTAATATCTTTTTCAAGAAATTTTGGACATCAAGCAGCAGTTACTGCTGGATTACAATATGTAACAGGAGATGCAATTGTAATAATAGATGCAGATTTGCAAGATCCACCAGAGTTAATACCAGATATGTTAAAAAAATGGGAAGATGGATTTGAAGTAATTTATGGAAAACGAAAAACAAGAAAAGGTGAGTCTGCCTTCAAATTGTTAACTGCAAAAGCATTTTACAATACTTTAAATAAATTATCAGATGTAGAAATTCCAAAGGATACAGGGGATTTTAGACTAGTAGATAGAAAAGTAGTAGATGTTATAAATTCATTGCCAGAACATAATAAATTTTTAAGAGGACTTTTCAGTTGGGTAGGATACGAACAGTATGCTTATGAATATGAAAGAAAAGAAAGGTTTGCTGGAAAAACTAAATATCCATTGAAAAAAATGCTAAAATTAGCTTCTGACGGAATAATTAGTTTTTCAACAAAGCCACTAAAAATAGTAGGAGGCTTAGGAATTTTATCTGTTGTAATATCTTTGATAATATTAATATATGCAATACTTTCTTTTGCATTAAAGTGGAATAACTTAACTCCAGGATGGACATCACTAATGTGCACAATGACTTTCCTAAGTGGAATTATTCTAATATCGTTATGGATGATAGGAGAATATATAGCTAGAATTTATGACGAAACTAAAGAAAGACCACAGTATATAATAAAAAAGAAAATAAATATAGACTAAATTACAAAGAAATTACAGAATTGTTAAAAAATTGAAAGACTCTGTAATTTCTTTATTTTTAATTATACATGTGATAAAATATAATAGAATATGACATTTTAGGAGGAAAAATATGTTTAGTAAAATAAAAAAAATGGGAATAGTTTTGTTTTTTATTATATTATATATTGTATTGAATAAAAATTATACTAACGCAAGCGAAAATCAAGAGATAAAAGATGGCGTCTACAGTATAAAATCAGCAATGAATACAGAATATGCAATAGGTGTGGCAAATAATTCGAAAGAAATAGGTGCTAATATTGAATTACAAAAATATGAAGAAAAAGACAGTCAAAAATTTTCAATAAAAAGTAATGGAAATGGTTATTATACAATAGAAGCAACTCATTCAAATCAATTCCTTGATGTTGTAGAAGCATCTAAAAATTTAGGAGCAAATGTAGACCAATGGCCATCAAACTATGGTGGGGCAAATCAGCAGTGGCAAATAAAATCAGCTGGCAATGGATATTATTACATAATTTCAAAATGCAATGATTTGTATTTAGAGGTAGAAGGCGGAAATTGTGTTAATGGGGCAAATATTGACATGTGGGCTTCTAATGGTGGTGGTAGCAATCAAAAATTCAAAATTGACAATAATCAACCAACTCAACCTGATGAACCTGTAATTGAAAAGACCATAGAAGAAGGAATATATACTATAAAGTCAGCTATGAATACAGAATATGCAATAGGTGTGAATGAAGAATCAAAGAATGCAGGAGCTAATATAGAATTACAAATTTATGAAAAAAAGCTAAGCCAAAAATTTAAAATAGAATATAATAATGGTTATTATACAATACAAGCCTTACATTCAGAACAATATTTTGATGTTGTAGAAGCATCTAAAAATTTAGGAGCAAATGTAGACCAATGGCCATCAAACTATGGAGGAGCAAACCAGCAGTGGCAAATAAAATCAGCTGGCAATGGATATTATTACATAATTTCAAAATGCAATGATTTGTATTTAGAGGTAGAAGGTGGAAATTGCGTTAATGGGGCAAATATTGACATGTGGGCTTCTAATGGTGGTAGAAATAATCAAAAGTTTAAATTTGAAAAGACAAATGAAAAGGAAGAAGAAAAAAGTATAGAAGAAGGATTATATATGATAAAGTCTGCAATGAGTGATGATTTTGTCATAGGAGTGGCAAACTCTTCTAAGACCTTAGGAAGTAATGTAGAATTACAAAAAAACAGAGAAAAAGCAAGTCAGAAATTTAAAATAGAATATAATAATGGTTATTATACAATACAAGCCTTACATTCAGAACAATATTTTGATGTTGTAGAAGCATCTAAAAATTTAGGAGCAAATGTAGACCAATGGCCATCAAACTATGGAGGAGCAAACCAGCAGTGGCAAATAAAATCAGCTGGCAATGGATATTATTACATAATTTCAAAATGCAATGATTTGTATTTAGAGGTAGAAGGCGGAAATTGTGTTAATGGGGCAAATATTGATATGTGGGCTTCTAATGGTGGTGGAAATAACCAGAAATTTAAATTTGAATTAACAGAAAAAAGCTCTCCTACTAAAATTGATGAAACAAAATATCCAGGATATAAAGAAAAAATTGAAGCTTTGCAAAAAGCACATCCTGATTGGAATTTTGAACT
>CAKPKE010000013.1 GCA_934167095.1 uncultured Clostridia bacterium
AACAATATCATTTTTGTGCTCTCTTTTCAATATTTTATTTTCAATGTATTTGTGACATATCTATTTTAAACCTATAACTACCTCTAAGATAAAAAAATAAAGTAGCTTTTGCTACTTCTTGGTAAATTATGGAGCCTTAACTATACACGTATGCGAAAAATAATACTCCCAAGAATGATTAAATCTCTCTGACAAATTTATTATACCATTCCATTAAATATTTTCAAGGAGTATAGAAAAAATTGTCAAAATATAGTATAATTTTTGTGATGGGAATTTAATTTATACAGGGAGTTACAATTATGAAAAAAAATACTAATAATTTAAGTAAATTATTTAAATATTATAAAAAATATAAGTTTTTATCTATAATGGTAATTATATTAAGTTTGGGGTATGCTGGAATATCTTTATTATCACCTATATATGAAGGTAAAATGTTAGGTTTTTTTGAAAATTTTAATAAAAACCAAATATTAAATACTGCTTTATTTTTAGTTATATTAAGAATTATAATAGAAATAGTTACTAATTTATGGTCAAGAACAGTTTTGAAATTAAATGGAAAAGTAAATTTTGATTTAAAAAGTGATATGTTAAAAAGTTTAACTAATTTTGAAATAAAAAACTTTGATAATACAAATTCAGGACTTTTTATATCCAGATTAAATAAAGATACAACCGAATTATCTGAGTTATTTGATTATATAACAGATGATTTATCTGGTATTATACTTAACATCAGTTTTATAATTTATGTATTTTTTCTTAATATATATTTAGGCTTCTATTTAATTTTAAATGTAATTTTAGTATATATTTTAACATCAAAGAAATTATTTTATTACAAAAGAGTAAAAAAAGATTACAAAGAAAAAGATGAAAAAGTAGTAGGACTATATACAGACGTAGTAAGAGGAATAAGAGAAATAAAAGATCTTAATTTAAAGTCAACAGTTTTACAAGACGTCAATCAAAAACAAACGGAAACAATTAAGGCTGAAATAAAGAGTATAGATACAAGAAGGACATGGAATAGATGGATTAAAGCTTTTCAACATATATTAGACTTTATATTTATCTTAATATCAATTTATTTTATTACGCATAAATCTCTTGAAATCAGTTCATTTTTAATAATTTTCTTATATAAAAATAAAGTACTAGATTTAATAAATTATATTTCTGAGATAAGAGAAAAATTAGCAGATGGAAAAGTATCATCTCAAAGAGTATTTGATATAATTACATATAAATCATTTTCTAAGGAAACATATGGAGATTTAGATATCAAAAATATAAAAGGTTCAATTGAATTTAAGAATTTGAAATTCAAATATGGTTCAAATAATTTATTTGAAAATCTTAATTTTAAAATAGATTGTAATAAAATGGTGGCTATAGTTGGAAAAAGTGGTGAAGGAAAGTCTACTATATTAAAGTTGATTAATAAAAGTTACAGCGCTAGTGATGGTGAAATCTTAATAGATAATTATAATATAAATACTTTATCAGAAACAACAATAAGAAATAATATTTCAGTAGTTTCTCAATCACCTTATATATTTAATCTTTCAATAAAAGAAAATATCAGATTAGCAAATCCTAAAGCTTCAGATAAAGAAATAGAAGATGTATGTAGGAAGGCTCAATTACATGATGCTATTATGGAAATGCAAGATGGATATGAAACAATTGTGGGTGAAAATGGAGTAATATTAAGTGGTGGACAAAAGCAAAGATTAGCAATTGCCAGAGTTCTTATAAAAAAATCAAAGATTGTTTTATTTGATGAGGCTACAAGTTCATTAGACAACAATAATCAAGAAAAAATTAAAAATATTATTAAGAATTTATCTAAAGATCATACAGTGATAATTGTGGCACATAGACTGAGCACAATAATTGACTCAGATTGTATATTTGTTTTAAACAATCATGAAATAATTGATAGTGGTACTCATAATGAATTAATAAAGAAATGCCCAGAATATAAAAATTTATATGAAATTGAAGGTTAAAGTTGTAAAGACAATGCTTAATTGGCATTGTCTTTGTCGTTTATAATAGATAATAAATATTCTTTTATCTCACTGTTCTGTATTTTTAAATTTTCTATTTTAGTCCCAATTGCTTGTTCATTTTCAAAATAACCTAGATAATGAAATTTGTTTTTTACTTTGATTAAACAATTGATATTTTCTTCTAGTGTTTTAAGAATTTTTTCTATAATATATTTATCTATATTAGTTTTTATTTCTTCTTTAATTTTTGAATTTTTAACTTTATATCCTACAATTAAATTTCTAATATATTCAGATTGAGATAAATTTAATTTTGAAGAATCTCTTTTTAAAATAAATTTTTCATCATCACTTAAAAAAACATTAACTTTATTATTTCTTATTCTCATAATTTAACGTCTCCTTTCTAAAATTTAAGGGTATGGGAATTCCCATAATAGAATTTGTATAGGAGTACAAATTCAGTGCTGGCTAGACACAATATGTGAGTACGTACTCACACATTTTCTGTATAAATTAATTTTTTTAATATAATTTCTTCAGCAATGTTTTTATAATTATTCATTAATTTTACCCATTCAAGTTGGTTAATTTCTTTATTCTTTTCAGATAGTCTTTCCTCAGAATTTTTATAACTTTTCATTAACTTATTTAGCAAAGTTTCTGCATCTTTACTTACTGAAACAAGATGATTAGTAAGTTCACCTTTTATTAAAAGTGTAGTATAAAGTGACTTTTTATGTGCTTTTAAATAATCAAGTCTTAACATTCCATACTTATTAATTGGTCCTTTTTTATTATTTTTTAAAGTTAGATTCGGTAATTCATAATCACCAGTTCTTGTATATTTTAATTCCATAATTTAATAATTTCCTTTCTTATTTGGTTTGTTAGGATTGTAAGTAACAATTCCATATTTTGTTTCTATATCTTCCTTATTTATAATTGATTTTGTTTTTATTTCAGTAGGTGTTATAGGTAATATTCTTATAATTTTTTCATCTTTTTTAGGGATAAATTCTCCAATAATATTACCAGTTTCTTTATCAATATTTTCATAAATTTCATATAATTTTGTTTCATAATACTCATTTAATCTATCTAAATATTCTTGTACTTGTTCGTTAGAAATATTAGGACTACCAATAATAAATTCTTCTTTACCATTTATCTCAACTGGTACTAATACATCTAGTATTCCTTTATCTAAAAACTTCATTAAGTTATTTATATAACTCTTTCTAAAATTAATTTTTTCTATATGAAGTTCATTATTTGAATCCTTTATTAGAATAACAGACTCAATAAATTTAGATATAAATTCTTGCTTTTCATCTTTTGTTTTGTTTTCCCAATTTGTTCTTACAACATCATTTAGAGTATCTAATCTTATCATAGTTTCTCGTTCAATATCTCTATCTGCCATTAACTGCTGTGGTGTAAAAGTTATATTATCTAAGTTTAAAAGTTCTGATTTTCTTTGTTCTAAAATTTCTAATTTTTCTTCAATAAGTTTATAATCTTCTGAAAAATCTTCCATTTCAACAATACCACTCATATATGCTTTTTTAATACGTTCTTTTTGTTTCAGTAGTTGCTTAATCTCTTTATCTATATCATCAGTTTTCGTTGGTTTATGGTCTGCTAAAATAGGTAAAAAATACTTTTTAACTGCCATATCATATTCAACTAAGTCATAAATAAATCGCATTAAACATTCTTCTATTTTATCTTCACGATAATTTAAATGACATTTCTCACAATTGTAATACATATACTTTTTCTTCTTGCCACCAGAACCTTTACATTTCATTATTCTTCCACAAGTAGGGCATTTAATCTTTTGAAAGAATAAATAAACTCTATCTCTAGTATAAGTTCTTTGATTAACTTCTTTTTGTCTTTGGCATTCTTCCCACATTGCACGAGATATTATGGGCTCTACAACATTCATATAAATAACAGGTTCTTTGTTTTCTTTTTTAGCAATTCTTTTATATTGCTCATAATCTCCCATATAAATTTTGTTATCAATTATCTTTTGAATAGTCGTGTCTTTCCATTTCTTTGGATTTAATATTTTTTCTTCATTAAAAATATTTGATATTTGCTGAAAACTTTTTCCTTTTAAATACATTTTAAATATTCTTTCAATAATAGGTTTTGTTGTTTCGTCTACAATAGTTTTCTTATTACCATCTTTCTTATATCCTAGTGGGGCAGGACCTGGTAAATGACTTGACTTAATTGCTCCATTAAGTCCAAATTTAGTTCTTTCCGATACAATTTCAATTTCTAACTGTGATAATACTGTTAGCATTCTTACAAAGAATCTTCCGTTAGCAGTAGAAGTATTAACATCATCTCTATCACAAACTAAATAGCAATTATATTTTTCTAACTGAGATATTAATTCTTCTAAATCACGAACTGAACGAGTAACTCTATCTAATTTGTAGGCTACAATATAATTAATTTTTCCGGCCTTCATATCTTGTAACATCTCTTGAAATGCTGGTCTATGTTCCATATCTTTTGCAGATATTCCTGCATCCTCATAAACCTTAAATACTTCATAACCTTTAAATGCGCAGAGTTGTAATAATTTTTCTTTTTGTTCTCCTAAAGAAAATCCTTCTCGTGCCTGATCCTCTGTCGAAACACGAATATAAACTGCTGCAATCATCCTTTCATTATTCATAATTTTTCCTCCTTTTCTTTTAATGAAAGGCACCAAAAAAGGTGTCACATAACAAGACACCTTATACTTTATATTGATTATTTACACGACAAAATAAACCAATATTATGGGAGTATATAAACTCTCAATTAATTAATGCCTTGCTATGTATTCTGATAAATCAGCAATAGGGATTTTCTTCTTTAAATTCCCAATATAAAAATGTTTTTGTTCATTGAAGAATAAATATAGTGTATCTCCAATAATTACTTTGTGTGGCTCAACATACGCTAGATTTGTATGTTCCACAATTCTTAGGTGACCCTCAATAATCTGGTAGGGTCTGTTATTAAATTTGCAAGACCAATTAATTTTGGCTTTGAGTTCATCACTCATATTGATTTTCTTTTTAATTATTTTAATCATATCACATCACACCTTTCTTTGCAATAACGCACAAAAAAATCAATCTTTTCAGATTGATTTAATCATTAACGTCACATTGGTGCGACGATTTTACCTTATGGAGCAGGTAGCGGGAATCGAACCCGCATAGCCAGCTTGGAAGGCTGGAATTCTACCATTGAACTACACCTGCATTTATTTAATTGTTTATGTCCTTACGACGATATTTATTATACAATCTAAATTTTAATTTGTCAACACTTTTTTTAATATTTTTTTAATTTTTTATAGTCAATTGAAAAAGTAAGTGCAAGTATCAATAGTATCCATTGCAATTAGTCTTACATTTGCTTTTAATCTACAATTAAAAGTAGTGACATAACTGAGTTTTCTTGAAAATATTTTTCAAGAAAGTTTCTAATAATTTTTAAATATCAATATATATTAGAAACTTTCTTATTTATAATTTTAAATTTTTATTTCCTATTCTATTAATTTATTCACACAGTACTTATGCTCTTGGATGAGCTTTTTTGTATTCATTTTTTATTCCAGCATCTTGGAATTGCATATATACTTGTGTTGATGAAATATCAGAATGACCAAGCATTGTTTGAATTGCCTTTAAGTCTGCTCCATTTTGCAATAAATGTGTTGCAAATGAATGTCTTAAAATATGTGGTGTTATTTCTTTGTTTATATGAGCTTGTTCTTTATAGAATTTTACTATTTTCCAAAATCCTTGTCTTGTTAATCTTGTTCCATTTACATTAACAAATAAAGCTTCTTCATCCTCATTTTTAATTAAGTATGGTCTTGCTTCTTCAATGTATTCTTTTAAAGCTTTTAATGACATAGATCCTAAAGGAATATTTCTGGATTTATTTTTTCCTCTGCATACAACATATCCTTCATCTAATCTAACATCATCTAAGTTTAAAGATATCATTTCTGTAACTCTCATTCCTGTTGCATAAGCAAATTCTAGCATTGCCTTATCTCTTGTTCCTTTTAAATCAACATCTTTAGGTTGATCAAGTAAAAGCTCAACTTCTTTTGAAGTTAATATGCTTGGAACTCTTTTTTCAACTTTAGGTGACTCAATTGTCATTGTTGGATCTTTTTTTATTTTTTTACTTCTTATTAAGAATTGATAAAAAGACCTTGTAGAAGCCAAATTTCTTGAAATTGTAGACTCTTTTTTATCTTCTTTTCTTAAATAATCCATATATCCTACAATTGTTTCATCTGTTGCTTTTAAGTAATTGATTTGATTCTCATTTACATATTTTTCATATTGTTCTATGTCTCTTCTGTATGATTGTAATGTATTATCAGATAATTTCTTATCATTTTTAAGAAAATCTAAAAAAAGTTTTATTTGCTTTTCCATTTGAACTCCCCTATTCAAGTATTTTGATAAGTTAATATAAAATTTACATAACTCACTTGTTATGTTATATCAAAATATTTGCTAATTGTAAAGACATTTTTACAAATTTCTACAACTTTTTTGATATATTTTAGAAAAACTTTGATATAGTTTCTATTACAGTTCCCGATATATAGCTTTCAAAAATTGAGCCAATCGCAAGAAGCCCAAACATTCCCAATGATGTGATACTATGCTTTAATAAATTTATTTTCATTTCTTCTTTTTTTCTTTCTTTAGCAATATTTTTTTGAAGATTAATTCCACTTACAGCCATTGCTAAATATATTGGAATATAAATTATATTTTGCATTAGCATTGTTGCTATTGCAAACAAAATTCCTTTTCCTGTTCCTAAACTTGCAATAATTGCACTTATTGAAAACCCAATACAAAATCCTTTATAACCAATAACCAAATATATTAGTGGCACACCAAAAACAATGCATCCTAATACCCATAACAAAATGCTAGTTATTAAATTATTTTTTAGTGCTTTTATAAATATATCAAACTTTGAAATTTGATAATTACCATTAATTTGTTCTATAAAATTATGAATGTAACTATCAATTTCCTTTTGGCTATCATTTTGTGCATTATTAATAAACATTATTCCTAAAATCAATCCAATAAAGAAAACAATAATTAGCACAAGATAAGTTTTAAAATTATTTTCTATATGCCTGATTATTGTTTCTTTAATTTTATTTTTTCTGTAAGTTCTTCTCAAATTTCTAACCTCTCTTTTGAAATATTTTCTACATAATGTCTATTCAATAAGTTTGAGATTAGAACTTTAATTATTTATTCAGCAGATACCTTTCCATATACTCCGCCACCACCAGCATGAATTTTTAAATTTCCGCTTCTTGCTGCAATTATTTCTTTTGCAATTTTTTCACCAACAACAGCTTCTATGTCGTCTTCTCCAACTTTATGCAAAATTTCCATCTCTGTTCCAAAGTGAGAAAGAAGCTTATCTATTGTTTTTCCACCGAGTCCTGGAATAAATGTAAGTGGCACTTGATATATGTACTCTGGTCTATTTTCTGGACTCTTACTTTCTTTTTTGTCTTTTAATAGTTCAATTCTATCAAACACTCCAAATGTTACTTTTTTGCTTCCACAGTAAGGGCAACATTCAACAGGTTCTTTTGTTTCAATTACTTTATTGCAGTCATCACAAAATGTTCTATGATATTTTCCAAGCTTTGGATCAATTCCATAATTGCATAAAACTTTTCTGCCATCTTCTCCTTTTAAAGCTTTTACAACTTCTTTAAAGCTAATGTCATTAACTAACATTTTATTATATTCTCTTGCAATTTTAGGTAATGAGTGAGCATCAGAATCTGTTATAAAAGTTTTTGGCTCTAGTTCAGATATCATATCTGCTAAATATGTATCAGCACTTAATCCTAACTCTATTGCAAAAATTTTGTCGAATTTTTCTTTAAAAATGTCTTTCATTCTATCTGTACAATTTCCATAATAGCTTTTAAATGGTGTAAAGCAATGTGCTGGAATTAAAATTCCGTTGTATCTTTCTACCATATCTATTAGGTCATATCCTGATAAATCTGTTCTTTGAGTGCTTAAAGTTATGTTCTTTAAATGATGGCTTAATTCGTTCGAGAATCCTTTTATATCGTTTAAATGTGGAAAGAAACAAATATTATGTGCAGCTCCACATTTTCCGTTTCTAGACACTTCTGACGTTTCTACTTCGCTTCCAAGAAGTATGCAAACTTTATCTTTATAAATAATTCCGCCATCTCCTATTTCATAAGCATCTCCTGTTTTTAAAAAGTTTTCTATATCTTCTATAACATAAGGTGATGCACAATCTATAATTCCTACTACATTAATGCCTTTTCTGTCAGCACATTCCTTTGCTATGTTTGCAAAATTAAGACTTCTTGCTGCAGTTATTTTTATTGGTTTTCCATTTTCACTTCTTCCTATGTGTACATGTAAATCTGCAAATATTTCTTCCATTTTTTACTCCTTCTAGTTTCTTTTAAACCAGCTTTCATATACTGATTCTTTTTTATCTTCCTTTTCTTCGTTTAATCTTTCTTCTTCATTTGAAATTCTTTCGGCGCTTACTAAATCTTGCAATTTTATACCATTTGCTCTTCCATTTACTATATTATAAACTTTATCAGAATTTCTAATTAATTCTGCAAGTTGGCTGTCTGAATTTAGCTTGTTTGTTTCTCTTGCAGTTGCTGTAATTAATCCTGTTGTATTTGGAATAATTATATCATTATCATTTATTAAACTCATACTTTTATAGCCTCCATTCTATTTACAAAGTCTTTAAAAGTTGCTAAATATTTATTTTCTTTATCTTTTAAATTTCTGTATTCTAATAACACTAAAGCTTCATCAACTTTATAACCAACTCTTTCGGGTCTATCTAATAACATTCCTCCAAATTGGTCAATTAGCTCTAAAACATCAGCTTCAGGCTCTCTTGGCTTTGAGCCACTGTATCTATTTATTTGTTCACATACTCTGCAAAACTTTTTGTCAAACCCTAATGTTTGAAGATACTCAGCACCTTCTTTTGCATAAGTTTTAACCTTTGACATATCGACAAAATTATCTACTTTTTTACAATTACATAGTAAATTTGCTGTAATCAAAAAATTTTCATCAAGTCCTAGATCAGTATTATCCAAAAATAATTTTAATAGCTGTGTTTTGAACACAACAGAACTATTGAAAAATATATTTTCTCTTTTATTTAGATAATACATTATTTCCATTTTTCTTATCCAGTTTTGCTCTGATAATATATAATCTGCAAAAGTTTGATTATTCATTAGTTTCCTCCTATTACCATGTTATGAGTATAGTCTAGTTTTGCTTTTGATTCGCCTTTATAAGCCTCTGTATAAACATCTGTTGCATATTTATCAATTTCAAGCATTGCCTTTAATTGCTTATTTGTTTCTTGGTCATCATATTTTTTTACAGAAGTTACAATTTTTATTTTAGGATTCATTCTTGTTATTTGAGATAACATTGCTTTTCCTTTTTTATTAAATCCTAAAACTCTTACATAAGGTTGTGCTTTTTTTGAAGCGTTCATTAACGATTTATCTATTCCAAGTAGTGCGTACAACAAAATTCTTTGAACTCTAGTTGTTGTGTATCTTTTAGATTTTACCTTATCTATAATTTCTTCTATTGTATTACAATTATTTACCGCATTTTTTATTGTATACTCTAATCCTTCTGATACATCTGGAAGTTCTGCAATATCAAGCACGCTCATTCTTCTTAAAATATATACAATTTCTTTTTCGTAATTTTTTAGTCCTAGCACTGGCCCTAGAGAATTATAATCTGTTGCTAAAATTTTATAGCTACTTCTTGGTATTACTTTTTGAATTTTGGTAAATTCCATATCAGCAAGCATTTTTCTAATTGCAGTACTACTTGCAAATTCTTCTACTACATTTTCATCATTATAATTTACTTTTTTTCTCTCTATAAGCACAGGTTTTATTGGACTTTTTTGCCTTTTTAAAGCTTTTAAATATTCTATTGCAAGTATATTATTAGATTGATTTAACACATTTGCATATCTTTTTATGTCATTTAAATACATTAAAATTGCATTTTCTCTAGCCTTTGCATAAGACAAACCTTTGTCTAATTCATGTGATAGCATACTTACATACTGCTTAGGTTCTTCATATAAGACATTTGCAATATTATTTAAAGTAGTAATATTTTTATTTTCCGCTCCAAAAGCAACATAGTCTACTATTTTTAGACTATTTAATATTTTTATAGCACCTGATGCAAAATTTTCTGCACTTGATATTGCATAAACTGTTGGAAGTTCTATTACTAGGTCTGCCCCATTTTCAAGTGCCATGCTTGCTTTTGACCATTTATTTATAATTGAAGGTTCCCCTCTTTGAGTAAAATTTCCTGAAATTACAGCAACAACTCCATCTGCATGAGTTAACTCCTTCGCCCTTTGCATATGGTAACTATGACCATTGTGGAAAGGATTATATTCAGCTATAATTCCTAGTGTTCCGCTCATTTTACTCACCTTCTTCTTACTTATTTCGTTCAAATAATATCACAAAATTACTTTATTTACAATAATTATTATGATATAATGCAAAAAAATAAATTAATAGAGGTTTTTAAGTATGGAAGAAATCACATTATACACTGATGGTGCATGTTCTGGCAATCCAGGTCCTGGTGGCTGGGGCTCAATATTAATATTAGGCGAAAACAGAAAAGAAATTTCTGGTGGTAGCAAAGATACTACTAACAACATTATGGAACTTACAGCTGTTATTGAAGGTTTAAAAATGTTAAAAAGACCTTGCAAAGTTCAGGTTTACAGTGACAGTGCTTATGTTGTTAATGGTTTTAACCAAAAATGGATTTATGGCTGGATGAAGAAAAATTGGAAAAATGCCAGCGGTGAACCTGTAAAAAATAAGGAGCTTTGGCAAGAACTTTATAATCTTACCCAAATTCATGAAGTTACTTTTAATAAAGTAAAAGGTCATGCTGATAATGAACTAAATAATCGTTGTGATGAACTTGCACGAATGGAAAGAGATAAGTTTTAAATAACTTATCTTTACTTTTTTATGTAAATATGATATATTATTGTTGTGTTTACAATATTTGTAGCACCTTTGAATTATTACTATTTCAGAGGTGCAAGCCTCTGGAATAATGAAAGGAGGCTATTGAAAATGGATTACAATGATTTATCGCCTGAGGCCAAGAAAGTTGCAGATATCATTACCCAAACAGTAGGTCCTGCCAACAAAAGCGCTATGTCCTCCAATATGTATAAATACCTCATTGACCGTTTTTATACTATTGTAACTGAGCATAAGCTTTCTCCGAAAGACCGTTTCGCCGTTGGCGATTGGTTTGAATCTCAGTATGGCGTTCGTTTGTAATTATCCATTTAAGCCACAAAAATCCCTCCCACCATAAACTGGCGAGAGAGATTTTTTTAGTTCATTTACAATATCTACACTTAATTTTTTATTTATTCTCTCTTGGACTATTTTGGTGCGAAAACGAGACACGTTTGCGAAAAATATATTCAAGTTCTCACACCTAATATTTATCGATTTATTTTTATATAATTTATCACATATTTAAAATTATACAATAGTTAATTTAATTTTTTCTAAATATATTTAATAATTTATCCAATATTTTATGATGCCATTTTTGTTCTTTATATTCAATTAGTTCTTTATGCTCTATTTTTACAGTATCAACTACATTTTTTTCAACTTTATTCTTAAAAAGATTATCTGGATTGTATTTCCTTCTCATTTCTTTTTGAAATTTCAACTCATTTTTAGTTAAATGACTTTTAAATTTTTCTTTTTGTTCATCTGTAATACACCAATAATTTAAACATATCATCGCAATTATCCCTCTAGCCTCTTCTGATATATTTAGCTCTTTTAAGGGTTTGGTATAATCAAAATCACATTCATAATTTTTTGAACTATTATCACTAAGAAATTTTATAAATTTACTAGGTATTTTATTCAAATCATCTTGATTAATTCCCTTTAAGTATCGAAGTGTTTCACACATTGCAATACTATATTTTTCATTTACCATTTCATTCTCCTATATCATTTTCTTCTCTACTATTTTCATCTCTATCTAAAGTTGCCTCTTTTACTATTCTTGTTGCTTTTTGTGTTGTGCTCACTTTTACTCCATCATCTTGCATGCAATCTTCATAACCATTTTTACCTTTTTGTTTTTTTTCTTGCTCTATTATTAATCTTTTACTAGCATATTCCACAAACTCATCTAATAAGTCAAAATATTGGGGTCTTGAATTCATATTTTTTTTATAATCTTGATGCATATCAATTATTACATGTAACATATCAGTATATCCATCATTTGATACAATTTGTGATATATTTGAAGGCAAAACAGATCTATTAGGTAAACTTTGCATATTCCATCCATCTACCGTACTTGATGTTAAATCTGAATGTTTTTCGTACATAACTTCTAAGAATTTAAAATTTGATTTATCACCATCTTTAAGTCTATCAAATGCTTCTTGCTTTTTTATATCAATAGCATCTCTTGAAAAATCAACACCTTCTTTAAGATTCAATGATAACAACGTTCGTTCAAACATCCCTTCATACATTAATGAAAATATGAATTCTTTTTTTTCTGTATTATTTTTATAATCTCTGTTAAGAAAAGATTCATACCATTCATCAATTATTTTGCGTCTTTTTACCTCATCAACATCATTGTAAACTCCAAATTGATTTTTTTCTCCATATGTACGATGCATAATCCATTTTGCCCAGACATCACATAAACTCAATTCATTTTCATATCCTTCTGTGAAAAAGAACATTGCATCTTTTTCTAAACCTTCTGAACGATCTCCTATTTTTGCATTAATACCATTACAAGCAATACTATCTATATGTTCTATATTTGTAAAATGAAAAAAAGCATGGTTGTTATCTAGCTCTGATAAAGTAACAACATTATTAAATGGAGAAAATTGAATAATACCATTTAAATGATTTAATGCATCACTCATTGTGTGAATTTTATTTTCTTCACAAAATTGTTCAAATTCTATATCATTCATACCTTGAATTCTTTGCATTAATATTGAAGTTTTTTCGCTTTGTTTCAAGTTTCCCAAAATAAATATAATTTTTTCTTTATCTATATTATTCATACAATTACCTCTCAGACAAATTTATTATATATCTTTTACATTTTTTTGTAAATAATATCAAATATAACTCTTAATACGAATTAATATACTTTTATATATATTCTCAAACATCAGTTATCATTTTTTAACATTATTTCATATATTAAATTAATCAAATATATGAAAAGAGCATTCTTCAGAAGAAAAATGCTCTTTAGTTGTTAAATTATAGAGCCTCTACAACTGCACAACCAATTTCTATAACTACATTGCACCTAAAACACTTATTACCAAAAAGACGGGTAACGAAATTAAAACACTTATTGCAAAAAGAACGAGTAGTGAAATTAGGATAAACATAATCACCCGTAGTGATAAATTTTCCGTATCCCCGTTGCATTCGCATTTTATAATATACAGCCTGATACTTGGA
Source organism: uncultured Clostridia bacterium (assembly GCA_934167095.1). Classification (GTDB taxonomy): domain Bacteria; phylum Bacillota; class Clostridia; order TANB77; family CAG-508; genus CAG-245. The sequence goes on from CAKPKE010000013.1 coordinate 13,708, forward strand.
AGCGCAAAAAAAATTGAATAAAATACGAAAACCACATTAAGCGCCTTTGTAATTACATGTAACATAGAATCTCCCCTTCCTCCAAAATAATTATTTTTTTAACCTGTCATACCTAGCTGAAAAATGAGGTTTAAACATTTTTCTTATATTTATTATAATCTCTATTTGTTATTATGTAAAATATATATTTTTTATGTTTGACATAACCAAAAGTTATGGTATAATTATTATAGGAGGCAAATTATGAATATTAATTTAGAATATTATAAAGTATTTATTACAATAGCTAAAAACAAAAATATTACTAAAGCTGCTAATGAATTAAATATAAGTCAACCAGCTATCAGTAAAATGCTTAAAACAATGGAAGGGCAAATTGGTAAAAAACTTTTTATAAGAGAAAATAAAGGAGTGGCTTTATCAAAAGAGGGGATTGAACTATATAATTTAATATCAAACGAAATCCATAATATAATAAAGGCAGAAAATGTATTTTCAAGAATTATTTCAAACAATGAAATAAAAATTGCAATACATCCTACATTCTTAAACTATTTTATTGATACAAAAAAAATAGATAATTTATTTAATAAGTATTCCAACATAAGTTTTATGGATACTTCAAATTTTGACTTATTAAATAGTCAGTTAAAAAATGGAATGATAGATTCTGCTTTTATTCTTGAGCCAACTAATTATAAATTTGACGATAGTCTTATATTTAAATCTTTAAAAACATTTCATTTATGTATAGTAAGTAATGAACCTTCAACTGAAATTTTTAATAAACCTTTAATTTTACTAGATACTAATCCTAAATATAAAAAAATTGTTCAATCAATTCAGAAAAAGTTTAAAATTGAGGAATCTAGACTAATAATTGTTAATAACTATGATAATATATTACCATTAGTAAAAAATGGCTATGCTAAAGGTATTTTAATTAAGGAATTCGTAAATAATGAATTATACAAAAAAGAAATTTATGAAATTCCAATTGAATATCAATTACCAGATATTAATCTCGGTATACTCTATAATATAAACAATGAAAACTTAATAAATTCTCTTTTTCTAAATATATTTTAACAAAGAAAATAAATAGCTTATATCAATCTTTATATTTTATTGATATAAGCTATTAATTTATATATGTTATTTTTCCTTTAACATCTTTTTATTTTCTTTTTCAAGTTGTTTTAAGCTCTTTTCTGGTGTTGGTAAGTCTTCTGGCATAGTTCCATCTGCTTGTTTAATAGCATTTCTAACAATTTTCCCTATTTTATTATGAGTTTTACACGCTTCTCCTTCTGTTTGAATGTTATCTTTTTTTAGTTTTTCCTCAGTTTGTGATATCCTGAATAAATTTGCAATTAATTCCGTACTTCCCATATTATCTAGAATATCTTCTCTATATCTTAATCCTTTTCTCTTTGCAATAGCATCTGCTGTTTCTCCATTATACAAACCTTTATATCCTGCATTATGAAATTTATCAAAATTTTTAACTCCTGCATTTTTAGCTGCTTGATTTAATGAATAATTTCCTTTTCTTGTTAAATCTCTTTGGTAAAATCTCTTTTCATCTTCAGTTAACATACTGTATTCTTTTGCAGTAATTTCTTGTTTTCTTGTTTGTACTGCAAAATAAGTTTGAGCAAGTGCAATAACTTTCTTTCTTGGATCCCCATTTTGAGCTATAATGTAGCAAGCATATCTAGTTAATTTATAGTCTTTGACCTCTTTTTTAGCTCCAGAGCCTATTTGAACCATTTTACTGACGTCAGTAAAATGGTCAATCACAGCAAAACCTGACTTTTCACAAGATATCTTAGCTTTTTCAATTATTTTTTCAAAATTTTGCCATTTACTATATTCTAGTATAGTCATAATTTCTCTCGCATACCAAAATTCCATATTGTTCTCATCAATATGCTTAATGCTTTCAAAAGTTTGATTTTCTTTTTTTATGTTTTTCATTGACATCATCTCCATTCAAATTTTACAGCTATTATAAAACAGTTGTTTGTATTTGTCAATTGTTTTTTATATCTTTTATACACTATTTATCAATACAACTATAAAAGAAAACAAAAAATACGAACCGACAAATCGATTCATATTTTCTGTTTTCCAAATCTCACTATTTTCAATATTTTGAAAGAGTTCGACGAAAACTCGCTTTGGTGGAGGTGAGGAGAGTCGAACTCCTGTCCAATACTTCTTCCATATACATTTCTCCGAGTGCAGTTTGTTATTTTTTATTCCTGCAAAAGTTCATTAACAAACAAACGAAAATTTACAGTAGCCATTTAAAATACCTATTAAGCAAATAGCTTACTTAACTTTGTTATCCTACTAAACTTACGCCTTTATTATGACCGTAGGCCTTCAAAATAAAGACGAGCCACCAAAACTAGGCAGCGTATGCTAATTCTGTATTATCAGCGTTTATATTTATTTCTGCTTTTTTATAGTGGCCAAAGCAGCCATCCACTACTCGCTATATATACTTCTGGAATACTGTCGAAAACCAATACACCCCCAAGTTTATACATTAATATTATATACTATTTTATTCATAAAGTCTATTATTTTTTTATAAAATCTATTGCACTTTATATTTTTTTGTGTTATTATAATTAAGCAATTAGGGGTATAGTGTCAATGGTAGCACATCGGTCTCCAAAACCGCCTGTGTGGGTTCGAATCCTACTACCCCTGCCAAACAGGGGCTAGAAAGTAAATTTTATTTTCTAGTCTTTAATATTTTATTAAATGGAGTTTATTATGGAAAAATTAAAAGCATTAATCAAAAGAGTATGTACTAAGGAAGTTATTTTTTACGCAATATTTGGTGTTTTAACAACTATTGTCAATATTGGAGTATCTGCAGTATTAAAGTCTTTCTTACATGTTGAAGGAAATATTGCAAGTACTATTGGAATAATTGTAAGTATTCTTTTTGCATATTTTACAAATAGAAAATTGGTATTTAATTCAACAGCAGTAGGCTTCGGCGAAAACTTAGTTGAATTTGGCAAATTTATTTTAGGAAGATCTTTCACAATGGTATTTGAAATTGTTGGAGTATTTTTCTTAAACAATGTAATACATTCATTTTACGGAGTTTTCAGTGATGACATAGCATATCTAATAAATAAATGCATAATTACAGTAATAGTAATTATATTAAACTTCTTTATTAGTAAATTCTTCACATTTACGCACAAAAAAGAAAAATAATATATACATTTATTTTTAGCAGTCCTTACATCATACATTATTAATTACATGAAAAACTTATGCTTTACAGCATTAATTATACATAAACAGTAATATTTTATACATAAATTAGTCTAGTTAATCTAAAAACGGAGGTTTCTATGACTAATTTTTTTAAGGTATTTTTATCTTACTTTATCATTGTTTTTATTATAATAATTTTTAGTTTTTTTCCGCTTCTTCAAGATGCAAGCTCTAATCTTTCATCTCCCCTAAATGGAATTTTTATCTGGCCACTTCCAGAAAACACTATTATAAGTTCATACTTTGGAAAGCGAAGTTCTCCAACAAATCGGTGCATCTTCATATCACTCTGGAATAGATATTCCTGCTCCAGAAGGAACTATTATTTACTCTATTTGCAATGGTAATGTCACATTTGCAAGTTGGGGTGCTGGTGGAGGCTATACTGTTGTTGTTCAAAATGAAGAATTTTCTGTTTCTTATTGCCATGTTTCGCCTATATTTTTAGTATCTTATGGAGATACAGTTCAGGCTCGGACAAGTTATTGCAACAGTTGGTCCTAAAAATGTTTATGGAATACAAAATAATCCTTATAAAGACGAAAATGGTAACCCCACAAACGGGGCTACCACTGGTACTCATCTTCATTTAGCAATTAAACTTAATCGGAACTTTTGTAAATCCATTAGATTATTTTAATTATAGTTATGACTCATAATCATTGGCTTTTTAGCATATAACTGCTTCAAGGCTTTTATACTATTTTAATTGCAATTACATATCATCATCTTCGTCTGCATCATCATTTTCGTTGCTGGCTGTTCCAAATTCTTCTTCAAAGTGTCCACAGCTTTGGCAATGTCCTGAACAACCTGAATGACAATTTTCTTCTTCATCATCCCAGTCAAGTTCAATTACATTGTGGCATTTTGGACATTCAACTTCTTCTTTTAGTTCAGATTCAACATCTGCAACAAATTCATGATTACAATATGGGCATACTATTTCAAAATCGTAGCTGTCATCTTCATAAATATCATTTTTAATTAGATTAACTGACTCAGCAACTTTAGATAATCTTTTATCTAATTTTGATTGCATTTCTTCTAGCTCATCAACTTTTTGTGTTCCCATTTCTGTAAGTTTATTAATTATATCTAAATATAATGCTGAAAGTTCGCTAACTTTTCTTATTACATATTTTTCCTCTTCTTCGTCAGAAATATGGCTTGAAATATCTTCCATTATTTTTAAATATTCTTCACTTAATTTTGCCATAATTTTTTTAGTCCTTTCTTTGATTTATTTAAAAGCAAACATTCCCATAAAAGGGGGTTTTACTCTTTCAAACAAAATCTTTTTATTAATAAATTTGACTTAATAATTACACTATTTTGTATAAATTATTAAGCCATTTTTTATTTTATATTAAACTCTTTCCATATATTCGCCAGTTCTTGTGTCTATTCTAACAACATCACCGATATTTACAAACATTGGAACTGTTAATTGGTATCCGTTTTCTAGTGTAGCTGGTTTTCCAGAAGTTGTTGTTGTATTTCCAGCAAATCCAGGTTCTGTGTATGTAACCTCTAATTCAACAAACATTGGAGGTTCAACAGCAAATACATTACCTTTATATGATAACATTTTTACATTCATATTTTCTTTTAAGAATTTTAAAGCATCACCAATTTGTTCTTTATTTAAAGGTATTTGCTCATAAGTTTCGTTATCCATGAAGTAATATAGATTTTCGTCATTGTATAGATATTGCATATCTTTTTTCTCTATTTCAGCTGCTGGGAATTTTTCAGATGGGTTAAATGTTTTTTCAATTACAGCTCCTGAAATAACATTCTTTAATTTTGTTCTAACGAATGCTGATCCCTTTCCTGGTTTAACATGTTGAAATTCTACAACTCTAAAAACATTTCCTTCCATTTCAAAAGTTGTTCCATTTCTAAAGTCTCCTGCCATGTATACGCTTGCCATATTATTATTTCCCCTTTCTCATTTTTTATTATAATTTTTATTATTTAATATACTTTTTTAAGTTAATTTGCCTTTGCAAATATAACGGCTATATTATAATACTACAAAACAGCTCAAAAATCAAGTGTTATTTGCATTTTTATCCAACGATTACATAATCTTTAGGCGATTTTGTAAGTGGTGTTGCCATTCCTTTATTTATCCAAACAGTATCTTCTATTCTTACGCCAAACTTATTTGGTACATATATACCTGGTTCGTCTGTCACTACCATATTATTTTTTAGCATCATATCAGCCTTTGTACTTAAGAATGGTAGTTCATGAATTTCCATTCCAACGCCATGGCCTAGTGCATGAATTAGGTCAAATCCATGTAATTTAAAATCATTTTGAACCATTCTGCTAATTATTTTTAGGTTAGCTCCTTCTTTCATTTCATCAATAGTTTGTTTTTGATTCTTTAGTACTAGTTCATAAACAGGCTTTATTTCTTCTGGAACATATTTTACAAATATTGTTCTTGTCATATCTGAACAATACCCTTTATATTTACATCCCATATCAATTGTTATAGGGTCACCTTCTTCAACTTTTTTATCAGTTGGCACAGCATGTGGCATAGAAGAATTTTTTCCAGATGCTACAATTGTATCAAATGCTAAATCTTCAGCCCCATTCTGATCAAAGAATACTTCAATTTCTTTTGCAATTTCTTTTTCTGTCATTCCCACTTTTATAAAATTAATTAAATGTTCAAAACATCTATCTGTAATTTGACAAGCTTTTGCAATAAGTTCAATTTCTTCTGGATCTTTTATCATTCTTTGTTTTTCAATTATTCCTTCAGTTTCTTCTAGACTATTTATTTTATATTTGTGCATATATTCTTTGTATTTAGCATAAGTAACATAATTTTCTTCAAACCCTACCTTTTCACAGAACAAGAAGAAATTTTCGTAATCGTCAAGGCTTAAATCTTTCATGTCATACACAAATATTTCATCACTTAATGTTAGCTTATTATTAACAGCCTCAACATACCTTCCATCTGTTATATATATGTTATCTTTTGGTGTTATTAAAAATGTTCCTTCTGCATCTATTCCTGTTAGATATTTTACATTTAACGGATTTGAAATTATTATTCCTTGTAAATCCAACATTTTTATTTTATCCCTCAACCAACGAATGTTACTGTTCATAAAAGCATCTACTCCCTATATTTTTTTATTTATTGTTCCTAAAGTGAATATATTTAACATTATTATCATTAGTATATTAAACGGTACATATAAGCAAATTAATGTGGAAATTACAATAAATGGTCCAAATGGCATATAGTCCATTCCTTTTTTTCTGTTTTTGATTATTAGTATAACTCCTATAACAGCTCCTAAAAGGAATGATATAAGTGTTAGCATTATTGTAAGCCTCCAGCCAAAGAATAATCCTAAAGCACCCATAAGTTTAACATCGCCAAACCCCATTGCTTCTTTTCCATAAATTAGTCCACCAATTAGAGCTATTATTAAGAATAATCCTGCTCCTGTTAACATTCCAAGTAACATGTCTATTGCTACATTTATATTTGTTATTCCTTCTACAAAAGTGTATACAAGTCCAACTTCAAAGATTGTAAGATTTAATCTATTTGGTATGATTTTTAATCTATAGTCTATTATAAATGCTATCAAAAGCATTGGTATTAAAGCTAAATATGCAAGTGTTTTTACTTGGAAGCCATACACCCAAAGTGTTGCTAAATAAAGTCCTGCAGTTATAATCATGTATAGATATTTTGGCTTTGCACTTTTTAAATATACTGTAAAAAAGTCTTTTGTGAAAACTTTTTTATATTCAGGCTGTCTTATTGTACACCAATCAATAAATTGACCTACAAAAAGTCCAATTATTCCTAAAAATAAGTAGTATAATATATTAATATTGTTTATATACATTTGTTATTTCCTCTTTCTAAAGAATTTCGCTTTTGTTGTTTTCTAAGTATCTTTTAAGAATTCTTTTTTCTATCATTCTATTAAATCTTGTTATAAAAATATCTTTTTCATTTAGTGGTTTTACAAGTATTGAATACATATTACTTCTGTTTGCGCCAAACACATCTGTTAGTACTTGGTCGCCTACAACTGCAATATTTTTGCTGTCTAATTCCAGTATTTTTTTTGCTTTATTAAATCCAAATTTTAATGGCTTCTTTGCAAAATAAATATATTGTACCCCTAACATTTTTGATATTTTTTTTGCTTTTTCTTTGTTATTAGTATTTGATAATATACAAATTTTAATATTATTTTTCTTTAAATTTTCTATCCATTTTTCGAGATTTTCTACAGTTTTGCCATCATAAGTCAAAATTGTATTATCTATATCTATTAAGATTCCTTTTAAATCATTTTCATGTAGAAAATTTAGGTCTATATCAGTTATTTTATTCAAATACTTTTTAGGATAAAATCTTGTCATTTTTTCTCCCATCTATTTTTCAAAATGAATGCTGTTTGCAAGGTTATTCATATATGTTTCTAGCTTTTCATTATCATCTTGATTATATGTAATTGCTGTAATATAAGCAATTTTATCATTATCAATTATATAATATAAAAAGTCTGTTTCAACATCATTTTTTGTCATTACTTGAACTCTTGACCTTACTACATCATATCCATTTGTAGTTTTATCAGTTTCTATATAATATACATCTGGATTTTTCTTTTCTTGGAAATATTTATCCATTTCTTCTTTCATTTCTTCTGCCGAACCAAGGTCTTTTTTATTTACTTCATAATAAATTTGAACCATTGCTGGATAGTCTTTTTTATCAGTGATTTCCTTTGTTTTATCTTCTGGCTCATTGCTTATGTATTTGTAATAAGACCAGCCTTCTTCTTTGCTATAACTATCAAGCATACTCCAATCAGTAGGAAGCTCAAATTTTATATTTTCGTCCCAAATTGTTAAATTTTCAGATGTAGTTCTTACAACATTTAAAGTTACTACAGTTGCTATAGCTATTGCAATTACTATGCAAGCTGCCATATATAAAATTCTTTTTTTGGCTTTTTCGTTTACTTCATTTGCTACACAATAATAATATTTGCCTTTGTATTTTTTTATTATATTTAACTCTGTTAGATATCTAAAAAATTCTTTTGCATTTTCATTATCTGTTTCAGCAAGTACTTCTTCCTTTAAAATTGTATTTTCTTTAGTTGTAGCATTATATTTATTAAATATTTTTTTTAGTATTCTTATAGATTCATTTTTCAAATCAGGATTTTTCTTATCCTCAAAAATTACTATTTTATAGTCTTCTCTTTTTCTAAAATCTATAAGTTGATTTCTAATTCTTATTGCTACAAGCAGACTTCCTAATACTGCAAAAGTTTCAGAAATAATAAAATTTCTAAAAATTATTGTTCCATAACCATTATATGAATATAGCTGTTTTATTGTATGAAAAGTCGCTGGATAATTTGCTTGTTTTAATGTAAGTAGTGGTACTACTAGTAGCAAAGCTCCTGCTACTGTTAGGATTGTAATTATTAAATTTATAGCAATTACTTTTTTATTTAATTTTCCTCTGCAAAGACCATATCCATATATTGCACCTAATGGAATAAGCATTGGAAGCATAGATAAAAATGTTGACTTATAAACATACACATATACAAGTGGTATGCATGCAACTACAGCACCTATTATTGCTCCTAAAATTCCTGTTATATATCTTCTTTGTTTCATCATCAAATTCCTCTATTCTTCATTTTTTAAAGTTTTTTCAATATTTGAAGCTTCTTTTATTTGATTTTCATACATATCTTTTATGATTATTTCGCTTTTAATTTGAGATTTTCGTACATTAGACATGATTGTAAAAGAGGCAGATAGAACTGTAGTAAAAAATAATACTGTTACTATTACTACTGTTGATATTGACCCTTTATTAGATTTTAATTTGCAGGTGATTTTTTTCATTAGTTTTCCCCCAATTTTAATTTAGTTCATAATATCATTTTTCAGTATTATTTTCAATATCTTTGGAATTTTTTTTAATATTTCTGCCACTATTGACTTATTCTTACTCATGATTGTATAATATGTATTATGAAAACTTTAAAAATAACACAAAAATATGATAATAAAAAATTAAATACTGTACTATTAAAAGAATTTCCAAACCTTTCTACTAACATGCTTTACAAGGCTTTACGTAAAAAGGATATTAAAGTAAATGATGTCAGAACTTCAGAAAACATAGTTGTACATACTGGTGATATTTTAAAAATATTTATTAGTGACGAATTTTTACTTGCACCACAAATAAATTTTGATATTGTTTTTGAGGATTCTAATATAATCATTGTAAATAAGCCATCTGGCCTAGAAGTTACAGGCGAAAATTCTTTAGAAGAATTACTTTCTTCTTCATTAAAATACAAAGTTTTTCCTTGCCACAGATTAGATAGAAATACTAAAGGATTGGTTTTATTTGCCAAGAATGAAAAAGCTCAAGAAATTCTTTTTGAAAAATTTAAAAATCATGAAATCGAAAAACATTATTTAGCAGAAGTTTATGGTATTCCTTCAAAAAAGCATCAAATTTTAACAGCTTATCTTTTTAAAGATAGTAAAAAATCAATGGTCTATATTTCTGATGAGCCCAAAAAAGGATATCAAAAAATAGTAACAGAGTACACAGTTCTTACTTCTGACAAGCATAATAATGTTTCAAAATTAGAGGTAATTCTTCACACTGGTAGAACTCATCAAATTAGAGCACATCTAGCACATATTGGCTACCCAATTATTGGTGATGGAAAATATGGAAAGAATGAAATCAACAAAAAATTTAATAAAAAGACTCAAGAACTTACAAGCTTTTATTTAAAATTTAACTTTTCTAGTCCTAGTGGATTTTTAGATTATCTAAATAATAAGGAGATAAAATTAGCGCTATAATTTTTATAGCGCCATATTTATGCCTTCTGATACAATTTTGCTCATTTTTTCAATAAGTTCGTCAATCTCCTTTGGAGTGACTATCATATTATAATCTTTTGGAATTAAAGCTTCTTTTATTTCATTATAATTATCTTTTTGCTTTAATTCATTTAAATATGCATTGGACATTGCCTTTTCTTGCAGATTTTCGATAAACAAATCAATGCAATCATTTGTAATAGAAGCTAAATCTACGACAGTTGGAATGCCTATTGCAATTACAGGAATACCCAAAGTATTTTGACTTATCTCTTTTCTTGTGTTATTAACTCCTGCTCCTGGAACAATTCCAGTATCGGCAATTTGAATACTACTACTTATTCTCTCAATGCTTTTTGCAGCAAGTGCATCAATTACGATTAGCATTTTAGGCTTTATGTTTTCCACAATTCCTTTTAAAATTTCCATTGTTTCTATTCCGAGTTATTCCTAAAACACCTGGAGATATTGCAGAAACAGGTCTTGTATCTTTTGGTATTAGTTCTGGCATGTATTCTAGAATGTGTCTTGTAACTTCAATTTCTGGAACAACTTTTGGTCCTAGAGCATCTGGAGTTACAAAAATATTTCCAAGACCAACCACTAAAATATCGTCCATTTCTGCTACATGTTCATTAATCACATTTCTTAATTCATCAGCTAAAACACTAGAAATTTCTTCTAATTTTTCATCATCTAATAATTTTAGCTTTTTAATGTCTACTGTTATATAGTTTCCTTTTGGCTTGCCTAAGGCCTCTTCGCCTTCCTCTTTAGTTATTTTTACCCTTGAAATTTTTATATTCTCTTTGCTTTCTTCATTTACTTCGATACCATCTATTTCACTCGAAAGATTATTTTGCTTTTTATAAATATCATTTCTTTCAAGAGCTAAATCTGTTCTGAAATTATACAAAAAAATTCCTCCTAAACTATAATTTTATAATTATTGTGTTTAGAAAGAATTTTTTTATTCATTATTTAATTAAAAAAGCTGCATATAGTGGTACAGATTTTATTCCATTTTCAAAGCCAAAATTTTTGCTAGAAACTCTTATTGCATATTTAGGTTTAAATCTTTTAATATATTCATTTAAACTTTTTGATTGTGTATTATCACTTGCCTTTACCTCTATTGGAATGATTCCGTCTTCATTATATATAATAAAATCAATTTCAGAATTACTTGCTGTCGCCCAATAGTACAAGTCTATGTTATTAAACATTAATTGATTAGCTATATAATTTTCTGTAATTTCGCCTTTATATAAAAATGGTTTATTTAAATATATGTCATTTGCGTTTATTTTTAACATTGTGTTTAATATTCCAACATCTCCCATATAAGTCTTAAAAAACTCATTATTTTTATATGCTTCTGGTGGAATATTTATGCTATTTAGTTTGCAACATTTATAAACCAATTTACTTGCTAAAAGCCATTCTAAGGAATCACTGTACTCTCTACTTCTAGCATTTTTTTCTACTTTTACATATTGAAATTTATTTGATTTGTTTCCTATTTGTACAGGTATAGAATTATATATAGCTTCATTTTTAACAGCCTCTGTTTTATTTGTAATAAATTTATTCATGTCTTTTATATATGCAGAATTTATATCTTCTATTATACCTCTATTTATTTCCAAAATATTCATTTTTTTAGAAACAAAATCTTCTACCATTTCTGGCATTCCGCCAACACATAAATATTTTCTATATAAATCAATCAATTTTTCATGAATAACATTGTCCATAGGAGTATTATTTTCAAAGCATTTTTTTATATAGTCTATAACATAATCACTGTTTTCTTGTGTCATTAGAAATTCCTCAAAATCCATTGGGTACATATTAATCATTTCTACTTTTCCAACAGGAAATGAGCTATGAAATCTCTTTAATTTTACTCCGAGTAAGCTTCCTGCACAAATAATTTTAAAAGGTCTTTCATCTTCACAATACCATTTTAATGCAGATATTAATTCTTCACTTTCTTGAATTTCATCAAAAAATATTATTGTATTTTCTAGGTTAGGATTTATGTTTAAGTTAGCACATAATCTTATGTATTTTTCTTCTGATGAAATTTGTTGTTTGTATAATTCAACAATTTCTGGATGATTTAATAAATTTATTTGTATAACATTTTCAAACTCATTTTTACAAAATTCATTTATTATGTATGTTTTTCCGACCTGTCTAGCACCTATAATCATCAATGGCTTTTTCATGCAATTTTCTTTCCATTCGATTAACTTTTTATAAATTTTTCTCTTCATAAGTACCTCCATAGCTTAATTTTATACCTTTTTATTAGTTATGTCAATATTTTCTCACATTTTTTAAGGCACTTTTAAGTCATTTTCCCACATTTTTCGAGGCACTTTTTGTTAATTTTATCACATTTTTATGTTTTTTATTACTTTCAAAAGAATTTTAACACATATCCGTAAATTTTTTCTGCTCAAATTTACACATATCCGTAATTTTTGCAAAAAAATTCCTCCTAAACTATAATTTTATAATTATTGTGTTTAGAAAGAATTTTTTATTCATTATCTTTGAACATAAACTGTTCTTGTGGCTGTTGCTGTATTTCCTGCTTTGTCTGTAACTTTGTATTCTATTGTATAAATTCCTTCAACAGAAGTATCAACTGCATCTACAGTTTCTACTGTTCCTGTTTGGCTATCCCATGTAATTGTTACAGTTGTTTTTAAATCAGCTACTTTGTCAACATTATCAGATATTGTTATTCCAGCATCTGTATAACTTTCATTTAAAGTTACATTTTCTGTTGCATTTCCATTTAAAGTAATTGTTGGAGCAATTTTATCAATTCTTTTTACTTCATAATTTATGATTGATTTATTTTCTGCTAAGTCAATTATTTCAACTGAGCTTTTTGTATTTGCATCAAAAACTTTTGTAAATGTCTTTTCATCTACTCTAGTCCAGCCATCTAAATTTCTTATTTCTTCACTTGCTGTTAATGTTGCAGTTACATCTTGGTTTGTTAAAGTATAACCGTTGTTATTTGAATATGTTACTGTTGCAGTTGGTGCAACTGTATCATATATGAAAGTTTTTGTTGTTTTGTTTCCAGCCATATCTATTAATTCAATAGTGTTTTCACCTTGATTTAAATAGCTTTTTAATGTTGAAAAATTTGCATCTCCCCATTGGGCTGGAGTTACAGTTATTTTTGTACCATTTATAGTATAGTAGTTGCTGAATTTTTTATTATCATATAAGCTAAAGCTTATTTTACTATAGTTTGGATCTATTCCTATTGAATCATCTTTTACTGTTAGTGTTGGTGCAACTGTGTCATATATAAATGTTTTTGTTGTTTCATTTCCGGCTTGGTCAACTAATATCATTGTATTTTCGCCTTGATGTAATTTGTCTTTTATATTGACATAGTTTGCATCACCTGTTGTTGCAATGGTTGGTTCAACTACATTTCCATTTAGAATGTATTTTACAAATCCCATATTATCTTTTAACTTAAAGCTAATTCTGCTATAGTATGGATCTGTTCCAACTGAATCAGCTTTTATTTCTAAAACAGGAGCTGTTTTATCAATATAGAATGTTTTTGTTGTTTTATTTCCAGCTTTATCTACAGCTGTGATTGTGTATTTTCCTTCTGCTGTAAATACTGTTCCTTCTACAAAGTCATTTTCTGCATCATTAAATGTATATGTTACTTTGTCTAAGTATGAATCTGTAACTTCTGGTGTTACATCTACATTATAATATTTTCCATCTTCTACACCATTTATTTGTGGAGCTTGTGTATCTACTCCAAATTCTATTGATGATGAATTTCCTGCTTTATCACTTACTGTTAAAGTATAGAATTTATCACCTAATATTTCTGTTTTGCTTGTATAATCAACTACTGTGTTGTCATCAGCTTTTAGTTCTGATGTATATGGATTTGCTTCATCTATAGCTACAGCTACTGTATGATTATAGAATTTTCCTGCTTCTAATACTGTATTTTCATCGTCAAATTTGTATAGTGTTAGTGCTGGAGCTACTGTATCATATATAAAAGTTTTTGTTGTTTCATTTCCGGCTTGGTCAACTAATATCATTGTATTTTCGCCTTGATGTAATTTGTCTTTTATGTTGCCATAGTTTGCATCACCTGCTGTTGCAATGGTTGGTTCAACTACATTTCCATTTAGAATGTATTTTACAAATCCCATATTATCTTTTAACTTAAAACTAATTCTGCTATAGTATGGATCTGTTCCTACTGAGTCATCTTTTATTTCTAAAACAGGAGCTGTTTTATCAATGTAAAATGTTTTTGTTGTTTTATTTCCTGCTTTATCTACTGCAGTTATTGTGTATTTTCCTTCTGCTGTAAATACTGTTCCTTCAGCAAAGTCGTTTTCTGCATCATTAAATGTGTATGTTACTTTGTCTAAATGTTTATCTGTTACTACTGGTGTAACATCTACATTATAGTATTTTCCGTTTTCTACACCTTCTATTTTTGGTGCGTCTTTGTCTATTCCGAAGCTTATTGTTGATACATTTCCAGCTAAATCTGTTACTGTTAATGTATAGTCTTTTCTTGCTCCGATTTCGGTTTTACTTGTATAATCTACAACAGAATTATCATCACCTAATAATTTTGCTGTATATGGATTTACTTCCTCTATAGCTACAGCTACAGAATAATTATATATTTTATCAGCTTCTAACTCAGTTCTTCCTGTGTACTCTTTTTCAAATTTACATAGTGTTAGAACTGGCGCAACTGTGTCATATACAAAAGTTTTTGTTGTTTTATTTCCTGCCATATCTATTAATTCAATAGTATTTTCACCTTGATGTAAATGGCTTCTTAATGTTGTAAAATCAGCATCTCCCCATTGAGCTGGTGTTACAGTCATTTTGGTACCATTTATAGTATAGTAATTGCTGAATTTCATATTATCTCTTAGCTTAAAGCTTATTCTGCTATAGTATGGATCTGTTCCGATTGAATCAGCTTTTATTTCTAAAACAGGTGCTGTTTTATCAATGTAAAATGTTTTTGTTGTTTTATTTCCAGCTTTATCTACTGCAGTTATTGTGTATTTTCCTTCTGCTGTAAATACTGTTCCTTCAGCAAAGTCATTTTCTGCATCATTAAATGTATATGTTACTTTGTCTAGATGTTTATCTGTTACTACTGGTGTAACATCTACATTATAGTATTTTCCGTTTTCTACACCTTCTATTTTTGGTGCGTCTTTGTCTATTCCAAAGCTTATTGTTGATACATTTCCAGCTAAATCCGTTACTGTTAATGTATAATCTTTTCTTGCCCCGATTTCTGTCTTGCTTACATAGTCTACTACTGTGTTGTCGTCAGCTTCTAGTTTTGCAGTATCTAGATTTATTTCATCTATAACTACTGCTAATGAATAATTGTAAATTTTATCTGCTTCTAACTTTGTTTTTCCAGTGTACTCTTTTTCAAATTTGCATAGTGTTAGAACTGGTGCAGTTCTGTCTACTACTAATGTGTAAACTGTTTCATTTCCTGCTAAGTCTGTTACCTTTACAGTATATGTTCCTTCTTCTAATGTAAATGGTTCTGTTTTTTCTTCGTCATTTACATACACTTTATCTGCATTTACATCTTCTACTTCTGCTGTAAATTCTGTTGCATTTGAATAAATTGTTTTGCTTGAATCTGTGTAACTTGTTCCGTTTAAATTTAATATTGGAGCTGTTTTATCTACTATTATTGTAAATGTTGCTACATTACCTGCTATATCAGTTACCTTAATTGTATATTTTCCTTCTCCATTAGCTCTCCAGCCATTGTATCTTATATGACCATTTGGTGCTACTTCTGCAATTTCATTTGCATCTGTTGCATTTACAACAAATGTTTCGTTTGCATATATTGTGCTTCCGTCTGTGTATTCAACATCTTTCCATGTTAAAACTGGGGCTGTTCTATCTACAACTATTGTATAAACTTTTTCGTTTCCAGCCTTATCTGTTAATTTTATTGTATGAGTTCCTTCTGTAAGTTCGATTATTTCATCTGATAATTCTTCGTCATCTAAGTATGCTTTGTCAGCATTTTTATCAGTGTTTTCAATTTTGAATTCTGTGTCATTTGCATAGATTGTTTCTGTACCGTCTTCATATATTGTGTCATTTATCTTTAAATTTGGATTGTTTAAATCAATTGTGAATGTTAATTCTGTTGTGTTTCCACTTTCATCTTTTACTGTTAATGTGTATTTTCCACTTTCAGTAAATTCGTGTCCTGTTGTAAAATCAAATTCAGTTGTTGTTCCATCTTCTGCTTCAAATTTGCATTTTGCGCTTGCTAAGTCATCAGCATTAATTGTTGCTGTTACTTTTCCGGCATAATATTTTCCATTTTCAATTCCTGTAATTTCTGGAGCTGTTGTATCTGGTTCTACATTACTTGCTGCATTTTGATTTCCATTTGCTCTTGAATTAGAATTGTTTCTTCTTATGTTTTCACTTTGATTTGTGCTACTAGATTGATTTGTATCAACTACTGGTAGTTGACCATTTGTGGTTGTGTTGTTATCTGATGAATTCTTGTTGTCATCAGAATTAATTTCTCCATTAGTATTATCTGGAATTCCAGATTGATCAGCAGCATTTGCATTTATTCTGCCTCTAATAAAGAAAAATGAACCAAAAAAAGCCAATAGCAATAATAATAAAATTAAAATCACTATGGCTCTTTTTCTTTTGTCACTATAACTAGTTTGCTCTTTCATTTAGTTTAGTCCCCCTATTCTATTTTATATTATAACTTTGGAAAAACTCTCCAAAGACGATACAGCTCTATTTATATCACATTTTTGCCTATTTTTCAACTGTTTTTGTTCAAAATGTGTCATTTTTTGTAAAATTATGTAAATCATAGATATTTAATTTTTAGTTTGACTTTTTTATATACTATGCTATAATCATAGTAATAATTCGAGGATGGTTTTAATATGAACGAAAAAATATCTAATGAAGAAATTAATGTAATAAAAACAAACGAAATTCAAGAAGAGACTAAGCAAGAAATTTCTAAAAAAGCTGATGAAGTAACACAAAACTTAGAAAATTCAGAGATCACTCTAAATTCAAATAGCTTAGAAGCAACATTAAATTTAGAAACTTCAGGAACTATGCAAACTTCAAAAGTTGAAACTAGTTCTGAAGATTTAGTTTCTGCTGAAAATGTACAAAGTTCAGAAGAAAGTTCTTTTGAAGGTGTTCCTAATTGTTTATCACTTACAGTTAAGGAAGATTATAAGCTTTCTATTGTAAAAAATGTATTTTTTAAATCAATTAGAAGTGGACTAAAAATTGCATTTTCAGTGCTTACTCTAAATTTGCTAAAATTATTTTTATAAAAAGCAAAAGGTGTTTATAAATTTTACAAATATGACCGCTAACGATGAACTTGTTCAGAGTAGGGATATATTTTAAAATCTTATAAACACCTTTTTATATTACTTTTTATATTATAAGTATTAACTTTATTTATTTTCAACTTTCTTGCCTTTAAATATTCTTGCAATTTTATCAAAGATTCTTTGAAATACATTTTTATATGTAACTGGAAGATTTCTTTTTGACTGTTTTCTGCTCATTTCAACATATTCCTTCAAAAATCTTGTTTCCATTTTGCTTTTAAATTCTAAAAAATTATTAAAATATTTATCATTGTTTAAATTTTTTCCTATTATATTTTCATAATTTTCTATTTTTTCAACTTGCTCGTCTATCTCTTTTGTTGTTGCAACATATTTTATCATTTTATTAAAATACACTGTATATAATATTTCTTGCACTTCCAAATATATTTGCGAAACTTTTTCATTATTTAATTGTGGCTTGTTGTTTTCTTCTAATATTTCATCAAACTTTTTAAGTATCTTTTCTGTTTGATCCTCATAAGTATTATACAATTTTTCAGTAAATACTGAATCAGATTTTAATGAACTTTTTACAGCTTGTTCTTCATCTATAAAATATGTTATTTGATATGCTAGACTTGCTAAAAATTTATATCTATCTGGGCTATTAGTCATAATTGACATACTTCCAAAATTTCTTCTTAAAACTTCTTCGCCCATAATTTTTGAAGTTATATATTGGACCATTGCCTCATTTATTCCTAAAGCAAGAATTCTATAGTCTTCAAATTCGCATAGTCCTGCCTTTTTTTCATTTCCTTGGACTTTACTAAAATTTTGGATATAATGAATTACTTCATGAACTAAGTATTCATCTATTTGCTTGTCCTTAGAAATATATATTGCATTGTTTTTGTAATAATAGAATACACCATTAAACTTGCTGTCGATTTGTGCATAATAAAATTTGCAATTATAAATTCTCATGTAAAATTCGTTGTACATATCTGCAAATTCTTTAAAATTATCACATAGACCTTGTGCGACAAATTTTGCAATTTCTATTTTTTTATCTACTTTTAGTTCTTCGTCCGGAAATATTCCGTTTTGTTCTAGCTTTTTATCTAGGTTCATTAGTTCTCCTTCTACTATGAACAATATCTACAAAGTATTGCCTCTAGTCCTATATTTATATCCATCATACCATTTTTTACTTTAGAATCTAATTCAATAAATTCTTTCAAGATTGTTTTTAGTTCCGCTTCTTTAAAATATCCAGATTGTGTTCTATACTTACTTGCCAAAAATGTTTGATTTGGCTTCAAATTCAAGCTTTCTGCTATATTTAACTTTTCGTTTACAGCAATTTTTGTTATATATATTTTCTTAAAATGATTATACAATGTGATAAATATTTTTTGTATTGGTTCTTTTGCATATAGTAAATTTTTTAGTACTCTTAAAGCTTGCTCAATATCCTTTTTTCCAAGAGAGTCTGTCAAGTCAAAAATTATACTCTCAAACTGCTTTATTCCTAAAAGATCTATTGTTTGTTTTGTTATTGTTCCGTTTGGACCAACATATTCAATTTGCTTTCTTATTTCATTTATTAAGTCCGATAAAGATGTTCCACAACTTTCAATAAAATAATTCATTGTTTGAGTATCAATATTTACCTTATAGGCATTGCATATTGCCTTTATTCTTTTTGCAATATCTACAGGCTTTTGCTTTTCAAAGTTACATACAATTCCAACAGAATCAATTACTTTATATAATGTATTTTTATCAGCTTCGTCTTCTATAAATAAAAGTATTACTCCATCTTTTATTTGTTCAATATTCTCTTTTATATAATCTGCTAGCTTATTTTCAAATTTGTTATCATCTTTTTTTGTCTGTGTTGCCTCATCTGCTTTTTTAGTCTTTTTGGCTTTTTGAAAAAGGCCTGTATTTTTTGCAACAATTAATTTTGTTGGATAACCAAAAGCTGGAGTTTCAATATCGGCAATAATTTCTTGGGCGTTGTTGTTGTCAATTTGTATATAATTTATTCCATTTACCATTTCGCCAAAGTTCTTTTTTATTCTTTTTACACAATTATCTAACAAAAATTTTTCTTCGCCGTACAATAAATATATACTATCTAAATTGCCTTGTTTCAAGCTATTTTCCAAAGTATTTATATCCACTTTTGGGTTCTCCTTTCTATTTATTTATTACAATTCTTAATACCTCTGCAACACTCCAAGCTTGTGCAAAAGCACCTCTTGCCTCAAACGGAAATCTCGAATCGTAAATTTCACTAATTGTTCCAATGCTTGCATTTATTTTCATTTCTTTTTCAAAAGTGCTTGCTACATTATGTGAAAATTCGTCAATTTCTTCTTTTACTTCTTTTCTTTCAGATTTAGCTATTTTTTCATAATTTCTTAAAGCATCATAGTATGCACCTAAAAGCCATACCCAAGTTATTCCTTGATGATAACTTTTATCTCTTTTTTCTGGAGAACCTTCATACACTTCTGTATATCCTTCTTCTCCTTGCGCTAATGTTTTTAGACCATAATCGTTTAACAATTTGTTTTTTACAGTATCTAATATTTCTTTTGCTATTTTTTTATCATCTATAATTGGATGTGATAAAGAAAGTGCAAATAATTGATTTGGTCTTATTTTATCATCACCTAAAACATCATATAAGCAATGTTTTTCTTCATTATAAAATTTGTCGATAAATGACCTTTTTGTTATTTCAGACATCATTATATATCTTTTACAATTAATTTTATCGCCCATTTTTTCAGAAAGTCTAGCCATTATTTTTAATGCGTTATACCATAAAGCATTTAATTCAACTGTTTTTCCATTTCTTGGAGTGACTGCTTTTCCATCAAACTTTACATCCATCCATGTAATTTGAGTATTCTCACTTCCTGCTGATAAAAGGCCATCATTGTCTAGATATATGTTATCTCCATCTAGGTCAATTCCTTTTTCGTAAGAATCCATTATTTTCTTTAATGCTGGATACATCTTCTTTTCTACAAATTCGCCATCTAAAGTGTATTTTGCATATTTATAAACCTGCTCTATTAATAGAAGTGAACTATCAGCACTATTATATAAAGGCTTGTTATTATATTCATTATATCCATTTGGGACAAGACCAAATTTTAAGTCTTTTATGTTTGTTAATAGCACTTCTTTTGCTAAATCAAATCTTTTGGTTCTAAGCAATAGTCCTTCAAAAGAAATTAATGTATCTCTTCCCCAGTCTAAGAACCATGGATATCCAGCAATTATAGTATGAAGCCCTGTTTCTTTTCTTGCTACTACAAAATTATCTGATGCTACTACTAGACTTTTTATCATATCCACACAGCTATCATTTATATTTCTGTTTTGAAGTAATTCAGAATCATAAATTAATCCACTTAATCTCATTACTTCTTTATTTACTAAGTCAATTCCATCAATATTTTCTATATCTTCGTCTAGTGAACATACAAAAGTAATTACTTTTTCCTCATTTGGAGCAATATTTATGCTGTATACGCCTGGTACATATAAATTTTCTTCAGCACAGAATCCTCTTTCTGCTTCTCTTGGATAATACATATTATAAAATTCATCATTTATATGTTTTAAATATTTTCCTTCTGAACAGTACATGAAAATTGGATATTTTTCATTATTATCAAGAATTACTTCTACTTTATTTCCTGTTCTTGATTGCTTTGCCTCATAATGGTGATTATTATTTATGCTATGGAAATCCCTGAAATTCAAAACTGGTGCCAAAGTTAGCTTTGCTTCATCTCCATGATTTTGAATTCGATATAATATAGTTACTGTATTTTTTCCATATTGCATACAAATGAATTTTTTAACATCAACTTTTTCTATTTTGTATGAATAAATTGGAACATATTCCTTTTTGAAGTCTGTATAATACTTATACCCTTCAGAAATATAGCCATTTGAAATATTTGAAAATAAATCATACTTTTTGTCGTTTATTTCAATGCTTTCGTCTAATTTTGATAATATTACTGTTCTTTTTGCTGGTGGCTCTAATGATGCAACTAATAGACCATGATATTTTCTTGTATTGCAACCAAGTTCACTTTGCGCACAATATCCACCAATTCCATTTGTTATAATCCAATCCCTTCTAAGACTCTTTTTTACATAATCACTTAATTCACTATACTTTTTCATTTCTTTCGTTTCCTCTTTTTTTAATCTTTTTCCTGTTTTTCTTTCTCCACTTTATCTCTATAATTTCTCATTTCATCTAACTTAAAATTTATATTTTTAATTTTAAATTCTTCATTGCTTGGAGTTTTAAATTCTTCAGTAGCCCTAATTTCTAGTTTTTTAGTTTGCTTTGTAGCATAAGCTTTTTTGTTTTCGTTTTTTACAGGTGCCTTTGTTTTAGCGCTAGATTGAATAGACTCAATTCTGTCATTATATTTTTCGAAGAACTTGCTTGAAGACTTTTTGTCTTTCTTCTTTTTAGCAACTTTAGTTTTATTTTTCTTTAATTTTTTCTTTGTATCTTTTACTTTATTTTCAAGCATTATATATCTTGTATCATTTTGCATGTCTTTGAATTTTAAATCTTCGCAAATAAGTTCCATAACACTTGTTGCTATTGCATCAGAGTTGTGCCTTATTCTTCCATTTTCTACTGTTGATAGATTTCTTTGAATTAATTTTATGCCTTCGTCTTTTACTTTTGATACATCTTGTTCTATTAATTCGCAACCTTCTTGATTATACTTTCTTATGTATTCTGGTACAATTTCGCCTGTATCATAAATACAATAATCAAATATTCCTTTTCCGACATGGTCAATTATTGCTTTTACATGGTCATGCAATGTATAGTTGTCTGTTTGACCATATTCAGTCATTATATTTCCTACATATATTTTGAAGCATTTTGTTTCTCTTATAGCCTTTGCAACACCTGGTATTAATAGGTTTGGAATAACATTTGTATACAGACTTCCTGGTCCTATTATTATACTGTCCGCTTCTTTTATTGCTTCAATTACACCTGGTGCAACTCTTGTATTTGTTGGTGAGATATACACTCTTGAAATTTTGCTTACTTTATTTGATATTTCACTCTTGATTTTTTCTCTGCTTTCTATAACAGTTCCATCTTCTAATTCAACACAAATTTTTACTCTATCTAATGTTGCTGGAAGTACCTTTCCTGTTATGTTTAAAATATCTTTACTTTTTATAACAGCTTTTGAAAGATCTCCTTCTTTACTTCGCATTGCATTTAGATAAACATCTCCAAAAGTAATTTTATCACTTCCAATTTGATTCATTTCATAGTTTAGCAAACTATTCATTTCATCTTCATTATTAGCTAGTGCAATTAAACTTTCTTTTATGTCCTCAAGCTCTTTTATTCCACTTTCATTTTTTGCTCCATAGTCAGAAACAGTAACGACTGCAGTTATATTATCTGTATAATTTTTAAGACCTCTTAACACAGTATTTAATCCACTTCCGCCACCAATTACAACTATTTTAGGGCCTTGATTATATACTTTTTTATTAAATATTAAAGAATTTACTTTTTGATTTTCGTCCCTTGTATCTGTATCTTCTACTAATATTTCTAAAGTTCTTCTATGAATTTGAATTACACTTACTACCACGCAAATAAATCCTAATATAAACATTAATATTATAACAGCTAGATTCTTGAATTCCATTTCGTTTGTGACTAGAACTTTAGCAATTCCATAACAAACTAAAACTATTCCAATTAGCATTAATAGTATCCATCTTTTTATTTTTGTTTTTTGTTTAAACCACGAAAAAAATCCTTTCATTTTTTAATTAATTTCCTTTCTCATTTTGCAAAATATACAATGTAGCATAGCTAAAAATATTGCAATTACCATATTGAACATATACAGTGTTTAAAAATTGCTACATTTACTCGCCTAATATTTCTACTTCAAGTTCTATTTCTTTACCAAATTTTTCATATACTTTTTTCTTAATTACATCGCAAAGTTCTAATACATCTTTTGCTGTTGCTCCACCTAAATTTACCACAAAACCTGCATGTTTTTCAGATATTGCAGCACCACCTACTCTGTATCCTTTTAATCCACATTCATCAATGAGTTTGGCTGTTGTGAAGTCTTTTCCTCTTTTAAATGTACTTCCTGCACTTGGCTTATCTGTAGGTTGCTTTTCAATTCTTTGCTTGTTATTTTCATTCATTTTATTTTGTATTTCTTCTTTAGTAGACTTAGTAAATTTTAATATTGTACTTAGTACAACTTTATTTCCTGCAGAGAAAATACTTTTTCTATATTCAAATTTTTGCTCTTCATTATTTAAAGTTTTAACTTCTAATACATCTAAATCTATGTATTTTGTTGAAACTACAATGTCTTGCATTTGACTACCATAAGCTCCTGCATTCATTCTGACTGCTCCGCCTATTGTTCCTGGAATTCCACATGCAAACTCAAAGCCCGAAAGCTCATTATCTAGCAATATTCTTGCAAGCTTTGCATTTAGCATTCCTGCTCCAACGCTTATAGTTGTATCATCTAAGAATTCGTAAGTTTCATCACAAATTTTTATAACTAATCCTCTTATTCCTTTATCTTTTACTAAAATATTGCTACCATTTCCAACTATTGTTACTGGAACATTATTTTCTTTTGCAAATTTTAATATTTCAGATATATTTTTTATACTTTTTAATTTTACATATACATCAGCTGGTCCACCAATTTTTATTGATGTATGCTTACTCATTGGTTCGTTTATAAGTATATCATTTTCAGGAATATACTTTTTTAAGTTTTCAACAATTTTTGTATTTTCCAATAAATTCACCTCTGTTTTAGAGTATTTTTGTAATTGAAATTTATGTACAATTTCGGGTTTATTTTATCATTTATGTTATGAATTTACAAGCTTATATACAAAGAAAAAGGCAAAAAATTTCTTTTCTGCCTTTTATGTATATCTTATTTATTTCTTCTTATTTATTCGTTTAATTTTTCTTAAATTTTATTCTTCTATTTCTTTCTTTTTATCCATCCAGTCTTTACCATCAACGACTCTTGCTGTCATCATTGCTGTTGCAGTATCACCTATAACATTTAATACTGTAGCTGGTGCATCTATAATTGTTGCTACCATTGTAAGTATTGGAAGTGCTGCTACTGGATATCCCATTAATGATAATATCATCATTTCTGATATTGTTCCACCACCTATTGGAACAGCTGTTATTAGTAAGTTTGCAATTATTGATACTAATAGAACTTGCCATATACTTGGATTTGTTGCAAATAGACAAACTAAGAACATTATTTTAAATACTGAACCTATTGCAGAACCATCTTTATGGAATGATGTTCCAAGTGGTATTACTGTATCCGCAATGTCTTCTGAAACACCAATGTTTTTAGCAGATTGCATATTTACTGGTATTGATGCTCCTGATGAACATGTTGCAAGTGCTGTTACTGTTGCTGGAATTATATTTTTCCAGAAAGCTACAACTCCTTTTTTTCCTCCTGCTATAAATGCATATACTGTATATACTCCAAAATAATATACAAGTGTTACAACTAAATATATTATAAAAGTTCTTAGGTATCCTACAGCTATTGAACTTCCAAAAGTTCCTACTAATGCTGCAAAATAGCAACCAAGTCCTATTGGTGCATAGTAATTTATAAGTTCTATAAATTTCAATATTATTTCATAAGCTGAATTCAAGAATTTTTCAACTGGTTCTGCTTTTTCTCCAGCCATTCTCATAGCAAATCCAAATAATACCGAAAATGCAACTAATGCTATAATATTGTTTTTAGAAAGTAATCCATAAAAGTCTGATACAGTTAACGCTTTAACTGTTCTTTCTAATACAGTCATATCTTCAGTTGTTGTTTCTTCTGTTTCTTCAGTTCCAGTTTCTAATGAAGCTTTAATTTGTTCACCATTTTCAGTATCAACTAACTTTACAACATTTGTTGCAAATACACCAACAAGTGCTGCAATTATTGTTGTTGCTGCAAATAAAACTATAATTGTTATTAATATTTTTCCTAATCTTTTAGGTTGTTTTATTTTACTAATTGATGTAGTTATACTTAAAAATATTAATGGAACTATTGTGACGAATAATAAATTTAAGAAGACATCCCCTAGTGGGCTTAAGACAGCTGCTTTTTCTCCAAATGCTATTCCTACGATAGCGCCAATTATTATCGCAGCTAAAAGTATAATAACTGACTTGTAAGTTTTAAAAAAATTTTTCATAATACTTTCTCCTATAAAAAGAAGCGTTATTGAGAAATATAATTATATCGCTCTCATTCGTGTAAGATTATAACATAACATACTTTTTTTGACAATATGTATATTTTATTTTATGCAAATAATATAAAAAAATGCTTGGTTGGGTGTGTTTTTTTGTTATGATTTTGGACTATATATTTGTTTTTAGTCAAAAGAAAAGGCTATGCTTAATTTAGCATAGCCTTTATAAAAATATTTTTTTAATAAAGTGAAATACGGAAACCGACACGACTACCACTACTTGTTGTTATATTACTATTGCGGTTAGATGCAGGATTTTCAGAACCTGTACCCTTATAATTACCTCCTCTATTAGCACAAGGATAATTGCTGTCAGAGGTATCCTCTAATGTCCACTCCCAGACATTTCCGGCTATATCATATATATTCATTAAACAATTTTGATCTACTGCTCCTGTCGTTAATAATATTCCGTTTCCACTGCTTAAAGATAATTTATTAGAATTTGTATCTACAAAATTTGTTATTGGTATATTATATTCATTCCATGTAGAGTTTAAAGTATAACTAGAATACACTGCATACCTTCCTCTATTTATAGTAAATGTTGAATTATTATAATTTCCTATTATTGTACTATTAGAATTTAATTTTGATACTATTTCTATATCTGTTGCTGATAATTTATTTTCTATAAATTTTAGTACTAAGTCCCATTGCACTCCAAACATTAAACTTCCTTTATATGTTGTTGCATTTTTTGTATATATTACCATTTCGGCTAACTTTTTGGCTTGTGTTCTTGTTACATAAGTATATGGATATAAATTTGACTTTGATTTTGGATCTACTGCTATAGCATCGTTTTTTGTCGTTCTATTTTCTGTTATTCCAGCTTCATACTTTGCAACCCAAAAACCTCCATTTTGATACACACTCTTTAGCATTTTTTGCTTTTGAGTTGTATACTGTTCTGTTGTATACCAATCTGCAGTATTATTTGTGTCTTCATGCCATTCGTCCTTAAAATTCGTTTCTATCGTTTTTTGACCTTTTCTATATATCATTGTATAAGTATGCAAATCATTTTCTATTTTTGTATATTCTTCTTCAGAAAATTCTGTTATTGCTAATCTTGCTGTTTGATATACTTCTTCTGTCATTGGTACTTCTACCCATACATATTGATTTCCATCTGAATCTTGTATTGTTAAACCATTTGCTAAATTTGTACCATTAACTTTTGTAAATTCATCTCCTGGCATATATGGTTTTGTCTCATTTGTTTGTGGTAATTCTGTATTGTTCACAACTTCTGATATAAAATCTGATGCACTATCCATCTGTGTTTTTTCATTTACTTCAGCAGTTTTTGTTTGCTCTCTTGCTTCTTTTGCTTGTGTTATTAGTCCATTTTCTCCTAGTACTAGATTAATACTTACTCCTGCTAGAATTAAAAGAACAACTATTGTTACAACTAATGCTACTAATGTAATACCTGATTGATTTTTCATCTTCATTTTCTTTATTTTTCCTTCCGTTTTTTATTATTTTCTTACATACCAAAATTTTTATGCATTTATTTTACATATTTTCTTATGTATCATATCAAATATTATATTTGTAGTATTTCTAATATTCCAGTGAGTGTTATTCACACCAGTGTTTATTTCTTTAAAAAGATTTGTACTTTAAAACTTATCACAACTTTTTGTTAATAAAAAACAGCAACATAGAATTTTATTTTCTACATTGCCATCTATATTATTTATTTTATAAATTTTCTATCTCTTCTTTTGATAATTCTGTATATTCCATTATTTCTTCTATTGCTAAACCTTTTGTTTTCATTTTTTTGGCCACAGCTAGCTTTTCTTCTTTTTTTCCAACTTTTTTACCTTTTGCTAATCCGTTTCTTTTCGCCAAATTCTTCGCCGGCTTTATGTCCATGTTCATAGTTTGCTCTTACTTCTGAGTTATATCTCATTATTGCCCATTCTCTGTCTTCGTATCTTTGTCTTTCTTCTGGACTTAAGCTTATTTTTTCTAGTTCGTCTATTGCTTTTTTTACTTCTTTATTTTCTTTTGCTGCTTCTGCCATCTTTTCTTCACTCCCCTCTATTAACCACAACCATTGCGCTAGCTTTGTACTGCAGTCTGGATTTTTCTTTTTAAATTTTTCTAATTCTATAAAATGTACCTCAAATGTATCTGTAAGTACTTCCTCTTCTGGATTTATATTTAGTTCTACATATTCTTCTGGTTTTGTTTTTTTAAATATCATTTTTGCCACTGAATGATATGCATTTCTATCTAAATATGAAAAGTTTAATATATTTATTGCTATTATCTCTTTTTGCATTTCATACTTATTACCAGCCTTTAATTGCTCTGATGCAAGCTTTGATATATATGTCATAGTTCTTTGTCTAAAATTATATTCATTTGATACTTGCATTTCTACATCTACTATTTTTTTGCCGTCAATGTCAACTTTTATATCTAATATTCCTAATTTTTCATCTGCCATATCTGGTGTTAATTCTGGGTTTTTAACCTCTACATTTTTTATTTTTGTATCTAACACTGCTTCTAAAAATGCCTTTAATATAGAATTATTTTCTTCACTTGCAAATATTCTTTTAAATACATAATCTGATTTTAATGGTAATCTTTTGATTTCATTATTTTTAACAATATTATTGTTTTTATTTATCATTTATCTTCCTTTCCATTTTACTATAACAGCTATTATTTTTCAACTGTTTAGTAAAATTTCTTTGATTTTTTTCTTTTTATTTACTAATTAGTTTTTTGTACGATAATTAAACATAATAAGCTTGCTTATTATTCTCATTCATTTGTTAATTTGTTGGATTTTAATTTAGAATTAAATTTCTATTTGCTTTATGCAAATCTTTTTTGATTAAATTAAAACAATATTGTTTTTTACTCGATTCAAATCTTTTTTAATTATAACTGCAAAGTACTGAAAAAGCAAGAAAAATCGTTCGTCAAATTATGACATATCTTTTCATTATTCTCATTCTTACAAAATATTTTTATCAAAATACAAAACGCCATGTAAAAAATTCACATAGCGTTTTGTATTATATTAATCATTATTCTTTGATTTTATTCTTCTTACTATTGGATTTATAATTCCCTTTATAAAATTCTTATTTGTATATATACAGTAAATTAAAACTATAACAAATGTAATTGCACTCATTACTGTATTTCTGTAATAATAAGTAACAAGAGTTATTATTAGTAGTAAATAATAAATAATATTTGGTTTTGATTTTAATTTAATATAGTCTTGTAATTTATATCTTCTATATACATAAACAACTAAATTTGAAATTAATGTTGAAAAACTTGCTGCATAGATTCCAAACTTTGGTATAAAAATTGCGTTTATAACTATATTTATAATTGCAGCTCCAACGGTTGTTGAACCCATAATTTTTGTATTTTTGTATGCAGTAAATATTCCTCCGTAAAAGTTCGACATATTTGTATAATATATTGCAACTGTAAGTATTGGAATATACATATATGCATCGTTATAGCTTTCATTAATAAATTTTGAAAATGCAAATGGCATTATTGCAATTAGTCCTAAAACTACTGCATGCAAGAAATTTCTTACATCTTTATAAATTCCATTATAGTATTTTTCTTTATTTTCCTGTTTTATTATCTTTGCTGCTGATTCTTTCCATGCTGTTGAGAAAAATCCATAACATGTATATATAATATTAGGAAACTTATTTGCTATTGAGTATATTCCATTTGCTGCATTTCCAACCATTAAGTTTAACATTAGTCTATCTGATAAACTTATTATTATCCATGATAGATTATTTGGAACAAGTGGCACTGAATATCTAATCATTTCTGTAAGAGTTCTTCTACTTAGATATTTTTTAGCAACATATTTTCTTAGATGTAACATTGCAAAAATCACAAGTGCTGTTAATGTATTTGCTATTGTATTTGCCCAAAGTAGACCTACTGCCCCAAGCTTAAATCCTAAAATAAATAATATATTTAGAATTATAGTTGAAACTCCTAAAATAAAATTACTTAAAGAATATAATTTTATTTTTCCATTTCCCCTTGCAACAGCATTACTTAGTCCAATTAAAATATTTGATACTATAAATAATAAAAATGCTACTAAATATTCATAATGCATTATTAGCATAACAACTGTTGCTATAGCAGAAAACACTACTGTTCCAAAGGTTGTATAAAACACAGTTGCAGTTATTATTTTCTTTTTTTCTTTTGGCGTTTCTGCATCAATTAAGAATCTGAACATTGATTCTTCCATCATTAATGTGATTATTGGAAGCAAAAATGTAGATAAAGTTACCCAGAAATCATAAGTTCCATATTCATCTGGAGTTAATGCATTTGTATATAATGGCAATAGAATAAAAGAAATTATTTGAGTACCAAGTTTTCCTATTGCTATGATTATTGTGTTAAATAATAATTGTTTTTTTTGATCCATATATTCCTCTCTTTATATATATTAACTTTTATAATTTTACTCTAAAATCAAAAAAATATCAACATGAATCAATATTATATTAAAATTGTATAATACCTAAATGTTCTAATAATATTTTTATTCCTAATAAAATTAAAATAGCTCCTCCTAATATTTGAGCTTTTGTTTTAAATTTATTTCCAAATTTTTTGCCTATAGCAACTCCAATAAATGACAAAACAAATGTAATAATTCCAATTGTGATACTTGGCATGGCTATTTTTATACTTAAACATGCAAAAGTAATTCCACAAGCTAGTGCATCAATACTTGTAGCAAGAGCCAAAGGCACCATCGTTTTAAAACTTACATCATCATTGTAACTTTCTTCCTTTTGAAATACCTCTCGTATCATATTAATTCCAATGCATACAAGTAAAACAAAAGCCACCCAGTGGTCAATATTCTTTATAAATTCTTCAAATGAATTTCCAAGCAAATCACCTATTAAGACCATTCCTGCTTGGAATACTCCAAAGTATAGACCAACAATTTCAGCCTTTTTATAATTTATTTTTTTCATTGAAAGACCTTTACAAATAGACACTGCAAAAGCATCCATTGCAAGACCTATACCTATAAAAAAAATTTCTATAAAGCTCATAAAAACTCTCCTACTTTATATTTTTATTCGCACTATTTGTTTATTATAACATATCTATTCTATACATATTCTAATTTTGTCAATTAATAACTTTTTTTCCTTAAAGAAGAATTGTTTCTACTACATCAATATTAAGCCTCCTAAATTTCGTTTTTATAGCCAATTTCACTATGAATTTCTTTATGACAATTTGAGCAAACTAAAATACATTTAGCCAGCTCTCTTTTATACTCTTGCCAAGACATTGTATTTCCAGAACCTAATTTAAACTCTTTTTCAGTAGGATTAACATGATGAAATTCCAGTGCATCCACACATCTATCATATCCACATCTCGAACACTTTCCTCCTAACATTTTTATCCCTTGAAGTTTCATACTTCTTCTTAATACTGTTTTTTGATGTTTTCTAGTTTCATATTTACTTCTTGTAGAATCTCCACTACATTCATAACAATAAATTCTAGTAGCACTTTGTGTATCAAATTCAGAACCGCAAATCTCACATAATTTTTTCATAAGGATAACCACTTCCTTTATTGGGTAATTTTTAATAAGTATATCATACTTTTATTGTATTGAAAATAAAAATAACCTAAAGCTTATTACTAAACTTTAGGTTACTCTTTATTGGCTCCTCGTGTCCGACTTGAACGGACGACCTATCGGTTACTGCACTA
>CAKPKE010000014.1 GCA_934167095.1 uncultured Clostridia bacterium
GCCCAAGCAACAGTCTTTTTTTCGCCTACAACATCACCACCAGCAAAGACTTTTGGAACCTCAGTTTGCATTTTTTCATTTATTTGTATATAACCCCATTTATTTTTTTCAAAATTTTCAAGTGCTTCTTTTTCTATTTTCGAGCCAATACACATTATAATATTATCAATATCAATGTTAAAATTGCTTCCTTCAATATTTACTGGAGATAGTCTATCTTCTCCTTCTTTTTTTACAAGTTCTGTTTTTATACATTCAAGACCTGATACATTTTTATTATTTTTCGATAATATTTTTAATATATTTGTTTGAAACAAAAATTCTATTCCCTCTTCTTTTGCTTCTTTAATTTCTTTTTTTTCTGCTGGCATTTGTTCTTCTGCTCTTCTATATATTACATATACTTTTTTTGCACCAAGCCTTTTTATTGTTCTACTTGCATCCATTGCAACATTTCCACCACCGCTAATTGCCACTATTTTGCCCATAAATTCCGGAAATTTTTTATATTCTAATAATTCATTTCCTCCAAATACTCCTTCAAAGTTTTCTCCTGGAATATTCATTTTTGTAGAAATATTTGCACCTATTGAAATAAAAACAGCATCAAAACTATTTGTTAGTTCTTCTATAAAAATATTTTTTCCTAGCTCTTTATTTTTTTCAAATTTTATTCCTAAACTTAAAATTTTATCTATTGTATTTTTTACTATATCTTGTCCTAATCTAAATTCAGGAATTCCATGTTCTAATATTCCACCAAGATTTTCATGCTTATCAAAAATTGTAACTTCTACACCTTTTCGAGCTAAAAAACTTGCACAAGTAAGACCTGCAGGGCCACCCCCTACAACAGCTACTTTTTTTTGCTTTAAGTTTTCATCTACATCTTTTGGAATTTCATATTTATTTTTTATTGATTCATCGCCAATATATGCTTCCATTTTTCCAATAGATACAGGCTCACTTTTTATTCCTCGAACGCAACTTCCCTGACATTGTTTTTCGTGAGGGCAAATTCTTCCGCATATAGCTGGAAGTACAGTTGTTTGATAAAGAACTTCATAAGCCTTTTCTAAATTTTTTTCATGAATAAAATCAGGGATATTATTTTTAAGTGGACATCCATTATTTTGGCAAGGTCTTATTTTGCAATTTAAACAATAATTTCTAACTTCTTCTATTTCCATATTTCTTTTATAATTACATAAATTTATATAATTAATTCCTTTCTATTTTTCAACCATATATAATTAATTTTTTAGCATTAATAATTTTAATTTTTACATATTTCATTATATTTATTTACTACTTCTTTTAAGTCTTGCCAGAATTCTATTTTCTTAGACTCATCTCTAAGTAGTGCTGCAGGATGCCAAGTTGGCATATATAGAATACCTTTTTTCTCAACCCATTTTCCTCTAGATGCAGTTATTCCATATTCTTCACCTAAAATATTTTTTAAAGCTGTACTTCCTAATAGAACTATTATTTTAGGTTTTACAAGTAATACTTGATTTCTTAAATAATCTAAACATGCTGTCGCTTCGTCATGTTCTGGTGTTCTATTTTTAGGCGGTCTACATTTTACAACATTTGCAATATAAAGATCTTCTCTTTTTATTCCAATACCGCTAAAGGCTTTATTCATAAGTTGTCCTGCTTTTCCTACAAATGGCTCACCTAGCCTATCCTCATCTGCACCTGGTCCTTCGCCTATAAGCATTATCTTTGCTTCTTTATTTCCAACACCAAATACTATATTTGTTCTTTCACTACATAGCTTACATTTTTTGCAGTCTATTATACTTTTTTCTAACTCTTCCCAATTATTAAACATTTATTTTTCCTTTTAATACTTCATATTTTCCGTCTTTAGTTTAATACTTTTTCGATTAATTCTATTTTTATTTTTTTACTTGTATCAATTTTTGCTCTTGCTCCTATTGGAATTATTGACTTTTGATTTATATGTCCAAAATTATTTGACTTTATTATTGGAAAATTAATTTCATTTAAAGCATTACAAATAATTTCTTCTAAAGTAATTTTTGATGGATGCTCATAGTTCCCTATCCATAATCCTGCAATATTGTCAAATACTCCGTTTTGTTTCAAATAGTAAATATTGCTATTTACTACTTCTGGAGATGATTCAAACCCAAGTTCTTCTAAAAATAAAATTTTATCTTTTACATCAACTTTATATTTTCCGCAAACAAGCTTTGTAAATAATTCTAAATTTCCACCAATTAATTTTCCTTCTGCTTGTCCTTCTTTTACAGTTTGATATTCGTCGTCTTCTCTTCCTAAAATATTCTTGGCTTGTACAAATTTTTCTACAACTTCAATATATGAATCTTCTGTACCCCAAGAAGTTAAAGATTTAAAAGTAGGACCATTAAATGTTATCATGTTACATTTTTCATTTATAACATTTAATATGCTTGTATTATCACTAAATCCACATATTATTTTAGGATTATTTTTTATTGCATCATAATCTAAATATTCAAAACAACAATTGCTATCTTCTCCGCCTTTGGCACAAAAAATTGCTTTTACTTCATCATCTTTAAACATTAAATTTATATCTTCTGCTCTTTTTTTAGGTGCGGTTCCATATTTTAGCGTATTATCAAATATATTTTTTCCAAATTTAACTTTAAAACCTAAAGCTTCCATTAAAGATATTGATGCATTTATATATTCTAAATCTTTTTCTTCAATATAATCAGATGGAGCAACTACTCCTATACAGTCACCTTTTTTTAAATTTTCCATAAATTACACTCCTTTCTGATTTTTATTAAAATAAATATTAAATTCTTTATAAAAAATTATTTTAGCTCCTCAATTATTTCATTCCAAGTATTGCAATATTTCTACCTGATTTTTCTTTATCTGCTCTATATGAATGTATTAAATTTGAATTGCATACTGTACAAATTTTGCTTTCAAATATATTTTCTGGAAGAATGCCTACTTCTTCTAAGATTAGCCTATTTATTAAAGTAGTATCAATATGATATTTTTCATCTTGTTTTTCTATTATATCACACTCTCTATTCAGATAACTGAATGTTTGTTCAAATATCTTTTTTACATCTTCCTCTACTTCAAAATGACATTTTCCTATGCAAGGACCAATACAAGCAATTATATCTTTTGGATTACACTCATAATCATTGCACATTTTTATAACACCTTTTTGCCCTATTTTTTGAACTGTTCCTCTCCAACCAGAATGAATATTTGATATTACTTTTTTTACTGGGTCATATAATAAAATTGGAGTACAGTCAGCAAAAGTTAATATTAAATCAACATCTTTTTTATTTGTAACAAGACCATCAACTTCTTTAAAAATTTCGCCACCTTTTTCCACATTTTTTATACAATCTGTGTGTGTCTGAAAAGGTCTTACTTCATTTTCTCTTTTGATGTTTAAAGCTTTTAAAATTTTTTTGTAGCTATTTTCCACTACATCATTTTTATCATCTGGACTTAGTCTTCTAAAATCTAAATTTTTTCTTAAAGTATAGCAATGTACTAAATTATCAAATTCTAATAAT
The DNA here is from genome assembly GCA_934167095.1 of uncultured Clostridia bacterium. GTDB lineage: Bacteria > Bacillota > Clostridia > TANB77 > CAG-508 > CAG-245. The sequence continues at coordinate 3,576 of CAKPKE010000014.1, forward strand.
TTTCTAAATTGCAAATATTCAATGTCATCTTTTTTTACATGAATCATATTTTCATTTGATAGATCCATATTATTCCTCTCTTTCTTTAATCATATCAAGAACTGCTTCTTTATTTAAATTATTTATAAATCTATAACTACTTTTTGGATTTTGATTGTCAAATCTACAAATTGCTCTATATTTACAATATTCGCAAGGTGTAGATTTTGTTTTGCTATTATAAGCTGGTCTAATTTCAATATTTCCGCTAAGTAGATTTTCAGAAATTTGTTTGATTACTTTATTTGTATATTTCTGTAAATATTCAAATTGTTCTTTTGTAACGGCACTACTGCTTGATTGTTTATTTAGCTCACCATCTTTTGTAATTCCTGCTGGAATTATTCTACTTATTCCTTTTGGTTCATTTTCAATATTAGTGTCCATTTTTTTAATTATATTTACATCTGCTAAAATAAGACCTTTCATTTTAAAATCCTGTCTTATTTTTTCTTTTATTTCATCTTCTGTAAGCATTTTGTCTGAGCTATATTTTTTATCAAGCAAAGAAAAATATAATACTCCTGCAGGTGCAAAATCTTCTATTTTACATGTCTCATTTAAATATGTAATAAGCTGAAGTTGAAGTCCTGCTACAACCTTATTTAAATCTATATTGTGAATTGATGATTTATAATCAATTACTCGTACATAGGTTCCATCAGGCTGTTTTAAAATATCAACTCTATCTATTTTTCCTACTATTTCCACAGTTTTTCCACTATCTGTTTTTATAGTTATTGGCTGATATTGACCTTTGCCTCCAAATTCTACTTCGTGACCAAATACTTCAAAATCACTTTGTTTGATAGTTTGAATAATATATTTTATAGACAAACTTATTACTCTTTTAAGCCTATTTATTAATACTCTATATTTTGCAGTATATTTAAAAATATAATTTCTATTAAGGTTTAATTTTTCTTCAACAATATCATTTAGTATTTCTTTTATCTCTTCATTAGCGATTTTTTTAATATCTATTTTTCTTTCTTCAATGATTCCAAAGAATGTGTCTATTACATCATGCATAAAAGTTCCTGTATCAACACTTTCAACTTTTAATACTTCTTTGTCATTTAATTTTAATCCATATTTTAAATAATATGAAAATGGACAATTTGCATAACTTTCAAGCTTAGATACACTTGTTCTTAGTTTTTCTCCATATAATTTATCTATGTTGTCTTTTTTTAGCCATTCTGACTTGCTCACATAATTTAAAGCTTTTATGGCTTCCTGTAATTTATCTTTCCATTTTTCATCTTCGCTATATAAATTATAAACACTAAACCAAATTTTATCTATTTCTTTGCCGTCTCTAAAATCTCTTAAATTTACAAGAAGCTCTTCAAAAATATTTTCCTCTGTAATAAGTTCTGATTTTCTATTCACTATATCACTTTGTTCTGCAATACTAGGAAATATTTTTTTAATTCTTGCAATTAAAATTGAAGGTCTTAAACTTTTGCTATTCATATCAGATGAAGAATATGACAAGAATAATTTATTTTCAGCTGTTGTAAATGCTTTATAAATATTAAAATTATCCTCATAAATTCTTTCAATAGTTCCTTTTGCAAGCTCAATTCCATTTTCTTTTATTAAATTTCTGTCGTTGTCGTTTAAAAATCCTTCTGCTTTATTTACCGAAGGAAACATTCCATCATTTAAACCTATTATAAATGCTGTTTTTATTTTATGGCTTCTAGACCTGTCCACATCTCCTACTGTTACTTGGTCTTGTGCCATTGGTATAGTTCCAAGCTTGCTTTCTCTTAGTCCTGTTTTTAAAATTTGCATATAATTTTCAAATGATATTTTTTCATCTCCAAATACTAATACTATTTCATCTAGTACTTGCATTATTATTTTCCAACTTGTTTCATATTCTGCTGAAAGATTTACTTTTCCTTCATCATTTAATTTTTCTATTTTTTCTTCTAATATTTTATCAATATTATTTTCTATTAAAAATTGATATAATTCTTTTGAAATTTGTTTTGCTGTTTTATTTCCAGATAAATTTTCTTTTAAAGTTACTAATGGCTGGGTGATTTTTCTTCTGATTTCATTTAATTTATTTATTTTTTCTGTTCCAACTTCTTCGCTATCTTTAAAATTCCAGTCCTCTTTATACCACTTATTTCCTTTTACTTCCCATTTTAGTGAATAATTTTCAAGTTCATATATGTCCTCATTTTCAATTTGACAAAAACCTGATTTTGCATAATTTATAACACTATCGTAAGACCAATTTTTTGAAAATACGTCTAATATTGCAATCAAATATTTTACAAGTATATTTTGACTCAAATCCCTTTTTTCATCAATATATACAGGAATATCATATTTATTAAAAATAGCCTTGCACAAATTTGAATATGTATCTATATTTTTAGTAATTACTGCAATTTCTTTGTATCTATATCCTTCATTTTTTACAAGCTTTACAATCTGTTTTGCAACTTCTTCAATTTCAGAATATTGATTATTTGCAAAAAATAAATTTATATTTTCTAATTTATCTGTATATTTTTTATATGGATAACTATATAAATTTTTTTCTATGTGTTTTAATTCTTCATTTTTATGTTTTAAATCATTTTCTAAATGTAAAGGTTTTTCAATTTTTACATTTAAACTTTTTGCTAATTTATAAAGCTTTGAAGCAGTTTCTTTATTACTATAAAAAATATCATTTACTGCATTTTTGTCAAATTCTAAGCTATCTGTTGTAATATTTATTGTTACTATTGCTGATTTTTCTAATAATTTTTCAATTATCATATATTCTTGCTTTGTAAATCCAACAAATTCATCTATATAAATTTCAGTATTATTGAATTCCTCTGTTTTATCTATTTGCTCATATAGAACAGACAAAGCATCATTTTCATCTATGTAATTGTTATTTATTTTTTCTTGAAATTTACTATAAATTGTGTAAATATCATTAAGCTTGCTTTCTAGATATTTGTCGCTAATATTTTCTTTTAAATTTTGAAGAGTATCAACTGTTACTCCATGTTTTTTTAGCTCAGTTATTTGAGTCAAACACATATCTATATTATTGCTATTTTTGCCAAGAAATTTTAAATTATTTTTTTTATCAGAAAGTAGACTGTAGACCAGCATTGCTTTTCCACAGTTTGATAAATTTGTTTTATTCGAGCCTCCAACTTCAGAAGCCACTCTATGAGCCATTCTTGCAAAAGTTAGTACTTCTGCATTAATTACAGCATTACTTCCTTGATTTTTCGCTATACTATTTAACAATTCTTTTTCAGCAGAGAAAGAAAATTGTTCTGGTGTTATTATATATTTTTTTCTACCGTTATTTATATTCTTACTTATTTGTTCAAATATGTAGCTGGTTTTTCCACTACCAGTTCTACCATAAATTATTTTCATACTCATGTATTATTTTCTCTCTTCCAATAAAACAAATATTGTTGTGCTATTCCCTCTAGTGTTCCAAATTTTTCAAAAGCTAATTTTTCAATTTGTGCTTTACTTACTTTTTTCTCATCTTCATTATGTATATATAAATCATTCATTACTCTTCTAACCCATACATCGATTGGAAATACATCAAATCTTTTAAGTGTTGAAAATAGTAAAATGCAATCTGCAACTTTTGGGCCAACACCGCATAATGTTAAAAGCTTTTCTCTTACCTTTTTTGTGTCTTTTTCAGATTCTAATTCTTTTAAATTTACTGTATTATTTTTTATTAATTTTGTAGTTTCAAAAATATATTTATCCCTAAAACCTGCTCCTAAATCTCTAAAATCTTTCATTTCTGCTTTAGACATTTCTTCAATAGTTGGAAATGTGTAAAAAACTTTTCCTCTAAATTCTATTTTGTTTCCATATTTTGCAGAAATCCTATCAATTATTCCTTTTATTCTTGGAATATTATTATTTGCCGAAATTATAAATGATATTATCATTTCCCACAAATCTTGATTTAATATTCTTATTCCTTCGCCATATTTTATAGCCTCTTTTAAATTATCATCAACTTCAGCAAGAGTATTTTTAATTACTTCATAATTTCTATCTAAATCAAAATATTTTCTGCAGACTTCTTCTATTTTTCCGTCGCAAATTCCTTCAAAAACAATATTTTCTCCATCTTCTTTTACATTTAAAACATTTTTTCCAAATATTCCTGTATAACTTCCGTCAGCTTCTTCATTCCATCTAAAGCATTGACCGCAATCAAAAATGTCTTTTACTTTAAAAGATTTGCAATTTTTTAATATATATTTTTGTTCCATTTTTTGCTCCATTTGTCATATTTATTCGATTATTATTAAATCATTTTTTGTACATTTTTTCAATATATATTGCATACTTTCTTTTGGTATCGCAACACAGCCAGAAGTTGCATTTCCATTACTGCAATGTAAAAAAATGGCGCTGCCTTTTCCTTTTATATTTTTCTCATTTGCCTTTATTTCTATTGCATATTCATATTGTGTCAAGTACCTTATTAAATGCTCTGCACTTTTCCAGTCTTTTTCAGTTTTCGATATATCAACTAGCTTGTTATAATATTTAGAATTTACATCATCAACCCAGTACAAATTTCTATTTAATTTTTGATAATCAAAATTTTTAAATTCATCTTTATTATGAGTTCCAAAAGCTAACCCTAAATAAAATTTCCCTACTGGAGTTTTAAAATCTCCTTCTTTTTTATCCATAGCCACACCGTTTTTCCCTAAAAGGCAGTTTGTTTCATACACCTTTTTTCCACCTTCAAATACTTCTAATATTCCATTACTATCACCTAAACTTTTTACTTTTATTAGATTATTTTCCATTCAAATCCTCCTTTTTGAATCCCTTACCTAAAACTTCTCTTGCATTTAAAATTATAATAAACGCATTTTTATCAATATTTTTTGCCTCCCTTTGTATTATATATGCTTCATTTCTGGATCCAACGCATAAAAGAGTCATTTTTTCTTCGTTTGTATACATTCCTTTAGAATACAACGCCGTACTTCCTCTATTAACATTTTTGCTAATCTCTTTTGCGATTTTTTCATATTGTGGTGAAATTATAAACACAACCTTTGTAAAATTTACGCCTTCAAATATTAAATCTATCATTTTTCCCATAAGATATATTGCCACCGCAGAATACAACCCGATTTCTATTGTATCTAAAACAATAACATTTAAAATTATAATTACCACATCTATTGCAAGTATTAAATTACTACTTCTATATTGTGGTTTATATACTCTTATTACATATGAAAGCAAATCAGAACCACCAGTTGAAGCATTCATTTTTAAAATAAGAGCAGTTCCAATTCCTACAAAAACTCCACCATAAATACACGCTAAAAATTTATCTGTAGTTATTGGATTTATTCTATCAAATAAGTCAATAAATATTGCCAGCATTGCAGTTCCATAAACTGATCTAAAAAATAATTCTTTACCAATTTTAAAAAATGCAATTGCAAGTAATGGAATATTTAGTAAAATCGTTGCAGTTCCAAGTTGCATATTAAATACATAATATAAAATTGTTCCAATTCCAGCAAAACCTCCTGTTGAAAGCTCATTTGGAAGCAAAAACAATGAAATTCCAATCGCCATGATACTTGCGCCTACTGTTATTATTAAGTAAGCTTTTAAAGTATTTATAAATTTTTTTTGTTTTGGATTGCAAATTTCTTCTACTTTTTTTCTAATTTTAATTTGCTTTTTCGTAATTCTATCCATATTCTCACCCAATATGATTGTTTCCAATTTTTTACTTTATATTCGTTTTTTAAAATTGTCTAAAAAGTCAATATTTTATTTTTTTAAAATTTAGCCAAAAACATTTTTTATGTCTAAATTCATTTTATTTTGTTTACAATATTTAGAGCTACATGTATAATGAACTTGTCTTTAGAAAATTATTTATGCAATTTTGCAGGAAAGGATTGATTAATTATGAATAAAGATGAAAGACAACAAAAAATTGATGAATTTAACAAGAGAATGAAAGAATTTGGAGATAAAGTAAAAGACTACACAGACACAGCTGCAATCTCTGGAATGTATGCAAAAGACGCTATTGATGCAAAAATTGACGATGCAAAAAGCGGTCTTGCTGCAGCAAAAGAAAATGCAAGGATTATATCAGAAAGAGGAAAAAGCAAATTTTCAAGTGCTTTAATAAAGGCTCAAATGGAATTAAATGTTGCCAAAGAAAACATTGCTGAGAAAAAAGAAGCTAGAGATAAAGAAAAATTATCAAAATATATTGATGATGAATTAGAATATTCTGAATCTTCATTACAATTAGCATTTTTAGCAGCTCAAGAAGCAAAACTTGCTTTCTTAGAGGCAGTTGCAGCACAAAAAGAGTATGATGAAAAATACGGCGAAGAAGATAAATAAATTATTAATAGTATAAAAAAAGGTATTTGTAAGATTTTAAAATATAAGCCTATTCTGAGATAGCTCATCTTTAGCGGCTATATTTATAAAACTTACAAAAACCTTTTTTATTTATATATCTTTTGTAATAATGCTTCTTCTAGCGTTTTTGAAAAATTAATTTTTAGGCTTTCAGCTTTAGTGTTAATCCATTTAGGAATATTTACAGTCTTTTTTACAAGTTCTTTTCCCCATTTTTCTGCAAATACAGTTATATCTACTGATATATATGTTTTAAATTTTGAAGTATAATTCCAATTTTCTATTTGTAATTGTTCCTCTAGTTTTTTAAAGTTTATATCCTCTATTTTACTTGGTTTAGGTATTTTATTATTTTCTTCCATATCATCTAATACAATTCCAGCGATTAAATCTTCTGCCATTTCCATAGCCTCTTCTAAGTTACTTCCACAAGTAGAACTATTTTGTAAGTCAGGAACAAATACAGAGTATTTTCCATCATCTTCTTCATAAAATAAAACTGGATAAATAACTTTCATTTACATTATACCCCCATATGTATGCAAGGGGTCATTTCAACCCAGCTTGCTTTAAGATATTGTTAAGAGTTCCTTTCGGGATGTCCCCTTTGTGATTAGGTACCGGTATACTTCCGTTTTACAGCATCATTTCTATATATGTAATGTGAACCGTTAGTATGATGATGGTACCAACCTTTGGAGATTAACAATTTCTCTAGTTCTCGAAATGTCATGACCATTCCTCCTAACAGCTTTATTATACTACGTATAATACGTATAATCAATATATTTTATTATTTTTTCTTAATTTTATTTTATTCATAAATCATAAAAATATTAAAAAAGGTTTTTGTAAATTTTACAAATATAGCCGCTAAAGATGAGCTCACTCAGAATAGGCTTATATTTTAAATTTTTACAAATACCTTTTTTATTTATATATATTTACTTATTATATTTTTCAATAACCTTTACTTTAAATTTTCCTGGTTTTATATTGTTATTTACTTTTGCACTTGCAACAACTGCATAAGTGTCTTTAATTTTTTCTAGATTTTCTCTTTTATGGCCTACTACATTATTTATATCTTTTGCATTTGACTCTATTTCAATTTTTACTACATTTGCATTAATCTTTTTTATTTCTTCAGCCATTCTATCATACCAAAGTCCATCTTCTACAAGTTGTCCAAAAGCTGGATGATATGGTCCGCTTACAACCTCACTATTTTTATCGTTTGAAGTTGTAATTGTGTCTGTATTTTGAAGTCCAACTCTTATAACTTCAATTTTCTTTTTATTGTATAATTTGACAATTTCTTTGCTTCTTTCAACAGCTTGATTTACTGTAAGAGGAATAAATTCGCCTTCATTATATTCCTTTTCAAGCTCTGTTCCTTTTATTACTAAAACTGGATAAACTCTTACCATTTTAGGTTTTAATTTTATAGAATCCTTTGCAGATGTAACATCATCTTTTTCAGTACTTTCTGGAAGGCCAACCATTATTTGATGTCCTAAATTAAAATGATATCTTCTTATTAATTTTGAAGCCTTTTTTACATCTTCAAAACTATGTCCTCTTTTACATTTTTCTAGTATATAATTATTAGTTGATTGAACTCCCAATTCTATTGTTTTTACATGATATTTTTTTAACATTTTTAAAATATCCTTGTCAATAGCATCTGGTCTTGTAGATATTCTTATACTATCTACTTTTTTATTTTTTATGTATGGTTGAACTGCAGTTAGAAGTTCTATTTGCTTATCTTTATCAATAGCAGTAAAACTACCGCCAAAGAAAGCTACTTCGATTTTTTTGTCATTAGATTTAAAGTTTTTTAGATAATACTCTATTGTTTTTACAACATCATCTTTTGTTACTTGTTTTTGCTCTCCGCTAATTGTTCTTTGGTTACAAAATGTGCAACATCTTGGGCATCCTAAATGTGGCACAAAGATTGGAATAATATACTCTTTTTTCAATATAACTTCCTCCTTGCATATTATTTCGTATATAACCTTTAGTTCTCTAATGCTTTTCTTGCTGCTTCCTGTTCTGCTTGTTTTTTAGTTTTTCCTGTTCCATCAGCTAACACTTTTCCATTAAGTTTTACTTGTGCTACAAAAGTTTTATTATGGTCTGGTCCTGTTTCTGAAATAATTTCATATTTTATTTCAACATTTCCATGCTCTTGTAACTTTTCTTGCAATACTGTCTTGTGATCTTTTATGCCAACATTTTTAGTTGCAATTTCTATTTCGTCTTTTAGATTTTCAACAATAAATTTTTCAACATTTTCTAAACCACCGTCAAAGTACATTGCTGCAATTACTGCTTCCACACTATCAGCCATTATGGCTACTTTTCTGTTACCTTGATGTAATTGCTCACTTTTTCCAACAAATAAGAAATCACTAAAATTATGCTTTTTAGCAATTTTATATAAACTTTCTTCACAAACAACAGTTGCTCTAACTTTAGTCATTTCTCCTTCTTTTAATTTAGGATAATTATTGAATATATACTTACTTGATATGAATTCTAATATGCTATCACCTAAAAATTCTAATTTTTCATTGCTATTTATTTTATGTTCATTTGCATAAGATGTATGTGTTAAAGCATTTTTTAATAAGTCTATATTTTTAAATTTATATCCAATATTTTTTTCTAATAAACTTAATTTATTGTCCATTTGCACTCCTTTCAATATAACTATATTACTCCAAATTCAGCAATTTGTAAAGTAAAATAGAAAAAAGAACATTATTATAATGCCCTCTTCTACTTTATTTAATTTGTATGTGTTTGCCTCTCAGACTTAACATACATTTATATTTAAGCAACATGGTCCTTTATGTAGTCAACTACATCACCAACAGTTACTATTTTCTCAGCATCACCATCTGGTATTTCTGTATCAAACTCTTCTTCTAATGCCATTATTAATTCAACTATATCTAAAGAATCTGCTCCTAAATCATCTATGAAAGATGCTTCCATTGTGACTGATGTATCAGTTACACCTAATTGTTCTACTATTATAGCTTTTACTTTTTCAAATATTTCTTCTGAACTCATTATATCAAGTTCACCCCCTCTCAGAATCTTTAAGCTTATACATAAGATAATACAAGTTAGAATAATTGTCAAGTAAATTAAAAAAACTTTTTATTTTTTTATTTTCTGCAGTGTTTTCAATGCTTTTAGCGTTCATCAAATTTGACTAATCATTCAACAAATTTTAATGTACTAACTTTTATATTGTATTTTTATTTTTTTAATGTTATATTTATAGTAATATTATTCAAAGGAGAAAAATATGACTGGTGGAACTTTTGATTTTTATAACTCATCATCTATAAAATTTTATAACCTAGATCAAAATATAAGATATCAACTTGCTGTTTTAGAAATATTAGATCCTATTACAAAAAAGCACTGTATGAATGTTGGAAATTTATGTGGCAGACTTTGTCAATATCTAAATTTAAATTCAGAATTTACAGTATACTGCATAACAAGCGGATATTTGCATGATATTGGAAAGTCTAAAGTTCCTTATGAAATTTTGTCAAAACCAACAAGGCTTACAGATGAAGAATTTGAGATTATAAAAAAGCATACAACTTATGGCTATGAAATGTGTATAAAAGATGCTCACTTACGCCCTTTTGCAGATGGTGTTTTATATCATCATGAAGCATTAAATGGCACTGGATATCCTCAGAAATTAACAGCTGAAAAAATTCCTATTGTAGCAAGAATTATTCGTGTTGCAGATGAATACGATGCCTTAACAACAAAAAGACATTATACAACACACGTCAACATTTCAAAAACACTACAAGATATGATTGAAGATACCAAGCCTGCCCACGAAGATAAAACAGTGGCTTTAGGAGTTCTTTCTGAAAATTCACAAAATGGCAAAATAAGTCCATATATATTAAAAGCATTATTTAAAGCTGTTATTGAAGATACAGAATATGAAATTTCAATGGTTGAAGACTATTTAAAGTATTTAAAAGATAATATTAAACGATTAGAATTAATAGATTCATATAATGCCAAAATGCAAGCTGCTTCAACTCAAAAGAAAAGAGATTATTATAAAGAAGGAATTGAATATTTATTTACAGCTCAAGAGAATTATCAAAATTATCATGATATTCTTAGCGAATACAGAACTGCTTTAGAAAAAAATAGTACTAGAATATCAGATTTACACAAAGAAATAAGAATAATAAAATCTTTGAAAATTTAATATTTTGAGGGTATCATAAAGTGTCTAAACTTTACGGTACCCTCTATATTATATTTATATATTGTAGTTCATATTCATTATGCTTTATTGTTCTAGTCCAAAGCTTACTCCTAGTGCATTATTTATTTGATTCATTATAGTTGCATCATCTATATGACCTATTTTTTCTTTTAATCTGCTTTTGTCAATTGTTCTTATTTGTTCTGTAAGTACAATCGATTCTGTTTTTAATTTAGTATTTTCAGGTCCAATTTCTATATGTGTTGGTAATTTATTTTTTCCCATTTGAGAAGTTATTGCTGCTGCTATCACTGTCGGACTGTGTCTGTTTCCCATATCATTTTGTATTATCACAACAGGTCTTATTCCTCCGTTGTTCTGAGCCAACAACTGGACTTAAATCAGCATAAAACATATCTCCTCTTTTTATTATCATATCTATTTCACTCCTAATATTTGTGTAACTTTAGATTTGTTTATAGATACATTTTTTTGCTTAATGTTAAGATATCATAAATTAGTTTAATGTTATCTCATTATATAATATGTATATTATAGTATTTTTGCTATTGCCTAATAATAACATCTTACTTGGTTTTCCATTATTTTTATCAATATATAACTTTTTATATTTTACATTTTGCACATTTTTTTCACATGTTATAGTTATAATAATTTCATTATTTTCTTCGTCCACTTTTTTGCTATTTGAAATTTTATATTCTTCTATAAAGCTATTTAGCCACAAATTATTACTAACTATATATGGGTAATTATCATACATTTTTGTAATATTTAGTTTAGCATTTTTTATTTCTAATTTATTATCTTTGTATATCATTTTAATTCCATTTATATTGTTAGGTTCAATTATTTCTTGTATATCTTCATTTGGCGTATGGGTTTGTTTTATAATATATTTATTAGAATTTTTATTACTATTTACTTCTACTTCAATTTTTGCTTCGTATGAATTGATACTATAAATGTATTTATCAACATCATCTAAGTTTATATCGGTATTATTTCCTATATTTGATATTTTATAAGTAGATTTTGAAAATTTTACACTAATAATCGCTATTATAATTACAATAACTATTATTACCGCTATTATAATTTTTTTCTTTTCCATAAAAATAGACTTCATAAATAACCTCTTATTATTTTAGTTATTTAATTATATTTTTTATGAAAAATTTTATTCTTTCACATTCCCCTTAAAATAAAAATTCTAAAATTATTCTATACTAGAAAAATATTGTTTTAACTCATTTACTACTTCTTCTTTTGTATTTAAAGTATTTACTTTGCATCTAAAATCGCTTGAATTTGGCAGGCTTTTTGTATATGCACTTATATGTTTTCTCATTTCTTTTATTGCAGATACTTCACCTCGTTCAGCAATTTCTAAGTCTATATGATTTAAAATAGTTTTTAGTCTTTCTTCATTTGATACCCTAGTGGGTATTTTTCCGTCTTTAAAATATGTTAATACTTCATTAAATATCCATGGATTTCCAAGAGTTGCACGACCTATCATAATTGCATCTACTCCTGAATATTCCATTTTTTGTTTTGCATCAAATCCAGAGTTTATATCACCATTTCCAATGACTGGAATACTAACTTCTTCTTTTACTTTTTTTATTATTTCCCAATCTGCTTCTCCTGAATAAAATTGTGTTCTTGTTCTCCCATGAACTGTTATTGCAGAAGCTCCAGCTTTTTCAATTATTTTTGCAGCCTCTAGTGCTACAATATGGTCTTCGTCCCATCCTTTTCTTATTTTTACTGTAACTGGCACTTTAGAATTATTAACTGCTGTTTCAACAATTTGTCTTACTTTTTCTAAGTCCAAAAGCAACTTACTTCCATCGCCATTTTTTACGATTTTAGGAGCAGGGCACCCCATATTAATGTCTACAATATCAGCAAATTCACTTACATATTTTGAAGCATAGGCAATAGCATCTAAATCACTTCCAAATATTTGAACAGCAAGTGGTCTTTCATTTGGAACTGTTTTTAATAATGATTTTGTTTTTTCATCTCCATACATTAATGCTTTGCTACTTACCATTTCTGTGTAGACTAAGCCTGCACCTTGTTCTTTGCATATTAATCGAAAAGGCAGGTCTGTTATGCCTGCCATTGGTGCTAAGAATATATTATTTTCTAATTCTACATTTCCTATTTTCATTATTTCACCGTTTAATCTATAAATATTGATTTTTGTCTTCTTCCACTTATATTTAGAAGTAAGCCTATAATTATAAAGTTTGTAAGAAGTGAGCTTCCTCCATAGCTTACAAATGGAAGTGGTACACCTGTTATTGGTAGTAACCCCATTGTCATTCCTATATTTTCCGTCATGTGGAATAAGAATATTCCAGCAATTCCTATTGCTATATATGAGCCTAAATTATCTTTTGCAGTTTTAGCAACATATATTGCTCTTGTAATTAATACTACATAAGCAATTACAACTGTCGCAGCAACTATAAATCCTAATTCCTCACCTATTACTGCAAAAATAAAGTCTGTACTCTTTGGGTATAAGAATCCTAGTTGTGTTTGATTTCCTTTCAAAAAACCCATTCCAAGAAATTCGCCTGCACCTATTGCAAGTTTTGATTGTATAACATTGTATCCTGCACCTCTAGGGTCTAAATTTGGATTTAAAAATACATCAATTCTTGATTTTGCATGGTCTGGTAATATAAAGAAATATGCTACTGGTAACATTATTGCTACTATTAATATTCCTGATATAATATACCTTTTTTTGATTCCTGCTGTAAATAGCATAAGAACTATTGCTACCATAAAAGCCATTGCAGTACCATAGTCTGGTTGTTTTATAATTAATAAAACAGGTACTGCTACAACTGCTAAAACTTTTAATAATTGTAGTGGCTTGCTTATTTGATTTTTTCCTTTTTCCTGAATTTTTGACATCAAATATGAAACAGCAAGTATTACTATAATTTTTGCAAACTCTGCTGGTTGAATTGATACAGAACCAACATTAAACCAGCTTGTCGCACCATTTACTGGTTTTGTAAACAATACTGCAACTAAAGCTACTAACATTATTCCATATAATATTGGAGAAATTTTAGTAATTGAATGATAATCAATTGCAACTATTACAATCATTATTGGAATACTGATTAATATCCACATTATTTGCTTTTTAAATTCATCATATCCACTAGCTTGAGTAGCCGAAAATAAAGCACATAGCCCTATTGATACTAATATTATAATACATATCAATATACCCCAGTCTATGTTCTTAAATATTTTATTTTTCATCCTTTACCCTCTTAGTTTTCTTCAGTTTCATCTTCTCCAGAATCTCTTTCAGATGATTCTTTTGAACTTTCTTGAATTTCAACTTCTACTTCTTGGGCAATTTCTTCTTTATCTTCTACTTCTACTGATTCTTCTTTTATTTCTTCATCTTTTTCTGGCTCTTCTACTATTATTTCTTCCTTTGATTCTTCTATTATTTTTTCTTTTTTATCTTCAGTACTATCTTCATTTATAATATTTATTTTATCTGCTATTTTATCTTCTTCAACCTTTTTAGTTTCTTTATTTTGCAAGTTTTCTTTTATTCCAGCGATGGGAATATTAGCATATAGTGCTGGTGCTCCTGTTGTTCCATCATCATTTACTTTATTTGTTAATCTAACATCAATGTCGCCTTCATCCACATCTATATACTTTTTAATAACTTCTATAATTTCTTGTCTCATCATATCCAAGAAATCGGCTGAAACATTAGCTCTATCCTGCATAAGAACTAAATGTAGTCTTTCTTTTGCTGTATCTTTTGACTTTTCTTCCAATTTATCCTTTTTTCCTACTCTTTTAAAGAAACTAATTACATTTTCGAACATTTTTTCCTCCAGTGACTATTTTTTAAATATACTTTTTATTTTTGTAAAAAATCCTTCATCTTTTCCCGGAATTGTAATGTCTACACTTTCTCCTAAAATTCTTCTAGCTATTTCTATGTATGCTTTTCCTGATGGTGCTTTTTTGTTTATTACTGCTGGTTCACCTTTATTTGTTTGAGTTATTATAAACTCATCATCAGGCACAACACCAATTAGATTTATTGATAGTAAATCTACAATGTCTTCTACATCCATCATTTCGCCTTTTCTTACCATGTTAGGTCTTAATCTGTTTACGATTAATTCCGGATTCTTAATTTCAGACGCTTCTAATAAACCTATAATTCTATCGGCATCTCTTATTGACGATATTTCAGCATTAGTTACAACAATAGCTCTATCAGCACCTGCTATGGCGTTTTTAAAGCCCTGTTCAATTCCTGCTGGACAGTCAATTAATATATAGTCAAATTCTTCTCTTAGTTTGTTGGTTAATTCTTTCATTTGTTCTTCATCTATAGCACTTTTATCTCTTGTTTGGGCAGCTGGTAATAGGAATAATTGTTCAAATCTTTTATCTTTTATTAAAGCTTGTCTTAATTTACACTTTTCTTCAACAACATCTACTATGTCATAAACAATTCTGTTTTCTAGACCCATTACAACATCTAGATTTCTTAGTCCAATATCAGTATCTACAAGTACTACTTTTTTACCTTTTAATGCTAAAGCTGAACCAAGATTTGCTGTTGTAGTTGTTTTTCCTACTCCACCTTTTCCTGATGTTATTACTATAACCTCTCCCATAGAATCCTCCATTCTTACAAACTTTGTTACATTTCTATATATAATTTTTTACAGTATATATAATATACGGAAATTAGCAAAAAGTCAAGAAATTTCGGATGCTTTTATTACAAATTTATTACAAGTTTTTTAGTGTTTTTTTAAGCCATTATTTTCCTGTTCTTGGTAATATTTTTGCTGGAGTTTTAGGTGTATATACAATTGTTTGCCAGCTACTTTCTTCTTTTGATTCATTGTTTTTATACTTTCCAACCACATCAGTTTTATTAGTAAATACATAGCCATTTTCTATATTTTCTAGCACTTTGCAATATAATTTTGGTTCTGTAATTTCTTTAAAACCTATATCTGTATTTTCAAACCTTAGTTGATACTCCGTTATAAATTCGTCATCTTCTAGCCAATTAAAGTCAATTTCATTGTTTACAGTTGTATCCAAATTAATTTTAATCATTTTATAGTCATTTTTATTTGTTTTTATCCACACTGAATACACATTTTTTTGATTCCATATTCCAGTTTCAAGTTTTGTAGTTCTTACTGCATCTGTAGGAATGTAATCTGTCCAAATAAAACTATCTAGCATTACATTTGATTTATTTTCAATATTCTTAAATTGATATTCTATTATTTCTCCTGCCTTTGCCTCTAATACTCCTGCTTTTTCAATATTAACTTTGATATCTACTTTTTCATTTTCAACAATTATTTCTTTTTCTTCATTCCAATTTAATTCTATTTCAATTTCGTCTTTTAGCTCATAATACTTATCTTGCGTTTTTACCTCTTGCAAGTAATATTTACCTTGTTTTAAATTTTCTATTAAAATTTGACCATTCTCGTTTGTTTCATACTGATTAATTTTTGTTTTATTACTGTCTAATAAATTAAATACTACTCCTGCTAAAGGCTTTTTATTTTGCCCGTCAATTTTATTTACAATAATTTTAGATTTATATGCATCAATAATTTCTTTTTTATCACATTTTACCTCTTCATAATTTGATGCATAAGTAATATAACTTTGAGTATTTTCGTCATAAGCTTTAGCATAAAATACTGGATATGTTTTTATTTTTACATTATCAATTTCTATTGTTTCTTCAATGTTTTCAAGTATATTTTTAGTTGGAATTAATATTTTAAATCCATCATTTTCTTTTTGAACAACTGTATTTTCAGGAAAATCTTTTATAGAAATATCAAATGAGCTAATTTTTCTATTTCCAACTACTTTATAGTTTTGCACCAAGTATTTTTCGTTATTTAGTTCTTGTTCTTCTGCTGATATTTTTATTATTTCAATTTTAGGTTCTTTGTATTTTTCATCTCCATATAAACCATATTCATATAGCTTTTGCGCTACATCTAATACCTTTCTTGCTCTTCTTAAAACATCTTCAAAGCTAACATTTTCACCATAGCCAACTCTTGTTGGCTCTTCATATTTTTCTATTGGTGATATATTTTGAACAAGAGAATGTATTGCAGTTTTTGTTGCATAATAGAAATCGTCTTCACATTCTAAATTCCATTCTTGATAAGAGCTTCCCATAAAACCTTTATATAGTACTCTCCATAATTTTTCGTCACTTAGCATACTTAGTGTTACATCATAACTTTCATCTGCACCTGTTCCAATCCCTGGCTTATCAGGCTCAACACAAAATGCAGGTTGCTTTTCATTTGTTGAGCTATTTTTGTAGACAACATACGCTACACCTTTCATCATGTTACTATTTTTAAATTTTAATAAAGATATACAGTCATGATCTTTTTCTAAAAGTATTGTATCACCTGTAGAAAAGCTTACTGCTGTAGCAGGTATTATATTTAAAATTATCATCACAATTGTTGTGATATTTATTAATATGCACTTTAAAATTTTATTCATTTTTCAATCCTTCTTGTACTTCTAATCCTTGTACACATAATCTTTTATTTTTTCCATCTTTTGTGCATGTTATTAAAGTTATTCTATTATTTGAATTTTCTTTTAAATATGAAAAATCATCTTCAGAAATAATTTTTTTGAATGTAACTATGTATTTTCTTATTCCATAGTCATTTTGATAATATATAAAACTTCCTATGTTTATATTTTTTAAATTTTTAAAGTAATCACCTTGTCCTCCCGAATTGTGAGAAGCAAGTCCAACATTTCCGTAAAATAAACTTGTTGATTCAAAATGCCCAATTGCCTGTTGTAAAGTACTACTTTCTGTTCCTTCCATTATTGGAGCATTTTCTAATAAAATGTCTGGAATTGTTAGAGTTCCAATTATTTCATTGTTATAAACTTCTTTTGTTTCGTTTTCAATTATATTTTGATTTACAATTTCTTCTGTATTTTCATTTTGTTCATACTCAATTTGTTCTTCTACATTGTGAGTAATTTCGTTTGATTTTTGCTTTTGTAAGGTCTCTTTTGCAAGCATTATTGATAGCATTATAAAAACTACTATAATGGTGCCTTTTAATACATTTTTAGAAATAATTTTACCTCCTGAAATAAATATTTGAAAAAATTAAATCGATTTAAATTTAACTAGATTATACGAGCAAACCCGCAATATGTCAAGAAAATTCGTTCGTCAAATTATGACATTTTATGTAAAAATTATGTCAAAAAAAGAGCCCTCTTAATCAATTTAAGAGAGCTTATTTTATATATATTATTCTTCTGATGGTGCTCCAACTGGGCAAACAGCTGCACAAGTACCACAGCTTATGCATTGTGTTTCATCAATTTTATATCTTCCTAATTCGTCATCATAAGATATACAAGAAACTGGACAATTTGCTGCACATGCGCCGCAGCTTATACATTGGTCTGATATTTTATATGCCATAATATTCATCTCCTTACAAATATTGATAACATTTTATTTATTTGTTATCTCTTCTAATTTTAATAGCTCTTCCCAGCGTTTGTCAACCTCTTTTTGAAATTCTTCTATCATCCATTCGTTTCCTGCTTTGAACATGTGTTTAAAGCGTTTTTGTGGACGTAAAAATTCTTCAACTGGTAATTTTTTTGCTGGTTTATATGTTATATGAAATACGCCATTTTCTACTTCATATAAAGGCCAATAGCATGTATCTATTGCAAGTTTATTTATTTTCATTAAGTCTTCAGTGTTGTATCCCCAACCTCTTGGACATGGTGCCAAAACATTTAAGAAAGTTGCTCCTTCTGTATAAATTGCTTTTTCAGCTTTTTCATACAAGTCTTTAAAATTACCTGTTGCAATAGTTTGAGCAACATAAGGTAAATGATGTTCACACATAATTAAAGTTAAATCTTTTCTTGACTGCATCTTTCCCGGAATCACTTTTCCAGCAGGAGATGTTGTTGTATCTGCAAACTTTGGTGTTGCTGATGAACGCTGAATTCCTGTATTCATATATGCTCCATTATCATAGCAAACGTAAGTCATATCATGACCTCTTTCCATTGCACCTGATAAACTTTGAATTCCTATATCGTAAGTTCCCCCATCTCCACCAAAAGTGATAAATTTAGTTTGTGTTCCTTCTGGTTCTTGTAGTTTTCCTTGCTTTTTTAATGATTTGTATGCAGCTTCTGCTCCTGAACAAGTTGCTGCTGCACACTCAAATGCAGTGTGAATATAAGAATCAGTCCATGCAGAATATGGATATATACAAGTTGATACTTCCATACAGCCTGTTGCATTTGATACAACAGCTCTATCATTTTCATGAAGTGCTCTCATTATCATTCTTGCAACTGGTGGAGCTCCACAACCAGCACACATTCTATGTCCTGCAGTAAATCTAGAAGGCTTATTTGCAATTACTTCTTTCATATTATATGCCATAATTATTTTGCCTCCTTTCTTAATCCTAAATATCTATAATGATCTTTTGCATTTTTTTCATCTTTTACAATTTCTTGTAAATCTTCAAATACTTTTTCTATGTCGTTTGTAGTTGTATCTCTTCCACCAATTCCATAGATGTAGTTAACAGCTGGAACATGCACATTTTCTGTATACATAGCAGATGTTACATCTTCATATAAAGCTCCACCTGCACCATTTAAGCTGTCTGCTTTATCTAGTATTGCTATAGCTTTTACATTTTTTAAAGCTTTTGCTACTTCTTCTACTGGGAATGGTCTAAATACTCTTATTTTTAGAAGTCCAGCTTTTACTCCATTTGCTCTTAGTTTGTCAACAACAGCTTTTGTTGTTCCTGCTGTTGAATTCATGCAAACTATTGCAATTTCTGCATCTTCTAGTTGGTATTCTTCAAACAATCCATATTTTCTTCCAGTCATTTTTTCAAATTTATCAGCTACTTCTAGAATAACTTTTTTAGCATTTCTCATAGCTTCTGCTTGTTGATATTTATGTTCAAACAAATATGCTTGTAAATCCATTGGTCCTACTGCTATAGGCTCGTTTTGATTTAATAAATAATGCTCTGGTTTGTATGTTCCAACAAATTCTTTTACTTTTTCATCTTCAATAAGTTCTATATTTTCAATAGAATGTGATGTAATAAATCCATCTTGGCATACCATTAAAGGCAACATTACATTTTTATTTTCTGCAATTTGATGTGCCATTATCATGTTATCATAAGCTTCTTGGTTATTTTCAGAAAATATCATTATCCAACCACTATCTCTAACTCCCATTGCATCTGAATGGTCATTGTGAATATTAAGAGGTGCAGATACAGCTCTGTTTACTAACGATAAAACTATTGGAAGTCTTGAGCCTGCTGCAATATAAAGCATTTCCCACATATATGATAATCCATTTGCAGATGTTGCAGTCATTGCTCTTGCACCTGCTGCTTCTGCTCCAATACATGCACTCATTGCACTATGTTCACTTTCAACTGCAACAAATTCTGTATCTACCTCTCCATTACTTACAAATGTAGAAAAATATTGTGGTATTTCTGTTGAAGGAGTGATTGGGAATGCTGCGACAACATCTGGATTTATTTGTTTCATTGCAACTGCTTGAGCTTCATTTCCACTTAGACGTTCTCTTATACTCATTATTTATTTTCTCCTCCTTCTTCTTTCATGACTATTGCTCCAAAAGGACAAACTTTACTACAAATTCCGCATCCTTTACAATAATCATAATTAAAATCTTCTCTTTTCATTTCTTTATTTACTGGTATTGAATCATCTGGACAAACAGGAAAACAAAGTCCACATTGTGTACATTTTTCTTTTATCCAAACTGGGCACATGCTTCTCCAGTCACCAGTTTTAAATTCACGAGCATTTCCAGCATCATAAATTACTCCGCCCGGTGTTAATTTTTCTACTGGAGTATTTTTATCTATATTCATTTTTGCCATAATCTTTCTCCTTTCTTTTTCTAAATTTGAGTTACCATTTCTAATGCTAATTTCAAAGCTTTCATATTTCCTTCAATTACTTCTGGCTTTTTAGCAAATTTGTGTTTAAATGAACCTTCCATATCTGCTAAAAATGCTTCTTCTGGCATTATGTTTGCAACTTTTACTATTGCTGCAAGCATTGGAGTATTAGGAAAATATCTTCCTAATGCTTCTTCAGAAATTTTTCTTGCATCAACTGTAAAAATTTTTCCTTCATAGCCTTTTAATTTTGATTTTATCTCTTCTGCATTTTTTACTGTATTTATCACTATTGCACCATCTTTTTTTAGACCACTTGTTACATCTACAGAATCAAGTAATGTATCGTCAACAACTACAACATAGTCTGGTTCATAAATGTTACTATGTATTGTTATTGGTTTGTTACTAATTCTGTTATATGCAGTTATTGGTGCCCCCATTCTTTCTGGGCCATATTCTGGAAATCCTTGAATGTATTTTCCTGTATTGAAAGCTGCATCAGCTAATAACAAAGATGCTGTTTTTGCACCCTGGCCACCTCTTCCGTGCCATCTAATTTCTACTAAATTTTCCATTAAAGAATTACTTCCTTTCCTTTTTTATAATCCATTTTCCATTCTTTGTTGGTCCTATTCTATCTATGACATCATTTTCTTTTAACTGTTTTATATTATATGAAATACCATCTCTAGTTAGTCCAAGTACCTCTGCCATTTGAGTTTGTGTTATTTCAGGATTATTTTTTATAAGATTTAAAATTTTTTCTTGTGTAGTTTCTTGTGTAGTAATTTTTGCTGTTTCATCAATCGTGTAAATTATTACAATTTCTACATGTAAAGTATATTCTTATTTAAACGTTGTGTCAAGGAAATTTTAGTCTTGCCGACTGGTAAGACTAAATAAAAAAGTTTTCTAAGCATATCACTTAAAAAACTTTTTATTTATTATATTTCAAGTTCTGGACATTCTACCCATTCAAAAGCAGTTTTATACCTACTATTAGGAGATTTTCTATCGATTCCTATCCATCTGCCTAAAATTCCATACATATTTGAACCTGTACCATAAACCTTACCAGTATTTGTTATTGCAATAGCATATCTATTTCCAACTACAATTTGTGAAACCTTTTCTCCAGTGCTTCCTATTGGTAACTTTTGTATTTGATCTGTTATAGAACCTGATGTATTATTAATTCCTAATATGTTTCTTTGACCATAGCCATATACCTCACCATCATCTGTTAAGAACATTGCTACCTGTAAGCTATTTGAGAATTCACTTATTTTTTTACCATTAAACAACGAACTAACATTTTCTAATTGAGCTTTTCCTCTTCCTATACCAGTATAACTTTGTGATACACCATAGTATCCACCATCAATATATACACTTCCATCTTTCATTAATACAATTGAAGCTGGTCTTGAATTGAATATTTGTTTAACATTAGTAGCATCAACAATATTGTTAAATTTTGATACAACTGGAGTTAAACTTGCTTGATAATATGCACCATAATAGTTACAACCCCATGTATATATTTTATTGTTTGCTATTGCTATTTGATCCTTTTCGATTGTACTAATCATTGAAACTTTTTCTATATCAATTTTTACCAACTTATAGTTATCAATTTTTTCAGACCATCCAGGAAATCCTCCATTAGGCCATCCTTGACTATTTCCGTCGGAACTAAATCTTCCAGTAACATACAAGTCCCCATCTGTTGTTAAAACGCTCATTGTACAATTTGTAAAATTTACATCTTTTACTTTTCCATTAATATTAGCATCATCTACTTTTACTAAATTATTTATTTTTTGTTGTGTACTTATATCTAATCCTAGCATTCTTGCATCATTGCCACATACATATAAATTATTATTTTCATCTATTATTGCAAGAGATTTATTTTCACCAGTTTTAACTTTCTGTACCTTTAAATTAGTAACTTTTTTCCATTGTTTCTGCAAAATATTATCTCTAAATAATATACTAGAATTTCCTATACTATAAATCTTTCCATTTTTTCCTTTTAGTAAAACTGCTCTTGTTGTCCTTTGTCTAATATCATTGTCTGCAACTCCAAAAAGAGAATTAATTTCCGGATGTGATTTTATCTCAACAATATTACTAGGGCTTTCACTCATTCCTAAATAGTTTTCTTCTCCACCAGTTGAACCATACATTTTTCCGTCATTTGCTAGATAATATACTCCATCGCCAAAACTAGAAGCTTCTTTAATTCCTGATTTTTGCAATCCTTGTGGTAATACTATCTGTTCTGAGATAATTGCACTATTGCTACTTAAACCAACATGATTTTTATATATGCAACTTCCCCAGACAGTTCCATCTTCTTTTATAATAGCAACTGAATATGATGTACATATAAAATCTCTTACATTGCTTCCAATTGTTTCTGCTGGAAACTGTTGAATTTTTGAGTCTCCTTTAATTTCCTGACAAATAGTATTCCAACCTACTTCCCAAAGAGTTTTATCCTTTTTTAATATAAAACACCCTGGCTCTGAAAAAGTTCCTATTTTTTCAATATCTTGATCTATATCTGCAGAAGCATCATACTCATTTTGCACATACTGATTACTATTTTCATCCCATTTATAATTATATCCATTAAATATTGGATTAAATAACTTATATGCTCCACTATTTCCAACACCATTGTAGTCAGCAGCATACTCTCCTGCAGCATAAAATGTATTATCAGAGCAAGCAATAATTGCACCTTTTTTTACGCCACCATTGCGACAATATATAATATAACTAATTTTATCAACCTTAGGAAATTCTATCTTGGTAAATTGTTTTAACTCTTCTTGACTATTATTTCCAAATAAATAATTTTTACTAGAACTTGAATCTCCCATTGCATATAGTTCATTATCTGTTGTTCTTACAAATAATACAGAACCTAAATCCCAGCACATATCAACTTTTTTATTGTTAACATTTAATTTTACAATATTTCTGCCAGTAAATTCTATTTGTTGCTCTTGTGTTAATCCTAATTTATTTCCATCATTATTTCCTAATGCCCATAAATAATTTTGATTATCTATAAAGTACACTGTTGAATGTCCTGTTATAATTTTTTTATAATTTGAAACTTCACTTGGAATTGAGAATTCACTAAATTTAGCTGGATTTATTTCTTCCATATCTGATACACTTGTATTTAATTGTATTCCTTTTATACCTTTTCCATACAATGTTCCATCATTATATAGTTTATACAGATTTTCAGTTCTATCATTTGTAAATATTTGAAATCCATAAGGATTGTAATCTGGATTTTCTATTTTATTTCCATTTTCATCTAATATATAATTTCCATCTTCGTCTGTTAAGTATTTTCCTGACACATTTCCAGCTAAATTTCCAGCACTACCACTTACTTCTATACTCGAAAATTCTGGCTTTTCATTATTTCCATCTGATATCATTTTAGCCATATTTAAGCTATAGCATTGTACACCATTTAATTTCATTCCAGTAGTAGAATATATTATTCCATTTGATGCATCAATTAAGTATTTTTTATTTTTACTGATTCCTAATTCTTCATTATTTAAATAATATAAATCTTGTAATCCTGCCGGATAAAATACCAACTCACTTTCAAATGTGTTATTAAAAGTTTCATCATCACTGTATACATCAATATCTGGTTTTACTTCACTTACATTCCAAACTCTATAATATCCAACTTCACCTGTTAATCTTGAAGTTTTTTCTAATTCACTAGCACTATACAAACCGTTTGTTGGAATTTTATTCTGAGTATCCTCAGAGTTCTGTTTGGTTACTTCTCCAGCTTTCCAAACATTTATCTTTTCTTCTATTGCTGTCATTTCATTAACAAACACTGCATACTTTGCTTTAGTTATTAACCCATTTTCACCAAATATAAAACTGATTGAAACTCCTGCCAGAATTAATAACACTACGATAGTTACAACCAGTGCAATTAATGTTATACCTTTATTCTTTAAATTATCGGTGTGTGTGTGTGTGTGTGTGTGTGTGTGTACAGCCACAAGGCTTTCAGCTTTTACTTTTTTCATTTTCTCCTCCGTTTTTTATTATTTTTCACTCTTTGTACATAATTTATTATGTTATGCTTTATATTATATTTATTATCCCCATAATAGTCAATATAAAAAAATAAAAAAACAAGATATACAATTTATATATACCTCATTTTTATATTTTTAATAATCTTCTTGATTTTCTTCGTTCTTTTTTTCTTGTTTTGCTAATTTTTCTAGTCTTTTTAATTCTTTTAAATTTTCAAGTTCTTCCTGGTCATAAGAATCTTGACTTCCAGTTGCATTTTTTAGAACTTTAATGTCTTTTACATTATATGTTTTATATGTAGTAACATCGTCTTTTTTGAATTGTACTTTTACATTTTCTTTAAGTACTTCTAATGCAGAGATTGTGCCTTCTCCATCTTCTGTTTTTACAATAGAACCTACTTTTGGAAGTTTCTTCAATTTATCTTCATAAGCTTCTTGTTCATATTTTAAACAACACATAAGTCTTCCACAGTTTCCTGATATTTTAGATGGATTTAATGATGCACTTTGCTCTTTTGCCATTTTTATAGATACTATATCAAAATTATTTAAGAATGAGCAACAACATAGTTCTCTTCCACATACACCATTTCCACCAATTCTTCTTACTTCATCTCTAACACCTATTTGTCTTAGCTCTATTCTTGTTTTATAAATTGCTGCTAAATCTTTTACAAGCTCTCTAAAGTCAATTCTTCCATCAGCTGTAAAATAAAATATAATTTTTGAATTATCAAATTTACACTCAACTTCAACTAAATGCATATTTAGTTCATGTTCTTTTATTTTTTCTTCACAAACTTTAAATGCTTTTTGTTCTTTTTCTCTATTTTCTTTTTCATGCTTTATATCCTTAGTATTTGCAAGTCTTATTACTTTTTTTAGTGGATTAACAATTTTCTCTTCTGGTAACTCTCTTTTATTTATTGCAACTTCTCCAATTTCTTCACCAGAAACTGTTTCAACAATAACTTTATCTCCATTTTTTAATTGTATATATCCAGGATCAAAGAAATATATTTTTCCTGGTTTTTTAAATCTAACTCCTACTATTTCTTTCAAAATTTATTTTCCTCACAAAACACGCTTATTACAACATGTTCTTTCTTTTACATTTTATCAAATATATTTATTAATAATTCATCTATGCACATATCAAAATTTGTATTTGAATTAAGTTTCTTTTTTGTTTGCTCAATTACTGGCACAATATT
Organism: uncultured Clostridia bacterium; assembly: GCA_934167095.1. Classification (GTDB taxonomy): domain Bacteria; phylum Bacillota; class Clostridia; order TANB77; family CAG-508; genus CAG-245. The sequence goes on from CAKPKE010000014.1 coordinate 29,737, forward strand.
TAAAAATTTGCTTGTAAGCATATTATTTGAAATTACAAAATTGTATGTAATTACTGTCATATAATCCAAAAGTCCCATAATTTCATCTTTATTATCATACAAAACTTCAAAATTTTTAAACATTGAAACCATGTTTTTTATACTTCCACCAAGAAGCAAATTCATGCTATTTTCAACTGCTTGATATAACTCAACATTTTCAGCTATTTTTTCAAGTTTGCCAATACTTCCATCACATAGCTTAATTATATTTTCACTTTGATTTTCTATAATTTTATTATTTGCAATGTATTTTTTTATTTGCTCTTCTGGAATATTTGAAAATCCAATTTTTAAGCATCTTGATTTTATAGTATTTAAAAGTTTATTTTCATTTGTTGCGACAAGAATAATTACAGCATATTCAGGCGGTTCTTCTAGTGTTTTCAATAGTGCATTTTGAGCCTCTTCTGTCATCTTGTCACTTTCATTTATTATCATAACTTTTTTATTTGATGCTATTGGCTTTTCGTAAATTCTTTCTTGCATTTCTCTTATTTGAGCTATTTTTATTGAGTTTCCATCTGGTTCAACTTCTTTGTAATCAGGATTATTTTGTCCATCAAATTTAATACAAGAACTACACTTTCCACATGGTTTATCATCAGTCTCACCTAAGCAAAGAACTGCTTTTGCAAATTCTCTTGCAAATAATCTTTTTCCTATTCCCTCTGTTCCTAAGAATAAGTAACTATGAGAAATATTATTTGATTTTATTACATCTCTTAGTTCTTCTTTTATTTTATTATTTCCTATTAGATTTTCAAAAATCAATTTAAATCTCCTCTTTATTAAAATTATAGCTATATTTTAAAATAATACTTTTTATTCTGCCTTTTTGATTGTACCAAATTTGCTAAATGGCCAAAATCTCATTACTACTGTACCTTCAATTTTTTCTAATGGAATACAGCCAAATCTTCTACAGTCACCTGATTCTGGTCTATTATCACCCATTGCAAAAACACAACCTTCTGGTACTACAAAATCCGTAAATACTCCATTTGGTCCTGCTTCTGTTACAACACTATCTTTTAAGTATGCTGATTCATCTAATTCTTTGCCATCTATATATACTTTGCCATCTTTTATTTCTACATGTTCACCAGGAAGAGCAATGACTCTTTTTATGTAGCTTCTTTTGTTCCATTCAAGTACATAATACTCAAATTTTCCTATAAGTGATTTTGGTTCATTATTGTACTGTGCAACAGGATTTGACAAATCTACTTCACTTTCTAAATATGAAAGTTTACTTGGTTCTTCAAATGTTATAATATCTCCACGATTAGGCATTTTATTAAAAGTTTTTGACAATCTATTTAGTATTAGTCTATCTCCTTCTACTAAAGTGGGATACATAGATCTCATTTTTACTATTGTTGGAGTACCGACAAAATATCTAATTAATAGAGCTAATACTACAGCAATTATTATACATTCTATCCATTCTAACACATTTTTTGTTGTTTTACTCATAATTTATTCCTTTCTAATAGTTTTTATCATTTGTTTTTTTGACTACAGGAATTCTAATTACAACTTCTGTTCCTTTACCTGCTTCACTTTTAATATTAATACTTCCGTTGTTTTGTTTTATAATTTCTTGTGCAATTGAGAGTCCAAGACCTGTTCCACCCATTTCTCTAGATCTAGCCTTATCTACTCTATAGAATCTTTCGAATATTCTATTTAAGTCTTTTTCAGGAATTCCAATTCCATTGTCAATTATTTTTATATAAGCATCATTATAAACAAATCCAACATATATTTTTATTGTTCCATTTTCTGGAGTGTATTTTATTGCATTTGATAATATGTTTAATATAACTCTTTCTATTCCATCTCGATCTGCATATACTGGCGGAACATCTGCTGTTACCAAACATTCAACATCTTGTTTTTTCTTTTTACTTTGTATTTCAAGCTTTTCTTGACATCTTTTTGCAAGTTTTCCTATATCAAATTCTGTTGGTTCTCTTACAATTCTATTTGTGTCATATCTAGATAAAGTTAGCAAATCACTAACTAAATCAGCCATTCTATGACCTTCTGAAGTAATTACATCTAAAAACTTTTGACTAGTTTCTTTGTCATATTCGCCATCTTGCAAAGTTTCAGCATAACCAATTATTGATGTTATTGGTGTTTTTAGTTCATGAGAAACATCTGCAACAAATTCTTTTCTCATATCATCTAATTTTACATGCTCTGTTATGTCTTGAATTACTGCAATAATTCCTATTCCAAAATCATTTTCATCTTTATATGGGGCTAAAATTACATTTAGTGTTTTTTCGTCAACATTTAATCTTACTTCTGATGTTGACCAGTTTTCCAAATACATTATTGCTTCCATATTTATTTTTGTTTGCTCTTTATTAAATATTTCTTGGAATGTATTTTTTTCAGTTATTCCTAACAGTTTTTCAGCTGCAGGATTTATTTGCACAATTTTTCCTTTTTCATCAAAAGCTAAAATTCCATCATTTATATGTAAGAAAATTGCTTCAATTTCATTTTTTTGTCTTTTTACTTCAGTTAAATTTTGCCTTAATTCTCCTGTCATTTTACCTATGATATTTGCTAACTTATCAATTTCAGTATTGTGCTTTTTCTTGTTTTTTGAAATTCTAATTAATTCTTTGCTACTATTATTAGACATATCTTCTGCACATTTTATCAGCCTATTCATTGGTGCAACCATTGTATTATAAATATAAAACCAAAGAACTATCACAATACAGCAAAATACTAATATTGCTCCTAATATTAGTATTTTCATTTGTGTAAGTTGCATATTATTGATTGTTTCTAAGTTCATTCCTGCTAAAAACATTTGATTTGAATTACTTAGTATATAGTAGGAAAATCCCCCCATACCTAAAATAATTATTATTCCTATTATGCAAAATATAAACAATATTTTTCCTTGTAAATTCTTCATTAAAAAACTCCTATTTTGATGCCAAATAATATCCTATTCCTCTTTTGTTTATTATTATCTTTGAGTTTTTTGTAGTATCCCCTAATTTTTCTCTTATTCTACATACTGTTACATCTACTGTTCTAATATCACCATAATACTCATAGTTCCATACTTTTTCAAGTAATACTTCTCTTGTTACAGGAATTCCTGGTTGCATTGCTAAAAATTTAACTAATTCAAATTCTTTTGGTGTAAGATTTTTAACTTGTCCTTTTATTCTTACTTCTACTTTTTCTAAATCTAGTTCTAAATCTCCTACTACGATTTTATTTTGTTTTTCTTTTTCATCTTTATCTTTTTCTTCTTTTTCATCATCAATTTTTCGAAGATTTGCTTTTACTCGTGCCATTAGCTCTCTTACACTAAACGGCTTTGTTACATAGTCATCTGCTCCAAGCTCTAACCCTACTATTTTATCAATTTCTTCATCTTTTGCAGATAGCATTACAACTGGCACATTATATGTTTGTTTTACTCTTTTGCAAACTGTTAATCCATCTATTTTAGGAAGCATAACATCTAGTAAAATTAAGTTTGGTCTTAGTTTTACTGCCATATCTAAGCCCATTTCACCATCAGTTGCTTCTAATGTATTATAGCCTTCTTTTTTTAGGTTATATACCAATATATCAATTATTGGCTTTTCATCGTCAATCACTAATATTGTTTTTTTGTTTGGGTCTAGTTCTTCTTTCATCGAAAAATTCCTTTCTTCTATTTATCTGTCTGTCCTATCATCAGACTCCTTAACTGTTTTTAAAGCAGGTTTTTTACCTTCTTTTTCTACACCTTCTATATCATACTTTTGTGAATAATCAATATCATTATAGTATTTTATTATATCTCCTGCTTTTTTATAAAGTTCTTGTTCTGTTGCATTTTCAGTATCTATACCATAATCTAAATGTTGTCTAACATCTTCAATCTCTTTAACTAATTTTGAATCCATATTTCCTTTTAGATATTCAGTACCATTTGGTAATTCAATACTTGGAACCGAAGCTGATGGTACACTTGAGCCTTCATAGTGCCATGCGCAAGTAATTTTTATCTTAGCAATTTCTTCTGGGTCAGTTATTCCAACAGCATCAGCAACTTCTGTTCTTAATAATGCTGTTCTAAAATCAATTACAGTTGGATATAAATTGCAAATTCTCATTGCTGTTTGTATTTGTTCAACTTGTTCTGCTCCTGTTTTATCTTTTTTCTCAGTAAGTTCTTTATATCTATTTACAAGGTCATTAAATTCAGAAATTTCTTGTTTAACATCTTGCTCTTTGATTTCCTTTTGATAATCATTAGTTGTCTCTGCAGCAATAATAGCCTCTTTAACAGTAGTTGTCCTGTTATGATTATCTAACATATTTTCAATAACAGGCACACCTACTCCTACAACGGTTGCTGCAAGCGCTGCTGTAATTGTAGCAATTTTTGCAGCATATTTAATCTTTTTGATTGCTACTGCTCTTTGTCTACTTGCTTTTGATCCTTTATACTTTCTTTCCTCTGTCCTTGGTGCATTACTTATTTGTCTTTTTCTTGGTTCTTCTATCATATTTTTCTACTCTAAGCTAGCATGCTAACTCTCTTTCTATAAAATATATATCATCCCAATTATACCTCTACTATTACATATTGTCAAAGTTTTTTTCAATAATATTACTATAATATTTCACAAAAATTTCAAGAATTTAAATAATAAAAAACCTTGTTTCATAATTTGACAAATTTCGTCATTTTTATCAGTTATAAAACAAGATTTCTTTATTATATTTCTACTTCTATATTATAAATTCCACTATTAGGAATAATCTTCAATCTATTTTCTTTTATTTCTTCTCCATTACATACAAACTTTTGCACAACTTGTTCACTTATTGTGGATTTTGCAGTATTATTTCTTACTTTAATATTATAAACATTTCCACTTATTTTATATTTTATTTCATATTCATTCCACGAACTTGGAATATGTGGTTTTATTTCAAGATATTCATTTTCAATATTCAATCCTAAAATATATTTGATACCTGCAATATAATACCAACTGCTAGAACCTGTATACCATGTCCAACCTCCTCGTCCTGCCAAGTTTTGTTTTCCATAAATATCAGCTGGCATTACATAAGGTTCTACTTTATATTTGTTTGCTTCTTCTTTTGTTCTTGCATGTTCTATTGGATTTATCATTCTAAAGTTTTCATACGCTTTGTCATTTAGCCCTAAAATTGTTTGTGCAATAATTGTCCAAACTGCTGCATGTGTGTATTGTCCTCCATTTTCTCTAGTTCCCGGAAGATATGATTTTATATATCCTGGTTCAACTTTTGTTTTATCAAAAGGTGGATCTAATAATTTGATTATTCCTATTTCTTTGTCTATTAAATGATTTTCTAAGCTTTCCATCGCAATATATTTTTTGTCATTATCTCCTGCTCCTGATATTACAGACCAACTTTGAGATATACTATCAATTCTACATTCTTCATTTTGCAAGCTTCCTAGTATTTCTCCATTATCTGTAAAAGCTCTTTTAAACCATCTTCCATCCCATGCTACAGAATTTAGTGTTTTCTTAAGATTTATCATTATTTTTTTGTATTTTTCAGCACTTTCAAAATCTTGCTTATACTCACATAGTGGAATAAAAGATTTTAATACATCATATAAGAAAAATCCAAGCCATACACTTTCGCCTTTTCCTTTCGAGCCAACATTACTCATTCCATCATTCCAGTCACCTGTTCCGATTTTAGGAAGTCCATTTTCTCCAAAGTTCAAACTCTTTTCTATTGCTCTTATGCAGTGCATATATATGCTTTCATAAACTTCACTGTCTTCGTACAAATCATATCTTTCTCTTTCATTCTCATCTAAAATTTTTCCTATTTTATAGCTTACTTGCTCATCTAAAATTTGATAATCGTTTGTAAAGCTTATATAATCACTTACCAAAAATGCTAGCCACAACAAATCGTCACTAATTTTAGTTCTAATTCCTCTTGATGTTTCTTCATGCCACCAGTGTTCTACATCACCTTCAATAAATTGGCTTTTTGCATGTTTTATAATTTGATTTTTTGCAAAACTTGGATCTATATATTTTAATGCTAAAGTGTCTTGAAGTTGATCTCTAAATCCATAGGCCCCACCTGATTGATAAAATCCGGTTCTTGCATATATTCTCGAGCAAAGCGATTGATATATTAACCAACCATTTAAAATTATATTAGTCGACTGCATTGGTGTTTTTACTTGCAATATTTGAACTAAATCCTGCCAATACCTTTTATTTTTCATATACTCGCTTTTACAATTGCTTACATTTGAATATTTATAACTAATTTCCTGCATTTCATCTACTGTATTACCAGTTCCAATTATTAAAGATATTTCTTTTTTAGAAAAAGCTTCAATTATTACATCAAACTGCAATGCAATTATTCCATCTTGAGAATACGAATTTTCATAATTTAAGCTTATTTTGTCAATTCCATCAGGATTATTTAGTCCTTTTCCATTAAAGAAAAATCTTTTACTTCCTGTATATGAATTAATTTTCTCGCTACTTGAAATAAACATTTGCATATCATTTTCAGATGAGATATTTTTTGCAATAACCATATTAGATTTATATTGCAAAGAAATATTAATGTTTGTTTTTATTTCATCTTCGCCTAAAACGGGTTTTATATAATATATTATTTTTAGCTTTTTCCTTTGAGGATTTTGATTTTCAAAGCTTATTAAATTTATTTTTACATTATCATCTTGTGGCACAAAAACTTTTAATTCTTGCTTTATTTTTGATGAATAGTGCAAATATTTACTGTATCCAAAACCATAAGTTACATAGTAATCATTTTTATCTGGCATAGGACTTGCTCCAAGTGACCATTTTTTACCATCATTCATATCTTTTATATAAATTACCTCTGATGGATTATCTTGAACTTGATTATTTGACCATGCAGTTATTCTGTTTAATCTACTATTTTTATACCAGGTATATCCTCCCATGCTTTCTGTTGTAAGAGTTCCAAAGTTTGGATTTGCTAAAACATTACTCCAAACAGATGGTGTTTTTTGTTTTCTATTTATTTTTATTAAATACTCTTTTCCATCATCAGAAAATCCGCCATACTCATTAAAATATTTCAAATTTTTAAACTCAGGATTTTCAAATTGTTCATAATCCTCTACTATTTTTCCTTTTGCAGAATCTTCACTTACTTCCTTTATTTGTTCAATAATTCTTGTTTCTAAATCATCAATCTGCTGTTCAAGCGAGCTGTAATTTGCATTAATTACTAAATTACTTTTAGCTTCCAAAATTGCTTTATCATTTTTTTCTAAATTATTTAAAATAAATATTCCGCCTGAAACATTTAATAAATAAGCTAAATTTTTATTTAATACAGTAGATGAAACAGCTTCTCTTACAATATTTTCATAAGATTCTTTTTCCTCATTTATAATAACTAAATCTATTTTAATATTTTTAACTCTAAAAAATTCATAAGCTTTTAATACATCTTTTACAATATCTATATCTGTTATATCTTTTACTTTTAAAAGCAAAATTGGATTATCTCCAGAAATTCCAAACTTCCATAAATCTGATACTCTTGGTTTTATATTTTTTGGTACAATTTTATTTTCATTTTTCTCTGCAAACATTAAATGTGTTAATATTTTTTGATATGTTTCTATTTCTTTTCCTTTTATTCCTAAATATCTATTTTCTGCCTCACTTTTTGCTCTTAATAATTCTATTGTTCTATTAATATTTTCATTATTCATGAATTTAACTATATTATTTAAAGTATCTTCTCTGTTATTTCCTAAAGAGATTATTAAATTTAGTTCAGCTACTTCCTTTGGCTTTACAGTCACAGTTCTTTTCATTGCAATAATAGGGTCTGTTGTATATCCAATAGAAGTACTAAGTGGCAATGAATTTTTTACGCACTTCGGAAATTCAAAATTATCTCTTCCCGTAAATTTTTCTTTATCTATTTCAAATTCTAAATTACTTACACTATTATTTTCGCAGTATAAATTTACTGCCATAAATACATCTTGCTCATTATCAGACTTTGCTTTTCTTTCTATTAAAATAGTATTTATTTCTTCTATATATTCATATCTCAAAAATAAATTATTAAATGCTTTATGGCTATAATCTTGAAATCTTTTAGAAATTATTGGTTCGATATAACTTGTAACTTCAAGCATTTCTTCATTATTTCCTGTGTTTTTTAATTTTAATTTTCTTATTTCAACAGGCTCGTCAGTATCTACTATAACTTTTGTTGTAGTTTCGATATTTTCATCTGTCCTAGAGAATTCATCTGATTCTGGGGCAAAAATAATGCTATATTTTTCTGGTCTTTCTTCAAATTTTTTGACTGTATTTGTCCAAAGTTTTTTATTTCTTATATTTTTTATATAGAACATAATTCCTTCATCAACATCTTCTGTTTGCTTAAATCTATTTACTTGTATTCCTTTATAAGTGCTGTAACCATTTCCATATTGGTCCATTACAATTGTATATTTATCATTTGCAATAACGTTTGATACATTTAATTTGTCATTTATTTTAGTATATTTTCGCTGTGCATAGTCTTCATAATCTACATATTTTATTTTTTCAATCTTTTCTTTTTCCTCTTTTGTAATTATCATATCTTTAGGCATTCTTTCTTCTAAAAGAATTTGAACAGCCTTCATTTCAGGATTTTTCATAAATCTTGTCTGAAAAATTTTATTATTTATTAAATTATTAATTGATAGCAAAATTAATCCTTGATGATGTGCCATAAAAGTCCTTACCTGGCTGTACTTTTTAGAACTTCTACCTGGTGTAAAATCTATTGATTCATAAAATCCGTATTTATCATACATTTCAAGTTTTTCTAACTCTTTCATGTTTTTTACAACTTCTTTGGGAATCTCATTTAACGCAAGTATTGAACCATAAGACGCAACAACTGTTTCTTCCTCAAGACCTCTTTTTAGTCCAAGCCATGGAATACCAAATGCCTTATATTGATAATTATTATTTAGGTCCTTCAAATTAAATGCAGCTTCGGATATTCCCCATGGTACGCCTAATTTTTTAGCATACTCAATTTGACTCATAATCATAAATTTACAAGATTCTTCTAATATACTTCCTGGATAACCCGGAATATTTATTGTTGGCATTAAATATTCAAACGCAGTTCCAGACCATGAAATAAGACCTTTATATTTATTTAAAGTAGTTAAGGTTCTACTTAAATTATACCAATGCTTTTCAGAAATATCCTTTTTTGCGATAGCAACTAAGCTTGTTTGTCTTGCCTCAGATGCAAGTAAGTCATAATAAGAATCAGTAAGTTTTCCGTCTTCTATATTATAGCCAACTGAAAATAATCTTGTTTTTTCATTATATAAAACTTTAAAATCTGTATTATTTATTATTCTTTCAACTTGCATAATCATTGTGTCTATTTTTGTATCCTGCATTTTTTCTTTTATTTCATATAAAAATTGTCTAACAACATATAAATATCCAACAAAATTTCCACTATCTACTGATGAAATATACCTTGGAATTAATGGTTCTAGAGTTTTTATATTATACCAATTATATAAGTGACCATTCCATTTTTGCAGATTTGATATAGTTTCAATCATTTTATATAAAGTGTTTAAAGTTTCCTCTAGAGTTTCATATTTCAAATCATATCCTGCAATAATTGCAAGCAACCCCAGTCCAATATTTGTTGAAGATGTCCTTGGTACTAGCTTTTGTTTTCTATCTTCTTGGTAGTTATCCGGTGGTAGAAAATTATTGTTCTCATTAATATTGTCTTTAAAATATTGCCAAGTTCTTTTTCCAACTTCTAAAAGGTAATTTTTTTCATCAGTTGATATTTCGTCTAACTTTTGATGAATAGACTTCTTTTTACTTACGTTTTGCATTATATATGGTGCTAAAGTCCACATAGCTCCTAGTATAATCAAAATTATTTTGCTTAAGATGCTAGTTACAAAAATTGCTGATATTATTACTATTACAGCTCCAATTATGAAACTTTCTTTCATAACTCTATAATACGCCATTACATTTTGTTTTGTGTTTTTTTCTGCATCTTCTGATGTAGTCCATTCAAGCAAGTGCTTTTTACTTATTTTCATTCTATAAATTGCTTTTACTTCTGATCTAATTGATACAATTGCTTTATCTGCAATTACACATAAGTCTAATATTGTTCTTATAAAACTTGCTCCGAATACCATCAATCGATTTTGTAAATTCTTTAGTTTTTATATTTCCATCTTTATTGTCAAATATTTTATTTACCAAATCAATTATAAACGGCATTATAATTGAAGTTACTGCTATTGCTGGTAAATAATATAGATTTTTATTTATCAAAATTGATGCTACTGCAAATAAAATTATAAGTGCCACGCTAGATATTTCTAATTTACTTCTTACTATATTGCTAAATATTTTGTATCTACTTAAAAAATTTAATGGATTTTTCTTTTTATTTCCATCTTTATTCTCTATATTAGCAAGTAGCCATGGTGTAATTTGATAATCTCCTCTTATCCATCTTGCAAGTCTAGTCCTAAAGCTTAAATAATTTGTTGGAAAACCATCCATTAATAACACATCTGACGCAAGTCCACATCTTAAATAACTGCCTTCTAATAAATCATGGCTTAGTACTGAATTTTCTTTTATTTCATTATTTAAAACTTCAGAAAACACTTCTAAATCATATATTCCTTTTCCTGTAAAAATACCTTCATCAAAATTATCTTCATAGGTATCTGAAATGCTTGAAGTATATGAGTCTGTTCCACCTTCGCCAGCAAATATTTGAGTAAATGCACTTATTCTGCTATCTTCTATTCCTATTCCAACTCTTGGTTGAATTAACCCATGCCCTTGTAGTACTAAGTCATTATTTTTATTCAGTACTGGCTTATTTAAAATATGCGCCATTGCCCCAACAAGTTCTAGTCCAGAATTTAAAGTAAGTTCAGTATCACTGTCTAGAGTAATGATATATTTTATTTTGGGTATTTCCTTTCCTAAATTTCTTTCATCTTCTATTGTATTTGTTCTAAAAGGATTTTTCAAATTTCCAAGCAAGTATTCATTAAATTGATTTAGCAGTCCTCTTTTTCGTTCCCAGCCCATAAAACACTCTTCATTTTCATTCCACTTTCTATTTCTATAAATAAAATTAAATTTATTAAAATTTCTATCTGCATACTTTTCATTTAAAATTCTTACTTGATTTATCCCTTCATTTATAACTTCATCATCAAATTCTTCTATTTCCTTATCACCACTTGAGCAATCTCCCAGAAGAGTAAAATATATATTTTCAGATTTATTTGCAATATAATAAACTTCCAATTTTTCCATTAGTTCTTTTACTTTTTCTTTGCTTTTAATAATTGTTGGAATTACAACCATTGTTGCATATTCTTTTGGTATTCCATTTTGAAAATCAAGTTTTGGTATAAGCTTTGGTTTTACCATTTTTCCTAATATGTTTTGAATAATTTTAGCTACTATATTCTCAATTGGTATTAAAACTGCTAGAAATATTAATATTGTGAACAACCAGTCTTTTAGTAAATTATAAGAATTTATTGTTGCTATAAATGTTACAGCCAGTGCTGTTATCCAGATTCCATACACATAAATTTTTACTTTTTCAAAACCATTAATTCTAGATTTATTTTTTATCTCCAAAGATTCTAATAATTCATCTTTACCTTCTGCAATTAGATAATACCCAATATGTTTTTTTCTTTCATTAATTGATTTTTCACTTAGCTTCAAACACTCTTTAGCAATATATATCTCTGAAATCTTAGTTTTTTTAGCAAGTTCTTGAATCTTATTTCTATAATATATTTTTGTGTTTATATCCATTACCCCATATTGTCCAGCTGGATCTTTCTTTAATATTTCTTCAACTCCATTTATTTGCTCAAAAATTTCTGTAAAATTAATTCTTCCTATATTTTTAAGTGATATTATACAATTTCCTATAGAAACTTTTTTTACAGCAATTTCAAAATGTTCTTTTTTTATTACCTCTGAAATTTCTAATCCTGCTCTATTTACTACTTCTTCTAATATGTTTAAATAGTTATTTGCTTTTCTTCCATATTTTTTTAATCTGTATGACATATATTCTATAAATGTATTTTTCATTTGATTTGTTTTTATTATATTGTTTCTTATAATTGCATTTGACTTTATTGTGTTTTCTTCTTTAAAAAATTTTGATAAAATTATTTCTACTTTATATTTTTGCATTTGGGCAAGATATATACTTTCGCAAATCTGTCTTATTTTTTGTACTAAACAAATTTGAATAAATAGTCCAATATTCCATATTTCGTCCATGTTTAGATTTTTTTTATTTTGATATGCTTTAAGCATATATTCTAAATTTTCATAGTCAACTTTGCCATCTGTATATGCAACCATTTCAGCTGCTAATACATAACATCTAGCAAATCCACTATATGTTCCATTTGCAATACCTAAAAAATTAGTATATTTTTTTAATGTTAATTCTTTTGAAATTGATTTTACACTTTCTTCAATAATATAAAAATTATCTAATATCCACTCTCCAGCTGGGTGAATTGGAATCTTCATCTTCACATGATTATTTAAGAGTTTATATGTTTGTTTTATTACCTCAAAATCTTCTTCTAGCATTGTAATTGGGTATGTTTCTTTACTTGATTTTTGAACAATTATATTATCAGATGCAAGCTTTTCCATGTGTACACACAACTGATTTTTGTCAAGAACAGCTCCATCAACATTTAATCTTTTATTTTCAATAAAATTTTTCACAAAAAAATTCACTCCTTGGTATGTTTTTACACATATTTTCTCCAAAGAGTGGAAAAGTATTCATTTTTCTAAAAAGTAATCCATTATTCCATTATAAATTCCCCATGCAAGTTTATTTTGATATTCATCTTGTCTTAAAAGTGACTCTTCTTCAGGGTTTGATAGGAATCCACATTCAACAATACAAGTTGGAATTTCAACATGTTTTATAATGTAGACATTTCCTATTTTCATTGGCAGTCTATTATTTTCTTTTTGAATTGCCAAATTTAAATTATTTTGTATTGCTGTTGCTAAATTTTTGCCTTCATCACTTCCACTTTTAAAAAATGTCTGCCAGCCAGAATACTTACTTTCATTGATTTTGTTTAAGTGTATACTTACAAATATATCAGCAGATGCAGAATTTCCAATTTTTACTCTATTTTTTATATCAGACACCTTTTTTTCTTTTAGAGTAGTTTTATCAATATCATAAATTGCATTTTCGTCTGACCTAGTTAACACTACACTTGCTCCGCGAACACTCAAGTATATTTTGTAATTTTAATGCTATTGCTAAATTTATACTTGATTCAGATGTTCCATTTGCACTTACAGCTCCACCATCTTCGCCTCCGGTGTCCGTGCATCAATTACAATGGTTTTAGCAGTTACTGGCATTGCCATTGTATCTATTGTTTTTGATTTTATTGCATTTTCTGAATTTCCAATACTTGCTACAAATATTGGAAGTAATGTGAATACACTTAAAAATATTACTCGTTTTTTATTTTTTAATTGCATAAAATAAACCTCACATACTAATTTATATTAATATATGAGGTTTTATTAAATTAATTCGTTTTATTATTTAGTTTTCATTTAATATTCTATTTATTTCATCTTCTTCTAGTTCTACAATTTGTGCGATTTGTTCTATTGTCATATTATTTTCATGTAATTTTTTTACAATAGCAATTTTAGTTTCTTTTTCGCCTTCTTCTTTTCCTTTTTCAAGGCCTCTTTCTGTGGCTTCTTTTTCAAATTGTATTTTATCTGCTATATCTAGTGTTCTGCTTAATGCTCGTCTTCTTAATATATCATCTTGGCTTATTTTTTCTAGCTCTTCCTTTGCTTCTTTTATATCTTCGTTTTCTTCCATTA
>CAKPKE010000015.1 GCA_934167095.1 uncultured Clostridia bacterium
GCGTTGTAGGACTTGCTGCGGCCATAGACTACATTAATCAAATTGGATATGATAAAATAGACGAAATTGAAAATGAAATTGTAGAATATGCAAGAGAAGAGCTTTCAAAACTAGACTATTTAGAGTTATATATGACTCCAAATAAGGAAAATCATTCAAGCGTAATTTCTTTTAATATAAAAGGTGTACATCCACATGATGTTGCAAGTATATTAGATTCCGAAAATGTATGTGTACGTTCAGGAAATCATTGTGCCCAACCACTACTTAGAAGCCTAGGAATAGATTCTACTTGTAGAGCAAGCTTCTATATTTATAACACTAAAGAAGATGTGGATAAACTAGTAAAAGCTTTAGATAAGGCATATAATATGTTCAAAAAATATCTAGTAAAAGAATAGATTACAATTTTGCCTGCGTCAAATATCATTTAAAACGCGGTTACATACAAAAAGTATGCGCCCTTGCCTTTTAAATTGTATTTTCCTTGTCAAAATTTAATTCTTCTTTTACTTAATAATTGGAGGAAGGATATAAAAATGAATGAATTAGATGAAATGTATAATGACCTAATAATGGAACATAGCATGAATTCTTATAACAAAAAAAAGTTAGACAGTTGTGATTTTTGCGAAAAAGGACATAATCCAAATTGTGGAGATGAAATAGAAATTCAAATAAAATTAGGTGGAGAAAATAAAGATATAATTGAAGATATGGCTTTTACTGGGCATGGCTGTGCCATTTCTCAAGCATCTACATCTATAATGATAGATACTTTAAAAGGAAAAACAATAAAAGAGGCAAAGGAAATTATTGAAACTTTTATAGAGATGATAAAAAGAGAAACAAAAAGTGACGAAGAGTTAAAAAAACTAGAAGATGCTATAGCTTTTAAAAATGTATCAAATATGCCAGCAAGAGTAAAATGTGCACTTCTTGCATGGCACACAGTAGAAGGAATGTTAAATGGAAGAGAATAAAAAAGTATTATTAGGAATGAGTGGAGGTGTTGATAGTTCTGTATCAGCAGTTCTACTCAAGGAACAAGGTTATGATGTAATAGGTGCAACGATGGAACTTTTTGCAGGAAGTAGTTGCTGTAATATAAATACATATATTGATGCAAAAAATGTTTGCAAACAAATTGGGGTGCCACATTTTACTTTTGACTATAAAGAAGAATTTAAAAACCATGTAATTGAGGACTTTATTAACTGTTATGCAAATTGTAAAACACCAAATCCATGTATAGAATGTAATAAATATATGAAATTTGGAATTATGTATGAAAAAGCAAAAGAAATGGGATGTAAATATATTGCAACAGGCCATTATGCTAAAACTGAATATAGTGAAAAATATGGCAGATGGGTGCTAAAAAAATCTAATGCCGGCAAAAAAGATCAAAGCTACGTTTTATGGAATATTCCCAAAGAATTAATTGAGTTTGTATTATTTCCACTTGCTGATTTTGAAAGCAAAGACGAAATAAGAAAAATTGCATTAGAACATGAGCTAAAGGTTGCCAATAAGCCAGATAGCGAAGATATTTGCTTTGTACCTGACGGAAATTATAAAAAATTTCTAGAAAATAATTCTACAATAAAGCCATTTCAAGGTAATATTGTAAATTCTAAAGGCGAAGTTTTAGGAAAACATACAGGTCTTTATAATTATACAATAGGCCAAAGAAAAGGTCTTGGAATATCATACAAAGTTCCACTATTTGTAATTGGATTTAATAAAGCAAAAAATGAAGTAATAGTAGGCGAAGAATCAGAACTTTACAAAAAGGAAATATTAGTTACAGATGTAAATTTACTATTATTTGACAAAATTGAGGACGATTTAGAAGTTGAAGTAAAAACAAGATATTCTGCAAAATCAGCAAAAGCAAAATTAAGACAAGAAAATAACTTAATTAAAATTACATTTGAAGAGCCACAAAGAGCGTTGACACCAGGTCAATCTGCGGTATTTTATATTGATGATATAGTTGTAGGTGGAGGAAAAATAATATGAGAAAATTTTTTACATCAGAAAGCGTAACAGAAGGACATCCAGATAAATTATGTGATTATATTTCTGATAGTATATTAGATGAATATTTAAAACAAGATAAAAATTCAAGAGTTGCATGTGAAACAGTTGCATCAAAAGGTGAAATTTATGTAACAGGTGAAATCACTTCAAAAGCAGATGTTGATATTGAAAAAGTCGTAAGAGATACAGTAAAAGAAATAGGCTATGATAGAGCTGACTTAGATATTGATTATAAAACTTGCTCTGTTAGAATAAATATCTCAAAGCAATCTCCTGATATTGCACAAGGTGTAGATAAATCTTTAGAGCAAAAAGAAGGAGAAAACCTTGTTTCAGAAGGTGCTGGCGACCAAGGTTTGATGTTTGGTTTTGCATGTGATGAAACAAAAGAATTAATGCCACTTCCAATTTCTCTTGCTCATAAACTTGCAAGAAGATTAACTTTAGTTAGAAAAAATAATGAAATTCCATTTTTAAGACCAGATGGAAAAACTCAGGTAACTGTAGAGTATGATGGAGATAAGCCTGTAAGAGTTGATACTGTTGTTGTTTCAACACAGCATAATGCAGATATTGACATTGAAACTGTAAGAAAAGAAGTAAAGCAAAAAGTAATAGAAGCGGTAATTCCAAATGAATTATTAGACGAAAATACAAAATATTTTATAAATCCAACTGGAAGATTTGTAATAGGCGGTCCTTTAGGAGATAGCGGTCTGACAGGAAGAAAAATAATAGTTGATACTTATGGAGGATATTCAAGAAGCGGTGGTGGAGCTTTTTCTGGAAAGGATCCAACAAAAGTTGATAGGTCAGCTTCATATATGGCAAGACATATTGCTAAAAACATTGTCGCAAATGGATATGCTAAAAAATGTGAAATACAGCTTGCATACAGCATTGGTGTTGCAAAACCAGTTTCAATTTTTGTAGATACTTTTGGAACAGGCACAATTTCTGATGAAGAAATTGCAAAAAAGATAGAAGAAAAATTTGATTTATCTCCAAGAGGAATAATAAATTATTTAGACTTACAAGAACCAATTTATAAGCAAACTACAAATTATGGACATTTTGGCAAAGAAAATCTTGCTTGGGAAAAAATAATAGAATTATAGAGTATTAAAAAACAGGATTTTACATAATCCTGTTTTTGTGCTATAATAGAAAATATCTAAAAAAATAAAACACTTAAAGGAGGTTTTTTAGATGGAAAGGATCGTCGGAATTTATTTCCGTGGTCAAAAATTCTTTCGTGAAAATGCTACTGATGGGCATAGAGAAGTTGCTGAACGGATCATTGAAAAGTTTGATCTAAAGCCTGGAAGCGGCGAGCATGTTGATTTTTTAATCAATAAAGGAGCTGTTAAGATTGGCAACCGTTGGGGAAATTACAAAATGGTTATCTTCCGCGGAGGCAAAATTGACAATGATTCTGCCAGAATTATTGAACACTATCAAAATGAAGGTTGGCAGATTGTAGATATGGACCAGGAAGTAAACTGGTAACTATGCAATTTGCTAAATTTGATTCAGATTGACAGACGATTTTTAATCGGAAATTTGGCATGCCAGCATCAGGAAAAATATGGCGAAAGAAAAAGCTACAAAGAAAATTCTAAGCATATTTGCTTTAAAATTTTCTTGTGGCTTTTATTTTTGCAAATTTTGTAGATTTTTGTAAATAAAAGTAGGGCAGATTTTGCATTATAAATTCACAAAAATTACATAGACTTTGCATGTGTTTTGTGATAGAATATAGCAAATATAAATACAAAGGAGAATAAAAGCTATGGGAAGAAGTGGAGGCGGTGGCGGAAGTCACTCATCAGGAGGATTTTCAGGTGGACATTCATCAGGAGGCTTTTCTGGAGGCGGAAGAAGCTCTGGAGGTGGATTTAGTAGTAGACCATCTTTCGGAGGAGGTGGAGGCTTCCATGGAGGCGGATATAACCCACCACCGCCAAGAGGCCCAAGACCAATGTATCATCACCATATATGGTTTGGTAGACCTTATTATAGAGAACCATATTATGGAGGTGGAACAGGATGTAGTTCTGTTGTTACATTTATTTTTATGCTAGTAATAATTATTATTGTTTTTGCATCAATATCATCAAATAATGGTGGCGTTCCTAGTAACACAAAACAAAGGACAGCATTATCGGGAGTTGTAAATAAAACTGACTGGTATGAAGATAAAATTGGTTGGATTTCAAATAAAAATACCTTAATTTCAGGTCTAGAGGATTTTTATAACAAAACAGGAGTACAACCTTATGTAATGCTTATTCCATACTCTGCAGAGTATTGGAATGGTTCATCTTTAAATGTGAATTCTGCAACAAATTATCTAGAAGATGTATATAAAAATAAATTTTCAGATGAAGGACATTTCATATTTGCATATTTTGAATGTCAAAATGATACAAAATCAGAGATGGACGGTGAGTTTAGATATTTAGCTGGATATTCAGCAGATACTATAATGGATAGTGAAGCACTAACTATATTTAATGGATACTTAAAGAAAAATTATTATAACACATCATTAAGTTTAGAAGAAATGATTTCAAAAACTTTTTCTGAAACTGCAAAAAATATAATGAGTAAACCAACAAATGGATGGGATTTTGGAAGAACCTTTTTGATTGTTATAGCAGTTGTAGCAGTGATATTTATTGTATATATGATAATAAAAAATCAAAATAAAAGAGCAAAAGAAAAAGAAGAGCATACTGAAAAAATATTAAATACTCCACTTGAAAAATTTGGAACAGATACATCAGACTTGGAAAATAAGTACAAAGATGATAAATAAGAGCTAATAAAAATTGCACAGCAATTTATTAGATATATATTTTATTTTTAGGAGGAAAAAATTATGGGAATTTTAACAAGATTTAAGGATATAATGTCTGCTAATATCAATAGTTTATTAGACAAATGCGAGGATCCAGCAAAAATGATTGATGAATACATGCGTCAAGTTACAGACCAACTTGCAGAAGTAAAAACAGAAACAGCTGGAGTAATGGCAGAAGAAAAAAGAACAAAAAGATTAGTTGATGAAAATAATGAAAATGTAGTAAAATATGATTCTTTAGCAAGAAAAGCTTTATCAGCAGGAAATGAAAATGATGCAAAAGTATTTTTAGCAAAGAAACAAGAATATGTAAAAAATGGAGTTGAACTTCAAAAAGCTTATGAAGTTGCAAAAGATAATGCTACAAGAATGAAAGAAATGCATGACAAACTTACAGATGATGTAAAAACATTAGAACAACGTAGACAAAACGTAAAATCAAAAATAGCAGTAGCTCATACTCAAGAAAAACTAAATAAGGTAGCTAGTTCTATGGATACTGCAAGTAGTTCAATGAAAGCATTTGAAAAAATGGAACAAAAAGCAGACCAAATGCTTGATACAGCAAATTCTATGGCTGAACTTGAAAAAGAGCCAGAAGATGAAGCTACAACATTAGAAGCTAAATATGAAAATGTAAACACATCTGTTGAAGATGAATTAGAAAAAATGAAAAAAGAGATGGGATTATAATTATGAGAAAATTGCTAGCATGAGGCTAAATCCTGCTAGCAATTTTTATAAGTAAAAGGATATAGTATGGAAAATTTAAACACAGATATAATAACAAAAGAAATAATAATTTCGATAATCATTGTAGCTGTTGCCGTTGCAGTATATTTTCTTGCAAAGAAAATAGTAAATAGAGTAATGGAAAAAAGCAAAAGGACTACTAAAAAAGGAAGAACATATATAAAATTATTTAATAATGTACTTAAATATGTATTAATTATAGTAACTGTTGTTGCAATATTACAAGTAAATGGAATAAATGTAACATCTATTATTACAGGTCTTGGAATTGCATCTGCAATATTTGCCTTAGCTTTGCAAGATGCAGTAAAAGACATAATTGCTGGGGTAAATATAATAGTTGACGAATATTTTATTGTCGGAGATGTTATAAAAATAGGTGATGTTGAAGGCAAAATAATAGAGCTAGGGCTAAAATCTACAAAAGTAAGAGATATAAATAATGGAAATTTATTAACTGTCGCAAATAGAAATATAAGTGAAGCTTTAATTGAACCAGATTACTTTTTCATAAAAATTCCATTATCTTATAGTGAAAAAATTGAAAGAGTTGAAGCAGTTATTAGTCAAATTATGGAAAAAATAAAGACAGTAGAAGATGTAAAAGATGTAGAGTATAAAGGACTTAGTAGTTTTGAAGATTCATCAATTTCATATACTTTAAAAATATTTACTAAAGCAGAAGTAAAACCAATCGTAAAATGCAAATCAAATAGAATAATAAAATTGGAACTTGATAAAAATAATATGGAAATACCATATACTCAAATCGATGTACATAACAGATAGAAATACTTAGTTTGAAATAGTTAATTGCTAAGTAAATCAAGAAAGGAATACATTTTACTATGACAAAAAAGAAAATAATTATAGGTATTATTTGCATAGTAGCAGTTATTTTAATAGTTGTTGCAGGAGTGCTAATAAAAAATAAACTAAATGAAGATAGAAAAAACAGTATGGCTACATATCAGCTAAATACAGCATCTGCATGGAGCATAAAATATAATAAAAATCCAAATTTTACAGTTGAATTAATTGAAGGAAATTTATTAAAAGTAGAGGCGATAGGTGGAGAATCTACAATAAAAATAACATGTAGTGATGAGAAAAATGAAGAAATAACAATTGTTGCAAAATACACAAAACAAGACGGAATTAAAATTTCAAAAGATGGAGAAAACACAGAAATGAGAGTCAATGTAAAAGTTGGAGAAAAAGTATTTTCAGCAGTTTTATATGATAATTCAGCAACTAAAAGTCTAATTTCAAAATTACCACTTAAAATGAAAATGAATGAACTAAACGGAAATGAAAAATACTATAATTTAGATTATAGCTTACCTACAACATCTGTAAAACCAGAAAAAATTAATACAGGTGATATTATGCTATACACATCAAATTGTTTAGTAATATTTTATGATACTTTTAATACAAATTATTCATATACGAAAATTGGATATATAGAAGATGTAAATGGACTAAAAGAAGTTTTTGGTAATGATTCTGTCGAGGTAGAAATAACACTTGAATAAAAAATAATATATAATGAATTAAGAAAAAAATTAAATACAAAATATACAAAAATACCGTATAAGTTAGAAAAAGTAATTATAAAATTGATTTTTTTGAACTTATATGGTATTTTTATTATTTTTAATATTAATTAATAAAAGTACATAAAAAATGCAAAAATGGTAATAAATAATAATTATATTCACTTCCGAAAGCAAATTAATATATTTTATAATATAAAATATGTATTAAAGAGATATCAAAGGAGAAAAAGAAAATGATAAGACACGAAAGCCTTGAGGCTGTACACACACACACACACACACACCAATAGTTTAAAAAATAAAGGAATAACATTAGTGGCGTTGGTTGTTACAATAGTTGTGATATTAATAATTGCTGGAATATCAATAAATATGGTGTTAGGGCAAAACGGATTAATTACGAAGGCTCAAGAGGCAAGGATAAAAACAGAATATTCAGGATATAAAGAAGAGCTTGAATTGTTTAATGGAGTAAAAGCAATTGAAAATTCTGAATATTCAATAAAAAGTCTAAATGCATGGAAAACAGGATTGGAATATAATACAAAAACAGAAGAGAACGGAAACATAAGGAATATTATAACAAATTTATCAAATAATGATATTGATAAATTTCAGGTAATTAATGGAGAGTTATTAATAAAAACTACTAATCAAAAAGAGTTAGAAATAGCAAATTCACTAGGAATTAAAGAAAATCCATATTCTATAAAGGACGGAACTTTAGAATCAGTAAGTAACAATAAAAATTTGGTAAAAGAAGATGGTACTTTAGAAATTCCAAAAAGTGTTTCAACAATATCAAGTGGAGCTTTTTCTGGTATAAATTCATTAAAAAAACTTGTAGTACCAGGTTCTGTGAAAATAATTGAGGATGATGCCTTTTCATATAATTATAATTTAGAAAGCATTGAAATTGAAGAAGGCGTAACTTCAATAGGAGATAAAGCTTTTCAATATTGCAGTAATCTTAACCAAGTTAAACTACCAAATACTCTTGAGAATATGGGAACGTTATGTTTTTATCAATGTAAACAACTAAAAGAAATTGAAATACCTGGTAGTGTAGAAAGAATTCAAGCGTATACATTTAGTGGATGTTATTCACTTGAAAAAATAAAACTTAATGAGGGGCTAAAAAGAATTGAAAATTATGCTTTAGCTGGAGTACAAATAACAGAACTTGAATTTCCTAATACACTAGAAACATTAGAAAGATTAAGCTTTTCAGGTGTAGAAAAATTGGAAAATATAGTAATAAAAGATAATAAAAACTTTTCGTATAAAAATAGTTTTCTTACTAATGTAAATTCTAATAGTATAATATATATAGCAGGAAGCTATTTAGAAAAAGTAGAAAATTTTGAATTACCTAGTAATGTTGAAAAATTTGATATTGATATTTCTTCATATAGTAATATTAAAGCATTAACAATTCCTAAAAATATTACAAATATTGGAGATGCAGCTAATTTTCCACCATCAATAGAAAATGTAATTGTAGATTCGGAAAATAATATTTTTAAATCAGAAAATGAAATATTATATACAATAAGTGATAAAAAATTAATAATGTGCTATTCTAAAGAAAAAGATATTACAATACAAGAAGGAATAAAAACGTTAGGTACTTATTCTTTTAAACAGGCAAATAATGCTGAAAATGTAGTATTACCAGATAGTCTAGAAAATATAGAAAATATAGTTTTTTCATATACAAGTTTTAATTACAAAACAATTAAAATTGGAAAAAATGTTTCAAGTATTTCTTCTACTTTTAAAGTTTTAAACTATTCAGGAGAGGTGACAATAGATAAACAAAATCCATACTATATGATTGAAAATGATGTGCTATATAGTAAAGATAAAAAAGAATTAGTTTGCCCATTAAAAGAAATTGAGGGAACATATACTATAGATTCTAGTGTTGAAACAATAAAAGCTGCTGCATTTGATGTACAAACAAAGATTGAAGGAGTAATTATTCCAGAAGGTGTAAAAACACTGGAATATGGAGCATTCTCACAATGTGCCAACTTAAAAAGGGTAGAAATACCAAGCACTGTTACTTCAATTGCAAATGATACATTTGAGAGATGTAATAATTTATCGGAAATAATAGTAAATAAAAAAGAGAATACTTTAAGCGGAAGTCCATGGGGAGCACCTAAAGGACGACAAGCTGTTACTTGGAAGAAATAAAACAAAAAAATAGTAATTACTTAAACAAGCAATTACTATTTTTTTATTAATTATTTTCGCTATTGTGATATACATTCATTACATCATCTAAGTCATCAAGATTATCAAGTAATTTTTCCATTCTTTCTTGATCTTTTTCATCAAGAGTAACATAAGTTGTAGGAACCATTTGAACAGAAGCCTCTAAGAACTCTATTCCTTGACCTTCTAATGCTTCACGAACTGTAGAGAAATCTTCTGGTGAAGTTGTTACTGTGTAACATTCTTCATCTGCTTCAAAATCTTCTGCACCAGCATCTAGGGCCATCATCATTAAATCATCTTCTGATTGATTGCATGTTGATTTATCGATTACGATAACACCTTTTTTGTTGAACATATAAGATACGCAACCTGTTGTTCCAAGGTTTCCGCCAGCTCTGTCAAATACATGTCTAACATCTGCTGCAGTTCTATTTCTATTATCTGTACTTGCTTCAACTATTAAAGCAACACCATTTGGTCCATATCCTTCATAAGTAATTTCTTCGTATGACTCACTGTTTCCAGCTCCAGAAGCTTTCTTTATGGCGTTATTAATTGTATCATTTGGCATGTTTGCTGCTTTACATTTAGCAATTACATCTTTTAGTTTAGAGTTTCCAGCCGGGTCAGGGCCACCTTGCTTAACTGCTATTAACAATTCTCTTCCTAATTTAGTAAATACTTTTCCTCTTGCTGCATCAGCTTTTCCTTTTTTGGCTTGTATATTGTGCCATTTTGAATGTCCTGACATAGTTTTTCACTCTCCTTTTTAAATTATTATACTGTACTATTTTACCACATTATTTGGATTTTGTGTAGGTGTTTAAAGAAATTTATTCTAAAAATTCCAATTTATGCATATTATTATATTATGAGTAATATAGATAATATTTTAAGATGTTTTCCATTAAGGCTAAGAGAATTCATGCAGAAGAATATAAGTAGTGATGAGCTAGAAGTGCTGGAAGAAATAAGAATAAGAAACAATAAAAATGTAATTTTAAATTTAGGACTGAAAGAAAAAATTCTAAATTATGTAGTAATGCCAGAAGAAACGGAGTTTATATTTGAAAAAATTTGCGAAAATTCAATATATACATATCAAAATCAAATAGTAAATGGATTTATTACATTAAATGGAGGAAATAGAGTTGGACTAGTTGGAACAGCTGTAATTAAAGATGGAAAAATAATAAATTTTAATTATATATCAAGCCTGAATTTTAGAATTAGCAGGCAAATACTAGGATGTAGTAATAAAGTTCTGCCTGAAATAATTAATGCAAAAGAAAATTGTATATATAATACGCTAATTGTGTCAGAGCCAGGAAAAGGAAAAACGACGCTCTTAAGAGATATAGTTAGAAATTTAAGTAATGGAATAGAGGGAGTTTTTAAAGGACAAGAGGTTTGTGTAATTGATGAAAGAGGCGAAATATCAGCTACATATAAGGGAATAAGTCAAAATGATTTAGGCTTAAGGACAGATGTTATAAATGACACTCCAAAAGCTATTGGAATGAGAATGGCAATAAGGTCAATGGCGCCAAAAATAATTGTGGCAGATGAAATTGGAAGCAAAGAAGATGCAGAAGCAATAAGATTTGCACTTTGCTCGGGTGTAAAAGGTATTTTTACAGCACATGGAAAAGATGTAAAAGACATTTGCAAAAATCCAGAACTAAATAAATTAGTAGAAGAAGGAATTTTTGATAGAATAATAAGAATTGAACGAAGAAATAATATTGTATGTGAGAAAAATAGCATATAAAAATTGTTCTAAAATTAAAAGATTGGAATATATATTATTATAAAAGAAAGGACGAGCCTATGATTTCTATAAAGTATATTCTAATCTTTTTTATTGTTGGAATTTTCTCGTATATTGGCAATATCTATTCAAAGAAGTACATAAATAGGGAAAAAGAACTAGAGAAATTTAATGCGATATTTAACATTTTAAAAACGAAAATACAATTTACATATAAACCGTTAAATGAAATTTTTTTAGAAATTTATAAGGACAATCCAGATAATATAGGAAATATTTTTAAAGAAGCTTGCGAAAATATGAAGGAGCAAAGTATAAAAGATGGCTGGGAAAAAGCTGTAAGAGAATGTAAAACAAGTCTTACCAAAGATGACCTAGAAATAATTTTAGACATGCGGAAAAGTGCTTGGTTCAACTGATATAGAAGGACAAGTAAGCCAAATTGCAGTAACTCAAAAAATGCTAGATGAAAAAATAAAAGAAGCAGTAATAGAGAAAAATAAAAATTCTAAATTATATAGAACTTTAGGAATAAGTAGTGGTTTGGCGCTGGCTATTATTTTAATATAAAAGGGAAGGAGCTAATTACATAAAAAATGAATATAGATTTGTTATTTAAAATTGCTGCGATTGGAATATTAGTTGCTGTTTTATATCAGGTTTTAGTAAGAGCAGGAAGAGAAGATCAAGCAATGATGACTACTTTAGCAGGATTAATTATAGTTCTTACAATGATAATAAAAGAAATAAGCACACTATTTGATACAGTCAGAACAATGTTTAATTTGTGAGAAAGGAAAATCTGATGGATGTTGTAAAAATAATAGGAGTTCGGCTTAATTGCAGTAATTTTAATTGTAATAATTAAACAATATAGACCAGAATTTGCAGTATACATTTCAGTTGGAGCAGGCATTTTAATATTTTCGCTAATCGCAAGTAAGCTTGCAGGAATAATTGAAGTGGTAAAAAGTTTAGCAAATAAAACAAACATAAATTACGATTTTATTTTACTACTTTTAAAAATAACAGGAATTGCAATTCTTACTGAGTTTGCAGTTAGTATTTGCAAAGATTCTGGAGAAACGGCAATAGCAAATAAAGTTGATTTTGGTGGTAAAGTGCTAATAATGTCAATGTCAGTTCCAATACTTACTAGCCTAGTGCAAATAGTGGTAAATATTTTGCCATAGAAAAAATAAATGGTTATATATTCCAAAAATATGTGCAAATTCGAGCAAAGCAAGAAAGGAATGGAACTTAAGATGAAAGAAAAGATAGTAAAAATATTTATTATAATTTTGCTGATTTTTATTGCAAGTACTAATGAAGCAAGTGGTGCAGAGGAAATTTCAGCACTTAGTTCTCAAAAAGAAGCAATGCGGAATAGGAAATTTTTTAAGTGAAGCACAAGATTATACAAATAGTGAAATAAACATAAATGAAATATTTGAATCTGCTGTAAAAGGAAATGTTAATAATAAATCATTTTTTTACAAAATTTTGAACAAGCTTTTTTCTGAAACAATAGAAGCGATAAAATCTATTGGAATAGTAATTATAATAATTATTATTTCAAGTATTCTAAAAAATATAACAGAAGATTTGGATAATAAAGGAATACAAAATCTCACGCACTATGTTACATATATTTTAATAGTCACAGTAGTTATGCACAATTTTTCAGACATTATAAATATGTGCAAAACTTCAATATCGAACTTAGTAGATTTTATAAATTCACTAATTCCACTAATGATAACATTGCTTATTTCAACAGGTAATATTACTACTGCAGGAGCTTTACAACCAATGATATTATTCATGGTTACTTTTATAGGAAATTTTATAAATGGCATAATTATTCCTTTTGTACTTGTGACTGTGGCAATAAGCATTATTTCAAATATTTCTGACAAAATTCAACTTGGTAAAATTACAAAATTTATGAATAAAACAATTATATGGGGCTTAGGAATTATTCTAACTATTTTTGTAAGTGTTTCATCAATGGAAAGCTCAATTACAAAAGGCGTTGATGCACTTGCTGTAAAGACTACAAAGGCAACTGTTTCAGCAGTCATACCTGTAGTTGGAAAAATTTTAGGAGATGCAGTAGATACAGTGCTAAGTTGTGCAAATATTCTTAAAAATGCAGTAGGAATAGTTGGACTTTTTGTGGTAATTAGTATTTGCATTTCTCCAATATTGAAGCTTGCAAGTTTGATGGGAGTGTATTATTTTGGCGCAGCACTGTGCCAGCCTATTGCAGACGAAAAAATTATAAAATTACTAGAACAGGTCGGTGGAACATTCAAGTTACTTTTAGCGATAATGTGTTCAGTATCAGTCATGCTAATTATAGGTCTAACCATAGTCATAAAGATTTCCAATGTTGGATAAATATCGTTTTAAATGCGTGTACTATAAATTTAAAATTGACACAAAAGAAAGGAGCAATAATGATAGGAGCTTTTAGTAGCTGGGCAAAGGGAATAGTTATAGCAGTTGTAATAAGCACAATAATTGAACTGATACTTCCAAATGGAAGCTCAAAAAAATATGTTAGGTCAGTTATTGGAATTTATATTTTATTTGTAATAATTTCACCGCTCACAAATAAAATAACAAAAAATATTGATGTAAATAGTGTAATTGCAGACTATGTAGAAACTGCAAGTAATGCCTCTGAAAACTACGAAAAGAAAACAGAAAATAATAGCAATAAAACAATAAAAGATATCTATATATCAAATTTGCAGCAGGATATAAAAAAGAAGTTAGAAGAAAAAGGTTATACAGTAGACAATTCTGTAATAAAAATTAAAAATGATGATACTTATGATATAGAAAAAATAAAGCTTTACATATCAAATTCAGGTAAAAAACGAGAAGAAATAAAAGTAAATACAGTAGTAATTGGAGAACAAGAAAATACATATAAATTAAATGAAGAACAGCAAAATGAAGTAAAAGAAATTATAAATCAAAATTATGGTGTGGCAAAGGAAAATATTGAATTTTCTTAAAAACTAAGGAGAAGAGCTTATGAAAGAGAAAATTAAACATCTTTTAGGTATGGAAAATGAAGAAAAAGATACTAAAGATAAGAAAAAAATTGAAAATTTAGTGGTTCTTGTTATAGTAATAATTATCACAGTTGTGGCAATTAATTATATATGGAACGGTGACAAAAAAGAAAAAACGGTGGTGGAAGATGAAACTAAAAAGCTGGCAGTAGAAAATACAACTAAAGAAGCTTCAGCAGACGATTTAGAAACAAGGCTTGAACGAATACTTTCTAATATTAATGGGGTTGGAAATGTAAAAGTTCTTATAACATATTCACAAACAAGCCAAGTGGTGCCAATGTATGATGAAGATTCAACTAGAACAACTACTGAAGAAACAGATTCTAGTGGCGGAACACGAGTTACAAATGAAGTATCTAGCAAAAAAGACATAATTTATGAAGAAAATGATAATAAAAAAAGTCCGATTACTCAAAGCATTTTAAGTGCAAAAATAGAAGGAGCAGTGGTTACAGCAGAAGGAGCGAAAAATGCTGAAGTAAAAACAAGTATAATTCAGGCGGTAGAAGCGGTAACAGGACTTTCTACATATAAAATTCAGGTATTTGAAATGAAGAAAAATTAAATAAATTATTGAATAATGTTTTAAAAAATTTATTGCTATGAAAAGCCTTTAATAAAATATGAAAGGGATGGAAGTATTTATGAGGTCTATTTTTAAGAAAAATCAGGTTATAATTTCTGTAATTGCGCTTATGCTAATTGCAGCAGGGTACATGAGCTATACTACTGACATTAATAACGATTTGAAAACAGCAGTATTAAAAGACGCAGAAGAATATGCAGAACTTGGAGATGCTCAGCTTGTAAGTTCACAGGTCGCAAATAATGAAAATACAGAAACACAGGAAGAAAGCAAAAATACAAGTTCTGAAACACAACAAGAAAGCAAAAACGCAAATGATGGCAATTTGCAGGAAAATGGTAAAAACGAGAATGTGCCAAGTGGTGATAAAAACAGCAACACCACAAATATGCAAGAAACTAATGAGACGGTAGATACTTCAACTCAAAATTCTGGAAGTTCATATTTTGCAGAATCAAGACTAGAGCGAGAAAAAATGTATTCGCAAATGCTTGAAAGCTATCAAAAAATATTAGAAAATAGTCAGATAACAGACACTCAAAAAGAAATTGCACAAAATGAAGTGTCTAAAATAAATAAAACTAAAAATGCTATAATGATTGCTGAAAACTTGATAAAAAATAAAGATTTTTCGGATGTTGTAATATTTGTAAATGGAAACAGCGTAAATGTGGTTGTAAAAGAAAAAACATTAAAAACAGAGCAGATTGCTCAAATACAAAATATTGTTACAAGAGAAATTGAAAACGATATTGAAAATATACATATAAGTTGCAAAGAGTAAAAATTAGAAAATTTGATAAATTTTGTGTAGCTTTCATAAAATAATTTTACAAGGTGACTTTATTGCAAGTTATGCAAAAAAATGTAGAAAACAGTTGATTTATAAGGCTTTTTGTTGTAAAATATAAAGACAAAATAAATTAATGGAGATAAAAATTATGGCATGGTGGAAAGAATTATTTGATAGTACAACAGAAGCAAAATCTTTTTTAGATGCTTATGAAAAAGTTAAAAGCATATATGATGAAAGAGCTGAAGAACTACAGCAAGCATATAATGAAAGAAAAGAAGCTGCATCATTAGGAAGAAGCATTGAAGCTAAAGCCAGAGGCAAAAGAAAGTATTCAGATGAAGATTTGGCTCAAGAAGTAGTATATGATGAGCAAAGAAGCGAAGCTGAATTAGAATTTAAAAATGCAAAAATGGAGCTTGCAAAAATAGTTGGAGATGACAATATTGATTATGTGGTAAACCATATAATCTCAGGGACACAAATACAACCAGAAAAATTGGCTCAAATTTTAAAACCAAAGGCTTTAGAACTTGAAAGTAAAGCAGTTACTGATTATTATTATGAAGATAGATAGAATTCAAAAATAATATTTTAGAACATAAATATATAGAAAAACCACCTACAATAATGTTAGTTAAATTTTAACATAAAATTGTAGGTGTTTTTTTTACAGGTTGAGAAATATGTGTTATTATGAATTATTTTATAAAGGCTATCACACATTTAAAAATTAATTTTATAGCAATTTTTCAAGTATCTGAATACTGTTAGTTGCAGCACCTTTTCTAATGTTATCTGCAACAACCCATAAATTTATTCCGAAAGGTACGCTAAAATCTTTTCTAATTCTTCCGAACAAAAACTTCGTTGTGTCCAGTTGAAACTTGAGCTATTGGGAATTCATTCTTTTCAGGGTTATCCATCAAAATGATTCCAGGTGTATTTTTTAATAATGCCAATAATTCATCTAAATTAAAATCGTTTTCAAATTCGATGTTAATACTTTCGCTGTGTGAGTTAAAAACAGGAACACGAACGCAGGTTGCAGTTACTTTTAAGTTAGGCTTGTGTAAAATTTTTCTGGTTTCATTAATCATTTTTTCTTCTTCTTTGGTATAGCCATTGTCTAAAAATACATCAATATGAGGTAAGCAATTATTAAAAATTGGATATTCAAACTTTTTTAGTTCATAAGAATTTGAAGATTGTTTTCCAAAGTGACTAGTAAAATCGTTATGCTTTTGATAATCTGAAATTCCATTTTCCAAATCTGATATTCCATTTTTTCCAGCACCAGAAACAGCCTGATATGTAGAATAAACAATTCTTTTTATTTTGTAGTAGTCATCTAAAACTTTTAAGGGCACAACTGCTTGTATTGTAGAACAATTTGGATTAGCTATTATTCCATGATTTTTTTCAATATCTTCAGGATTTACTTCAGGAACGACTAATGGCACATTTTCGTCCATTCTAAATGCACTACTATTATCAATTACTATGCAACCTTTTGAACTTGCGATAGGTGCAAACTTTTTTGCAGTTGTTGCTCCTGCTGAAAATAATGCAAAATCAAAGCCTTCATCAAATGAATTTTCTGTAAGCTCATTTACAATATAATCTTTGTTCATAAATTTTATAGTAGAACCTGCAGAATTTTTTGATGCAAATAATTTATATTCATTAATTGGCAAATTTTCTTCTTCTAAAACTTTAAGCATCATTCTACCAACAACGCCAGTGGCGCCAACCACAGCAAGTTTATAATCTTTCATATAAAAATCACACTCCTAAAATATTATATGTAGTAGAACAAGAAAAGTTAGTAATTAGGTAAAATTTTAATTACAATGGAAATTTAATAAGAACGTCAAAACAGAAAAATAAAACTATTACTTTAAATAATGAAAGTATTATTTTTACTACGTAAACTAATAAAAATACTCACTTTTATAATTATAACAATATGTTATAAAATTGATGCGTATAAATATTGGAAAAATAAGCAAAATAAAACAAAGGGAGAAATTTTTATGAAGTTACAAAAAGAAAAAGGTATAACACTAGTTGCATTGGTTGTGACAATAGTAGTGCTTCTAATACTAGCAGGTGTTTCAATTAACTTAGTGCTAGGAGAAAATGGACTAATAACACAAGCACAAGAGGCTAAAAGAAAAACAGAAGAAGCAACACAAAATGAAATGGCAGGAATAGATAATTTATCGAAAGAAATAGAAAGATATTCTTTTGAAGGCGGAAGTTGGAATGAAGCCTTAGGTTTGTGTACACCAAAACTTGGAACAAATATGGTTGGAGCATATTGGTCAGATGGGACAAAAAATGATAGTGGACTTTATGTAGCAAGTGAAACTTTAACAAATGTAGAAGTAACAAGTGACCAAGCTGAATTTAGCTGGGCTGAATGGTATAATTACAGAGCAGAAACAACAGAAAAACTAGATTCAAAGAAAAGCAGATGGGCAAATGCAAAGAGCTTGGTAGATGGAAGTTATTTTGTTTGGATACCAAGATACGAATATAAAATCCTAAGCGGAGAACATACAGCAACAGCAGGAAAAATAGATGTAGAATTTATAAGTACAAATGTAACAGAACCAACAAAAGAAGGATACAAAGTACATCCAGCTTTTACAACAAATCTTCAATTAGGCGGATGGGATAAAGATATATCAGGAATATGGGTAGCAAAATACGAAATGAGTATGGAAGAAACAACAGATGGTGGTAAAACTTGGAGTAATACAGAAGTAACATCTGAAACAGGAGATAAAACAATAAGCAATACTGTAAGAGCAGTAAGTAAACCTTCACAATATTCATGGAGTTGGATTAATATAAGTAATTGTTTTACAAACTCATTAAACTACAGTTCTATGCAGTTGACAGGGAAAAACTCACACTTAATGAAAAACAGTGAATGGGGAGCAGTTGCATATTTAACACATAGCAAGTATGGAAGAAATGAAAATAGTATGACAATAAATAGTTATGCAGAGAATGAAGGAACATATACAAAGATAACAGGAATAGGTGGAAAATTAAAGGAAAGCCAATATAATACCGAACAAGGAATGGATGCAAGTACGACTGGCAATATTTATGGAATATATGATTTGAATGGTGGAAATGCTGAATATATAGCAATATTATATAGTAAATATACAAATATGTATGTAACTCCAATGAACGCTAATACATTGAATAATAAATATAGTATAGATGATAAAGCTTCACAATTACCAGCTAATAGTAGTAAATATATAACAATATATCCAATGGACATGACAGATAATGCAGCTGATGGCTCAATTAATATATATTATACAAAATGGAAAGAAATTTATGGTGATGCTGTTTTTGAAACATCTGAAAAGTGTGGAAATAGTAATAGTAGTTGGCTTGGAGAACGTTCAGATGAAGACTCGGGAACAGGAGAGTATGCTTGTATAAGAGGAGGCTGGGCGTATGATGGAGAAACAGCTGGAATTTTTGCTTTTGGAGATGGTGACGGTTCAGCATGGTATGCTTTTGGATATAGAATCAGTATGGCTTGTGAATAAATAACAAAATATAAATGGAGAAAATTTTTAATATGAAAAAATTACTAAAAAATAACAAAGCTATAACCTTGGTTGCACTTGTTGTAACAATAGTAGTACTTCTAATACTAGCAGGTGTTTCAATCAATTTAGTGTTAGGTGAAAATGGCTTGATAACACAAGCACAGGAAGCAAAAAGAAAAACTGAAGAAGCAACACAAAATGATTTAGCTGATATGAATAAAATTGCAACGGAACTAGGAAAGTATGGAAATACTCAAAGTGTTTTTGAGGGTGGCACATGGAACGAAGTTTTAGGAATGTGTACTCCAAAACTTGGAACAAATATGGTTGGAGTATATTGGTCAGATGGAACTAAGAATGATTCAGGTCTTTATGTGGCAAGTGAAACTTCAACAAATGTAGAAGTAACAAGTGACCAAGCTGAATTTAGCTGGGCAGAATGGTACAACTATAGAGCAGAAACAACAGAAAAATTAGATTCAAAGAAAAGTAGATGGGCAAATGCCAAAAGTTTGGCAGATGGAAGTTACTTTGTATGGATACCAAGATATGAATATAAAATCCTGAGTGGAGAACATACATCAACAGCAGGAAAAATAGATGTAGAATTTATAAGTACAAATGTAACAGAACCAACAAAAGAAGGATACAAAGTGCATCCAGCATTTACAACAAATTTACAATTAGGCGGATGGGATAAAGATATATCAGGAATATGGGTAGCAAAATATGAAATGAGTATGGAAGAAACAAATGATGGTGGCAAAACTTGGAGTAATACAGAAGTAAATACAGCCAATAAAACAATAAGCGATACTGTAAGAGCAGTAAGTAAACCATCACAATATGCATGGAGTTGGATAAACACAAGTATTTGCTTTACAAATTCTTTAAATTATAGTGAAATGCAATCAACTGGTTCAAACTCTCATTTGATGAAAAATAGCGAATGGGGAGCTGTTGCGTATTTGACACATAGTAAGTATGGAAGAAATGAAAATGAAATAGCAATAAATAACTATTATAAAGATAAGAATAATTATGCTAAAATAACTGGTTTTAGTACAGGCTTAACTCAAAATATTGCTGTTAATACTGATGAAGATTATGATAATAGATATAATGGAAAAAATGGAATGTTATCAAGTACAACAGGAAATATTTATGGAATATATGACTTAAGTGGTGGAAACTGGGAATATGTTTCTGGAATATATAGCATTTTTGGAACTGGGAATCTAGAATCATTATATAATAATGTTCAGTATACACGAAATGGAACCTTATTAAACAAATTACCTAATAATGATGATAGTACAAAAGATGTAACTGTTTATCCAACAACAGAGAAGGGCAAAGATGATGCTAATATAACTATACATTATGAAGACTGGAAAAATATGTATGGAGATGCAATATATGAAACTTCAGGAAAAGTTCCTAGTTACAATGGTGCTTGGAATAAAGACTTAGCTGTTGATGAATATTATCAAAACACATATTATCCAGCTTTTATGAGAGGAGGTTCTTCTTGTGATGACTTTTCAAATAATGAAAGTTCTGGAATTTTTGCTTTTGATGAAGGTGGTGGAGCGTATGAATATGTACGGTTATAGAATTTCTTTAATATGTGAATAACCTCAAAAATAGTAAGATTTTTTTCTTACTATTTTTTTACTTAAAGACTTTAATTAACAGTATATAATTTGAAAAAAACAAATAAAAAATGAATAAAATGTATTTTTAATAATGGAAAGCTGTATACTTAGATTACAAACTAATAAAAATACTCACTGTAATATATAAATTATATAGTATAGAATATAATTCATATAAATATCAAAATAAAACTTAGGAGGAAAAATGAAAAAGATAAAAGCTGAAAGCCTTGGGGCTGTACACACACACACACACACACACACCGATAATTTAGAAAATAAAGGAATTACACTAATAGCATTAGTTGTAACCATTGTTGTATTATTGATATTAGCAGGAGTTTCAATTAATTTTGTACTAGGAGAAAATGGACTAATAACAAATTCGCAAGAAGCAAAAATAAGTCAAGAGTTTGCGGAATATAAAGAAAAAATGAACTTTTTTATAGCTGAAAAACAAATTGAATCAAATGAATTTGATGTAAGCTCAATTGTAGCTTATAAAGATAAATTATATTACAATACGAAAGATGAAAATAGCAAAGAAGGAATTGAAGATGTTCTAGGCAAAATAAGTAATAAATATAAAGATAAAGTGCAAATAGTATGTGGTCAAATTTGTATAAATACAAGTAGTGAAACAGAAAAAAGAGTAGCGGAACAAATTGGAATAAAAGCTATAGATATGGATGTAACAGATGGAACATTAATATCATCAAATAAAAATCTGAATTTAATAGATGAAGAAGGAACATTGATAATTCCAGCAAATGTAACACAAATAGGCTATGGAGCATTCTCTAATGTAAAAGATTTGAAAAAAGTAGTAATACCTGAAACAGTAGAAGAGATTGGAATGAATGCATTTGCTAATAATACTAATATAGAGGAAATTATCATACAAAATGGAGTAAAAAAAATTGAAGCCGATGCATTTAGAGGTTGTGAAAATCTAAAAAAAGTAGAACTTCCAGATAGCATAATGGAAATAGGAGGATCTGCTTTTCAATACTGTGAGAAATTAGAAGAAATCACACTACCAAAAAAATTACAAACAATAACTGCAAGCTTATTTTCAAGATGCACATCAATAAAAAAAATCATACTTCCTTCCGAGTTAACAACAATAGAAAGCTATGCATTTGCATATTGCTATGAATTAATAGAAATTAATATTCCTGAGAATGTAAATAGTATAGGTAATGGAATATTTTGGAGTGATACTAATTTAAAAAATGTTAGTATTGATTCAAAGAATAAGTATTTTGTTATGAAAAATAGCCTGATTTTATCGAAAGATGGAAAAAATGTTGAGGCTGCATTACTAAACAGTGCAAAAATAGAAATACCAGAAGGTGTAATAAATATAAAAAATGATATTTTTAATGGCTCGAACGCAACAAGCATGTATATTCCTAATAGTGTTGAAAATTTGAGTGGTCTTACATTTTCAGGAATGGAACAATTAACTGAAATAAAAATAAACACAGATAATGATAAATATAAAATAGAAAATGGCAATTTATACAGTAAAGATGGAAAAACTTTAATTATGTATTTAGTAGAAGGAGATATAGTTACAATTCCAGAAGGTGTTGAAGTTATAACAAATAAATCTACAAAATCAAGAAGTTGTACTAAGATTATTTTGCCAAGCACATTAAAAGAAATTCAAGGATGGGGATTATCGCAATTGTATGGCGGAGAAGTTGAACTTCCAGAAAATATTAAAAAAATTAATGCTTTGGCCTTTGGAAATATAACCAAAATCACGGTATCAAGTAAAAATAACTATATAAAAAGTGTAGATGATAAAATGATATTAAGTAAAGATGGAAAAATTTTATATGCAGCAAGTAGAGGAGCAAATGAATTTAACATATCAGATACAGTAGAGATAATTGAAGAACAAGCTTTTTATATGCATGGAAGAATAAAAAATATAAAATTGCCATCAAGTATAAAAGAAATAAGGACACAAGCTTTTGCTTATAGTTCATTAGAAAAAATTGAAATTCCAGAAAAAATCGAGAAGATAGAATATAATGTTTTTAGTAGTTGTTCAAAATTAACGAATATAATAATAAATAAGAAAAAAGGTAGTATTTCAGGAGCTCCTTGGGATTGTCCAATGGGAGCAAGAGCTGTAACTTGGTTAAAATAGGAGAAAAATTATAAAATGGGAATAAAATATCTAGACAAAAACAACTGTTTGTGATATAGTGAATAAAAAAATAAGGAATAGCAAAAATGGATTTAAAGGAAAGTGTGCAATTTATAAAAGGCGTTGGCCCTAACAGGCTTGAGCTTTTGAATTCTTTAGGAATAAATACAGTTGAAGATTTGATAAATTATTATCCTCGTGCCTATGAAGATAGAACAAAAGTAAAAAAAATAGCAGAGCTACAAGATGGTGAAATAGCAGTAGTTAAGGCTATTGTGGTTTCTAATATTACAACTTCAAGAATAAGAAAAAATATGATAGTAACTAAAGCAATAGTGCAAGATGATACTGGCAGAATGCAGGTTACGTGGTTTAATCAAGAGTATATAAAAAATTCGATTCATAGTAACGAAGCGTATAAATTTTATGGTAAAGTAACTGTTAAAGGTGGAAAAGTTGAAATGGATACACCTTTAATAGACTTGCCAAACGAAAACAAAAATACAGGCAGAATTTTTCCGGTATATCCGACTACTAAAAAATTATCTGTAAATTATATAAGAAAAATAATTGAAAATGCATTTGAAAGTTTAAATACAAAAATTGACGAAACTTTGCCAGAATATTTGGTAAAAAAATATAATTTATTGGATAGCAATTCTGCAATCCATAAAATACATTTTCCAAATAGTTTAGACGAACTAGAAATTGCAAGAAAAAGACTAGTTTTTGAGGAGCTTTTGACATTCGAACTTGCACTGCTTAGTCTAAAAAATCAGTATAGCACAGATATAAAAGGAATTCAGTACGACAAAAATGTACACATGTCTGATGTAATAAATAGCTTGCCTTTTAGACTTACAAAAGCACAGCTCAGAGTTTTAGAAGAAATCGACAAGGATATGGAATCTGATAAATCAATGAATAGACTTCTTCAAGGGGATGTAGGTTCTGGAAAAACTGTTGTTGCAATGATATCTGCCTATAAAGCTGTAAAATCTGGATATCAAGTGGCAGTTATGGCACCAACTACAATTCTTGCAAGCCAACATTTAGTAAATTTTAATAAGATTTTAGATCAGTTTGGAATTAGATGTGAGCTTCTTATTAGTAGTTTAACAAAAAAGCAAAAACAAAATGTCCTTGAAAGATTAAAAAATGGCGAAATAGATATTATAATTGGAACTCATTCTTTATTAGAAGATACTGTCGAATTTAATAAGTTAGGATTAGTAATAACAGATGAGCAACATAGATTTGGTGTAAAACAAAGAAGCAAAATTGCAGCAAAAGGTAAAAATCCGGATGTTCTAGTAATGACCGCGACTCCAATTCCAAGAACACTTGCAATAATTGTTTATGGAGATTTGGATATATCAGTAATTGATGAGTTGCCACCAAACAGAAAAAAGATAGAAACTTTGGCAGTCAGAAAAAATATGACAGATAGAATAAATGAATTCATAAAGAAAAATGTCGATGAAGGAAGACAAGCTTATATTGTGTGCCCGTTTGTTGACGAAAATGAGCAAATGGAAGATATAAAATCTGTTGAAGAGCTTGCAAAAAGCTATAAAGAGGAAGTTTTCAAAGACTATAATGTAGAAATACTTCATGGAAAAATGAAGCCAAAAGAAAAAGATAGAGTAATGCAAGATTTTAAAGACAACAAAATAAGTATATTAATTTCAACCACTGTTATAGAGGTTGGAGTTGATGTGCCAAACGCAAATATAATGGTTATTGAAAATGCTGAAAGATTTGGTCTAGCACAGCTTCATCAGTTAAGAGGAAGAGTTGGAAGAGGTGAGTTTCAGTCATATTGTATATTAAAATATGATAGCAATTCTAATATTGTTAAACAGCGTATGCAAACAATGGTTGATACTGACAATGGCTTTAAAATTGCAGAAAAGGACTTAGAACTTCGTGGTTCAGGTGAGTTTTTTGGAACAAAACAACATGGACTTCCGGAATTCAAAATAGCAAATATTTTTGATGATATTCAAATATTAAAAATGGCTCAAGTGGTTGCAATGGACATAGAAGATGAAGATCCAAAGCTTGAACTAGATAAAAATAAAAAATTAAAGAAATTAGTAAATAAACTAAGAGAAGAAAGAATTGAATTATAATTTTTATGCAGTATATATTTAACTTATATACTGTATTTTTTATATAAAATGAAAAATACTATTTGAAATCAGATAAAACATATTCATACCAAACAATAGCTGCAATAATGTAAAAAAATGGATAAATTACAATTGTATTACAAAATTGAATCTTTATTGACACGAGTGTGAAAGAAATATATACTAAAACTAAAGTATTATTTTATATCTATTATGTATAATAAGTAAATACAACAAACGCTATAAGGTGTATATAATAGATATAATATATACTGAAAACAAAAATAAAATAATAAAAAACAAAAATAAAGTAAATAATAAAAAATATAAAAATATTGATAAAAAAGTTATTAAAATTTAAAAATTAAAAATAAAAATAAAAAAATAAATAGGGAGGCAAGCAAAAGATGAGAAAAAATAAAGGTATAACCTTAGTAGCGTTAGTTGTAACGATAGTAGTGTTGTTAATATTAGCTGGTGTATCAATCAGTTTAGTGTTAGGACAAAATGGCTTAATTGCAAATGCAAAGGAGGCAAGAGAAAAGTCAAAGAATGCAACAGAAGAAGAGAGTAAATTATTAAATGGAACAATACCAGATTATATAGCAGAGCAAGTAAATGGAACAGCAGGAGGCAGTGGTAATGGTGGAAACGGAGGAAGTACAAACTTACCAACAACTGAAACAACAAAGCCATATATGCCAGGAGATACATTTACAGTAGTAGCAGGAACAACATTAGATAATGGCTTAACAATACAAGATGCAACAGAAAATGGAAACCAGTATGTGTGGGTAGAAGTACCAAAAACAGCTACAGTATATCCAACAGCAGGATTAAATATAACAGAATTTACAACAGATGCATATACAAAAATAGAAGCAGATTTGCATACTTATACAATGACATATAGAAAAGGAAAGAGTAGAACAGAAACAAGTAATAAAGATGAATGGTACGAAGATACAAATAATACTGCTGATTGGTATACATCAGAACAGTATACAGCACAAAAGCAAAAAATGTTAAAAAGTGTATATCAAAATGGAGGATTCTGGGTTGCAAAATATGAGGCAGGATTAACAGAAGAAAATAAAAGAACATCAAAAGAACCAGCCCCAACAGTAGCCCCACAATCAAAGCAAAATTTGATACCATACGATTATGTAACAAGAACACAGGCTAAAAAACTTGCTGAGATGGTACAATATACAAATAATGGAACAACATATACCGGAAGTTTAATGTTTGGAGTGCAATGGGATTTAGTGTTAAAGTTTATAGAAACAAAAAAATTAGCAACAGATGCAACAATAGTATCAAAGTTAAATTCAGATAGTAAAGATATAGGAAATTATAGTAATTCAACATTTACAATAAATAGAGGAAAGTATGAAACAGTATCAAATTGGACATTAAGTAATACATGGAATGCATATAATGCACCAACAACAAATTATGTAGATGCAAATGCTAATAAATTAGCGCAAAGTAGCAATGGTAATGGAATATTATTAACTACAGGAGCAGTAGATAGAAATTGTTTAATGAATATATATGATATAGCAGGAAATGTCTGGGAGTGGACATTGGAGTATACTTCTCTCAGCTACAGTCCTTGTGCTGGTAGAGGAGGCAATTACGGCGATACAGGCTCTAGCCATCCAGCATCTAACCGTAACGGCGACAATACGACCAACAGCTACTGCAGCCTCGGTTTCCGTCTTTCACTTTATTAGGAAAATCTGAACGATGAGGGCGATAGGCCTGAATCAGAAGGAAAATATCAAAATATAAATGAACAAAAATGCTATGCTAAAATAAGCATAGTAAATGGAATACATTATGAAAAGAAAATTAAGACATAACAAATTTGAAAAGTGGGGATGTCTTAATTTTTTTTGTTAAAAAAATACAGTAAAATCATAAGCAAAAATAATTAAGAAAACAATTAGCTTTTCATTTGCATGAAATATTATGTCGTAATTTGACGAACGATTTTTCTTGCTTTTTCAGTACCTTGCAAGTATAATGAAAAATACTATAAGGGGAATAGTATTATTTTTTATATTTGTTTAATTTCAATAAATTGTTTATAACAAATAAATTTTTTCTTAAATGAGATTCACAAAAATAAAATACA
The DNA here is from genome assembly GCA_934167095.1 of uncultured Clostridia bacterium. GTDB lineage: Bacteria > Bacillota > Clostridia > TANB77 > CAG-508 > CAG-245. The sequence goes on from CAKPKE010000015.1 coordinate 27,383, forward strand.
AAAGAATATAGGTAATAGGCAAAGCTTATTATGTTTAATTATCGTACGAAAAAACTAATTAGTAAATAAAAAGAAAAAAATCAAAGAAATTTTACTAAACAGTTGAAAAATATGAGCTGTTATAGTAAAATGGAAAGGAAGATAAATGATAAATAAAAACAATAATATTGTTAAAAATAATGAAATCAAAAGATTACCATTAAAATCAGATTATGTATTTAAAAGAATATTTGCAAGTGAAGAAAATAATTCTATATTAAAGGCATTTTTAGAAGCAGTGTTAGATACAAAAATAAAAAATGTAGAGGTTAAAAACCCAGAATTAACACCAGATATGGCAGATGAAAAATTAGGAATATTAGATATAAAAGTTGACATTGACGGCAAAAAAATAGTAGATGTAGAGATGCAAGTATCAAATGAATATAATTTTAGACAAAGAACAATGACATATATATCAAAGCTTGCATCAGAGCAATTAAAGGCTGGTAATAAATATGAAATGCAAAAAGAGATAATAGCAATAAATATATTAAATTTTTCATATTTAGATAGAAACGCATATCATTCAGTGGCTGAAATGAGATATAGAAAAACAAAACCAGAAGAATATGTAGAATTAAATATAAATCCAGAAGAGGAAGTACTTACAGACACCTTTGAAGTGCATTTTATAGAATTAGAGAAATTTAAAAAGAAAAATCCAGACTGCAGTACAAAGCTAGCGCAATGGCTGTGGTTAATAGAGGGGAGTGAAGAGAAAATGGCAGAAGCAGCAAAAAAAAATAAAGAAGTAAAAAAAGCAATAGACGAACTAGAAAAAATAAGCTTAAGTCCAGAGGAAAGACAAAGATATGAAGATAGAGAATGGGCAATAATGAGATATAACTCAGAAGTAAGAGCAAATTACGAACATGGACATAAAGCTGGCGAAGAATTTGGCGAAAAGAAACGGATTAGCAAAAGGTAAAAAAGAAGAAAAGCTAGCTGTGGCCAAAAAATTAAAAGAAATGAATCTCTCAGTAGAACAAATAATGCAGGCAACTGAATTAAGTAGAGAAGAAATAGAAAATCTATAAAATAAATAATAAAAACAGCAATGTAGAAAATAAAATTCTATGTTGCTGTTTTTATTTTTTAGAAAAATAACATTTTAAATCAGACAAAATTATGAGCGACAAACAATACATGAAATGATGTAAAAACATAGATACATTATTTTTTATGTATTATTTTTGCTAAACTCTTGACTATTAAATATGCAAACAATATAATTATAACAAAGTGTTATATACAAAAAATGAAAGTAATACTTTCAAAATGAATAAACAAAAGTGTATAAGTCAATAATATAGAAAACAAAAGTGGAAGAGGAATGTAAAAAATGAGAGAATTAAAAAATAATAAATTTAATAAAGGTATCACATTAGTTGCATTAGTTGTAACGATTGTGGTACTTTTGATTTTAGCAGGAGTAAGTATTAATTTAGTGTTAGGAGAAAATGGGCTAATAACTCAAGCAAAAGAAGCAAAAAACAAAACATTACAAACAGAAGAAAATGAAACCCAATTAATTGATAATGCATCAAATTATATAATACAAACAGTAGCTGATTTACCTAAAAATGATGAAACAAAGCCATATATGCCAAGTAGTGAATTTTCAACATTAGAAGGTACAAATTTAGACAATGGATTAGTAATACAAGATGCAAGTGGAAATCAATATGTATGGATAGAAGTGCCAATGACAGTGGCGGTATATCCAACAGCAGGATTAAATATAACAGAATTTACAACAGATGCATACACAAAAATAGAAAATGACTTGCATACTTACACAAGCACATATAGAAATGAAAATTGTAAGGATGAATTTTGCGAAGATAGTACAGATGGTTGGTTTGAGAATGTAGATAAATACAATGAAGTAAAACAAAAAATGCTAAAAGGAATTTATCAAAATGGAGGTTTCTGGGTAGCAAGATATGAAGCTGGAATATCTGAAAATAGAGCATCTTATACAGAACCAACTGAAATTCCTATGTCAAAAGCAAATTTATATCCGTATACTTTTATAACAAGAGCTAAAGCTCAAAAATTGGCAACAAAAGTGCAATATGGAGAATGTAAAGGAAGTTTAATATTTGGAATACAGTGGGATTTGATATTAACATTTATGCAAAATAAAGGAAATGTGTCAGAGAAAATACTAAATGATGATAGCACTACAATAGGAAATTATTATGGCACAACATATACAATAAATAGAGGAATGTATGCTAAGTATGGAGAAATGCAAAATGCTTGGAATAAATATACAGTATCATTACCTGGAATTATTGAAAATAAGATTAAAATAGAACAAACTTCAAATCAAGGAGGAATACTATTAACTACTGGAGCGGTTGATAGAAATAGAGTAATGAATATCTATGATATAGCAGGTAATATATGGGAATGGACTTTGGAAAAATCATCAGAAGAAAATTCTCCTTGTGTTTATAGAGGTGGAAATTTTAGTGATGCTACAGGAAAGGCTGTAAGTAGGCAATACTATGCAACAAATATAAGAAATGGTCATGTGGGTTTCCGTATAGTTTTATATTAAGATGTAATTAACCAAAAAAGCAATCAGTACAAAGTTAGTACAAAGGTTTTGGCTGATAGAATGGAGTGAAAAATAAAATTCTATGTTGCTGTTTTTTATAAATATTCTAACCAGTTTAAAATATTTATTGTTTTTTTATTATTTTCGTTGCAATAGAGAAAAATAAAAAGTATAATATCAGAGATTGATAATAATAAGTAAACAAAAATAACAAAAGCGAAAGGAAGAATGAAAAATGAAAAACAACAAAAGATTTAAAACTGCAAAAAAATATAAATTACAACTAAGCAGTGATTACTTTGAAAAAGGAATAACATTGGTTGCATTAGTCATAACTATAGTTGTATTAATAATTATTGCTGGTGTAAGTATTAGCTTAGTACTAGGAGAGAATGGACTAATAAAAAATGCAAAAGATGCAAGAGATAAAACTTCGCAAACAGGAAAAGAAGAAAGCGAACATATGAAAAGTTCTTCTACATGGATAGGTGAAACAGTCAATGAAACAACAGGCGAAAATGGAAGCCAAGGCTCAAAGCCTGATAATAGCGAAAATCAAGAAACAAACACTGAAAATGGTGGCTCAAATACAGGCTCTGGCTCTGATACAGACATAGATGATGGCGATGATGATGACGCAGAACCTGAATGGAAAAAGCTAACAGAAGAAGAAAGAATTGAAAAAACAAAAAAATTAGATGCAAGGCTTGCTCTTTTTAATTCCGATGTCGCAGGTACAATAGATGACATAAATCATAAATATCCTAAAACAGAAAATAAAAAGCGTATATATGATGAAAATGGTAAATATGTTTATGAGATGACTGGAGAAAAATATAAATCAGTTGATGAGGCAAAATGTGAGTGCGAAAAAGTAAGAGAAATATATGATAAAGCAAAAGAAATGGGACTTGTAAAAGTATATGATGAAATAGAAAGTGAACATAGCAGTGTGACAGCAACTATAAATGAACCAAGTGTAGTGTTATTTGATTTTGCCTGCAGGAATGAAGAACAAAAGCCAGGAGTCGTACCAGTGTCATTTGCTGTAAACTATGAAATAAATCCAAATTCAAAAGAATGGTTTGATAGTTATGGACCAGATTTACATAAAGATGAGAATAAGGATGGAAATGGGGATTATGAAAATATGCTTGCATGGGTAGATGGTGATTATGTAAAAAATGGATTTGTAATTATGCAAGCAAGAATGACAATATATACAGATGTTCCAATCTTGCAATCAGGACAAACTGTACACATGAAAATAGAAGTTCTAAGTCAAACGGACTTTAGAAAAGCAATGAAAGCGCTAAATTTAGACTTGAGTGCATATCAAGGAAAGTGTAGTCATCCGACAGTTTAAATTAATAAAAAACTATAAAATGTTATACATTCAAAGTATAGCATTTTTCCTTTTATAAATATTTCAAAATCGGTCAATTAAAAAGTAAATATATTCTCAACAAAAATCTTATAGCATATTGAAAAAAAATAAAAAAAATAGTAAGATTATTATAATGATTTGGGAGGAAACTTATGAAAAAACTGAGAGATGAAAAAGGAATAACTTTAATAACATTAGTAATGACGATGATTATTTTAACAGTACTAACTATAACAATAACAGCAAGTCTAGAATCTACAACAGAAATGAAAGAATATGAAGAAGTAAAAAGCGACATTTTGACTTTAAGTGAAGACGTGAAATTATACTATCTAAAAAATGGAAAACTTCCTGTAACCGATAAAACAGGGTATGATGTAACAACCAAAGGAAGTACTTATTATATTCCAACAGCTGATAGAAATCCAAATGATTCTGGAAGTTATTATGCTATAAATTTAGGATTGCTAAAAACACAACTTAATAGAGGCGACAATCCTAAAGAAAAGGATGTATATATAGTAAATGAAAAAAGCCTAACTGTTTATTATCTGGCAGGAATTAAATTAAAGGATACGGTTCACTATACAGCAGTAGATAGCTTTGAAAATGGTTCGTATGCAAGCGACTATTATTCTAAAGTAAAACTTCCAATAATATCTGTTGTAACGATGGAAAGCAATAATAAAGACAAAACAATTGCAAATATTGGAGATACAATAACAATTAAAATTCTTGCTAATTATAATTCAAGTGAATTTAAAACTCTTCCAACTCTTCAGATATTAGAAAAAAATGTGGAAATTACTTGGATTAATAATATTGGAGTTGCAACATATCAAATTACAGGAAATGAATCAAATCTTCAAGCACAAAGCAAAATTAACTTTAAAATTTCTGATTATAATGCAGATGGAAGAACAGGAGAAAACATAACAGCAGTAACATTTGGGGATGGAGTTTATTTTGAAGAGTAAATAAAAAATAAATAAAATCCTTGCAAAAACAATATATATGTGATAAAATATAGCCGTACAAAAAATGTACGGCTTTTTAATTTTGCAAAAAATTAAAATCCTTACTTATAGCAAGGGGCTATAGGTTGTATAATCCAAAGGGAGGTGAAAATAATGAATAAATACGAAAGTATGATCATTATTAATCCAGCTGTTGATGAAGAAAGAGTTAACGAACTTTCTAAAAAATTCACAGAAATGATTAATAAAGATGGAAATGTAGAAAAAGCAGATTTACTAGGAAAGAAAAAATTAGCTTATCCAGTAAAGAAAAATGCTGAAGGATATTCTGTAGTACTATACTTTACAGCAAATCCAGCTATAATTTCAGAACTTGAAAGAAATTATAGAATTACTGATGATGTTATAAAATTCATGACAATCAAAGTAGAAGAATAATAAAGAAAAAAATGGAGGCCACTTATGAACAAAGTAATTTTGATGGGAAGACTTACAAGAGACCCAGAAGTTAGATACACACAAACTAATAATACAATGGTTGCAACTTTCTCTTTAGCAGTAAATAGAAGATTTGCAAGACCAGGAGAAGAAAGACAAGCCGACTTTATAAATGTAGTTGCTTGGAGCAAAACAGGGGAATTTGTTAGCAAATACTTTAAGAAAGGTCAACAAGTTGCTGTAGTAGGAAGACTACAAACAAGAACTTGGGACGACGATAAAGGCCAAAAACATTATATTACAGAGGTAGTAGCAGAAGAAACATACTTTGCAGAAAGTAGAAGGGACGGAGCTAGCTCAGGAGATGACTTTGGAGCAAGCTTTGGTACAGATGTACCTGCTACAGATAGTTCTTCTGAATTTGAAGTATCATCAGGAGACGACCTACCATTTTAAAGTAAAAATATAAATAGGGAGGAATAAAAAATGGCAGATAAGAGACAAAATAGAAGAAACAACAACGATGAAGATTACAACCCAAAATTTAGAAAAATGAGAAAAAAAGTTTGCCCACTATGCGCAAATAAAAATCTTGTTTTAGATTACAAAAATGCTGACCAATTAAAAAAATTCATCAATGATAAAGGTAAAATACTACCAAGAAGAGCTACAGGAGCTTGTGCTAAACATCAAAGAGATATAACAATAGCTGTTAAAAGAGCAAGACAAATATCTGTATTACCATATACTCAAGAATAATTTACGACTTATATATTCAAAAAAATTCTACAGTAATAATTTTGTAACATTTTTTTAATATAAACGACAAAATAAAACATTGACTAATTAAAAAAAGAATAGTAAAATAAAAAATGTAGATAATAATAAGTATAAAATATAAAGGAGAAAAATATGATGAAAAAAGAGTTAAAACTAATTATTGGAATAATATTAGTTGGTATAATGGCGTTAAGTAGTCATTCTGTTTTTGCAGCAGATGGCAATTCTACTATTATAATTGGTAACGGAAATGCTACAACTACACCAACAACAGAAAATACAACAGGAAATTCAACAATAATAGTTGGTGGAAATACAACACAAACTCCAACTGTTAATACAACAGATACTTATCAAAATGCTACAACAAATACTACAACATTACCAAAAACTGGAGAAAATGATATATATGTTGTATCAGCATTAGGACTTGTATGTGTTATATCAGCTGTGTATGCATATAGAAAAATTCGTAATTTTAATATATAATTAATAATGAAAGAAGAGCCATGATGAAGAGACTCTTCTTTTTGTTTTTAATCATATACATTTTTGTAAACAAATTTTAATTGAAATTTGGAACTTAAAAATAGCTAAAAACTATTCTTTAGCATAAGCCTCAACTACTATTCTAGAACCTTTTAGACTGTTGCAAGTCATTAAAGTCAATTTCTTTTTTCCATTTGTGTCTTGTGAAAGTATAGAAGTATCTGAACTTTCAACTTCATACTTTTTTTCTACAAAATATTCTAAATAATTTCCAGATAAATCATAAATATAAATAGAATCGCCTTTTATAAGAGATGATATCTTTGCAAAAAATGTATTATCAATATAATTGTGACCTGCAATGCAGAGGTTGCCAACTTCATTTGGCATCGGGCCTGCAAATCTGCAAGGCGAAATTTCTAAAAGTTCATCTGAAACATCTGAAAGAATTGGATAATCAAGTTTTAATTTGTCGATTTTTACAATTCCAATAATAAATGGGACAAACTCTGATTCAGAGTTATAAGTTGTTTCATAATCTTCGTAGTTTGAGTACAATCTAGTAATACTGATTCCTTTTGAAAGTTCTTTAGAAGAATTACTTTTATTAATCAAATTTCTTAAATAAAAAAATGTAAAAATAGCTAAAAATATTATAATTATAATAGAAATTACAAATACTATAATATAAATTTTATTATGATATTTTTTAAAATAAGACATACAAACTCCTTTAAATAATAAAATTTATAATGTAATATTAGTTTAATCTAAATTTTGAAAAATAAAGAGGAAAATTTTAAAAAATAGTATCTTTTAGCAATTAAACTAATGATAGAAAAAATTGTGAGGATTGAGAGTTTTTGACAAAGTAAATAGAAAAAAATAAGGAGTATCTAAAATTGTGATACTCCGTTTTTGTTAGCTTTTGGAACTGATGATATAAGAAATAAGGTCAGTAACCATAGATTTATCTTTTTCGTTCATTAAGTTCAAAGAGTCAGTAATAAAAGAGTCGACAGATTTTTCTGTAAGTGGAATAACACCAGTAAATATCTCACTAACATCAACTTTAAGTACTTTACAGATATCAACAAGAGTTTGAACTGAAAGACCAGTTTTTCCGTTCTCCAATAAACTTATAAAATTAACAGATTTATCTAAAGCGTTCGCCAAAGACTCTTGAGAGTAATCTCTAAGCAATCTAATTTTCTTTATATTTTTTCCAATAACTTTCAGTACATTGTTTTTTTCAGTTTCTTCCATAACAACCTCCACAAATATTGTAACAACAATGACACTAAAATATAACAAAACAAAACTTGAAAATATTAAAATGATACTTGAAATGATAAAGTGAATGTGATATGCTAGGAACGTAAAAGCAAAAATATTTTTAAGCATATAAGAAGCTAAAGAAAAAGGACAACCTTTGACAAGGAGGTGGGAACGCATAAAAAGATAAATATTTAACAAGAAAAAAACAAAATGATGAAATCAAGAAAGGAAAAATGAAATGAAAGTAAAAACAAAATTCGCAATAGCGTTAATCATAGCATTGTTTGCAGTAATAATGCTATTAACAACAAAAGTAAATGCAGAAACAATAGGAAGTGGAGTATCAACATCAGACAAAATAACAGCAGAGTCATTTGAAAATATTCCAAGCACAATCAGTGTAAATTTGAAAGAATCAGAATTTGAGCAAACGCCTTCTATAATACTAAATATAATTATAGATAAACTAAAAGAACAAAATATTGATTTAAAAGATATAACAAGAGAAGAAGATTATGAGGAGTTTCTTGAAAATGAACCAGATAGTTATATACTAGTAGATGTAGCACCTAAGGAGAATGAAAATAACTCAAATGTGATAGACATAAATAAATACGAAATAAGAGTTGCACTAAAAAATAAGGAAAAGTACACAGAGATATTAAATAAAGATGTAAGCGTTGTTTATAATAATTCTTTAAATAATAATGATGCAGATAGAAAATATGTGGAAAATTTAATAAATAAATTACCTAAAAATGACAAAGATGAATATGATGTATTTGACTTTTTTGAATTACAAAGCCAATCTAGTGAAATAGACATACCAAATATATTACAAACAGCTGTGAATGATAAGGATATCACATTTGCTGATATGAGTAAAGGAGGAAGTGGAGGGCCTACGCCATTTGGAAGAGACAATGATGATCATGTATATGGAGCATTTAAAGATGGTATATATTATGCATGTTTAAGAGTTAATAGAATGGCATGTCCTAAAATAACTATCCCAAGTAGCGTAGAAGATACAGAAAGTGCATACATAAGCTATGCTACATCTATAATTAACCCTTATCTAAAAAGTTATAATGAAGAACAAGAAGAGAATGCAAGTTTAATTAAAATTGAAAAAGCAGATAGAGGATATTATAAAATTTATTATAAATGGGGTCAAGAATATAGTAGATACCTACTTTTGGAAAAGGAAAAAACAGCAACAGTAACAAAGGAAGATAAAACAACAGGAACTAAACTTGAAGCTACAACAGAAGTTTTATCAAGTAATGTTGTTTTGTCAGCAGAAAGAGTAACAAGTGGCGAAGAATATACAAGAGTAGAAAATGCGCTAAAAAATATTGATTGCAAGTTTTCTGTATATGATATAAATCTTCTTGAAAATGGAGAGAAAGTACAGCCAAATGGGAAAGTAAAAATCAGCATGCCAATTCCAAGTGAATATAATAAATCAAACCTTGTTGTTTACAGAGTTGACGACGATGGAACAATAACAGAATACACAGTAACAGTATCTGGAGAATATGCAACTTTTGAAACAGATCATTTTAGTACTTATGTAATAGCTGAGAAAATGACAGGAGAAAAGGACGAAACACCAAAGACTGGTGTAGTAGATGAGCTTAAATTTGTAATGTCAATAATAGTAATATCAGCAGTAGGTGTGATAGCGTTAAAGAAAAGAAAATAATTAGTTTAAAGGGGCAGAAATAACAACACTCTGCTCCATTTTCTTAAGGAGTAAAAGTGAAAAAAGCAAAACACAAAAAGAAAACAAGTCCAAGAAAACCAATAAGAATAATTTTTGTTATTGTCTTTCTAATTAGTATAACAGTTGCCTTCTTCATGATAAAACAACAGAAGAAAGAAAAAGTAGAAAGTCAAAATATACTGGATAATATAGAAGTAAATGAAACAGAAATTACAGAAGAAAAAACACAGAGAATGCTACAAATACAAGAATTGCAAAAAGAAAACAAAGAAATAATTGGGTGGCTTGAAATAGAAGGTACAAGTATAAACTATCCCGTCTGTCAAACAACAGATAATGATTATTACTTGACTCATAACTACAAAAAAGAAGAATCAAGCAGTGGAAGTTTGTTCTTAGATAAAGGGTTTGATTTAATAAATGGAAGTTCAAACTACTTAATCTATGGACACAGAAACAAACAAGGGATAATGTTTGAGGACTTGATAAAATACGTTAAAGAATCTTTTTACAATGAACACAAAATAATAAAGTTTACAACAACAAGCGAAGATAAAAAATATGAAATACTATCTGTTTTTTATTCAAGAGTTTATTATAAAACAGAACAGAATGTTTTTAGATACTATTATTTTGTGAATGCAGAGAATGAGGGAGAATATAACGAGTTCGTAAACAATGCAAAGAAAGCAAGCATATATAATACAGGTGTAACTGCAAAATTTGGAGAGCAATTATTGACTCTTTCAACTTGTGAATATTCTCAAGAGGATGGAAGGTTTGTAATAGTTGCAAAAGAAATAGAATAAAGAGTTCCAAACACAATAAAAGTGCAAGGAACTTTTTTTGTATAATAGTAAAGCCTAAAAATTGAAAATTTCCAGAATTATTTTGCTAATAAAATTATATTATAGTATTGTGAAAATTTAGTGGAAATTTTAATTTTTTTGTGATAGAATAAAAACTGTAAATTTTGGATAAAATTTAACAAAAAAACAGATAGGAGAAAATAAAATGCCAAAAGCAAAGTATAAAAGAATCTTACTGAAGCTTAGTGGAGAAGCATTAGCAGGT
>CAKPKE010000016.1 GCA_934167095.1 uncultured Clostridia bacterium
GAATCGTTATTTGCAATATAGGTGCTCAAAGTATTTATTTTAAATAATTTGTGACAAATGATTGACTAACCTACAAAATAAAACAAGTCTATCTTAAAATTATCTTGTAATGACATTCATTTTGTGCTATAATTTCAGTTATCTCTCACAATAATGCGAAAGATAGTCCGTAATTCGTTTCTTAATAAAGAAAGGAGCAAATGGTATGTGTAAACAGCGGTCGCCTGATTTTGAAGGCTGTTTAAATTCTGGTTTGGATTACTTAAACAGTCTTGTCAGTCTTAGGCTAAAGCAAGATGATTCAGTAAATACACCAGAGGAAAAAGAAAAGCCTTTAGTTTTTGCATGGATCATAAGCAATCTTTGCCTAAAATATGTGGCAAATGTCAGAAAGGATTCTGTTACATTAGGAATCCGCATTCCTCAGCAATCAAATTGGAACACCCCTTACCTGGATACCCATGGTTCTTTTTATACCCTCAAGTATATCAGTACTAACGAGCAATTGTATGCTCTTTTGAGTTCCATTAAGGCTTCCACTAAAGGTGTTTTAGATTTTGAAGAAAGCACTGACGAGTCCAACATCGTTTCTGTGAAGATTACTTTCAAGGTACCTATTGACACAGAAAGCTGACCCACACATAGCAAAAGGTAGTAGCCCTAGGAATGATGTTTTGTTCCGGGGCTACTGCCTTTTTATATATTTTCTAATAAATTTGATTACTTGTTATATCTTTGATATTTAATTATTTCCTTTTATATAAAATTTTTTAGTAATTCGCCTAATGGCTTGTCCTCGTTGAGTCTTTTAATTGTTTCTGCAAATAGCGGAGCGATTGATACCACTTTAATTTTATCGATTTTCTTTTCGTCTGATAATGGAATTGTATTTGTTATTACTAATTCCTTGATTGGAGAATTTTTGATTCTTTCTATTGCAGGACCAGAAAGAACTCCATGTGTACATGCGGCATAAACAGATTTTGCGCCATATTCATTTAATACTCTTACAGTTTCCATCATTGAGCCAGCAGTATCTATCTCATCATCAAATATAATTGCATTTTTGCCTTTTACATCTCCAATTATTGTTGTTCCAATTGCCCTGTCATCATTTCCAGCTCTTCTTTTATCAAGCATTGCAATAGGGCATCCAAAAAATTCAGAATATTTATATGCCTTTTTAGAACTTCCTGCATCTGTTGCAACAATTACTTTATCTTCAAGTTTTTTATCCTCAAAATACTTTTCAAGTAGTCTTTCTGCAGAAAGTCTATCGCAATTAATATTACTGAAGTAAGCTTGAATTGCAGGATTATGCAAATCGCAAGTTATAACTCTTGTTGCACCTGCAGCTTCTATTAATTCAGCAATTAGCTTTGCTGTGATTGGTACTCTTGGTTGATCTTTTTTATCAGATCTAGAATATATATAATATGGAAGTACAACATTAATTCTTTTTGCAGATGCTCTTTTCACAGCATCAATAGTTATTAGTAATTCCATTATTCTTTCATTAACTGGTGGCACATTGCTTTGTACGATATACACATCTTTTTCTCTTACTGTTTCTTGGATTTGAACAAAATTGTTATCATTTTTAAACTTCATTCTTTCAATTTTTCCAACTGGCAAATTTAAATATTCACAAATTTCATTTGTAAATGGTTCTGCCTCTTTACTACATGCAAAAATTTTAATATTTTCCATCTCTTTCTCCTTTTTATTTTTTTGTTCATCCTTTATATACCACAAAAAAGTTTTTTTGTAAATATAAAAAGATGATACATATGTACCATCTACTTTTAAATCCATTTTTAACTGGAATGGTAAAACCACTTTTATTCTTCTTTCCATATTTCTCCAATAAATTGCCATGTTTTTCCATTATCTTCGGAAATATATTTAGCTCTTGTTCTTCCGCCGTTATAGCCACCTTCATAACCACCTGATACAAGAACGGTTAATGTTCCATCCTCTTCCCTAGTTGGCAAATAGAAATAGTCATAGCAATTTTCCCATTTTTCTCCATGTGGGTCTGACAAAGAAAATTCGCCATCTGGGAATATGATTTTTTTGAAAGTTTTTCCAGAATCATTTGTAATGAATAAATCTGCTTTTGCACAATACACATTATCTGGCATTTCAAGAAATCCTAATCCATCTTCAAAAAATTCTATTTTACTTGGAGCAGGAACTTCTATCTCATTTATTTTTTCATATCTATTATTAGTTATCTTCGATATTTGCCATTTAGATTGGCCTGTTGCTGAATATAATGTTTCTACAATATATGTTTCTTCTTTACTCACTCTTTCTTTGTATACATATTCTTTACTGTTAGCTTCATTAATTTTTTCTTGTTCTTTTAACATTTTCTCTTTTTCTTTAATTTCTGAATTAAGTTCATCTAAGTCTAAATCAGAAATTTCTTGTTGCATTTTATGCTTTGAAATATTAAATTCTTGCCAACTCATTTTTTTAGTATTGCTTACTATATTAGATAAAATTTTTAAAATTTCTAGTTTCTCTTTTTCAGTAGTTTTTTCATTTTGTAATTTTGAATTTAAAAATTCATAACTATCTTCACTTGCAATACTTAAAATATATTGATAATCAGTTTCGTGAGTTCCTGTAGGTCTATTAACATTATAAGTAACAATATATTTTTCTAAATTAATTGAATTTACAATGCAATAAGCAAAAACCGCTAGTATAAAACAGTACTTCATAAAATCGAACTTTTTATCAAAAATATATTTTATCACAGGAATAAATGCTAATATTTCAGTAATTAGTATTGCATATACAAAAAATCTTAAATACGTTAATCCGTATTCGCTAGAATATAAATACATTCTATACATAGCTGATATTGCAATTATTATTGTAAATACTACAAGTAGTAGATTTAGCTTTTTTATTAATTTTTCGTCTTTTCCCTCACATTTGTTAGATATTATTATAAGTACAAAGTTTATAATTGACACAAACATAAGTTGAAAGAATCCTGTTCTAGCATAGCTTGCATAATCATATCTATTTATATTTATTCTAGCAAACAATGATTGTACTTGAATAAAACAAAATACAAAATAAACTACATTTAATACTATTAATAGTAATTTTATTGTAAAATTATTGTCATTTTTAGTTTTTGGTGTACTTTTTTCTTCTAGCACATTATCCTTTTTTAGTTTTAGTATAAAGCTTAAAAATAAGAAATACATAAAAACAATAATTGCAATTCTTAAAATAATATTAAAAGCTGTTCCTATATTTATATTTTCAAACATCTTTCCTATTCCAGAAAATAAATTTGCAAATATCATATCTGCTGATGCAAGTAAAGATATAATTATAATAGCAACAACTAATACTATTAGAATTGATACTATATTCTTTTTTACATTTTCTTTATTTGCATTTGTTTTTATTTTTTCCTTTGATTTTTGCTTACTAAATTCAAATCCTTCTTTATATCCTGCAACTGTGTCTGTTACTAAATTAAAAGTTTTAGATATATAGTTTGTAAAAAATGATTTTTCATTTATTAGTACTACATACATCATTAAATTTAGTAATAAAATTGCAAAAATATTTAAAACATATAATGTCGTATTAGCAAATATAAAATATGTGCTACCTAGTAAAATGATTGGTACTATAAATAAAAATGCACTCTTATTTTTAATTTTTCCATTTTTATTAAGCACATATAAAATTATTCCATTGCATATTATTTCAAAAAGCAACATTGAAATTCCTAAGCTCTTACCATAGAACAAAATTGATTGAGCTACTGCAAGTATTGCACTTCCTATAATTTCCATATTAATTTTCACCTTTCTTATTTTAATGTATCGTAATAAAAAATTTTGTTATTTTAAACTTTATTTTTCATAATCTAAGATATCCCCTGGTTTGCATTCCAATACTTCACAAATTTTTTCCAAAGTTGAAAATCTTATTGCTTTTGCCTTATTTGTTTTTAATATTGAAAGATTTGCTGGAGTTATTCCAATTTTTTCTGCAAGCTCTCCTGATGACATTTTTCTTTTAGCAAGCATTACATCTACATTCACAATAATTGGCATCTTTTTAGTCCTTTCTATATTGTAAAATCATTTTCTTCTTTATATTCAATTGCCCTTTTGTATATTTCATTAAGTATTTTTATTCCTATTCCAGAAACTATAAAAATTATTGTTAGCATTACTGAAAAAGCAAGTATATAGTGAAGCATAAGTTCATATTCTAATGTTTTAAGCATTATGCCTATAAATATTGTAATTGCAAAATATAACAAGCTTATTAAAAAACAACTATAACTAACAGTATTTAACCTCTTAGAATTGTTTTCGCAAAATAAAGTATTACTTTTTAAGTTTTGAAATATTTTTATAAATTGATAAATAATAAATAAAGCTATTATTCCAGTAGCTATAATCATTGAAAACAATGTAAGATCTCCTATATTATTTTGAACATTTTCACCACTTGTTATATGCATTATTACTTTTGCAATGATACCTAGTACCAATATATCAATAGCACTTATTGCAGTAAAAAGTATATTAAGCCCTACTATAACTTTTGATGATAAACTTTTTTCTCCTAGTATTTTCATTTGCATACCTCCTTTATTTGCCATTAATATATATCTTTTTATTTTGTTTGTCAACACTTTTTTATTGTTTTTCGATAATTACAAAAAACAAATAAAGCTATTAGCCTAATTTTTTCAAGACATAACAGCTTATATTTTTTTATTTTATTTCTCTTTTTATCCATGTCATAAGTACATTTACAACATAATTTACTTCTTCATTTGATAAAGCTTTTCCTTTTGGTATTTTATGAATTCTTTCTAAGCAACCTCTACAACAGCAACCAGTTGCATGTTGTGCAATAAATACTGGATGCACTTGCCTCATAGTAGTTTGCTTTCCATCATTTTTAGGATAAGCATAACCAATTCTTTTTATTATTAAATCTTTTGCATCAGATTCAATTTTATCTAATCCTTTTTCTTTTACATATTCTTTCATTTTATTGTTCAAATGAAATGAACCTCTAAATTTGCTTTTTGATAATGCTTCTAATAAATTTTCAATATTGTTAGTCATTTTCAAATCTTCTTTCTTTTAAAGGCATTGTATAAACCTTTGTTCGCATATTTTATACTAGATATTTTTAATTGTCAAGATTTTGGGCAAATATCTTACTAATTTCATATTTTAATTAATTGACATCTAAAGTCTTATATGATAATATGCTTTTAAAAGTATATTAGTCTTACTATAACTTTAACTAAAGGGGTAGATGTTTGAAAAATATTGATATTCAAAGATTCAGAATCCAACATTTATGATTTAAAAGGAGAGTGCACTATGAGTAATTACGAACTTATGGTATCTAGAAAAAAAGCAGCTGATAAAACAATAAAAAACACAGCTAATGCATTTTTACATTCGTCAACTTCTACAGACCATAGCTCAAACAGCTTTAAACTTTTATCTAATATTGGAGAAGATCTTTCTGTACCCATTCAGAGTGCTGAGTATCTTTCTAAGTAGTATTTTTCCAAAAATAGCTCAAGGAATTATTTTTGTTTTCTTGAGCTATTATTTATTATTAATTTATTTTTTATTTTATTGCAATTTCAAAATCAATCATTTTTTAGGAAATTCATTACTAAATCTATTATAACCTCTTTTTCCCTCTTTTTGAACTGTCGCAAATTTTGCGACAGTTGGAATATCTTCCAGCTCTTCTTTTAGTGCATTTTTAATATGTTTACCTATGGTTTACATTTTTCATATTATTTTTCAATTAAAAACTTATTAACAGCACTTATGTATATAACTAAATATGACACTGATATCAAGAATCCACCAAGTACATCACTTGTATAATGCACACCTAAGTAAATTCTGCTTATTCCAATAGAACATATTAAAATACCTAATAATACAATAGAGATCCATTTTACATATTTATTCTTTACATACTTACAAATTAAATATATCAGATAGCCATAAAAAGCCATGGTTATCATAGAATGTCCTGATGGGAAGCTATATCCTGTTTCTTCAATTATTCTAAATTCTGTTGGTCTGGGTCTTTGCAATATTCTTTTTAATAACTGATTTAGTACTGTAATTATTACTAAATTAGAAAATATAGATAGCCCTATTTTTCTGTTTTTTATTACAAAAAATAAAACTATTGTTAATATTATTAAAAATATTGCACCTCCAAAATTAGTAATAAATTTTGCTATTGGTGTTACAAAATCTGATATTAGAAATTTTGATATTATGTTATATCCAATTATATCTCCGCTCATTATTTCTTTATGAAAAACATCTTCTGCTAGTGCTAAAAATCCTACTAAGCAGAGAAATAATATAATCCATCTTAAGTTTTTTACAATAAATTCTTTTACTTTCATTTTTTCTTCTTTCATATTATATTACACTTTAGGAAGTATTTCGTATCCTAATTTTTTCAAAAAATCATAATCTTCAATAATTGCATCCATAATTAATAAAGAATATTCCTTATCTTTCTTTAAAAGCTTTAAATTACCATTTTTTCTACTATTACTTTATAGCATAAAAGCAGATAATTATCAACTAACTATCTGCTTAATTTAAAAAGAAAAAGACTATTTAACAAAATATTTTTACATACTTTGTTAATAGTCTAAAAGATTATCTAGTAAGACACATCTTTTCTTGTTTTAATGAGAAAGTAACCTGCTGAAATACTCGTCTTTGATTAGTAATCCTTTAAGACAATTATCCAACATCTCTTGTTTTGCCTCAAAATCCGGTTCTAGGTTTGCTTGGTTTACAGTTGCATGAACTATAATATCTTGAGCCATGTATACTATTTCAGTATAATCAAAACTTATTTGCTCATCATACAGTTCATAACAATTTAGAGCAGTTAGCATATCCCTCAAACTTGAACCATATCCATCTGAAATATCATTTATCTTATTGTTTAGCTCTCCTTCACAATGGGCCTTTAAAGTATCTGTCTTTCCAAATATATTCCATATCAGCATATATAAACAGAACGGACACGAATAGGTAATATTGTAATCTATCCCATTTTGTTTACAAACAGTGAATGCAAGATCTTCAGCAACTGCTTCGCTAAAACCTTGCCCTTCAAAAAAATTTGCATCAGAAGTTGTTAAAGCATGAGCAAGCTCATGAATAATTATAGATTTTTGCTTATCTGAAGACTGAAGATAGAAATCGCTTGTTTGTACAACTATAAAATTTCCTTCCTTAATATACATTGCATAGACATCCGTTCCAATGATTTCAGATGCTTTATTTGAAAAGAAAATTTGAACATCCTTGAAATTATCCCAAAAAAGAAAATCATAATCAGTTTTTAAGCTTGAATATTCGTAATAATCCTCACAAGTTCTTAAGAGTGAATTCAGGTCCTCGCTTTCTTCTAATGAGTTTTGAAAATCATACACAGGTTCATTTAATTTTAGCGTATAGCACCACTTTTGAGCATATGCATAGCTTTCTCTAGTTTTCCGAATATAATAAGATCTAGTTAACGATACTGCAAAAATTATCGCAATGATAATTTCAACCGCAAAAAATAACTTCCTTGTTTTTTTCATAAAAAACCTCCTCAAAAAAACAAGTACAAATATCCGACTATATTGATTATACCACGTTTTGTTCCGATGGTCAACATAATCAATATCAATGTAAATTCCAACATCTATTAAAAAATCTGAAGCAGAAAAATATCTTCTCTAAAAATTGTAATTTCTTACTTGCTTAAAGTCTTTCTTTGCCAACTTTTCTCATTACATTTTGGACATTTCATATATCGGGTAGTTCCAGAGTGCATTGCAAAATATACTTGGCTATATTTTGGTACATATTTATGATGGCATTTTTGACATTCATAATAACCTGTTTCTGTTTCTATTTTTAATGCAAATGAAACACCTATTATTAAAAGAACAAATGCTAATATAAACAATACTATTTTCGCTATATTATTCTCTACTAAAAATGATGTAACAAAAATTAGTATTAAGAAAGATATTGTCGAACTAAATCCAATCACATTTTCATACATCATTAATTTTTTATTTTGCATTTCTTCCTTTTGTGCCATTTCTAATAATGTTTTTTCTGCTACTTCATTATAATTATTCATTTCAATCAACTCCCCACTTAATAATTCATTTACACTTATTTTAAGTTCATTACATAAATCAAGCATTATTGATGAATCAGGCATTCCTTTTCCGTTTTCCCATTTAGATATAGCTCTATCTGTAATGTTTAATTTTTCTGCAAGCTGCATTTGAGTTAAATTATTCTTTTTTCTACATTCAGCTATAAATTTTCCTATTTTAATCTGATTCATATATTTTACCTCCTTCAATTTAAGTGTAAATTAGTATTTAAAAAAAGTACACATACTAATCGTTGAGTGGGGTATTTTTCTTTATCAACGATTAGTTGAATTGTTATAATTTGTGCGATAACTTGTAAGTTATTGCTCTAATTCTTCTTATACAAATAACACTCTTTATCGTGTGAATAGATTATCCCTATTGCTTGTAGATAAGAATATATAATTGTACTTCCTACAAATTTCATACCTCTTTTTTGTAAATCTTTTGAAATTTCATTAGATAACTTATTTGTTGTTTTATCTATTTCATAAATTATTTTATCGAAAGTAAAATGTTTTAAATAATTATAAAAACTGCCATATTCATTTACTATTTCTTTGAAAATTTTGCTATTATTGATACTAGCATTTATTTTTAATTTATTTCTTATAATATCCTTATTAGCAATTAGTTCATCTATTTTTTTGTTATCATAACCCAATACTTTTTCTATATCAAAATTATCATAAGCTTTTTTAAAACTTTCTCTTTTATTTAAAATACACTCCCAAGATAAACCAGCTTGAAATGATTCCAAATTAGCATTTCATATAAATATTTATCATCAAAATTAGGCTTGCACCATTCATTATCGTGATATTCTATATATTTAGGATTTTTGAGATTACACCATTTACATCTTGTCATAATGCAGTACCTCGTTTTGGAATAAAATATTTTGACATATCAATCCCTTCCAATTTTAATAATTCTACTTTATTATTTATTCCTCCACCATATCCTGTAAGACTACCATTAGTCCCAACTACTCTATGGCAAGGAACAATAATACAAATAGGATTCCAACCAACAGCTCCACCAACTGCTTGACTAGACATTTTTTCTATATTTCTATTTTTAGCTATTATTTTAGAAATATCGTTGTAAGTTAATAATTTCCCATATTCAATAGTATTCATTATATCTACAACTTCTTTTCTAAAAGTTGTTAAGTTATTTATTTTATATTTAGGTGTAAAATCAGGATTTTTTCCACTAAAATATATATCAAGCCATCTGGATACTTCTTTAAATATTGGAAGTTCTTTTTCTTCACAATTTAATTCGTGTTTTGATGTATCTCTTGAATCTTCAAACCATAGTCCTGTTAAAAACTCTCCATCACTATTCATTATCATATTTGAAAATTGTTTTGGTGTTTTATAAGTGTATTTGTATATCATCTATTACTCCAATCTAAACAAAAAAATTACTATTTTTTATTGTCAGCCATTTTTTATTCCTACATATTAATAAAGCGAAGTTCACTTTTAAGTTATTATTTATTTATTTCATATCTTGTACTTGGCCCGTTTCCGATTTTAATCAAAACACCATTTTCAACTAATTTATTTAATATTGTTGAGGTAGTTGTCTTTTCTTTATTAATTAGTGCTTGAGCATTAATCCTTGTTATAGAGCCATTTTTTTCAATATATTTTATAATTATATCCATATCACCTTTACTATTATTTTGTATAGCAACATTATTCAATGATATTTTAGGTAATTTTACAACAAATGCTGACGGTAATACATCTATCTCGAAATTTAATCCAATTTTATTATAATATGATTTTACTCTTCTTAATCCACTTCCTATTGCTTCTACCCTCTTTATTCTCATAAAAATAGATTGTAAGTAAGGATTTCTTGAAGTTGATAGACCGGCTAGTATATCATCAAGTGTTATGTTTCCATATAAAGATCCAAAACTAATAACTTCTATTCCATTATTTTTATATAAATTAAGTATATTAGATGTTAACGTTCCATAATCTCTGTGTATAAGAGAATTTAGCACAATTTCTCTTAAAATAAATTCTGGATATTCTTCAATATCTTCTCTAACACTCGTATTAATCAATCCATATGTTGCTGTATTATTATTTTAAATAATCAATTATAGTATCATAAATTTCCAAGATTGATCCTTTAAATTCTTTTCTATCTAAAAAATTATTCTTTTCATTTGATTGATACACAGCTAACTTAAATGTAAATGGATTTTGATCAGAAAACAATAATCCTAAGTTTGTATATTTTTGATTCGCAGTAAAATGCAAATTTTCTTTTATATTATTTTCATTTATATTAATATTATTTTCTTCTAAGGCTTTACTAATATAATCAAAAGTTAATTCTTGATTACTTGAAATTGATGTTTCAAATGATAAGCTACTATTTTTTATTATCAATTGTTTTACTGTTTCTTCTGTTGCAGGAATCGAGCAAGAGCCAGTTCTTAAGTATGTTCCTTTTACAATTCCTTTTTCTTTAAGATAATAAATATCAATTCCTTTTGAAACTTTTATAATAATATATTCTTTATCTTCAATTTTTCCTGTATTTATTGAAACGAAAATTCTAGCATCTGGATATATATTTGTTCGTATTCCATTAGAAATCTTTTCTTCAATGTCTTTACAATTATCCACTCCTATTAAATTTCCATTATCATCATATCCAATATATATAGTTCCAGAATTTGTGTTCAAAAAAGCTATGATCTCTTTATATATTTTTCTGTATAGTTTTCTTTAAATTCTATTGATTCATTCTCATTCATGCTGCTTACCTCCATCTTCAATCGTTCAATCGTTCAAAATATCGTTCAATCGTTCAAGCATAGTATAATACTTTTATTATAAATTATACAAGATATATTTTAAAATTTTACACTTTTCCATATCTACTTCTACCTCTCTTCTATTGTTTATTTATGTGTGCAACAAAAAGAGATATTGATTAAATTCAACACCTCATAATTTTTTTATTATTTGATTTTTGTAATATTTGCTAAAGTATTTTGATTTACTTATTGTAATTTATTGTTGTCATACCCATTTTTAATAATATTTATTAGTTGAAAAATCAACATTTTTTTCTCATTTCCATTACCTATATACCAACATTCCACCCATTTGTTCTTCAGGTACAAAGTAAAAAACTCTATTTTCCATATATTCATCTAAAAATTGTCCTCCACTTTTATTTGATGTATCTGCAGTCTTGCTAAAACCTACTTTATTAGGAATATGTTGTACTATTGTATATTATGTATCTGTAAATAAAATCCTTAACATTTCAAAACAAGATGCAAATGGATTCCATACACTAGATTTTAATATAAAAAAATAGTAGTTCTTAATAAGATTACACCACCTATTGCAATTATTATAATAATTTCTTTTCATAAAATAAATCTCTCCTCTAATTACTTACACATTTTTTACTTTAATAAAATTATCATAAGTTTTAATTTTCAACAAGCAATTAGCCTATATTTTAAATTTACAAATTTCATTTATTTTTACAATTTTTTGTAATAAATTATTATAGTTGAAAAAACTAAATAAAACCTCTTTGATATCAGAGGTTTTATTTATATACTTTTTTGATATATTCTAGCTGTATTTAATTTGGTGTATTTTTTAGTTGGCGATTAAAATTTCATCAAATTTTAATTGCATTGCAGAGTTTTCTTTTATGAATGCTGATTGTTCATCTAGGAATTCTTTTAAGATATCTTTTTCTGCATTTGTAATATTTTTATTCTTTATAATATCTATTATTAAATCAAATAATTCTTCTGTATATGGTTGTGTATATAATTCACTAAGAGACATTTTGTCTGCATTTTCTTCTATTTTAACTGAAATCTCTTTATATTTATCTGCATAAAATCTATTTATTATTTCTTCCATTGTATTTCTATTACTATTTACTTCATTTTCTTTTTCAGTATACTTATTTATTAAGCTTATATCTTCAGAATCATTATTATTTAAAGATGAATATGTTATTTCATCTGAATTCTGATTGTTTATCCAATTTTCTTTTTCTTGACTTCTTTGTTCATCAAATTCTTCTTTTGATACTACTCTTTCTACAGCTATGCCAATATTTCTTGTAGCCAAAACAGTTATCGGAATTATTAACATACCAATAATTGACAACACTAATATTCTTTTTTTATTCATCATTACACCCCTTTTCTATATTGAGAAAAATACCATATATGGATTTTTTCCATTATCTTTATACTCTTGACATATTTGAAGTAAATTTTTATTTATTCGTGAATTTGAATGGTATGTTAATGCAAAGCTGTTATTTCCATTATATGAATTATAAGCCGTAATAAACATAGTATGTTCTGATTCTGCTAAAAATCCAAGTCTGTTAACAGCTATTTGTATTACATCTCCTTTATAATAATTTTTATTAAATATTTCATCTGGATGTTCTAAAATATAATTAACTGTATATGCTTCTGGTTTTGTTTTAGTTCTCCAATAATCTCCAAATTCTTTCGCATTAACCCAAGGGCTTGTATTGGGTTGACACATTTCCCATGTATTATCCAATTCTGTTACATTAGTAGGTTGATTTGTATCAAAATTTTTTCTGTATATCTTCCAATTTCCATCATAATGTATTCCTGAAGCCAGTAAACACTGAGAAACAAAATTAGCGCAATCAGCTGTCTTTCCTGCAAATGTTGTTAAATTTGGATATGCTGTTACATATTGTTCATAATTAGTTGTTGCATATCTAATACCAAAATCTATGTTTCTGTTTACGGGTTCTAGAATCCATGCTTCATTTACATGAGCTTGAAATGTGTATTGATCTACATTTCTTCCTTGATCACATGTTGGTCCATTTAAAACAACTGCCTTATCATAATTACTACATTTAGTAAATAATACATATGTATCAAAATTCGTTCTTCCTATAGAAAATTTTTGTGCATCTGTTCCATTAGGTGTCCATATTTGAACATTAGCATAATTATCTCCAGAACCATCACTAATATCCAGAGCATATCTATATGTACCATCATTTCCCAATGGTGTATATATAGAATAAGTTCCATCACCATAAGAATGTATGTACCATTGTTGTGATTGAGTTCCATTATATTTATATTGCCATACGTTCGTACCATTGGCAGCAACGCCTCCTTGAACATCTAAATATTGTCCTGTTGCCATATTTTTTATATAGTATGTTCTTCCACCTAATTCTGCAATATTTGATTGTAATGATCTTGTAGAAATATTCTCTGTACTTACATTTTCGATAATCATATCATTATCAATTATCTCATTATTACAATTACTAGCTTGGCTCTTACTTGAAGTGATTAATGATGTCAATAAAATTGCTAACACAACTGAAGTAGAAATTTTTTTAGTTATTTTTAAACTTTTTTTCATATAATCCTCACTTTCTTAAATATTATTTTAAATTTATATTTAGAAGTTGCCAGCTAATTATAGAATTATATTGTATTAAAAATATTGCTGAATTTTCTATAAAACTCCTATATATATTTATTTTATATCATAAAATAAGTAATTAGTAAACAACTTTTTTACATTTTTTTACATTTTTATAATATAACTTATTCTTTTATTATGATTCACCCTTTATATAATTCTTATAGTGATAAACATTGCATAGGTTTTATATCTAAATGAAGAATAACACATTTGTGAATCTTTTTAATTTATAATTAACTTTATCAATTTTTCAATCTTATATTATTGCTATACTTTTTATTTAAAATCAACTTGTAACTATAATATTATTTTTTCATAAGTTCTACTATATAATTATATCACATTTTTAGACCAAAAAGATGTATGCAAAACTATCGTAAAATAGTTCTACATACTTCTACTTCATGAATATATATTGTAGTAGTTTCTAATTTATCAACGGTCACCTTTCCATTTGCATCATTAGGTATAAATAAGTGTGTTGACTTTATTGAATTCCTCCCATACTTTTAATAATTGACTTATTAGTGACTTTCATCTTTAATTTCTTTTATATTCAATTTTTTATCTCCAATCTTAGCGACAACTTACTATTTTTACTTATACATTATAAGCTATTGTTTTGCTATAATTCTACAACGTTAACTTGATTTCCATGTTCTTTTATAATATCAATTAAATCTTCAACTTTTAACCATAGTGTTGCTGTATTATCATTCGGATGAACTCCAATTATTTGTTTATCATTAAGAAAATCTTTATCCAAATAAAATATTACTTTCAATTTCTTATCATTTAATAAACCTAGTGGAATTACTGATCCTGCAATTAGCTTCATAATATTCATTAAATCTTGTTCTGAGGCAAAACTTAAACGCCTTGTATTATTTTTATTTTTAAATTCTTTTAAATCAACTCTTTTATTTCCTTTAATAGTTATAAGATAATAATTTCTTTTATTGTCATCACGAACAAATAAATTTTTCCCATCGTACTCTAGTTATGGTATTTCTATTTCTAATAATTCATCCATATTAAAAACTGCTTTATGTTCTGTTATTTCAAACCATATATTTTTACTCTTTATATAGTCATAGATTTCTTGTTTGTTCATTTTCTCTCACTTTCTAATTCAAATTTTAGTCAAATTGAGTTTGCCATTTTTTATCTTCTTTTAGTTCTTTAAATTTTATAATGCTTTCATCTTCTATTGTATAGTCCCAATCATAAGGTATGCTTCCTTTGGCCTCTACAACAACTTCTGCAGTTTTGCTTGTTGCCTTTGCTTGATTTAAATTTGGTTTATTGACAGTTTTTATACCTATAATCATTACAATGATTGCAAGTACTACTATTAAAACTCCAATAATTATTTCCTTTTTCATTATTTTTTCACCTCCCGTTTTTTGTTCTCACTATTATTAACGATTATTGTGAAAAAATCTTACAGTATTTTCACCTATTTTTATCACTATGCGATATTTTGTGGTGAAAATAAAGTTGTTTATGTTATGAGAATATTTAAAATTTCAGTTGTTTCAATATTTTTCTCAAATAACCCCCAACAGACAATTCAAGATTATCTGTTGGGGGTTGATTTATTTATGAGTCTTCTTAGTCAAAAATATTAGATTTTTTTCCAACATTTAGTCTAAATAGCCATTTTTCCTCAAATGTTAGACTATCATACAATTTTATGCATCTGCTAAGGTTATCCTCCGTATCCTTAATTCTCGGTATCATCAAAGCTCTTTCTAGCTCTATCAGTTCTTCATCTTTCTTTCTAAAAGAATAAGAGTGCAAAAACAGCTTTTCCTCCAAAGAATAAAATTTTCGGTTTTTCCTTTTTAATACCTCCGCTACCTCATCTTTAGGAATTTTCGTTTTTTGAGCAATTTGCTCACAAATCCAGTCAACAAAGTGATCTACATCTGCTTCGCGAACTTCACAAGCTATAAATCTCGCATCTTCAGCGGTTGCATACAAGTCTGACCAGTCTTCTACATGTTTCCAAGGTAAACTCAATAAATCTTCTGCTTTCATGATAATTATCCTCTCGAAAGCCTTCTTTTATCTTGAAATTATTATCGGACAATAAAAATAACATTGGTACATTTATTATAGTTCGTTGTACCCACGAATATTACGGATGTATTATATCATAAAAGCAGATAATTTTCAATCAACTATCTGCTTTTAGTACTTATTTTATATCACTTAAAAATTCAAATATTTTATTATAATATGTATCTGGTTCCTTATATCTTGATTCAGTATGTCCAGCACCATGTATTATAAGTTTATCTTTTCTGCAATTAGCTACCTCATATAACCTTTCACACATGTACTCTGGAACGAAGTCGTCACTATCTCCATGAATAAATAAAATTGGAAGAGTAGCCTTTTTTACTTGTTCTAATGCTGATGCTTCTTTAATATCATATTTTGCTCTGAAATTTGCAACTACTTCAAACATATTTAATACTGGAAATTCTGGCAAACTAAATCTAGCTTTAGCTTCTGATGCAAATATATCCCATACTGATGTATATCCGCTATCTCCTATTATTGCTTTTACATTGCTTGGAAGTTCGTCACCTGATACCATAAGCACTGTTGCAGCTCCCATTGACGAGCCATGTAATACAATATTTGCATTATTATTTTGTTTTATGATTAAGTCTATCCAACATTTTAAATCCTCTTTGTCTAGCCAGCCCATTCCTATATATTCGCCTTCGCTTTCGCCAGTTGCTCTCATATATGGAATTAGTACATTATAGCCTTTTTCTGAAAAATGCATTCCTACTGGCATTACAGATTCTGGACTTGAACGATAACCATGCAAAACAATTACCCAATCATTAGTTTGCTCGTTGTTTATATACTCTGTTCCTTTTAAAGTTATTCCATCTTTTGCGTTAACTTCAACTTTTTCTTTTTTTATAGTATTTGACCACTCATTTGCAAGTTGCTGTTCTTGTTTTCTATTTTCTTCTATAATTTTTTCTGTTTCGTTATCGATGTTTGCCGCTTCTAATACTTCTGTATTTTTTACTTCTCTATCTCCACCATTTCCTGTTCTTAATATTGCATAATTAACAAAATAATTTCCTATTCCTATAGTTGCTAATATTATGATTATAACTATAATTAGTAGTGCAATTAATATCTTTTTTATAATGTTTTTCTTTTTCATGTGTTGCTCCTTTTACAATTTTTGTACATTGTATCATAAAAATTGTAAAATTATATAAAGCTGACCCCATAGTACAAAAGAAAGCAAAAGGGACTTTTTTACAGTCCCTTTTTTTAATTATTTACTTTATGTTTACAGTTTTTATAATTTCAATGGCTTCATTTGCATCATTTTGTGTTAAACTTTGATTAATTGCTACAATGTTTTTGTTGGTACCTATAATAATATCTTTCCATGTTTCATCACCTGAATAATATCCAACAACCGCTTCGTTTCCATTATTTAGAGTTATATTTTTTGATGTTCTCTCTGTTCCACAAACACCAAATTTTTCTTTATAAAAGTATATCATCACATAGTGCTCTTCATCATTTTTATAAAGTTTTAAAGCATAATCATAATTATCGTTTTCTGTAACTTTCATTTCTTTATAATTCCAACCACCTGGAATATCTAGTTCTATTGTAGTATCACCGATTGTTTTAGAGTATTTTTCTCCTTTTATCACATTTTCATTTGGGCTTGTCTTTACTACAGCTGAATATTTTTTACCCCAAGTTCCAAATACTACTTCCTCACCATTTTTCATTTTAATCGAGTCAATCAAATACATTGTTCCAACTACTGCAACTGCTATAATTACTAGTATGCTTATTATTTTTTTCATATATACCACCTAACCTTTCTACTATTTAGACAATTTGTTTCTTCGTTTTAGTTGGTATTTTGTAAAAATAATTGCAAAAATTATAGAGCTATGAAAAACATAGCTCCTTAATCTTAGTTATTTGGCAGGTGTGCCATTTCCTGCATCTCTTTTGACCTTTTAGGTGTGTGGAGGGCACTATTGTCCACTTCAAATAACCTCTTTATATTGTACTCTAATTATACATCTTTTATTCACTTTTGTCTACCCTTTTTCCAAATGATTTTCCCTCTGTTTCTTATAGTTTGGTTCCATGTTCTTTTATTTAATTTCATTAATGTTATTATAGAATTTTTACTATGTTCTTCATCTTTTCCTAATGCTAATTTTATAACTACTCTTCCATTTTTACTAATTTCTTCAATCTGCTTTAAATATATCATTGTGTCTTCATGCCTATTATCTTCAACAATATAATCAGGATCTTCAATTATATTCTTTATATATCTTCTCAGTTGCTTGTATTCTTCTTCATGAAATAACAATATATGTTCATATAATCTTTCATCCGTTAAAATTACTTCTTCAGTTATTATTTTTTTCTCATATATTCCAAGTTTCTTTTTATCCAAATTTGTTATATATTGCAATCTATCACCTTCTTTTTCAAAAATGATTATACTATAATAACAAATTTTTCCAGTTTTTACAATAGTTTTCTTCGTTTTAGTTGGTATTTTGTAAAAATAATTGCAAAAATTATTGTTAGCATAAAAAATATTGCTGAGGCTCCCATTAATCCTACTGCTGTATAATTTGCTGTATTTTCATTAACATTTTCAATAACTGTAGTGGTATTTTCATCTTTTACTTGTGAATTTAGTTGTGTGTTTTCTGCTTGCTCATAGTGTTGTTTTTTATCTTCATCTGTAGAAAATTCAGTATTTTTTATTATATTTTCTTCTTGAATTGGAGGAGTTTCCTTTTTCTCATTCTTTATAGCAAAAATGCTTGATATAAACGAAATTATAAACATTGTAAAATTGCTTAATAGTAATTTTAATGTATTTACTGCTTTATAATATCTCCATTTCACTGTTCCTGTTGGTATATTTAAAATCTTTCCTATTTCTTCAAAAGAACAATTTGAAATTATTTTCAAAGAAATAATTTCTTTTTCATTATCATTTAGTTTGCTAATTAATTTATTATAATTTTCTTTTTCTATTACTTTATCTAATTCATTGTTATTATCTTCAATTTCATATATATTATCTAAATTAATATTATTTTTATTACTTTTTAAATAATTTAATGCTTCGTTTTTGGCAACAGAATATAGCCAACTAGCTTCATTTTTAGTTGGAAGTTTTTCTTTATCCATTGAATATATTTTTTCAAATACAAGTTGCATTACATCTTCTGCATCGCTTTTATTCTTTAATATGCTATATGCTATTTTATATATTAATTTACTATATTTACTATAAAGTTTTTCAAATGCAGTATTGTCATTATTTTTTATTTTTGCAAATAAATTTTTTAACTCTTCTACATTTATTTTTTCTGACATATGTAATCCTTTCATTTTTTATATTTATATCATATCTCAAAAATAGTGTTTTACATTTATAAATCATTCTCATTTTTTATTATCATTCCATTTTTATCAATTCTAAAATTTCTATGAAACATCATATTTATGGTAAGAAATTGATATATTGATGATGTCACTTGTCCTATCCCAGTACAATATGGTGTTTTTAATAGTGACATTATCATTCTTAAAATTCCAGCAAATAATTTGTTAGATGTTACTTTTATTTCAAACTTTTCTAACTGCAAATAACATGTTTTTATAGTATAAACTGGATACAATACAAAATTAATTAATTCAAAGCTTAAATAAATAGCTGTAATTTTTAAATCTAAATTATAATATCTGAAAGAAACTACAAGCATTATGAAAACAGTTGTAAGTAAAATGCCTAATAATTTATATGCATTTATTTTATGATCTTTATAATTAAATTGTTCTTTACTTATATCTATTTTTGCAACAGTTTTTATAGCCTCAAATGAATCCCATTGTGTATCTGTTATTAATGCCACAAAATTTAATGCCAGCATATATTTTTCTCCAAATTTTAATGCATTACTTAGTCCAAATAGAAATATTAGAAAAAATAGTGTATTATTACATATCTCGACAGATTCATACTTACAGCAATTTAAAATATTAATTTGGAACTTAAACTTTTTATACTGTTTTACTGTAACATAAGCCGTATATATTAATATTGCTATTAGTGTGGTAACTACTATTTGTATCTTATCTTTTAATATTATTGAAGATAAGATCAATATCACAAAATTTAATAAATTGAATCTCATACAATATTTATTGGCCAATTTTTCTTTATTTTCAAAGTATAGTTTTTCTAATACAGAAGAAAATATCAAATGTATATATAATTGCAAAATTGAATATAAAGCAAATTCTTTATATGTATCATAATCCATATTCATAAATTCTACATATTTTTTCACATTGATAGCAAATATTCCAAATACAACAAATCCTACTATTATTCCAAGTGTCATTCCTGATAATACAGCATTTTCATTTTTATCTTTTTCTTTACTTATATTTGCTCCCGTTGCAAATATACTTTTCATCAATGCCCATATAAATTGTAGTGGATATGTAAGTGTAAATACATTCACTAAATTCTTGTCTACAAGTAATCCTAACATAAACCATGATAATATTGGTATAAAAGAAAATATTGCAGAGTTAAAAGTAATTCTTAATAGTCTTTTCATAATTTTCTACCTTTTAAAATTTCATTTTTTCTATCTGACTAATTTTTCTATTTCATCCATAATCTCATTTAAAACTTGTTCTCTATTCTCAGATGTATCATAATATCTAATCCCATATTTAGGACATTCTTTTTTTAACATTTCATTTGCAGAATACCAATCAATAGCATGTTTTTTTAGATATTCTCTTGGCAATCCAAATGTCCAGTCTTTTTCAATATCATGTTCAATACAAAGTTCTATCATTTCATCAATATTTAATTTTCCAAGTCCAAGACATACAACAATAGTATTTTCAAAATCAATCATTTCCTTAACTATTTTAGGTTCTAATTGTCCGCTTTCAAGTATATATCCATAATGATTTTTATCTTTTAAAATTAATGAATTAAAAAACTCTAATAATGTTTTTTGAAAATATTTACTATGCTCAAATTCTTTTTGTTTTTCAACATTAATCCTGTAATATTTTTCTTTATCTTCTGCCCTAATCATTGCCCATTTTAGTGAATCACTATGTATTAAGTTATAACTATTGTATTTATCTTTTAACATTTGACTTAATGTGGTTTTTCCTGCTCTGCTTATTCCCATTATCAAAATATTTTTCATATTTTTGTCTCCTAACAATCTTTTATCATCTTATATAATTTCAAACTAATAAAAATTTCCACAATTGATAGAATTATTAAAATGGTTATTACTATAATCATTGGATTATTAACCAAAATCACAGTAAAACTCAAACTAATAATTGCCCTTACAATTTTCCTTGATAGTTCTAAGGTAGTAAGTAATGACTGCTGTTGTTCTTTTTCCGCTTTTTTTAATGCTAAATCTTGCATATAAACCTTAAAGGGGTCTCTTATAAATAAAATTATAATATATCCTAAGCTCATAACCAAAATCTTCAAAATAATTGAGAAAGATATGAAATATCCTCCTAACATTAAGCAAAGAGATAATGATAATATAAATGATAATATAACTCCAACTTTATTTTTGTATTTTATATATATTTTATTAAATAAAATATTTGAGATTACTCTAACTATCCTTGATATGCACAATATTAACCCTATTATCAATGCAGTTTTTTCAACATTAAAATTTTTTAACAATTCCTGTTGTATAAATAATTTTCCATTTGATTGTCCTGAGTTGACGATTGGATAAAAAAGTCCATAGGATATTATTATAAATAAAACAATTTTTGAATAATTTATTTTTTTCAGCTTGTCCTTATTTTCTTTATAAATTTTACCTTTAATACAATTATTGTTTGAATAATCAATCATATTGAAAGATAGCACAAAACAAACAAAGCAAAATGTTATGCATCCTATCATTGGTAAATAATTATTTATGTTAAACATAAAACTCGCAACAAATGATATTATCATTGTTGCTATTGCATATATTGTGTTAGCACTGGTTCTAAACTTTATATATTCATTTTCTCTATTTTGTAATTCCAAATTATTTTTTAATACAACATTTATCATATTTTGAAATGTAAATGCCACTTCATACAATATTTTTCCTATTACTACAATAATGTAATTTGTACCTAAAGTTAATAAAATACTTGATATTAAAAGTAATAATGATCCTAATCTTACAGACTTTGTATTTCCTATTTTCTTGATTATATTAAGTAAAGGTATCTGAAGTAGTATGCAAGTTATTAGAGAAATGGACGTTAGTGATACAATTTGTGAAACATTAAAATTTTTAACAACAGTTAAAAACAAAGTATCTATTGCAACCCAAAATAATAAATCTCCAGACAACCCTGCAAACCACGGAAATAATTTATTAAATTTTATTAAATTTTGTTCGTTCATATCTATACTCAATTCTTTCTATTTCTAATAAAATTTCTGTTTCTTCGCTTGTTAATTTCATAATTCATACTCCTTTATCTGACAATTTTTTAATCCTCTATTCAAAAATTTGCCATCAGTTATCCCATTAAAATAACAGCTAAATGCTTTTGATACTCCACTATGAGCTACTATGAGTACATTTCTGTAGTCTTTTGTTTTTAGTTCATCTAAAAAGCTATAAACTCTATTAAAAAACACTTTAATATTTTCACTTGTACCATATTGAATAGTTGTATAATAATTCCAATATTCTTCTCGATTTGTTACTTCAATAGGATGTCCATTTAAACTACCTGGATCTCGTTCTTTAAGTCTATAATCTATTACTATGTCTTTATTCTCAATATTAATAATATTCGCAGTATGTTTTGCTCTTAATAATGGAGAAGATATAATAGTATCATATTCAATATTCTTTATTTTTTCTTTTAATTTTTTAGCTTGTTTTATTCCTGTTTCATTTAAATCTTCGTCTTCTCTATTATATAGTCCATATAAATTATGATTTACTTCTCCATGTCTTATTAAATATACTTTCATAAAACTTCTCTCCAAATATATATATCTTTCATCTACATTTCTTTTGTTGTCTTGATGCAAAAGATAATCCCTTCCCATTTCTAATATTTTTTTCAGATCTGACATTTTTTAAGTTTTGCAATATATAATCTTCTATATTATTTGTTACATTTTGGTCATTTTATCATAGAATATCAAAAAAAGAAAGCTTATACCTTTCTTTTTATATAATTTATTCTACTTAATTTTCTTTCTTGTTTTTACATAGTATCTATGTTATAATTGCAAATAACCCTTTTTATAAGGATATTATTATAGGAGGTTTTTAACATGAATGTAGACAACTATTCTGAATTGCAAGAATTTGAATTTCCAAAAAAACTTTCGCAGCAAGAAGACCTAGGAGCAGCGGAGGAGTTTACAGGCAAACAACTTTGGTATTCCATCTATTATTTTCTCGACTATCAGTTGAAAGATTACAATTGGAAAAGTATTTTATCTGAAGGTAGCAACTCTGAACTCGTAGATAAGAGTATTCGTTATGCAAAGGAGAAAAAATTTGTTTTTGAAAAAGACTATATGGATCCTTCTAAATCAATTGATGGCTATTTAGTTAGTCCTACTACACACAACATGACTTGGGCATTATACAATGCACTTATACTTATCTATGATACTCCTTCCATCAGTTTCGAAGAACTTATCCAACTTGTTGTAAATTACACAAAAAATGTTGAGGATGGAAATGCTGTATACCCTTGTGGCTTTAACCCTTTTGGCGATAACGGCTATACTGAAATAATGAAGCCATACTACTTTATTGATAACTTCCTCATGAAGTATCATAAAAAGCCATTCACCTTTACTTATTGGAGCACCAGATATCACTCAATTTACAACATATTCAACGCACTTTTAAGTGGGCATCCCGTACTTGTACGTGTGGACAAAAGAATTTACTTCAGTAAAGACCTAGATAAGCTAGTAGAACGGATAGAAGAAAATCTATATAGTGATGATTATATCACATGCATGAAAGCTGGGCCAGAAACATTCGACATAAATTATGAGCACTTCATTGTTCTGGTTGGCTTCCATGATGACAAGGTGATCGCCATAGACAGTAGTGTTGATGGTTTCATTCGCTATTGTCCCCTCAAATCATTACTTTACTCCATAACTCCTGCCCTTTTGAACGAATTTTATTTTTCTTCTGAATTTTTTAGATTCGCCGGTGCATGGGATCTTAGTCTACTATTGTAAAAAAACCTCCCCCAGAGACCCAAATCGGTCCCTGGGGGGATATTTTATAAGTACTAATTTCTTGGCTTCTATGATAATTAATTCTTCCACTTAATGTATGTAATTCTTCATATTCCTGCCTTCTCTTATTTTTTTCTTTTTCTTCTTCATTTTTTGAATACAAATTAGAAATTATGCACAAAATAATTAAAACAATAATAAATAGTACTTATATTAATAATTCTTCAAACATTTCTTACTACTCCTCCAAATCCATTTATTTCCATCATTTTTTGATAAAAAAAGCAATACAAAAAAACTTTTATAATCCTTTCGTACTGCTTAATCAATTATAAATTTCATATTTTTATTTAACTACATTGACATTATAGCATTATTAGCAAACAATGTAGATAATCCAAGTTCTACAATTATCTTTAAAATATGTAAAACTTTAAAAATAGAACTTAAAGATTTTTATGACTCTCCATTATTTGATATGGAGAAATTGGAGTATTAAAATAAGAGGCTTGTAATAGCCTCTTTTATCGTTTTATCAGATATATTATTTTTCTTTAATTATATTTTTACTACATATATAAGTTATAAAGAAATAACCTCCATATACAAATATTATAAATAAAGCTGTTATTATAACTGATTTTAAATTAAAATTAACACCCATTGTTTTTAAAATATTGTTACAAAACATTATTCCAAATACTGAATGTATGCTTGCTAAAATAAGTGGAAACATGAAAAATATTCCAATTTGTCTAAATAAAGCCTTATTAATCATTGCTTCATCTACACCAATTCTTCTTAACATCTTAAACTTCTCTACATTATCACTTGATTCTGATAACTCTTTTAGAGCAAGAATTGCAGCACATGATATTAAAAATATGATACCTAAATATAAACCTAAAAATGTAACTACAGCACCTAAACCAATACTTGCTTCTCTAATATCTTTTTTTGTATTAATAGTTATGCCGTAATCAATATAAAATTGATTATTTTTAGTGATTGAATTAATTGTAGATTCAATATCATCAGGATTTCCATTATAATCAGCAATAATTTGATTTCTAATTTTTTGTTCGTCTTTAAGAGCATTGTCTGGTAAAACAATGAAACCAGCTTCTGTTTCTTGACTTCCCATTTCATAAAAACCACTGATTGCCTTTTTATATTTTGGATAATAATCTTTTTGATTTATTGTTATCTTAGTATTTCTTTCTAAGGCTTCATTTTTAATATTAATAATGCTCGAATAATTTCCTACTACAACATATTCATTATCTTCCAACTTGACTTTTTCCAAATGAAAGCTATCTGCTATATTATTATAATCACTATTTTTAACTAAAATAATATAGTCACTATAATTTAAAAATGGATATTGTTTATTTGCTATTTCATGATAAGATCCAAGTGTAGACTTTAATGTAACATTATCATCATAATATAATGAAAATTTAACAATATTTTTTAAATTGCTATTAAAATCAAACCCCAATTTTTTAAATGCTTCTTCAATACTTAATTTTAAATTCTCCTTTTGTATATCTGTAATATCAGATTCTTCTTGATTAACGTTACATCTTTTTGAAAGTTCTATATCTCTTGGTGAGAAATCAATGAAGTTTTTATTTAAAGAATTCTTCATCGATAATGCACTTGATAGCACACAGATTGTTATAAACAGCATCAAACATATTATTGTCACAGAAAAAGTCATAGTATTTATTTTACTTGAAAACTGTCTAAGGGTGAAACTATTTAACCCTTTATAATAGGTGTTCT
>CAKPKE010000017.1 GCA_934167095.1 uncultured Clostridia bacterium
AATATCATTTTTGTGCTCTCTTTTCAATATTTTATTTTCAATGTATTTGTGACATATCTATTTTAAACCTATATTTTAGAAATTTTTTTATTTTTTTGCAAGAATTACACTTATTTCTTGTTCTTTGTTATTTCTTAGCAATTTTATTTTAACCTCATCCCCTACTTTTTTTGAGTAAATATATGTTCTAAGTTCGCTCATTTTTTCAATTACCACATCATCTATTTGTAGAATAATATCACCTTCTGCAATATCTGCTTTAGCTGCAGGTGAACCTTTTGTAACAGAAGTTACATATATTCCACTTTCTAATGTTTTGTTAGTTTTTAATTCAGAATTTATATATGGAATCATGTTTTTGTCATAAGCAAATATCCCTAAAGTTGGCTGAGAATAATCTCCTTCTGCTATAAATTTTTCAACTATTGGTTTTATAATATTTACAGGTATTGCAAAGCCTATTCCCTCTGCTGATGTTATTTTCACAGAGTTTACTCCTATTACTTTTCCCTCTTCATTTATTAGTGGACCTCCGCTGTTCCCTAAGTTTATCGTTGCATCTGTTTGAATCAAATCTTCCATATAACTTGTTTTATCGTCTTCAACTATTTTTATAGTTCTGTCAAGTCCACTGATAATTCCTGCAGTCACTGTTCTTTGAAATTCATAACCGATTGGATTTCCTATTGCGTACACTGTCTGTGCAATACTAATTTCATCAGAATTTGCAAGTTCTACAGCTTTTAGACTTGTCATATTTATTTTTATTACACTTAAATCAATATCTTCGTCTGCCCATACAACTTTTGCATCGAATTTTCTTCCATCTTTTAAGGTAACATAACAAATTGAGCCTTTAGCGCCTGAAACATGCTGATTGGTTACAATATAGCCATTTTCTGACACTATAAATCCAGTTCCAAGACCTAATTCTTCACTACCTTTATTTAAAAATATTGTATTCCCCACACTTTTTATTTTGGAAATTCCAACAACAGATTCATTAACATTTTCAATAATTTCTGATATTGGTATTTTAGTATTCTTTTCTTCCTCAATTGTAGCACTTGTTTTTTGTGCATTATAGTTTGATTGACTAGCATAATTTTTCTCCATATTTACTGAAATATAAATGCAATATGCTAGTACTATAAATGAAATTACTAAAATTAGTATTGCTACTACTTCTAAACTTTTTATAAATTTTTGACCTCTACTCATTTGCTCCCTCCTGCTTTTATTTAATTTTTTCCAAATTTTATAAATATATACTTTCGTGTTTATGATATTTCGCTTTCTAATGCACAAATTTTATCGAATTTTGTCGTATTTTTCTTATGTTATTTTAGCTATAAGTATTGAAAATACTTGTTTGTAATGTTAAAATGACTATATAGGAGATTTACTATGCAAAAAAATAAAATATATGAAGAAAAAAGTTGTAATAATTTTAGAGAATTAATTGATATAGCAACATCGCAATTTAGCAATGAAATTGCATTTTCTATAAAAGTAAATAAACAAATTAAAGATATTACATTTAATGAATTTAAGCATACCGTTCAAAGTCTTGGCGAAGGGCTTTTAAACTTAGGCTTATCAAATAGCAAAATAGCAATTATTTCACCTGATAGATATGAATGGTGCACAAGTTATTTTGCAATAGCTACTTCTGGTAATATAATTGTGCCTTTGGATGCAATGTTACCTGAGGCAGAACTTTTAAGATTAATATTAGAGAGTCAAGTAGATGCAATACTATTTGACAAAAAATTTTTGCCTTTAATTAGTAAAGTTATGGCATCTTCTGAAAATTCAACAAAGCATTTTATTTGCATGGATTATGAAGAAAATAAAGAGCAGATATTATCTTATCCTTTATTAATAAAAGCTGGTGAGGAACATATTATTTCAAAAGATGCAATCTATCCAAATATAGTAATTGATAATAATAAACTATCTGTACTTATATATACATCTGGTACAACTAGCAAACCAAAAGCCGTAATGCTTTCACAAAAAAATCTATGCTCAAATGTATCTGCAATGACAACTTTAATAAAAAAAGAACCAAATGATAGCATTTTAGTATTCTTACCTTTACATCACACTTTGGCATGTACTGCAAGTTTTCTATTTTGCTACTATATAGGATTTAGACTATGCTTTGCAGATAGTATAAAAGATATTGGAAAAAATTTAAAAGAATATAGCATAAGCGGACTCGTATGTGTTCCAGCAGTTTTGGAACTTA
Source organism: uncultured Clostridia bacterium (assembly GCA_934167095.1). Lineage (GTDB taxonomy): Bacteria > Bacillota > Clostridia > TANB77 > CAG-508 > CAG-245. Next base: position 2,255 of record CAKPKE010000017.1, read on the forward strand.
TGTCTAGACAAATTATACGAGGCGTAAAAAAATCTGGAAAATACATTCCTTTTAAAATTTTATGTGCATTTTCAAACTTCTTAAGATTTTTCCATATAGATTTAAGAAGAAAACTATTTAAAGAAGTTTTAGACAATATCAGTCCAAATATGCGAACAATAATTTATGGAGCATCTTCAACAGATGCAAAAGTTATTCACTTATTTAACACAATCGGTATTGATATGTTACAAGGCTACGGCTTAACTGAAACTGCGCCTGTTATTTCTTGTGAAAGCGATAAATATCATAAAGAAACTGGTTCATCAGGTTATCCTTTATACAATGAAGAAGTAAAAATTGATAATCCTGACAACACAGGAATTGGCGAAATTTTAGTAAAAGGTCCAAATGTCATGCTTGGATATTATCAAAATGAAGAAGCAACAAAAAATGCATTTAAGGACGGATGGTTCTGTACAGGAGATTTAGGTTATTTTGATAAAGACGGAAGTCTATTTATTACAGGTAGAAAAAAGGATTTAATAGTCTTATCAAATGGAAAAAATGTATTCCCTGAAGAACTTGAAGCACTTATAAATAAAATTGATGTAGTTTCTGAAAGCATGATTTACGAAAAAGATGACAGAATTTTAGCAAAAATTGTTTATTCAGATGATACAGTAAAAAGCTCAAATTTAACTGATGAACAACTAAAAGAACATATTGATGAAGAAATAAAAAACATAAATAAAACATTACCTATTTACAAATATATTAGAGAGTTTAGTTTAACAAATAAACCATTAATAAAAACAACTACTCAAAAGATAAAAAGACATGAAGAAATGAAAATAATTAATAATTCGTAGAAAGGCTATGCAAGGTAAGTCTTGCATAGAATAGTTTTGAGTATGCAAAACCAATATGAACCACTATATGATTTAACAAACCCACAAAAATCAATCTGGCTAACAGAGCAATTCTACAAAGGTTCAACAATAAACAACCTTTGTGGAACAGTTTCTATTAGCGAAGTAATTGACTTCACTAAATTAAATGAAGCAATAAATATTTTAGTTAGAGATAACGATGCTCTTCGTATTCATCTAAATCAATTGAAAGATGGTACAATTAAGCAATTTTTTACCGACTTTGCTTTTAAAGAATATCCACTTTATGATTTAAGTTCACCTAAAGATTTAAAAGAACTTGAATCTAAATTGGTGGCTCAAAAATACCAAGTTCTTGAAGGTGATTTAAATAATATTGTATTATTTAGATTTCCAGATTTAACAGGTGGCTTAATTATAGGATTAAGTCATTTAGTTGGCGACGCTTGCACTGCTAGTTTACTTGCTAGCAAAGTAACAACAATTTACAATTCTTTAAAAACAGGTTCTGATAATCCTGAAAAACCTGCATCATACGCAGATTACATATTATCAGAAGAACAATATTTATTAAGTCAAAAATTTGAAAAGGATAAACAATATTGGGAAGAAACATTTACATCTGTTCCTGATGTTGGTATTATCCCCTCTTTAAAAACCCCTTTAAACGAAAATTGTGAAGCAAATCGTATGTTATTCACATTTAGTAAACAAACTGTGGATAACATTAACGAATTTTGTAGAAATAACAGAATATCAATATTCAACTTTTTGATGGGTATATATGCGCTTTATATTGGTAGAGTATCAAACTTAACTAACTTTACTTTAGGCACACCTGTATTAAATCGATCTACTTTTGTAGAAAAAAATACTCCTGGTATGTTTATTAGTACAGTTCCTTTGCAATTTAATTTAACTGATAATTCTTCATTTGTGGAATTTGCTCAAAACATTGCAAAAGATACTTTGTCAGTATTTAGACATCAAAAATATCCATATCAAAATATATTAGAGCATGTCAGAAAAACAAATCCTTCACAGCCAAATTTATATGACATTCTTATTTCTTACCAAAACTCTAAAACAAACAGAAATAGTTCTGAAATTCCTTATAGAGTTGATTGGATATTTAATAACAATGTTGCAGATTCAATGCAAATTCACATGTTTGACATGAATGATGAAGGAACTTTGAATATTGCTTACGACTATAAAATAAGCAAATATTCTGATATAGATATATCAAATATTCATAATAGAATTTCTAGCATGATATCTCAAATTCTAGCAAATCCAACAATATTATTATGTGATATTGATATTGTTACAGATGAAGAAAAAAATAGAATATTAAATGAATTTAATGATACATATTTAGAATATGATAAAAGTAAAACCGTTATTGATTATTTTGAAGAACAAGTTGCTCAAAATCCAGATAAAACAGCTCTTGTATTTAAAGAAACAGCTTTTACATATAAAGAGTTAAATGAAAAATCTAACATATTGGCAAATTACCTTATAAAAACTGGCACAACTGCTGGAGATATAATTGGTTTACTTATTAACCGTTCTCCTGAAATGATTATTGGCTTAATTGCTATTCTAAAAGCTGGAGCTGCTTATTTGCCAATAGATCCAACATATCCAGAAGAAAGAATTTCTTACATTATTGATAATAGTGAATGTAAAAAGCTACTTGTTAATGACTCAACTATGTTACTTGCACATGCTAATAATATAGAGCACATAAATATTTCTTTGAATAATTCAACAATCTTTAATAGTGAATATTCAAAAGAGAATATCAATTTAGTTATCAATCCAGAATCTTTAGTATATATGATTTATACTTCTGGTTCAACCGGAAAACCTAAAGGGGTTATGATTAAACACATAAATTTAAATAACTTTTTAGTTGCAGAAAAAAATATTATTGATTTTAATGAAAATAAAATTATGATTTCTGTAACTACAATGTGTTTTGATATTTTTGCATTAGAAATCTGGGGAAGTTTGACTTCTGGAATGAAATTAATTTTGGCCAGTGATGAAGAACAAATGTCTCCTTCTTTACTAAAAAGGTTATGTGAAAAGCATTCTGTAAATATGATTCAAACCACTCCATCTAGATATCTTTCTTTATTATCAGATGAAACAGATTTGTATTTTTTAGATGCTTTAACAGATATTATGGTTGGTGGAGAAGCTTTTCCAAAAATCCTATTAGAGAAGTTACAAAAATATTCTACTGCGAAAATATTCAATATGTATGGTCCTACAGAAACTACTGTATGGTCTACAATTAAGGATTTAACAAAATTCAATTGTATTACCATTGGCAAACCTATTGCTAATACAAAATGTTACATATTAGATAAAAATAAAAAACTTCTTCCACCAAATGTATGTGGTGAATTATACATTGGTGGTGATGGAGTTTCTGCAGGCTACTGGAAAAAAGCTGATTTAACAGCAGAAAAATTTATAACATCTCCTTATTCAACAAACAATGTTATATATAATACTAATGACCTTGCTTATTTTACAAATGACGGTGAAATTGTACATTTAGGTCGTACAGATTTCCAGGTAAAGATAAGAGGCTATAGAATCGAATTACAGGAGATTAGAAATATATTATTAAAGTTTCCAAATATAACTGATGCTGTAGTAACAGCTTATGATAATAAATTTTTAGTTTGCTATTACACTTCATCATCAAAGGAACTTGTCGAATCAGATATTTCTGCCTACTTGTTAAAATATTTACCAAATTACATGATTCCAGCACATTATATTTATTTGGACAAACTTCCTTTAACACCTAATGGAAAACTAGATGTAAAAAGACTTCCAAAAGTTGAGAACTTAAAAAAGCCAGTAACCCTAGCATCTACTGATACAGAAAAAGAAATATCTAACGTGCTTAGTGAGATATTAAACGCTTCTGACTTAGACATTAATACACCATTTTTTGATTTTGGTTTAGATTCTTTAGGAATTATTAATGCACAAGCTTTACTATTGCGCTATAATTTGGTATTATCTACACAAGACTTTTATAAATATACTACTATTCATGAATTAGCAAAGAAATTAGATGATACAAATAGTACTAAGCTAGAAAAGAAATATCAAATTCCAGAACAGTTTATGCATTCTAAAGAAAAACTATTATTAGATTTTCAGAAATTAAATAAATCTGATGATTCACTTGGAAATATCTTATTAACAGGTGCAAATGGTTTTATTGGAATTCATATTCTTCATGAATTACTTCAAAATACAAACCATAAAGTATTTTGCTTAGTTCGTGAAAAAGAAAATGAAACTTCATTTGAAAGATTAAGACAAGCTTATATGTTCTATTTTGATTTTGATATAGCCAAGTTAAAAGATAGATTATATGTGCTTTCTGGCTCAATTACAGATAAAGATTTTGGTTATAGTATTTCTGATTTAGAGAGTTTTTCACATAAATTTTCTACAATCATTCATACTGCTGCAAAAGTTAGTCACTATGGAAAGTATGATGATTTTGAAGATATCAACATTGAAGGAACCAAAAACATTGCAGAATTTGCTTATAGATATCATAAAAGATTAATTCATATTTCCTCAATAAGTGTTTCTGGAAATTACCTTGTACGTCAAGATAACCGAAATGTTGATTTTTCTGAGAATAATTTATATATAGGTCAACATTATACTGATAATGTTTATGTATATAGCAAGTTTAAATCAGAAACTATTATACTTTCTTATATGGAAAGAGGCTTAACTGCCCAAATTCTAAGAATTGGAATTGTAACTGGCCGTTTTTCAGATGGTGTTTTCCAACAAAAAATATCACATAATGCTTTTTATAATAGAATTAAATCTCTAGTTATGTTAGGGGCTGTATCAGATAATATGTTAGATAATAAAATAGAATTTACTCCTGTAGATTCTTGTGCTAAAGCTATTATTACACTTGCAAAAAATTCTATTTGTGACAATAAGGTATTTAATTTATATAACCAAAATTTAATGCGTGTTGAAAGCTTAATTTCTGTATTTAGAATGTCTGGTTTCAATATTGACATTTTATCAAAAGAAGAGTTTAATAATTTATTGCACTCTATAGCAACAACAGATAAATACTCAGCTTTAGATTCTATTGTAAATGACTTTTCAGTAGATGCTGATAATCAATTAAGTTTAAATTATAACTTTTCAGTTAATATAAAATCAGAATTTACAATAAACTATCTACACATGTTGGGCTTTGATTGGCCTGTAATAACTGACGAATATATTTATAAAATTATTGACTACATGAAAAAAGTAGGATTTATTAAATAATACATATGAGAAAGGATAAAAAATGTTTAGAAAAATAAATCAAAAAATATTTAGCACACCTAGTTTAAGAATAACATTTAGATATTATTCTATTGCATTAATCTTTTTAATTGTTGTAAGCCTTTTATTACCAACAATATTAAACTATGGACCAGAATCCATTAACACACCCTTTGATGTAGAAATGTCGTTCATAGCATACTATCAGCAATTTATACTAATTTCACTAGTTGTATTTATATCATTATATTTATTATCAAAATTTTTATTACGAGATATTGATAAATGGTATAAATTGCCTGATAATGAAAAATATTCTGATTTAAATTTAATAAAAAAAGTACGAAAAAAGTGTTTTAACTTACCATATATAATATTTACATTAGAGCTTTTAACTCCTCCTGTTATAACTGCGGCTTTCCTTGTTATAACAGGAAGCCATCAACCTATAATGATAATAAAAACTTTAGTTTTAATAATTTCAGTTTTATTAATATTATCTGTATGTTCTTTCATATTTGCAAAAAATATATATGCTGAAATCCTTTCAGAAACATATTCTTCAGATGGTAACTTAGGATATAGAGTAAACTTATGGAAAAAAATAATATTACAAACAATTCCTCTTGTTGTAATGTGTATTTTGGTAACAGGTTTAGTTAGTTATTCTGGATCTGTTAAAGAAGCTGAAAATATTTATTATGATGTATATTCAAGAATGTTACATTCATCATTTGATACAAACAAAGAATATTCTCTTGAAGAAATAAAAAATATCATATCTTCTATAAAATTATATGACACCAATAAACATTCTATATTTGTAATTGATAATAATAACAATTTAACAACAATAAGAGGACCTGAAGTTAGTGAATTTGTAAAACAATACACAATTCAAATATCTGATAGATATGATGGTAGAACTTACGATAGTTACGGAATAGATGCTCAAGGAAGTACTTTAAAATTGAAAACTGAAGCTGGAATAATCTACGTTGGTATTTTATTTAATGTAGAGTCTGGAATAACTTTTCATTATTTAATAATAGCATTTATTTCACTTTTAATACTTGCTACTGTAGTACTTGTACTATTTGGAAAATCTATTTCTAATGACTTGTTACAGATTGTAGATGGATTTAAAAAGATAACATCAAATGATGATACTTTAGTAAATAAATTACCTGTCATATCAAATGATGAAATTGGAGATTTGGTTTCATCATTTAACCATATTCAAACTCAGCAAAATCAATATGTTCAAACAATAAAAGACAACCAAGAAACTCTTATGGAGAAAGAACGTCTAGCATCACTTGGTCAATTAATTGGTGGTATTTCACATAACTTAAAAACACCAATAATGTCTATATCTGGCGCAAGCCAAGGTCTTACAGATTTAATTGATGAATACGATAAATCAGTTGGTGACCCAGAAGTAACAAATGAAGACCATCATGCAATCGCAAATGATATGCGTGATTGGATTTCAAAAATACAACAATATACAGCATATATGTCTGATATTATAACAGCCGTAAAAGGCCAAGCCGTTGCATTATCAGAAAATCAAAGTGAAACATTTACTGTTTCAGAGTTATTAAAAAGAGTTAATATTTTAATGAAGCATGAAATTCAAAATGCAAACTTAACACTTAATGTAAAAGTAAATGTTCCTGAAGATACATCTCTTGTAGGTGATATTAACAGCTTAGTACAAGTAATAAACAATTTAATAACAAATGCTATTCAAGCATATAACGGCAAAAAATTTGATGTTATAGATTTAGCCGTTTCTAAAGAAGATAATGATTTAATTATATCTGTATCAGATAACGGTTGTGGTATGACAGATGAAGTTAAAGAAAAACTATTTAAATCAATGATTACAACTAAAGGAAAAAACGGAACTGGTCTTGGAATGTTCATGTCATATTCAACTGTAAAAGGACATTTCAACGGGGATATTACATTTACATCAGAAGTCGGAAAAGGTACAACTTTCAATGTAATACTTCCTTTACAAAACTAACGTATTTCGCTAATAGAGGGAACTCCCTCTATTTTTTTATTTTGTATTGCTTTTTTATTTATTTATTATTATAATAGCGATATAATAGAATATTTTGTGTTTAATTGAATATTTTATTATATTATGGTTCATACTATTGAAAGGATTTAGCTATAGCTAATGTGGGACTTTGAACATGAGAAAAAATCAAGTTAATTATTCAGAAAACGGTTACAAAATTATTGTAGTTGATGATGAACAAGGAATTGTTGATTCTTTATCAATCTTTTTAAAGCGCTCTGGTTACAGCTTTACAGGTATAACTAATCCCTTAGAAGCAATTAACCTTGTAAAAAACGAGCATTTTGATTTAATGATTCTAGACTTTATGATGGATCCCATCCATGGTGATGAAGTTGTAGAAGAAATTAGAAAATTTAATAAGGATTTATACATCTTATTACTAACAGGTCATAAGGATTTAGCTCCACCACTTGAAACCATAAAAAGACTCGATATTCAAGGATATTGCGAAAAAAGCGATAAATTTGACCAACTTCTTTTACTTATAGAATCAGGTATAAAATCTATCGAGCAAATGAATACAATAAGGAGTATTAACATGGCTCTTGAAGATAAAAATGAAGAACTTGAAAAAGCTTATTTAGATACAATAGGCATTCTTCGTCAAACAGTTGAAGCCAAAGACCCATACACTCGTGGTCACTCTGACAGAGTTTCTGAATTTTCTGTTTTAATCGGAAAAAAGATGGGCCTTGATGAAGCAACTCTTCATACATTAAAAATAGGTGGATTATTCCACGATATTGGAAAAATAGGAATTCCAGACAGCATATTACTTAAAGAGTCAAAATTGAGTGATGATGAATATTCACAAATAAAAAATCACCCAACTATAGGCGCTCATATTTTAGGTGATGCAAAAGTATTTAAGGATATATTACCAATGGTAAAACATCACCATGAAAGATTTGATGGTCGTGGCTATCCAAGTGGACTTGCAGGTACTGATATTCCACTTATAGCAAGAATTGCAGCAGTCGCAGATACATTTGATGCTATGACATCAAAAAGAACATATAGAAACTCTCTTCCTTTAGATTTTGTAAAAGAAGAAATAAAAAAATGTTCTGGAACTCAATTCGATCCAGAAATCGCAGGCATATTCTTAGATATATTAAATAATGATTATCAAGAAATTGCTCAAATTCAAGAAAAATACAAATAAAATATTTATAAAATATTATTAGGAAGTTTAATATATTTTTATAATCCTGATGTAATTAAATAGCATCATCTTTTAAAAATATTTAAACTCCCTATTTTTTGCTTTATTTTACTTTCATTGTTAATTTTACTTTTTGTCTATCATTATCTATTTCTAATACTTGTACTTTTACAATATCTCCAACAGATACTACTTCTGAAGGATTTTTTACAAAACCCTCACTCATTTGTGATATATGAACTAGTCCATCATGCTTAACTCCAACATCTACAAAAGCACCAAAATCAGTTACATTTCTAACAGTTCCAGTTAGTATCATTCCTGGTCTTAAATCTTCAAATTTTAAAACATCAGATCTTAATATTGGCTTAGGCATATCTTCTCTTGGATCTCTTCCTGGTTTTATAAGTTCTTCAACAATATCTTTAAGTGTAAGCTCCCCTACATTTAACTCTTTTGCCAAGCTACTAATTTCTTTATTATTATTAATTGATGCTAATTTTCCTCTTATTTCGCCAAATTTTTCTTTATCACTTAAGTCTTTTACATCATATCCTAATTTTTTAAATAGCTCTTCTGCAACTTTATAGCTTTCTGGATGAACGCCTGTTATTTCTAATGGATTTTTTCCTCCAGGAACTCTTATAAACCCTGCACATTGCTCATACGCAACATTTCCAAGCTTTGATACTTTTAAAAGTTCTTTTCTTTCTTTTATTTTTCCATTTTCTTCTCTGTATTTTACAATATTCTTTGCGATTGTTTTATTTATTCCAGAAACATAAGAAAGTAATGATGGTGTAGCAGTATTTACATCTACGCCTACCTTATTTACAGCATCTTCTACAACTCCTGTTAAACTTTCTTCTAGTTGTTTTTGGTTTACATCATGTTGATATTGACCTACGCCTATTGCCTTTGGTTCTATTTTTACAAGCTCAGCTAAAGGATCTTGAAGTCTTCTTGCTATTGATATTGCTCCTCTTAAAGAAACATTTATATCTGGATATTCTTCAGTTGCAAGTTTTGATGCTGAATACACAGATGCACCAGCTTCTGAAACTATAACATAAACAAGCTCTTTATTATATTTTTCTTTTACTTCTTTTATAAGTTCTGCAACAAATTGTTCGGACTCTCTTGAGGCAGTTCCATTTCCTATTGCAAACATATTAACATCATATTTTAATATTAACTCTGTTAATTTCTTTTTTGCACCTTCAACATCATTTTGTGGTTCAGTTGGATACACTGTAGTTGTATCTAATAACTTTCCTGTTTCGTCAATTACAGCAATTTTGCAACCAGTTCTATATGCTGGGTCGAATCCAATTACTGTTTTTCCTTTTATTGGACTTGCAAGTAACAACTGTTTTACATTTTTTCCAAATACTTTTATTGCTTGTTCATCAGCTTTATCAGTTAAATCTGATCTTATTTCTCTATCTATAGATGGCTCAATAAGCCTTGTAAAACTATCTTCAATACAATTTTTTAGAAGTTCTTCATTAGATTTGTTTTTAATTATATCCTTTTCTATGAAATTTAGTATTTTTTCTTCTGGTTTTTCAATTTTTACTTTTAAGAATTCCTCTTTTTCTCCTCTATTTATAGCAAGAATTCTATGACTTGGAATTTTATTTAATTTTTCACTAAAATCATAGTACATATCATATGCTGACTTTTCTTCTTTTGTTCCTTTAGTTACAATTATTCCTTCTTGATAGCATAACTTCTTAATTTTTTGTCTATATGTACTATTGTCAGATATACTTTCAGCAATTATATCTAAAGCACCACTTATGGCATCTTCTTGTGTTTTTATATCTTTTTCTTCATTTATATATTCTTTTGCTAAATCATAAACATTTATCTTTTCATCTTGCTCAATAATTGCTTGCGCAAGTGGTTCTAAGCCTTTTTCTTTTGCAATAGTTGCTCTTGTTCTCTTCTTTTGCTTATATGGTCTATAAATATCTTCTACTTCTGCAAGAGTTATTGCATCTTCAAGTTGTGCTACAAGCTCGTCCGTAAGTTTTCCTTGATTATTTATTGAATTTTTTACTTCTTCTTTTCTTGTTTCTAAATTTCTTAAATAGTTTAATCTTTCTCCCAAAGTTCTTAGCTCTTCGTCAGATAAACCACCTGTTGCTTCTTTTCTGTATCTTGCAATAAATGGAATTGTATTTCCTTCATCTATTAAATTTACTGCCATTTGTACTTGTTTTTCTCTTACATTTAATTCATTTGAAATGACTTTTGCTATTTCTATCATCAGTTTGCCTCCATTATATTCTTTCATTTGTATTTTATATTATTTTTGTACTAATTTCAATTATCTTTTATATAATAATTATTAATATTGTCTTACCAGACAGTCGAATTTTGTTGTATTTTGTTGCGTATATTTTTTTCTTAGTATATAATTAATACATCATAAATAAAAGGAGGATAAATTATGATTTCTTCAGATTTTAGAGCAGAAGCTCGTAGAAAACTTGATGGAAAATGGGGCAAAGTTGCACTCACAATTCTTGCATACTTAGCAGTATTTTTCTTACTAGGATTTGTGCAAGGATTATTTGAAGAAAATTCTTACATGCACTCATTAGTTTCATTAGGAACAACAGTAATTCAAATTCCATTAACATTTGGATTAATTATTTCACTTTTTAAAGTATATAAAGGTGAAGCTTCAGATGCATTTAGCTTTTTCTCTTTAGGATTTTCTAACTTTGGAAAAGCTTGGGGAATTACTTTTAAAATTTTTGTAAAATTAATTGTTCCTATTATATTAATGGTTGTATCTTATGTAATGATAGCCTATGTAATTATTTCAACATTCGCAGTAAGTTTATTTACATTTCCAGCGCCAGCTGCTTCTTCATTAGCTCTTTCTGCAGTAACAGGAGCAAACATGGTTATATTAGTAGTAGGATTTATTTTACTAGTAGTATCTGAAATATTACTAATTACACAATCTTATTATTATAAATTAGCTTATATTGTAGCAGCAGATGATGAATCTTTAACTGCAAAAGATGCTGTTGAAAAAAGCAAAGAACTAATGACTGGAAAACGTGGAAAGCTATTTTGCCTAGAACTTTCATTTATAGGTTGGGCAATACTTGCATCTTTTACATTTGGGATTGGCTACTTATGGTTACTTCCATACATTCAATTTGCAACATTTGCATTTTATTTCTTTGTATCTGGCAAAACAGAAGCTACAAAATAGTAAAAATATAAAGAGTTTCAATTTAAGAAACTCTTTTTTGTTTTATATATCCATAATTTTTACCGTGTTTATATATCCTTGTGCATCATATCCTACAGAAGCTTCATACTTGCAATCGTCTTTAAGTGAGTGTTTTATTTTTATTATTTCATCTTCATCTGATGTAGTTATCTCATTATATGTTACTGTTATAGTGTGGTTACTATATGTTTTATTTTTTGTAATAATATTATCTAGATATCTTGAAAGGAAGATTTTACTTTGTGTTCCTTGTAAGCTGCTTAAATTGTTATTAAATTCAGTAACATCAAATTCAGCATTTTCTTTTTTAATTTGATATATGATAGTTGATAAAAAGCCACCACTTATATTTTCAGCTGTTTCAAATTGATTATCCGCACTTTTATTGAATGCTACAAAGCACCAAATTCCAACTCCTACAGGTATAACAAACATTAATACAATAATTAGAATATAAACTATTATTATTGTTTTGCCTGTTTTGTAAATTTTCTTTTTGCTTTCCTCTTTATTTCCTAATATAGATTCATCTACATATTTTTCATTTTCCGGAATGAATTTTTCATCTACTCCTGCATATTCTCCATTTTTCTTCATAAATTATACCTTCCCCTCTATTTTTATATTATTCTATTACAACTGCCGTTCCTGAAGCTACTACCATTAACATATAGTTAGATTCTCCCATTGGTTCATAATCTATTTTTACCCCAATTACAGCATTAGCTCCAATTTTTTCTGCTCTTTCCATCATTTCTTTAATAGCATCAGCTCTTGTGTTTATTAATTCTTCTTCATATGTCGCTGCTCTACCACCTATAACATTTGTAATACTAGCAGTAAAATCTTTTATAAAATCAACGCCATTTATGACTTCTCCAAAAACTATGCCCCTGTATTCTTTTATTTTTTTTCCTTCTATTGTTGATGTTGTAGAAATTAGCATATTTTTCACCTCCTATTAAATTTATTTTTTTCTTCTTGTAACAAGAAAATAAATTAGTGCTATTAATGACATTCCAGCAAATACACCTGCGCCTATATAATAAAATATATTATATGATATTGGTTCAACTAATTGATAATAAACCACATAATCGTCATTTAATAAATTATCTCTTTCTTGTTCTAGCGAATTAATCTGAGAGTTTATTTCGCTTAATTCTCTGTCAATTTTTCTTACTTTAGCAAGCCAATCAGAATCCCTCATGTTAAGATTTTCTCTTTCTTCACTTTTTGCTTCATATTTATCTTTCAAAGGATAATATATTCCTTTAATCTCTTGTAGTCTTGCATTTGCATTGTTAATTGCCGTTTGTGATTGTTCTAATGCTTGCTGTCTTCTTTCTTCATTTGTATTTTTTGCATTGTTTTGTTTAATCAGACCAATACCACATAAAATTAATACAATAATTATTCCTATTACAAATATAATAATAGCAATTTTTTTATTGTTTTTCTCAACTGCACTTTCTTTATATGTATTCTCCGAATTAGCATTTTCAATATCATTAACTAATTCATCTAACGATATTCCAAACAATTTTGACATTTCTATTAATTTATTCATGTCTGGTGCTGTTTGATCAAGTTCCCATTTTGATACAGTTTGTCTTGTTACCCCTAATTTTTGAGCAAATTCATCTTGCGACCACCCTTTACTTTTTCTTAGGCTCATTAATTTTTCACTAAATTTCATATTTTCTCCCCTTTCTTCTTTAGTACTTTAATTGTACATTATTTCTTGTATTTTGGCTATCAACTTTAACTTGAACTTTGTCACTTTTAATTAGCATTTTGTCACTTTAGCTGTATAAATATTTTAAAACGACTAATTATTAATTTATATAAAGTTTTTTCAAATTATAGTGATTTACTAAAATTATAAACTAACCAAAGAATTATTACAATACTTTTCATGTATAAAAAAACAAAACAAAAAATGAGTAAAATTTTTAGCTTATTTTTTATTTTGTTTTTATTTTTTTATTCAATTCCTAAGTATTCATCATAAGATACTTCTCTATCAATAACCTTGTCTTCTTTGATATCTATTATTCTATTCGCAATAGATTGCATTAATTGGTGATCATGAGATGTAAATATCATATTTCCTGTAAATCTTGACATACCCTCGTTTAATGCAGTTATACTTTCCATATCTAAATGATTAGTTGGTTCATCAAAAATTAAGAAATTTGCTCCAGAAAGCATTAGCTTTGATAATACACATCTAACCTTCTCGCCTCCTGATAAAACATTAACTGGCTTTAATGCTTCTTCTCCAGAAAATAACATTCTTCCTAAAAAGCTTCTTACATAAGTTTCATCAGGATCTTTTGAATATTGTCTTAGCCAATCTGTAATTGATAAATCTGATTCAAATAAGTAATTATTATCTTTAGGAAAGTAACTACTTGTTATTGTTGTTCCCCAAGTAATTTTTCCAGCATCTGGTTGCATCTCTCCTGCTAATATTTGGAATAATACAGTTTTTGCATTTTCATTATCTGCTATAACGGCTATTTTATCATTTGCTTTTACTGTAAATGATACATTGTTTAAGATTTTTTCTCCATTTATAGTTTTTGATATATTTTCTACTTTTAAAATATCATTTCCTGGTAATCTATCTGGTTTAAAATCTATATATGGATATTTTCTGTTAGATGGAGTTATTTCATCAAGTTGTATTTTTTCAAGTGATTTTTTTCTTGATGTTGCTTGTTTAGATTTTGATGCATTAGCACTAAATCTAGCAATAAAAGCTTGTAATTCTTTTATTTTTTCTTCTTTCTTTTTATTTTGCTCTCTCATTTGTTTTTGTAATAATTGGCTAGATTCATACCAGAAGTCATAGTTTCCTGGATATACTTTAATTTTTCCAAAGTCTACATCACAAATATTTGTACATACTTTATTTAAGAAATATCTATCATGTGATACAACAATAACTGTATTTTCAAAATTAATTAAGAATTCTTCAAGCCATGCTATTGTTTTTAAATCCAAATCGTTTGTAGGCTCATCCAATAAAAGAATGTCTGGATTTCCAAATAAAGCTTGTGCTAAAAGAACTTTAACTTTATCTTTATCTTCCAATTCTTTCATATATTTATAATGCTTTTCGCCTTCAATTCCTAAGTCATTTAATAAAATTCCCGCATCAGACTCTGCATTCCAACCATCTAATTCTGCAAATCTTTCTTCTAATTTTGCAGCCTTCATTCCATCTTCTTCAGAAAAATCAGGTTTTGCATAAATTGCATTTTTTTCTTGCATTATATCATATAATTCTTGATTTCCCATCATAACTGTATCTATGACAGTATTTTCTTCGTATGCAAAGTGATTTTGCTTTAATATTGATAATCTTTCAGTTTTATCTTTTGTAACTTCTCCTTTACTTGGTTCAATTTCTCCTGATAAAACTTTTAAGAATGTAGATTTTCCAGCACCATTTGCACCTATTATTCCATAACAGCAACCTTTATTGAACTTTATATTTACATCCTCAAATAAAGTTCTTTTTCCAAATCTAATTGTTACTCCATTTGCAATTAACATAATTAAAATTTTCCTTCCATATTTAATTTATTAAAGTGTGTTTTCTCTTAAATTTAAGTCTTATCTATTATAACTTGTTTTTGCTTATTTATCAATATTTTCCAGCAATCTTTTTTACTATTTTTGTTTTTATGTAAATTTTATTTAAAGTATTGCACATAGAAAATAGTTTCATTTTCATTTGATTCAGCCCAAACTTTTCCATTATTTTTTTCAATTATTGCTTTTGATAATGCAAGACCAATTCCAATACTATCATTTTTTGAATTTTTACCTTTATAAAATCTTTCAAAAATATGATTTAAATCTTTTTTATTTATTTCTTTTCCATAATCTTTTATTTTAATTAAATAATAAATTTTATTATTTTCAACATTAATATTTATTTTATTATTTTCTTCTGAATATTCAACACAATTTTTTATTATATTTGTTAAAGATTCTATTTGCCATTTTTTATCACAAATTAAATTTAAATTATTTTCGCAATTAAAAATTATTTTTATATTTTTTAAATCACAT
This sequence comes from uncultured Clostridia bacterium, assembly GCA_934167095.1. Lineage (GTDB taxonomy): Bacteria > Bacillota > Clostridia > TANB77 > CAG-508 > CAG-245. The sequence goes on from CAKPKE010000017.1 coordinate 18,088, forward strand.
AAAACAGAAACATTTTTTATTGCTTCATTAATTATTTGCTTTAAATCATTTTCTTCATTATTAAACTTTACTGTATTTGTATCAAATTTAGAAAGCTTTAAAAGAGCTTGTATTAAAAAATTTATATTGTTTGTTTCTCGCTTGATGTCCGTAATAAAATCAAGTTTAGTTTCATCATCCATTTCTGGGTTATCGAGTATATTGTCTAGCATTATGTTAATTGAAGTGAGTGGTGTTTTTAATTGGTGAGATATATCTTCTAATGAAGATTTTAAATTTATTTTATCATTATATGAATTTTCAGCTTGCTCTTTTAGCATTATTGTTGTTTTATATAATTCATTTTTTAAAATAGATAAATTTCCTTCTTCATTTTCTTCAATATTAATTTCATAATTTTTATTATTTATTTTTTCTAAATCTTTTATTATTTTATTTATTCTATTTTTTTCTTTAAAATAATAAATTAAAAATATTATTATTAAATTAAAAATAAATACAATAATTAATAAATTATTTATTATTAATATTTTTTTATATTCTTTTTCACTATTTAAATCAAAAAATTCATTTTCTAAATTAATTCCATATTCTTTTAATATATTTTCATCATTGTTATTTTTATTATTTAATATTAAAATAATATCTTCTTTTTTTAATTCTGGATATTTATTATTTAATTCATAAATAATATTATTTATTTTTTTATTATAATTTATTTTATATTTATTATTTAAAAAAATATATAAAGAATTATTTAATAAAAAAAATAATAAAATAATACTAAATAATATTATAATTAATTTTTTATTTTTCATCAATTCTATATCCTATTCCCTTTACTGTAATAATTATATCATTTCCAATTTTTTCTCTAATTCTTTTTAAATAAACTGTGATTGTATTATCATTAACATCATTTCCTGTCCAATTCCATATACACTCAATTAAATATTCACGAGTAACAACTTTATTTAAGTTTTCAAATAATAAATTTAATATTTTTATTTCTAAACTGGTCATATTTATTTTTTCATTATTTTTATATATTTCCATTTTATCAAAATTAAATTTAATATCTTTAATATTTATTTCATTATTTTTTTCTCTTAAAATAATTCTATTTATTCTTGCAATTAATTCTCTTGTAGAAAATGGTTTTGTTATATAATCTTCAGCTCCTAATTCAAAACCTTTTACAATATCATCTTCTGTATCTTTGGCAGTTAAAAATATTGTTGGTATTTTTTTATTCTTAATAACATTTTTATAAAAATCAAACCCATTTCCATCTGGAAGTGATATATCTAAAATTATAATATTTACTTTTGTACTCTCTAAATATTTTTTAGCCTTTTCTATTGAGCTACAACTAGCATACAAAAATTTATTTTGTTCAAAAGCATATTCTAATCCTTTAGTTATTGTTTGGTTGTCTTCTACTAATAGTATGTTAATTTTTCTCATCCCCTTATTTACATAATTTATATTTTTTCTTTATTAAGCACCTTGATTATAGCATAAAATTGGGGACAAATCCATTGTCCCCGTAGTTTTATATATTTTCATTTCTTATTGTTTCTATAATGTTTTTATTTTTAGCTTTGTTTACCGAGTAAATCATCAATGTAAATATTAAAACGAATACAACAGCTATACTTACAGCAATTCCTTTTATAGGTAAAGCATATTTAAATATTTGCATATTTGTCATTGCCAAATAAATTAGGTATGATATTCCAATTCCTATAGGCAATCCTATTAATAATGATTTAAAGCAATAAAAGAAACTTTCTGAAAATATCATTTTATAAAATTCTTTACTTGTCATACCAACACTTTTTAATGTTGCAAATTCTCTTGATCTTAATTCCATATTAGTTGTAATTGTATTAAATATATTTGTTATTCCAATTAATGCAATTACAATTATAAATCCATAAGCAAATATTGAGATTAGAATAAATAATGAATTTATTTGGCTCATTTGAGCATCAATATTTGTTAAATTATACATACTATCTTCGTTATTTAATTTCTCTATTTCATCTTGAACTTTATCAGCATTATCAACTTGTAAATAGCACCTAATTCCGTTTGTCTTGTATAGTGTTTCTATTTTTTCATCACTTACTACCATTATTGGCATACTATAGTAATTTTCATATCCAAATGGTCTTTTGTCAGTTACTTTTATAACTTCAATTTCCTTTTTCTCTTCTTCATTCGGCATTTCTCCGATTATTTTGTCACCATCTTTACATTTAAGCATCTCATAAGTAACTTTTTTGTTATCCCCATTTTCTCCAATTACATCTGAAACACAGTTATTTATTAAAATTGCTTTATCTTTTGCATCATTATAATTTAAATTAAGCTCTTTTAAGTATCTTGCATATTCTTCTTCACCTAAAGAAACTATCATTATAGATCCTGCATCTTCATTTAAAATAGCTTCATATTTTATTCTATCTTCTGTTGATTTTACATTATCTGCACTTATATATCTTGTTTTACTAATAGTTTTTCTTTTTATTCCATCTATTCTAATAATATTATTTATAATTTCATTATTTTTATTTTCATCTCCAGAAAATGTTTCATAATAAATATTATAATTATATTCTCCATATTCAAGTTTTACCATTTTAAATATAGTATTTATAAAATATGATAATGCTACATAAACAGATACACACATTATTATCGAAATTACTGTTGTTCTATATTTTTTCTTATTTCTTTTCATATTCTTATATGAAATAGTTCCACCTATACCAAACATTTTACTAACTATTTTAGGTGTTTTTAACTTTTTAGCTTTTATTTTTATATCTTCGTTGTTTCTAATAGCATTTATAGGAGATACTTTAGATGCCATTTTAGCACTTCTTTTTGCAGATAAGTATATTGTCAAGCTACTTAATAATATAGACACTAAAATTGCACCAATAGAAACTTTAAATATTAAAAATCCTTCCATTACAAATGCTGAGCCTAATAATACATTTGTAACTTTTATTAATATGTATGATGCTAAAATTCCACATACTATACCAATAGGAATTCCTATACAACCTAAAATAAATGCTTCATATAATACATTTTTTCTAATTTGTTTGCTTGTCGCTCCTACGCTTGCAAGCATTCCATATTGTCTTATTTTTTCAGTTATTGAAATATTAAAGCTATTTTTTATACAGAAAACTGATGTAAATATAATAATTGCCGTTACTATAATCGCTAACATATATATTGCTTTCATTGTACCATCGCTAGCATTCATAGTTTCTAATGCAATTAAATATTGATTTGAATTTACATCAAACTTTGCATTTGCTAATTGTTCTGTTATTTCATTTAATTCACTTTTTGACAAATTTGCATTTGTACATAACTCTTCAAATAAATTTGCATCAACATTTAAAATATTAGCAGTTATTTTATATTGATCTTTTAATGCCTTTTTTGTATATCTAACATATACTGTATATTCTCCATCTTCTTTTTTATCACTTAGATATGTTATAAAAGTATAACCTGGTGCAGAATAATTTTCAATTGAAGGCCTTCCAATTATTCCTACAACCGTATATGTTTTTGGGGTTGTATTTACTATTTCTTCTGTTTTTTCTTCCCTATTTTCTTTTTCAATTCCTTCTCCATAAAGAACTATTGAATTTTCATCTTCTTTAGTTACATAAGGATTATTTTGCGTAAGCTTTTCGCCATCACTTACTCTTGTTCCTACATCTAAAGTTATAGTTTGACCAACCTTTAGCTCAACTCTTCCATTTGTTTTTAAATGTCTTGGAATTACTATCTCATCAGAATTTGTTGGAAATCTTCCTTCTACAAGTTTTAGTCCAGTATTTTCTAATGCACTTTGGTCCATCTCCATAATGTATGCATAAGGCTTATATTCGTTTTTGCTACCTTCTATCTTTGCATATCCAACTTCTTTTGATACAGAACACTGTTCTATTGCTCTATTATTTTCAAATATTGATAAATCATCACTAGATGCTTTGCTAAAAGTATAATGGTAATTTCCTGAGGACTTCCTTTCATAAGCAATCATACTTTCCTTAAAGCTTACTACCATTGAAGCAACAGCTGTAATCAGTGCAACTGACAATATAATTCCTATTACAGTAACTATTGAACGCTTTTTATTTAACTCTAAATTTTTTACGGTTAATTTATTAAGAAGATTCATCTTTTACACCTCCTTAACAATTTTTCCGTCTTCGATTTTTATTATTCTGTCTGCACATTTAGCAATTTCTAAATTGTGAGTTATCATTATTATTGTTTGTTTTAAGTCTTTATTTGATTTTCTTAGTAACTCTACTATTTCCTCGCTAGCCTTTGAATCCAAGTTTCCCGTAGGCTCATCAGCTAGAATTATAGATGGTCTTGTAATTAATGCTCTTCCGATAGATGTTCTTTGTTGTTGTCCTCCAGATAATTCATTTGGAAGATGATTTTTTCTTTCCTCTAGTCCTAATCGTTTTAGCATTTCGTCCATATCCGTTTTATCAACTTTTCGTCCGTCTAATTCGACCGGCAAAGCAATATTTTCTTCAACATTTAATATAGGTATCAAATTGTAAAATTGATATATTAATCCAATTTGTCTTCTTCTAAATATTGCAAGTTTATCATCAGACATTTCATAAATGTTTGTACCATTTATAAATACTTTACCACTGGTTGGTCTATCTACACCTCCCATTAGATGTAATAATGTTGATTTTCCAGAGCCACTTGCTCCAACTATTGCTATAAATTCTCCTTTATTAACACTAAATGAAACATTATCTAACGCAACTACTTTTGTAGTATCTTTTCCATAGATTTTTGTTAAATTTTCTACCTTTAAAATTTCCATACGAAAACTCCTTTCTTATTTTCAAATGGATTATAACATGCACAAAGTGACAAGTAAGTGACATTTATAAAAAAAGAGTAGATATTATAAAATACCTACCCTTTATTGTTTGGTGCACCACCGGGGAGTCGAACCCCGGACCTTCTGATTAAGAGTCAGCTGCTCTACCAACTGAGCTAGTGGTGCTTATGAACATTATTTATTATAATACTTAATCTTTATTGTGTCAAGAAAAATCAATAAACTTTGCTCATAATTTCATAAAATTTGTTAAGATATATTTTGAATTAAATCTTCTTTTAATCCATCTAATATATTTTCATCTTCCTCATTGTTATTATTCTCTACGATTCCTTGTTTTGCACCTCTTATAATTATTTTATCCATTGGATGATAATAATCACTTGAGATTTTTTCGTTAGAAACCTCTGACCCATTTTTTCTTAGTATTTTATAAGTATCAACATTGCATCCATCAGAACCTTCTTGCTTTACTATTTCTGTTCCAGAATCCATAGAATAATTATTTTCATATTTTACTTCTCTATTTATAATTGATTGTATTTTTGTTTGAAGTACTACTTCATATTCATTTGCTTCAAATCCTTTTATTGAAGCTTTGCAAACTCCGTCATCCGCAACAATTTCGACTAATATTGGATAATCTTTATCATTTTTAAATTTAAAATCTACAGACCCCCAAGATACCGTTGCATCTCTTCCTGGATTTACATACGAAGTTCCAAAATAATGATTACTTCTTTCAACTATTTCTAAATTAGCATACAAAACTGCATTATATAATGTTGAAGATACTTGGCAAATTCCCCCACCAACTTCTTTTACAACTTTTCCTCCAGAATATGCACCAGCTTCTGCATAACCTGCATCAATAGTTCTTTTTCCAACTATTTGATTGTATGAAAAAGTTTCTCCTGGCATGATTATTGTTCCATTAATTTTTGATGCTGATAAATTTATATTGTTGCTTCTATTTTCGTTTGTTGCATCATATCTTGTTGTAAAAGTTCCTAAAACATTCGGAAATGCATCTTTTCCTAAATCAGTAAGTGTTACTTGTGCTTTAGTAATTCGCAAAGGAATTATATATTCTTCTTGCTCCTCTTTTAATTTTTCTTTTGCCTCTTCTTTGTCAAATTCTATTCCATCTACATTTGGATAAACTTTTCCATCATCTGCTATATAAGCGTTTTCTGGCTTTCTACAAATTTCATTATAAATTTTTTCTATATCAATTTCTTCAGGTGCTTTTTCATAAATAGGAATTTCTATTTCGCAGTCTTTTGTATTACACTTTTTTATTTCTTCTATAATACTATTTTTTAGACTTTCTTCATCTATTTTTATTCCTTTTTTACCTTTTATAATTACTAAATTTTCGCCATCTATATAATATTCTGAATCTTGTTCAATATCATCTAAAATCAAATATACATTATTTATTTCTTTTTCAATCGTTTTTTCATCAAAATTAATGTCTATATTTATATTCTTCTTAAATAACTTTGTTTTTACTATGTTAAAATTATTAGAAAATATATTTCCGCCTCTTCCCAAGCTATAAGCCTGTGTTACAGCATTATCATAATTATAGCTTATTTCTAATTGGCTCATATTTATAATATACTTTTGTTCATTATACTTTAATATGATATTTTTCTTATTTAAATTTTCAATATAATCTTCTAACTCTGATTTAACTGTGCTTTCTTCCTTTTTTGACACATTCAGTTCTTGTATATAAACTCCAGATATTATTGTATTATTAAATGAATTAACAAGAGCAAATATTATTGAAAAGAAGAACAAAACAGCTACACAAATAGCTACTATTATAATTTTATTTTTTGTACTCATATCTTTCCTTTCTTATGTTTTTATCTAATAAAATTATAGCTTATCTACA
>CAKPKE010000018.1 GCA_934167095.1 uncultured Clostridia bacterium
TTGAATATATAAAATATTAGATTTTTGATAAAAACTTTTTTGAAATAACTAATATCCATTATACAGCAAATATGCATAAAATCAAGTAAAATCGTTCGTCAAATTATGACAAAAAGACTGTGCTTTCGCACAGTCTTTGGAGGTTATTTATATGTTATTCTATTGAATATGAAATTCTATCCTCATTTAATTTTAATTTAATATTTGATTTTAAACATACGACTGGACGAATACCACTATAATTACTATATTCACTATAATCTATATATTCTTCTTGAGCAAAAATATATCTAATATTACTAGTTGTATAACTTCCTGGACAAGCTATCCAATAGCAATATCCATGATTTATAATATTATTGCTTTGATTATTTTTACTAGTTATATCGTCCTTTTCTCCTATACTATTTCTTTTATAGAATACATCATTATAGTTATAACCATTTTTTTCTGGAATATCAATTTGTACATTTTCTTCATTTTTCTTATTATATGATGCTACTAACAATTCTAATGTCAATCCACCAACAGCCCAATCAGCTTTTTCTCTTTCCAAATATTTTTTATTCCACACAGTACTATCTAGTAAATACTCTGTTGCTTTCATATTTTCATAACTACTTGAATAATTTAAAACTCCCCTACCTTCATTTGATGGTATATATATTTTTGATAACCAACCAGCTTGCACTGCTGGAAATTTTTCTTTAAAGGCTTCACTTCCATCAAAATCTAATGTTCCATTATAACTTTCTATTTTATCATTTAAAGATTGACTTCCACAATTTTCTCTTGTTATTAAATATATATTACTATCATCTGCATAAAATATTTCCCATGTCTTGCCATCAGCATTATAATTTGTTACTACTTTTCCATAGTCATCTTTTGTTATTTCTGATGCACTCACACCTGCTGTTTGTTTTATATAGTCTGATGCGTTATTTAAGCTTATACTCTCTTGTTTCTCAGATTCTAGTGTTTTATCTCTTGCATCTTTTGCATTACTAATTAGTCCATTTTGTCCTAACACTAAACTGATTGATACTCCTGCTAAAATTAATAAAACTACTATTGTTACTACCAGTGCAACTAATGTTATACCTGTTTGCTTTTTACTCTCCATATTTTTTATCCTTCCGCTTTTTATTTTATTTTTATACATATTACATTTTTTATTCATTTTATATTACACAATTTATTATGTACTGTTAATATTATATTTTTAACTTTTTCAATATTCCAGTGATTTTTATTCACGCCAGTAGCAATAAAAATTAATTTAATATTATTCTTATTTTGTTGTATTACTTATCTTTTTTACATATATTTAAATAACTTTTATTTAGGAGGATTTTTATGTCTTTAAATACTAATTTACCTTATACTTCTTATTATTTACAAAATGATTTAGCTAAATTAAATTCAAGTTTTGAATTTTTAGATATTTATGAAATTGGAAAATCAGTTTTAGAAAAAAATATTTATTGTATAAAATTTGGTTCTGGGAATCAAAAAGTTTCATACTTTGCATCAATTCATGCAAATGAATCTATAACTACTAATCTTCTAATAAAATTCATAGAAGATATTTGCAATTTATACACATCTGGCTCAAAAAGAATTTTGAATTTATTTTCAAAAGTAACATTTTATATTATACCTCTTGTAAATCCTGATGGTGTTGATTTAGTAAATTCTAATAATGAAAATTTACAAAAAATAACAAAGCCTATTGCTGAAAAATTTCCAGATATTCCATTTCCATCTGGTTGGAAAAGTAACATTCGAGGAGTCGATTTAAACCTGCAGTTTCCTGCAAATTGGTCAAAAGCAAAAAAAATTAAATATAATTTAGGTTTTAACAAGCCTGCTCCTTGCAACTTTGTAGGTTCTTGCTATTTAACAGAACCGGAAGCAATTTCAGTTTATAATTTATGCTTACTTGAAAATTTTGACCTAATTTTATGTTATCACACACAGGGAAAAGAAATTTATTGGCAGTACCAAGATTATGCACCTAAAAAAGCTTATGATATTGGACTCGCTTTAGCTCAGGCAAGTAATTACAAATTAACTACTCCAGACTTTAACTCTAGTTTTGCAGGATTAAAAGACTGGTTTCTTCAAAAATATCAAAAGCCAGCCTTCACAATCGAAGCAGGCTTAGGCTCAAATCCGCTTCCTATTTCACAATTTAATGAAATCTATTCAGACAATTTTGAATTATTATTAAAAGCAGCAGAACTTATTTAAGTTCTTACTGCTTTATTTATATTTCAAATACTCTTATTCCACTAGAATATGGTGCAATATCATATTGTTGATAATAAACTGAAACACCTTTATTTGTAATATAAAAACTTTTAGGGTTAAAATTGTCTATTACCATTTTGCAATTATCCTCAAAATATATACTTGGATTTTTTTCAATTTGTGAATTTATTTGCTTAAATATATTTTGTAAAAAATATGGATTTTTAAATAATTGATATAATTCGATTTTTTTATTTTCTCTTATATCCCAAGTCTCAGAAGTTCTAAGAGTTGTTCCATGAGCCCCTCCATCAAAGACATACTCATCATAATATAAGCTTACAATATCATCTACATTTAGAGTTATTTTAAATACTCTATTCACTTCAAATAGCATTAATGGATAGCCATTTTGCTTATTATATTTATATGTTTTGATAGCTTCATTATACAATTCTTGCTCACTTCTTTTTTGTAAATCAAGTGCCATTTTTTGATTTTCTTTATTAAAATTTACAATTCCTGCACTACTCCCCTCTATTTCAGGATACTCAATATGATACTTTAATATTACATTTCCGTCATATTTTAAGCTTTTCTCCAAGATTTTTTTATTTATTTTTAGCATATTTTATCCTCCTACACTATTTTATTACTTTTTTATAAAAAAAGTTCGCTTGCCGTCATGTTTCGACAGACTTTTCGTTTTTTATAGTGTATAATAGAGTTTCCTTTTTCTCTAAAAGGAAGAAGGGAGGTGTTTGGCGATGAAACGCCTTATAGAAATATTGGCTCTTATCATAATATATCTTATTATAAAAGATAATAAAGATTAAGAGCAAAAATCCCAGGATCGAGACTCCTGGGATTTTCTGTGTTTTTCTTGAAACGCCTTATTTTCGCTTTCGCTATACATATTATATAGCTTATTTTATTATATGTCAATAAAATATTATATATTAGTGGAAATTTTTGGTATTTCTATCATTCATTTGATTTCCACCTCTTTGATTACTTCCATTTGAAGTTACTGTTCCTGTCACTGTTATAGATACAGTTTCTTCGCCATTTACATATAAAGTATAAGTTTCACCATCTTTTATTTTATCACTTGCAACACCTACTCCACTATACTTTTTAGTAGTTTCAAAGCTTACAATTTCGCTTCCATTACTATCTTTAACAATAATTTCATCACCACTATTACCACTATTATAGAAAACAATTTCATATACAGTTGAATCAGTACCTATGCTTTGCCACATTCCAGTTGAGCCATAGCATATTAGTTCTCCTCCGTTCATAACACATACACCATCATAATCAAGCGAGCTATCTCCATCAGAAGTTGGACCTGCAACTACAGTTTTTCCACCATTTATATACACTGAGCCATTTGAATCAATTCCATCTCCTGTTGCATTTATATAAATTTCTCCGCCATTTATAATTATTCCAACATTTGAATTTACATTTTGCCCCATCATTCCTTCAGTGCTACTTCCATCTGATGCATTTATTCCATCATCTGATGCAGTAATATTTACTGTCCCGCCATTTATTTCAATTAATCTTGCTTCAATTCCTTCATAGCTTTTATTTATATTTATTGTTCCACCATCAATTACAACATATCCTAAAGAACTGTCTTTTGTATTAGTTGATCTTATTCCTTTTTTAGTTGCCTCAATAGTAATTTTAGCATTATTTATTGCAACAAAATCTTTTCCTCGTATTCCGTCATCTGCAGAAGTAATTTCAATTTCAGCATTTATTATTTTTAAAGTATCTTTACTAACTATTCCATCTTGATAATTGCTATCTATTACAAGTTTTCCGCTTCCATTTATCACTAAATCTGTTTTTGTAAATAAAGTTCCATCAGGCTCTTGCTTATCTTCATCAGTAAAGACTGTATAGTTTTCTGAATCAGTTAGATAATTTACTGAACCTTCTGCAAGAGTAATTATCAAATTATCTGCTTTTATTCCATTTATTGGAGCTGTATTTTTACTTGTTATATTAACATTATCTAGCACAAGCTGAACATTTCCATTTTCTTGGCAGTTTATTTGAATACTTGCATCTGAAATTGTTCCAGTTATATAGTATGTTCCAGCCTTTGTTATTGTAATTATGTTATCTTTAACAGTTACTCCATTGCCATCAACTGTTACTCCATCATCACTTAAAGTAATTTTTGCAATGTAACTTCCTATTTCATTTGATAGTTCATAGTTTTCGTAGCTTACTTCTACATTTTCTAAACTTGCAGTAGTTGTAGTATTTTTAGATATTTTTATATCATCTTTAAAATACAAATATAGTAAGGTTGATTGGATTATTACCAGAATAATTATTACTAATATTATCTTAGTTTTTTTATTTTTCATAGTTAAAACTCCTTTCTATAATTCTACTTCATTATATTCTGGGCGTTCTAGTGCAACTAACATATTTCCATTTCTTGTTCTTATTTCGTCCATAAATGCTTTAGGACTTTTTTCTTCTTTCATATTTACATTATATATTAGTTCATACATACTTCCCATATTTGTTGTTTTTACTTTTTCAAGTTCTCTTGATTTTGTAAATTCATCAAACAAATCATCAAATACAGTTTCATAATCTAAACTTTCTGGAACTATTATTTTTAATTTTCTATCTGTTACATTTTCTTTTCTATTTGTAATTTTTGTTATAACTATCATTAATACTGCTATAATTACTGTAAATATTACACTATATACAATATAGCCCATTCCTAAAGCAAGACCTACTGCCATTGCCCAGAAAACACTTATCATTTCTTTTGCATTACCTTGCATGCTTCTAAATCTAATTAAGCTAAATGCCCCTGCTACCGCAAGTGATGTTCCTAAATTTCCATTAACTAATAATATTACCACTTGCACAAGTGCTGGAAGAGCAACTAATGCCATTAAAAAATTTGAACTTGTTTTTTTACTCGTTACTTTGTGTACAACACTAATTACTCCTCCTAAAATTATTGCAACTGCTATGCATGCAATACAACTTCCAAAATCTATTGTAGCTGTGCTACTACTAAATATACTTTCTAACATTTTTATTCCTCCTTAAATTACACATTCTTTTACAGTGTTTGCTTTTAATTCTATTTGCGTATATGCTTCTCCATATTTTGAGTATCCACATGGTCTTGCATTTATACTATTTAACAATTCTACAAACCATAAAGGAATTGCTCCAATTGTTTTTATTTCCATTACATATTTATCAGGTTCTAATATATACTCTCCATAAGGACCTTTTTCCAACTTCAAATCATAATTTCTTGCTTGTATATTACTATCAAAAGTAAGTCTAAAATTATCATCAATTTTATCAAAATAAGCTCTTCTATAATATGATACATACATTTTAGGCTCCAAATTGTAAAATTTAAAATAATAATCAAGTTCATTTTTTACTTGTTTTTCAGCACTACCTACTTCTAATTCTTTTTTATAAAAATCATTTAACTTGATTCCTATTCTTCTTTTGCTTACAACTTCTTGATATTTTCTTTTTACTTCTAAAAATACCGTATCATCTTTTTTAGGTGTATTATAGCTTCTTACTCTAATCTTATCTTTATAAACAGGCTTTGTTATTGAATTTCTTATTAGTCTAAAATCAGGACTATCATAATACACATTACAGATTGTACTTTTGCCATGAAAATCTTCTATCATCTTTTCTTCAATATTTTTCTTTATTTCAAGATATTGCTTTTTAGTTAATATATATTTTTTCTCAACTCTTCTAAAAAATTCTGCCATTTACTTTTCCTTCCTTTTAGCTATTGCTTGTTTCTGAACTACTTGATTTACTTTGATTATTTCCAGAAGGAGCTTGCGACTTACTTCCGTCTGGTTTTGAAGGTGGTTCACTCATATTTGAACTATCTCCATCTGGTTTTGCAGTTGGCTCACTCATGTTTGAACTATCGCTATTGTCCATTGAAGGAGGTTCTCCCATCTCTGAATTATCTCCGTCTGGTCTTGCCTGCGGTTCTCCCATATTTGGCATATTTCTTTCATTTGTTTGATTACTTTTAGTAGTTTTACTATAAATTAAAAATCCTGATGTTGTTACAATTGCTCCTATTAAAACTCCTATAATTAAATACATAATTTTTTCTTTCATTTTTCAATTCCTCCTACTTATTTTCTGTAAAATTTATCTTTTACAATTATTAATATAGGATATAAAACTTGAAAAAAGATTGAAAATTTTTAAATTATATAATAGAAAAGGCAGCATGACTTTCCTATTATATAAAAAAAATAAAGTAGCCTAAATTTTAGACTACCTTTAAATTTTATTTTACTTCATTTACACATTTGCCTGTTTCAAAGAATTCTTTTATATTATTGCAAGTATCTTGTGCAATTTTGTTTAAAGCTTCTCTTGTAAAGAATGCTTGATGTGATGTAATTATTACATTTGGCATTGATAATAATTCTGATAAATTTCTGTTTCTCTTATATTTCATAGACATATCATTTAAGAAATAATCTCCTTCTTCATCAAATACATCTAGTCCAACGCCACCAATTTTCTCATGTTCTAATGCTTTAATTAAGTCTGATGTTTTAATTAATTTTCCTCTACTTGTATTTATTATTATTACGCCTTTTTTCATCTTCTTAATTGCTTCTGCATCAATTAAATCTTCATTTTCTGGTGTAAGAGGACAATGAAGTGATATAATATCTGAATTTGCAAGTAATTCATCTAAACTTACATATTTAAAGCCTATCTCTTTTTCTGCATTTTTATCTTGATATACATCATAAGCAAGAACATTTGTTCCAAATCCTTTCATAATTTTGCAGAATTCTTTTCCTATTTTTCCAGTTCCGATAACACCAACAGTTTTTCCATAAATATCAAAACCAACTAATCCATTTAAGGTAAAGTTGTATTTTTTAGTTCTTTGATATGCTTTGTATATTTTTCTGTCTATTTCAAGAAGAAGTGCTGTTGCATGCTCTGCTACTGCATGTGGTGAATAAGCAGGAACTCTTACTGCCTTAATTTCATCGTCTAGGCTTTCTATTGAAACATTATTAAATCCTGCACAACGAAGTGCTATTAATTTTACACCACATTCTTTTAGTATTTGTATTGTTTCTTTATCAACAACATCATTTACAAATACACATACAACATCAAATCCTTTTGCAAGTGGTGCTGTTTCTTTATTTAATTGTGAATCAAAATATTTAATATCATATTTGTACTCTTTATTGTACTCTCCAAAAATTTTTTTATCATATTCTTTTGTATCGAAAAAAGCTATTTTAATCATATTAAAATTCCTCCTTGTTTTTCTTTCGACTAAATATTATACATCTATTTTCATAAAATTTACAGTATTTTTTACAAAAATTTATAATTTATGTTGGAATTATTACTTCAAAAATTGTATATCCATTTTTGTATCCAACATTTATTCTTCCTTTATACTTTTCAACAATTGATTTTGCAATTGCTAGGCCTAAGCCATATCTTTTTTCGCTTCTATTTCTAGATTTATCTACTCTATAAAATCTTTCAAATATTTTTTCTCTTTCTTCCTCTGGAATCTTACTTCCCTCATTTTCAACTTTCAAAATTATATTTCCTTTTTCTTTTTTTAGTACTACTTCTACATTATTCTCAGATTCTGTGTGTTTTATTGCATTATCTAAAAGAGTAGACAAAATATGTTCAAAATCTTCTTTTTCCGCTTCAACAAAGACCCTCTCTTGTATATTATTTTTTAGTTTTACCTTTTTTTCATAAGCCATACTCTCAAACATTGAAACTACAAGTTCAATTTCTTGTGATAAATCTATTTTTTCATATTTTTTAACAACTTCCTCATTTTCCATTTTTGCAAGTAATAATAGTTCATTTACTAACTTATCCATGCTATCTACTTCGCTTTGAATATATGTTAACCACTTATTTTTTCCAAGTTCGCCCTCTAAAACATCAGAATTTGCTCTTATTACAGCAAGTGGAGTTTTTAATTCATGTGAAGCATCTGATATAAACTGAACTTGCTTTTCCATAGTCGTTTGCACAGGATTTACAACAATTTTTGAAATCTTTTTTGCAATTATATACACAATTATTAATGCTATTGTTCCTGCAAAGACAGTTAATATCATTACTGCTTTCATTTGCTTTATAGCACTTTCATTTTCCATTAAAATTACAACATAAGTATTTTCTCTTATTTTTTTCACGCTATATATTTTATTTCCATATATTCCAGCTCTTGAATTTCTGCTTGCTATTTTTTTTGCTTCATTTTTTATCTCATCAGTTATATTCAAATCATTTTCTAAAACTTCTCCATTTTCAACAGTAATCGAATATAATCCATCAATTTTCATTTCGTTATTTATTCTATTATTTATATCATTTTCCATGTTAGGATTATTAGGCTTATCTCCTCTAAAATCGGCCATTCTATCAATCATAGATGTAGCTGAACTTATAGTATTTGTGTAATTTAAAGTTGCAACTAATGTCACTGTTCCAACTATTACCACTGAAAAAGATATCATTATAATCCAAAATATTTTCGATTTAAGCTTTTCTATCATACTTATTTTTCCTCTTCCATTTCTAATTTATAGCCAAGGCCTCTTACTGCTTTTATTGTAACTTTTGATTTTAAAAGTCTTAATTTTCTTCTTAAAAATGAGATATAAACTTCAACATTATTATATTCACTTTCGTCATTGTATCCCCATATTTTATTTGCAAGATTTTCTTTGTTTATTATCTGTTTATGATTTATTATAAGATTTTCCAAAAGTTCTAATTCTTTTCCATTTATTGCAACATCTTGTCCATTACACTCTAGCTTTCCAGTATTTAAGTCAAGTATAATATCTCCAAACTCTAAAATATTTGTATTTTCAATATTTGATTTTCTTTTTAAAATTACTTTAATTCTTGCGACTAATTCTTTCATGTGAAATGGCTTTGTTATGTAGTCATCTGCCCCATTTTCTAGTCCATTTAACTTATCATATATTTCAGATTTTGCAGTTAGCATAATAACTGGCGTTTCAATTTTTTCTTCTCTTAATGCTTTTAATATTGAAAATCCGTCTTTCCCTGGTAACATTACATCTAGTAAAATTAAATCATATATTCCAGTTAACGCTTCATCTTCGCCCTTTTCTCCATTTGAACAAATTTTCACGAAGAATTTTTCTCTTTGCAAAGTTTCTGAAATTGCATCAGCTAAACTATATTCATCTTCAACAATTAAAATCTTCATAATCACACTTCCTTTTTAGGATATTTTATATTACAAACCTTGAACTTTTATTGAATTTTAGACATATTTATTAACAAATTCTTTAATTTTATTCCAATATATTTCAGGCTCAACTACATAAGCTTTAGCATGTTTTGCACCTTTTATTACAAGTTTTTCTTTTTCTCCTGCATGTGCATTATACACTTCATCAAGCATATAGAATGGAACAAAATCATCACAATCGCCATGTATAAATAACATTGGAATTTTACTTTTCTGTAGCGCTTTTATGCAAGAGCCATCTTTAATATTATATCTTGCTTTAAGCTTGCAAACAGTGTTTGCTGAATATAATACAGGAAACACCGGTAATTTAAATTTTGCCTTAAGTTGATATTTAAATTCATCCCATATTGAAGAATATCCACAATCTTCAACTATGCACTTTACATTTTTGGAAATTTTTTCTCCACTTGTCATCATTACAGTTGCAGCTCCCATAGATACTCCATAAAGTATAATTTTTGCATTTTTATTTTTTTCTAAAATATAATTAATCCATTTAATTATATCGGTTCTATCGTCCCAGCCCATTGCAATATAATTTCCTTTGCTTTGGCCATGTCCTCTTAAATCTGGAGTTACAGTGTTAAAGCCCATTTCAAAAAATTTGCTTGTTGCAACAGTCATATTTTTAGCTTTTCCTTTATATCCATGCACAACAACTACCCATTTATCAGAATTTTGATTTATTTCAAATCCATGTAAATCGCCTACAAAAACATCTTTTGCGTTTTCATTAAACCATTTTTTGCTATTTTCTATTATCTCTTTTTCATAATCTGATATATAATCTGTAGTTTCATCTTTTTTATTTTTTTCAGATTTTAATGCAAAATTATAAAAATAGATTCCTATACCAAAATATAATACAACTAAAATAATTAAAATTATTGCTACTGCTACCATTTTTTGCCTCCTAATACCTTTTGCACAAATTATAACACATTTGTAAAAAAAGACAAATAAGAAATTTTCTTATCCGTCTTTTTGTTAAACATTTATCTAATATTTTTTCTAAATCAGTTGTATCAAATACAGATTTTATACTTGCATTTAGCATATCTTCTGGGTCTATATCTTTTAAATCAAATATATATCCATTTACATAAGCAAGCTCTCTTATAAATTCTCTAATTGTTCTTCCATTCCCTTCTCTAAATGGATGTAACACATTTAGCTCAGACATATAATATGCTAGTCTTTTTATAAATTCATCTCTTGATAAATCTTTTAAGTATTTTTCATCTTTTAGTTCGTTTAATATTCTTTTTAATTCATCTTCTATATAAATCCATTCAGCAAAACAAAAGTTACCTTTTGCAATATTTTCATTTCTAAATAATCCAGCAAATGGATATATGTCCTCAAATAAAAATTTGTGAATTGATACAAAATGCTTTATATCAAATTCACCTATTTTTTTATTTTGTCTTAATTCATATAATTTTGCAAGAGTAATTTTTCTTTCGGCTTTTTCTAGTAATTTATTATCTTTAATATTAAACTGATTTTTTAATATATTGCTATTTTCATAACAATATATTGAATTTCTTGCCTCATATAAATCACTCATAAATTATACTCCTTGCACTAAATCTTTTTTTATTATATTTATCATTTCATTCATTGTTATTTCATTATTTGAGTATCTTTTTAATAAATCTATGTCCTCTTGTTCTACTACCATGTTCTCCATGGCTAAATCATTTTTTAAATTTGCTATATCAAAATCAAATTTTTCATCGTGTGACATAATAAATCCTCCTTAAACAACATACACCTTTATTATACCACATTTTGATAAAAAATACAAGTAAAAAGAAACAGGTGTTTATAAACCTGTTCCTCCTATTTCAATATCATTTCCTCTTATTCTAATAGTTAAAGATTTATTTACTATCCATTCACCATCTTCTCTTCCATTTCCAGCAGACCACATTGATCTATCTTTATTTACTGGTTTTACAGAAAAAGTTATAGTTCCTAGCATATCACCTTTTTTATAAGCAGATCCTCCATCAATCTTTAAAATACGATCATTTTCAGCTTCAGTATATAATACTATACTATCAAGTTTATAATCATCTAACTTATCAACACTGTTTTTATTTGCTGTTTCTTTTATGTATTTTTCAAAAGCTTCTTGTATTAATTGAGTTAAATTTTTTTCTGTATCAGTATTTTTAGTACTACCTGTACTTATTGTATCATTTACCTCATTTGTTTTTTCACTGTTTTCTTCTTTATTTTTGTTTTCCTCGTTAATTTGATTCAATAATGTTTGTTGATTTTCTTGCATATTTGCAATTTCATTTTTTAAATTTGCAACTTCCTCATTTGAGCTTTTTTTGTTTCCAATAACTATTCCTATTTCTACTCCTAAAACAGCTACAATTACAAACAAAGCTATAATTAAAATAATTTTCCCTGTTTTTCCCATAATAATCCTCCTTTTTTTATCATTATACTATTACGTTTTATTAATTACAATATTTTCATTCACATTCTGCAAATATTATATCCTTAATCTCTGTTCCATAGTCTTCAATTGATCTCATATTAGCCCAAAACATTATCTTTATATATTTAGTTCCTGGTCTAAACATTTTTGTGCTAGTAGTTTTTTCATAATCAATACCTTTTATTATCTTTGATGTCATTTTGAATTCCGTATTGGCCTCATATGGCGAAAGTCCATAATTATGGTTTGCGCCTCTATCTGATTGACTTAATTTAGTATTTGCTAAAATTTTGCCGTTGTTCCAAGGATTTTTTAGCTTTATTATGTTATTTTCAATATCAAAACCACTTTCATCAAACAAATTAAAATATACATTTCTTGAATATGTTAATTCTGGATATGCATAACCAGTTGAATCTTTATAATTCCAGAATATTAATCCATTTCTATATCCTAAATCTTCTTTTATAAAATTACTAATATCATGTAAATGTATTTCTGTATCTCCATCATTTAAATCTTTTTCCAAATATGTTAATGTATTGGGTATATACAAACAATTCATATCAAATATAATATTTTCATCACAGTCATATTCAATAAATCCTATATTATCAATTTGATTTTTATTATGCATTTTAGTAATTATTGCCTGATAATATTTTTTATTTGGATCAACCTCTATAAAGTCAGAGCTTAAGCAATATTTTCTTACATTAGTACTTACATAAAAAGTACCATTGTTATTTGTAAAGTCTGGAAAGTTGTCATTTCCACTATCTCCGAATCCATTTCTTACTAAATTTCCACTTTTAGTTAGTACATAGCTTCCATCTGTTTTCATTATTAGTAGTCTTCCATCTATACTTCCTATAAATTGAACATCTTCACTTGGATTCTCATCTATCAATTTAAAGTTTTCTAAGCCACTTTTTTCAGTGTTTTCCATATATTCTTTTAAAGTTATATCTTTATTTTTTATTTTTTCTAATTCATAATTTACTAAAGCTAAATCAACTTCTTCTTTTAATGCTGATTCTTTAGTTTCTTTGCTTGCTTTTTTAGCATATGTTATTAGTCCGTTTTGCCCCAAAACTAGATTAATTGATATCGCCGCCAAAATTAGTAGAACTACAATGGTTACTACCAATGCCACTAATGTTATTCCTTTATTCTTTAAAACATTGGTGTGTGTGTGTGTGTGTGTGTGTGTGTGTGTGTGTACAGCCTCAAGGCTTTCGTGTTTTCTCATAACTTTCCTCCTATGTTCAAATCAATTTTTTACTGATGTATCATTTTAATGATACATAATTTATCATGTATTGTCAAGTATTAAAATATTTTGTTATGTAATTGTAATACCTTAGCTCACATAAAATATCAATTATATACATATTATATTATGTAAGATACTGAAAGGCAATTTTTTTCTGTTAGAATAAATTTTGTAAGTTGTATTTGAAAGGATGAACTTAAAGTGAAATTTAGAAGAATTAAAGACTTAAGAGAAGATCACGATTTGCTTCAAAAAGATGTTGCACATTTACTTGGAATTTCTCAACAATATTATTCTGAATATGAAAAAGGTAATAGAACTATAACATTATCTCATTTAATTACTTTAGCTAAATATTATGATGTATCTCTTGATTATTTAGTTGGTCTTTCAAATGATGATTCAAATATAAATAAAAAGAACAAGCTTGCTTAAATCATTTAAGTTGTACTTGTTCTTTTATTTATTTTATTCGATTGTTGTTGCTTCTTCTATACTTTCTTCTATTTTTTCACTTGCCACTGGCGCTACACCGAAAGAGAATGTTTTTCTTTCTTGTCTTGCTTTTTCTTCAAATCTTTTTTCAAATTCAGCTTTAGTGCTATCAAGTGTTGCTTGCATTGCAGAAAACATTTGCTCTACATCTTCTTTTGTAAAATCATAAACACTACTTCTTGCCATTGGCTCTAGTATTTGGATATCATGCATTACATTATTTACTCTTTTTCCTGCACTCTCCATAAATTTTTGTCTTTTTTCTTCATTTATTTCCATTGCTGTTCCTCCCATAAATCGACTAAAAATTCCTTTAAGATATGTTTGTTATACCATATTTTTCGTAAAAATTCAAGAATAATATTACTTATTTTTGCCTAAAAAATAGGACCTTTTTCAAGTCCTATTTTAATTTAGATATTTTTATAATACAAAATTCTTTAAAAACATTTTTACATTAATTTGTCTACGTTTTTCAAGAAGATAATACTTTCTACTAAATCAAGGATTGCATAGATAAGTGTTATTACTCCAACAGCTACTATCGCTGCATTTTGAGTAAACGCTACTACTATACCTCCTATTATTATTAATATGGCTATTAATAATGAATAAAGTCCCATTGACTGATTTACCGCTCTTAGCTTTACTGCAAATGATAATCTTAATGCTCCTGAATAGATAATCCATATTCCTAATGTTATTCTGAATATAAATTCCAAAGCATTACTATATGTAATTGTTATCAATCCAATTACAACAGCCACAATTCCATAGATTAATTCATAACTTATAAACTCGTTACGAGCTTTACTAGAAAAATATTCTATAATTTTGATTACACCTGCTACTACAAATACTATTCCTAATAATGTTGCTATTATTTTCATTGCAGCATCTGGTTGTGAAATGATTGCTATACCTAAAATTGCAAAAATTACTTCGATTAGGACGTTTGACCATCCAGCTTTTCTCAATAAATCCTTCATATATTTTTCCTCCTAATATATTATTTTGTTATAGAAAGAATTTTGTATTTTACTGTTCCAACTGGTACTTTGATTTCTACTATATCGTTTTTCTTTTTTCCTAAAAGAGCAGATCCTATTGGTGATTCATTTGAGATTTTGTTTTCTTCAAGGTTTACTTCTGTAGAACCAACTATTGTATATGTTACATCTTCATCAAATTCTATATCATGTAATTTTACTATATTGCCTACTTGTACTGTTTTTGTGTCTATTTCTGATTCATCAATTATTTTCGCATATCTTAATTTGTTTTCAAGTTCTGCAATTTTTCCTTCATTTTCAGCTTGAGCATTTTTAGCTTCATCATATTCTGAGTTTTCTGATAAATCTCCAAATCCTAATGCTACTTTTATTTTTTCAGCTATTTCAGCTCTTTTTGTTGTTCTTAAATAATCTAATTCTTTTTCTAATTTTTCAAATCCTTCTTGTGATATTAAAATTCCTTTTTCTTCCATAGATTTGCCTCCTTGACTTTAAGTCATTTCTATATTTTACATTGTATAAATATATATCTTTTTTACTGTTTTGTCAAGGTTATTACAGTATTATTTCCGATAAGTGCAAAATCTCTGTTTGCTATTTTTTGATTTATTATGTCGTAATTTGTTTTATTTGCAATATACATATCTTGCATAGAATACACTTCATTATCATTTATAATTCTTATATTATTTATAATTACTCCGTCAAATCCTAGCAAATTTTTAATTTTATTACTACTTAAATTTAATATTACAGCATCTCTATTTATAAAATATTGTTTTAAAATTTCTTCATCAAAATCTATATTTATAATAAACTTTGCTCTTTTTAGGCTTTTTTTCTTATTATTTATCACAATTACATTTTCATCTTCTATATTATAAAACTCTTTAACATTAGGACTTACAATATTTATCAATTTATACTTTTCTTTCATATTTTCAATTCTATCTTTTATTTCATTTTTTCTTGCTAAAAAGTATATTGTTTGCTCTTCTGGAATTAAATTATTTTCTTGTATTACAATATTTAATATTTCTTCAAAATAATCTTTATATAAAGTTTTATCTTGCTCATAAAATTCAATTATTTCCGCAATTTTTGCAGTTTTGCTAAATTCTTTTTTTACTCTTTTAGATAGAACTACTTTTTCTTTATTCTTTTGAGCTTTTTTAATCTCATAAATTATTTTATTCAAATTATAAATTTTCTTTAATTTATCACATAATAAAAAATCAAACCTACTCTTTTTAATATCTATTAATCTTATTTTTGACATAAAAAACGACACCTCTATAAATTATATTATAAAAGTGTCTTAAAAAATTCTTATTTTATATTTAATGTTTCTGAAATTAACTTCCAAATTGAATCTGGCTCTCTATCTTTTTCCCAGTAAGCAGCTCCTGCTAAATTATACTTGCTAATTAACTCTAACTTACATTTTATAGAATCTTCATCTTCAATCCATATTTTATATGTTTTTCCGTTTTTTTGATATTCAACATAGTATTGTTTTACGTCATCTAGCCAAACTTTTTGTGATCCTGCTGGAATATATGAATCAATAGAATTCATATCTATTGTAGATGAACTAAGTTCTCCATTACTTTCTACCCAAACTCTTGTATAGAATGGCATTCCTAATATTATTTTGCTTGAAGCAACTTCTTCTCTATCAATAAATTTATTTAAGCTTGTTTCTACCCAATCATATCCTGCAACAGTTCCTGCTTCAGTTGATGATACTCCATGTTGGTCATATCCCATAAATATGATATAATCAGCAACTTCTCCTATTACATTTCTGTCATAACATAAAGACCAGTCTGCAGAACCATCTGGTGCTGTTACATCAACAGACAATGTTTTTCCTATATTTTTTAGTCTTGGAGCAAGCTCAATTATAAATCTTGAAAACATATCTTTGTCTGCTTCTTTAATATTTTCAAAGTCGATATTAATTCCATCTAGATTATAATTTGCAACTATTGTTAATATATTATTTATTAAATCATTTCTTAGTTTATAATCATTTAAAATTTCTGATGTAGTATCTTTTAATGAGTCATTTGATAAAAGCGCCCAAACTTTGTAGTCATTATTATGTGCCCAATTAATATAATTTGCACCTTTTATCCCCACATTTGCTACAATTTCACCTTTTCCTTGCTTTTTTAATGAGAAAAATGTTGGTGAAACTACATTAACTCCTTCTATTTTTCCGCTTCTCTGAGGAGCACTTCCATATACTGAAAAATAATCCCATATTAGACTTACTTTTTCATTTGAAATAGTATCAATATCTAAATTTTCTCTCATTTTTTGAAGATTTACTACTGTATTTTCTTTAACATATCCTACTTTTCCATTTTCAGTTGTAACTTTTGTCCAACCATCCTTTGTTTCTACAATAGTTACTGTATCACCTTTGTTTATTTTATCTATAGTTTTTGAAAATGTAGTTGGCTTATATTTTACACTATTATTTTTACTACTATTCCCATAAACTAATTCTCTATCTAAAGATACTAAAACGACAGTGTTTGTTTTTTCCACATATTTAGTTTCTACATTATAAACACTTTTTCCAACTTCTGAAAATGGCAAATAAAAATTTCCATCAATCTTTTTTGCACTTGCTACAAGTGGAAAATTAACATCATTTATTAAAACTTTTTTATCGTTAATTTTCATCGTCGCAACTTTTGTTTCTGATGTTGTAATTAATTGGTCATATTGATTATCATAAAATATATGTCCGTCGAAAAAATTTGCAATATCTTTAGTAGATATATAAACAACATTATCTTCTATTAACACATCATTTTTAAGTCTTGCTGTTATATTACTATTATTTATGACAAGATTTGTTTTTGCATCTAATTTATTTCTTGCATAGTCAGGAGCAATCTTTAAAATAAATGCTACTATTGCTAAGAATACTGCAACTACAATTAGTCTATAAATATATATTTTCTTTTCTTTTTTTACTTTGTTCATTTTTCCTCTCATCTTTCACTTTAATTACTATTATATACAATGCTCTTTCGCTCTGTTTTTTTGTAAAAATTCTCTGTATATGTAAATTTTTTGTGCATTCCATTTTCTTCTTCTGCCAAGTAATTTTCTAATATTTCTCTATCTAATTTTGATATTTTCTCTATTGGATAATTTAAATATTGATATTGCCATATAATTTTCCTATCTTCATCTGAATAGAATGAATTTAATAAATCTTCACAATTATATTCAGCCTTAAATTCAATATTTTTTATGCTTATTGTTACATTACTCCAATTTAGATTATAGTATATTTTACATTGCTGTCTTAATTGTTTTATTAGTTCATATAAATCTTTTGCAAGTTTCATATAACCACTTTCTTCTATATTAAATCTTGCAGGAATTTCATATACATTTATTGGCCTTTTTTTTATAATTCCTTTTGGATAATAAAAGAAAAACATTTCTCCTGTTTCATCATTTTCTTCATCTAACATTACTGTTGCATACAAATATACTTCGTCACTTTTTTCAGGAATCATGTTAAATATACTTTTTCTTATTTCAAAATATAATTTTTCTATTATTGTGTTTGATTGCATTTTCCCCTCAAATTACTTAATTTTTAATAATTAAGGACAGCTTTTTTTATTTTATTGCTGTCCCTAAATTATCTATGCCATATTAAAATTATTTTACAATTATGCTTTCTCCTGTCATTTCAGCTGGTTTTTCTAGTCCCATAATCTCAAGCATTGTTGGTGCTAAATCAGCAAGTTTTCCTTCTCTTAATTTTACATCATCTAAACCTACTAATATTAATGGTACTGGATTTGTTGTATGAGCTGTATGTGGTTCACCTGTTTTATAGTCAATCATTTGCTCGCAGTTTCCATGGTCTGCAGTAATTAGTAATATTCCACTTTGAGCATTTACGGCATCTACTACTCTTCCTACACACTCATCAATTTTCTCAACTGCTTTTATTGCAGCTTCTAGACTTCCTGTATGTCCTACCATATCTGGATTTGCATAGTTTAATATTATTGTATCATATTTTTTAGAATTAATTGCTTCTACTACTTTTACAGTAACTTCTTCAGCGCTCATTTCTGGTTGCATATCATAAGTTTCTACTTTTGGAGATGGTACTAAAATTCTATCTTCTCCTGGATATTGTTTTTCTTCTCCACCATTAAAGAAGAATGTTACATGCGCATATTTTTCTGTTTCTGCAATTCTTAATTGTGTAAGACCATTTTTGCTTACATATTCGCCATAAGTATTTTTTAATGGTTCCTTTTTGAATGCAATTGATACATTTGGTAAAGTTTCATCATAAGGAGTCATACATACAAAACATAAATTTAAGTCTTTGCGTGTATCAAACTCAGAGAATTCTGTATCAACTAATGTTCTAGATATTTCTCTTGCTCTATCTGGTCTAAAGTTAAAAAATATTACAGAATCATTTGGTTCTATTGTTGCAACAGGCTTGTCCCCATTCATTATTACTGTT
Organism: uncultured Clostridia bacterium; assembly: GCA_934167095.1. Classification (GTDB taxonomy): domain Bacteria; phylum Bacillota; class Clostridia; order TANB77; family CAG-508; genus CAG-245. The sequence goes on from CAKPKE010000018.1 coordinate 19,384, forward strand.
GGTTCAATAAATTCATCAAATATTTCTTTTTGATATGAACTTTCAACAGCAGATATTGCAGATTGAGCTTTTACTCCTTCTCCTTTTACCATTGCATCATAAGCTTTTTCAATTCTGTTCCATCTTTTATCTCTATCCATTGCATAAAATCTTCCGGAAATAGTTGCAATTTTACCTACACCTTTTTCTTTCATCTTTTCTTCAAGGCTTGTTATATACCCTTCACCAGAAACTGGTGGAGTATCTCTTCCATCCATAAAGCAATGTACGAACACATTGTCAAAATCTTTTCTTTTTGCAAGTTCTAATAATCCATATAAATGACGAATATGGCTATGAACACCACCATCAGAAAGAAGTCCCATTATGTGTAATTTTGAATTATGCTCTTTGCAGTTTTCTATTGCTCTGTTGAATTCTGGTATTGAGAAAAAATCTCCATCTTCTATTGATTTTGTTATTTTTGTTAATTCTTGATACACAATTCTTCCTGCACCAATGTTTGTATGCCCAACTTCTGAATTACCCATTTGTCCTTCTGGAAGTCCTACTTGTAATCCACTTGTATGCATTATTGTTGTTGGACATGTTTGCATTAATTTATCAATATTTGGAGTTTTTGCAAGTTTTACTGCATTTCCTTGTTCTTTTTCATTTATTCCAAATCCATCTAATATCATTAACATCATTAATTTATCATTTTTCATTCTACTACTCTTTCTATTTAGTTTAAAAACTAAACCCCTTCATTTTTTATTTGTCATAATTTGCAATTTTTGCAAATTCATCTACTTTTAGGCTTGCTCCGCCTATTAATGCTCCATCTATATCTGAAGTTTCAAATAGTTCCTTTGCATTTGAAGATTTTACACTTCCGCCATATAAAATATGAACATTTTGTGCTGTTTCTTCATCATACAATTCTTTTATTTTATTTCTAATTGCTTTTATACTATTATTTGCATCTTCTGCTGTTGCAGTTTTACCTGTTCCTATTGCCCAGATTGGTTCATAAGCAATTATTATTTTAGGCATATCTTCTTTACTTATTTGCTCTAAGGCTTTTTCAATTTGTCCTGTTATTATTTCTTCTGTTTTTCCAGCTTCTTTTTGCTCTAAGCTTTCACCTACGCAAACTATAGGTTTTAATTCATTTTCAAGTGCTGATTTTACTTTTTTATTAACAGTTTCATCTGTTTCATTAAAATAAGCTCTTCTTTCTGAATGTCCTATAATTACATATTCAACATTTATGCTTTTAAGCATTTGGCCTGATACTTCGCCAGTATATGCACCTTTTTCTTCCCAGTGCATATTTTGAGCTCCAATTTTTATATTTGTTTCTTGAACAGCTAGCAAGCTATAGAATAAATCTATAAAAGGTACACACAAAATCACTTCATGCTTACAATCTTTTATAAAATTTGGTAGTTCTGTTAGAAAATTAATTGCTTCATTAGGAAGCATATTCATTTTCCAATTTCCTGCAATTATTTTATTTCTCATCTTTCATCTCTTGTCCTTTCATATAATACGTCATCCAATTTTTCTAATAGACTTTTTATCTGTGGTAGATATGGTATTCTCATGTTATTACTTCCATCCTTTATCATTTGCTTTACTTTTTCGTATTCAACCCAATCTATGCTAGCAACTTCTTCTTGCTCTAATGAAAAATTTTCGACTGGAATAGATCTTTTTAGCTTTAACATATACCAAGGAACTATATAATTACCTACTCTACCATATTTTCTAAAGTCACATAGCTCTGTTCCTATTCTTGTTATATGCTCGAGTTCTTGATTACTTAATACTCCTTCTCCAAGTTCCTCATTTATTTCTCTTATTACTGCTTGAAGTTCTCTTTCTCCACTCTGAACATGTCCTGAACATATGTCTAACATATCTGCATCATGAAATTTTCCGTTTACTTCTTTTTTCTATTAAAACTTGATTTTCGTCATCGAAAATCCATATTTGAAAAGCTTTTATTAATTTTCCTTGTTGTATTGCATCTTCTCTTAAAAGCTTTTCACCTGTTTTATAGCCGTCTTTCGTGAATACGTCTACGAATTCATCCATTCACTAAAAACCTTTCTTTTATTGTTATTTATCAAGTAAACATTCAACTCCTGGTAATTTCTTTCCTTCTAGGAATTCTAGTGAAGCTCCACCACCTGTTGAAATATGAGTAAATTTATCTCCTATTCCCATTCTTTCAATAGCTGCTGCAGAATCTCCTCCTCCAATTATTGTTGTAACATCTTCCATGTCACCTAAGAATTTTGCTATTGTATCTGTTCCTACTGCAAATTTTTTGAATTCAGATAATCCTAAAGGACCATTCCAAATAACTGTTTTTGCTCCAGCAAGTTCGTTTTTGAACATTTCGATTGTTTCAGGTCCAATATCAAATCCTTCCCAACCTTCTGGTATTTCTGTATATTTTACATTTTTGCTTTCTGTATTTGGATCAAATTCTTTTCCTACTATTGTATCAACTGGTAAAAGCATTTTTACACCTTTATTTTTTGCTTTTTTCATTGTTTCTAATGCTAAATCAGTTTTATCTGGTTCACATATTGAATTTCCTACTTCGTATCCCATTGCTTTGAAGAATGTATAAGCCATAGCTCCACCAATAAGTAAAGTATCAACTTTTTCAAGTAAACTATCTATTACACCTATTTTATCAGAAACTTTCTTTCCGCCTAATATTGCAACAAATGGTCTTCTTGGATTTTCAAGAGTTGTTCCTAAGAAATTTATTTCCTTTTCCATTAAAAAGCCTGCTACTGCTGGTAAGAATTCTGCTACTCCTGCTGTTGAAGCATGAGCTCTATGTGCAGTTCCGAAAGCATCATTTACATATACTTCTGCAAGACTTGCAAGCTCTTTTGCAAATTCTTTGTCATTTGCTTCTTCTCTTGCATCAAATCTTACATTTTCAAGTAAAACAATTTCTCCATTTTGCATATTAGCTGTTAATTCTTTTGCACTATCTCCGATTATATCAGATGCAAGTTTGACTTCTTTTCCTAATAATTTAGATAATTCTTTTGCAACTGGTGCTAAAGAAAACTCTTTCTTTACTTGTCCCTTTGGTCTTCCTAAATGAGAGCATAAAATTACTTTGCAGTTATTCTCTAATAAATATTTTATTGTTGGAAGAGCTGCAACAATTCTTCTGTTGTCAGTAATTTCTAAATTTTCATCTTGTGGTACATTAAAGTCACATCTTACTAAAACTTTCTTATCTTTTAAATCAATATCTTTTATTGTTTTTTTATTCATAATATTAAATCCCTTTCATTTAAAATTAAGGTTATGTATCTTAAGGTACATATAAGAAAATTATTATAATTCTCTTATATATATCTTTATGCCAGATGCTAGAATTTTGGTTCTAGCATCTTTCTTTGGCATAATTAATTTTTATTTATGGTCAACTGTTGCCATGTATGCTGCTAAATCAACTAATTTATGAGCATATCCCCATTCATTGTCATACCATGCAACTAATTTTACAAAAGTATCTGTTAACATTATTCCAGCTTTTGCATCAAATATTGAAGTATGTTCATCACTTAAGAAATCTGATGAAACAACATCTTCGTCAACATATTCAACAACGCCTTTTAATTCACCTTCAGATGCTTTCTTTACAGCTGCACATATTTCCTCGTATGTTGCTGGTCTTTCTAGATTACATGTTAAATCAACAACTGATACATCCATTGTTGGTACTCTAAATGCCATACCTGTTAATTTTCCATTTAATTCTGGTATTACTTTTCCAACTGCTTTTGCAGCTCCTGTTGAAGATGGTATAATGTTTGCAGCAGCAGCTCTTCCACCTCTCCAATCTTTTTTAGAAGCTCCATCAACTGTTTTTTGTGTAGCAGTTGTTGAGTGAACTGTTGTCATTAATCCTTCTTTGATTCCAAAGTTATCATTTATAACTTTAGCAAGTGGTGCTAAACAGTTTGTTGTGCATGATGCATTTGAAACTATATTCATTGATGGATCATATTTGTCGTTGTTAACTCCCATAACAAACATTGGAGCATCTTTTGATGGTGCACTTATTACAACTTTTTTAGCTCCTGCATTTAAGTGTGCTTGAGCTTTTTCCATTGTTGTAAATACTCCTGAACATTCAAGAACATATTCAACTTCATTTGCTCCCCATGGAATGTTATTTGGGTCCATTTCGTTATATACTTTTATTTCTTTTCCGTCTACTATTAATTTTCCTTCTTCTGCTTTAATTTCTCCATTAAATCTTCCATGCATTGAATCATATTTAACCATATAAGCCATATAATCTGCTGCGATGAATGGATCATTAACTGCAACTACTTCAACATTATCATTTTTTAATGCTGCTTGGAATGCTAGTTTTCCAATTCTTCCAAAACCATTAATTCCTACTTTTATTGACATAAATCAATTCCTCCTTTTGATTTTAAACATTGTCCTTTCAGACATTCATATTTTATACCAAATAGCCATACTTTTCAAGTATTTTAAATATATTATTTACAAAAATAGAGCAAGTTTATACTACTTGCTCTATCTATTAAAATTTTATTTTTTGGAATAAAAAGCTATATGCTTGTTCATCTGATATTTCTTGTGTCCAGAAATCATTTATTGCTTTAAATGTAGCTTCTTGTTTTGGTGTTAATTCTACTCTTACTTCTTGGAATAAAAATCCTTTAACTTTTGACCACATGCTTACTTTTGCTGGAACTGATGCATCAAATTGATTCTTTATTTGTTCTTCCATATATACTTCCTCCTTTGTACCCGAATATTAACTAATTATATTTATACTATAAATTTTATATTTAATCAAGTGTTTAGTTAAATTATTTTTAAATTTATCGTCTTTTTATAAATTATTAATTAATTTTTCTATTTTTTCATCAGTTACATCTCCAAAAGTATATTTATAATCAATTACAGAATTATTATTAATGTTGATTTCTTTAATTGTTAAACCACTTTCTTTATCTCTAAAATTTAAGTAATTTTGAATTGTTCTTAAATTTAGAAATATTTATAACTGCCTTATAAAAGGTTTCTTCTGTTAATTCTTCTGCTATATCTTCATTATGTGTCATTGATAATAAATACTTATACACTAACCTATAATTTTCTTTATATATTTCATCAAGATTTTCCGTAACTTTTTCCTCCTTTCTTTTTTCCTATGTAATCTACTTATTAGACTTTTAAAAATCAAATTTGTTAC
>CAKPKE010000019.1 GCA_934167095.1 uncultured Clostridia bacterium
TAACACAAAAAAGAGAACACCTTTTAAAGTGTTCCCTTTAATATGTATTATTTGGCATAATCAGTAACTCTTGTTTCTCTTATGATGTTAACTTTGATAGTTCCTGGATATTCCATTTCCTCTTCAACCTTTTTAGCAACATCTCTTGCTAGAATTGTCATTTGAGCATCATTTATTTTTTCTGGTTTTACAATAATTCTAACTTCTCTTCCGGCTTGTATTGCAAAAGACTTTTCAACTCCATCAAATGAAGTAGCTATTTCTTCTAGTTTTTCAAGTCTCTTTATGTAGTTTTCTAATGTTTCACGTCTTGCACCTGGTCTTGATGCTGATATTGCATCTGCTGCTGCAACAAGTACAGCTTCCATTGTTTGAGGCTCTACATCACCATGATGAGCTTCAACTGCATTAATAACATTTGGATTTTCTTTGTACTTTCTTAGTACATCTACACCTATTTGAACATGAGTTCCTTCCATGTCGTGGTCTAAAGCTTTTCCTATATCATGAAGTAATCCAGCTCTTCTTGCAAGTTTAGCATCTAATCCTAATTCATCTGCCATAATTCTTGCTAAGTTAGAAACTTCTATTGAATGATTTAATACATTTTGACCATAACTTGTTCTATATTTAAGTTTTCCAAGTAAGTTTACTATATCAGGATGTAATCCTATTACACCTGTTTCTAGACAAGCTCTTTCTCCTTCTTCTTTGATTGTTTGAGCAACTTCTTCTTTTGCCTTTTCAACCATTTCTTCAATCTTTGCAGGATGTATTCTTCCATCTTCCATTAATTTTTCAAGTGCAATTTTTGCAACTTCTCTTCTTAATGCATCGAATCCAGATATAACAACCGCTTCTGGAGTATCATCAATTATTAAATCAACACCTGTTAATGTTTCAAGTGCTCGGATGTTTCTACCTTCTCTACCAATTATTCTTCCTTTCATTTCATCGTTTGGAAGATTTACAATAGATACTGTAGTTTCAGCTGTATGGTCTGCAGCACACTTTTGAATAGCATAACTAATTATTTTTTTAGCATTTTTTAAAGATTCCTCTTTTGCCTTTGTTTCACTTTGTTTAATTAGATTTGCTTTTTCTAAAGTTAATTGCTTGTCCATTTCACTTAGTAATTGATCTTTTGCTTGTTCTTTAGATAATCCTGAAATTTTTTGAAGTTCTTTCATTTGAGCATCTAAAGTTTTTTGAATTTCCTCTTTTTTTGCCTCAACTTCCTTATTTTTTGTTTCTAGAGTATGTTCTTTGTTTTCCATTTGCTCTAATTTTTTTTCAAGATTTTCTTCTTTTTGTAGTAATCTTCTTTCTTGTTGTTGTACTTCGCTTCTTCTTTCTCTAATCTCATTGTCTAATTCTCTTCTAGAGTTTATTATTTCCTCTTTTGCCTTAAGAATTTCTTCTTTCTTTTTTGACTCTGCTTCTTTTTGTGCTTCTTCAATTATTCTTTTTGCTTCATTTTCTGCACTTCCTAGTTTAGACTCTGATATTTTCTTTCTAATTTGAATACCTACAAATGTAAATATCAATGCTGAGATAAGAAAGATTGCGATATAAATAACTATTTGCATAACTTATACCTCTTCTTTCTATTAAATTTTCAATGTGCATAAAAATATATATCTAACACATCTATATATAAATTTTTATCTATAACCATTTATATTAGCATATATTTTATCCTATTATATTTTATATTTATTATTGCCTACTGTCAAGTATTTTTGATAAAAGTTCTCTTCATTAGTAAATTTTTATTACATAAAAAAGCATAAGATTTCAAACTTCATAATTCAAAATCTTATACTAATAGTTTACTCTTATTTTAAATATATACTTGGATCAACACTTTGACCATTTTGTTTTATTTCAAAATGTAAGTGTGTTTCATCTGCAATTTCAAATGTAGCAGTATTTCCAACTGTTCCTATTGAATCACCTTGTTTTACTTCTTCGCCAACTGTTACAAATTCACTTGAAAGTAAGCTTGCATATACACTTTCAAAGCCATTATCATGCTCAATTACTATTGTTAGGCCATATCTTGGGTCATTTTTTATAGATTTTACTATTCCGTCTGCAGAAGCTTTTACTACTTCTGTTTTATTTGCTTTAAAGTCTATTCCTAAATGAGTTGTCCATTCCTCTAAAGTTTCTGAATATATAAGTGTGTCTTTTGAATATTCTTTTAATATTTCACCAGATACTGGAAATGCAAAGCTTGGGTCTTTTTTAGGCTCTTCTACTTTTGTATCATTTGAATTTGTATCTGAATTTTCAGAATTTTTTGAAGCATTCTCCTCTGTCACATTTTCAACATTTTTGCTTTCATTATTAGATTCTGTATTTTTATCTATATTACTAGTATTTACAGCCATTTTATTGCCTTCAGTATTTTCAATTTCATTTATGCTTTTACCAATACTAGAACTTGCATCTTCTATATTTGAATCAATCATGTTTACAGAATTATTTTTCGAAACCAAAGTATTATCTATTACAGTTTTTGAATTTTTTTGAAGTGAGTTACTATATAATGCATACGAAATTATAAAAGCTATAATTCCAATTATTATAATCCCTCCTCCAACTATTACTCCAAAATTCTTCTCATTATTAAACCTATTATCTCTTCTTGCCATATGAAAATCCTCCTAATTTTTTGTTAATTAGAGTATTTCCATAATTTATCTTTTTATACATTTATATATCTACAATTTCGACTCCTGTATAAAAATGTTTTATTATTTCTTCACAGCTATAACCTTGTTTTGCAAGACTATCTGCTCCAGTTTGACTCATTCCAACTCCATGACCATAGCCGATTACGTTAAATTTTATATTATCGCCATTTATTTCATAAGTAAAATGTGCAGACCTAAGACCTAAAATACTTCTTACTTCAACACCAGATAATTCTTTATTTCCTATTTTTATTGTTTTTACTCTATTTCCATCAGTAAATTCTTTTACTTCAATGCAATTTGCATCATTATAATCAATAGCAAAATCAGAATATTTTTCTTTCATTTTTGCTTCAAAGTCTGATTTTGAAATTTCTAATTCAGATGCATACTGAGAATATGCATCTTCCCCTGAAGTTTCTACGCTTTGAAGATATGGAAGATTTGCTCCACCCCAAACAACAGACACATTTTCAGTTTTTCCTCCACTATTTGAATGAAAAAAAGCCTTTATTACTTCACCATTATATTCAATTACTTTTCCTTTAGTTGAGTTTACTGCATCTTCTATTTTTGCCCAGTATTCATCTTTTTTATCTTCATCCCATCTTGCTTGTCTATCTTCTTTTGTTATCCAAGCTTGGCAACAAGTTGAATCATCACAAATATCTGCATTTTCATGTTTACCTCCACTTTGAATTAAACTTACCGTATAAGTTCTTGCAACTATTGCCTGTGCTTTTAAAGCTTCTTTTTCAAAACTTGCTGGCATTTCACTAGACACCACTCCAAGTAAATATTCATCCATTGCAAGTTCTTGAACTTCGCCTGTTTTTGAATGTAAAAGTTTAATTGTTCCATAGTTTTTATATGTATATTCATTATTATTTGCATTTTGTTCATTATTTATTTCTTCATTTTTTTGCTCATTTGCAACAGTTTCAACAAAAGAAAACTTTTTTGTAAGAATTGCAGGAAGTAAAAATGCAATTAAAACAATTAATAAAATCCAAGCAATTAATCTTTTCATTTTTCTATTCCTTCCATTCCAAAAAATTTTTTATAGAGCTTTTATTTTAAATAAACAAAATTTTGCAATATATTTTACAAATCATTTAATATTTTTCCTAGAATTTAAGAAGTATTCTAACCTGTTAATTTTTCTTTCATTTCTAGTAGAATCTTCTTTTCTATTCTTGATATTTGAACTTGACTTACTCCTATTGCATTTGCAACTTCAGTTTGTGTTTTTCCTTCAAAGTAGCGTAACCTAACTATATCTTGTTCTCTTTGATTTAGTTCTTCTATTAACTTTTTAACAGTAAGTTTATTTGCAATCATTTGCTCTTCATTTTTATTATCTGGAATTAATTCTTCTATTGTAGTGCTTTTTTCCTGATTATTATTAGAAACAGTTTCATTTATTGATGAAACCAGTCCTGGCGATGTTGCATCAAGAGCACTTACAATTTCTTCTTTTGTAGTGTTTAGCTTTTGTGCAAGCTCTTCTATTTTTATTTCTTTACCATACTTTGATAAATATTCATTTTGAATTAATTTTATTTTAGCAGATAGTTCCTTTAGGCTTCTACTTACCTTTACTGCTCCATCATCTCTTACTGCTCTTTTTATTTCGCCTAAAATGAATGGTACTGAATATGTAGAGAGCATAACATTATATTTTTCATCAAAATTTTTTATTGATTTTATTAAGCCTATGGTTCCTATTTGAACTAAATCCTCTAATTCAAAACCTCTACCAACAAACCTTTTTGCTATATTATAAACTAGTCCTAAATTATTATTTACCAAATTTGTCATAGCTTCTTTATCAGCATTTTGCGCTTTTTTTATTTCATCATAAGTGTTATTGTACATAAAAAATTACTCCTAAACAGTTTTTGCCTCTTCTTCTGTTTCGTTTAATTTTCCTATATATTTTTTCATTGTAACTTTTGTTCCTACATCTGGTATTGATTCAACTTTTAGTTCGTCCATAAAGCTTTCCATAATAGTAAAGCCCATACCAGAGCGTTCAAGTTCTGCTTTTGTTGTGTATAATGGCTTTCTTGCTTCTTCTACATTACTTATTCCTTTGCCATTGTCTGAAACTTGTATTTCAATTAAATTTTCTTTTATTTTGCACTCTACTTTTACTATTCCTATTGTATTTTCGTAGCCATGAATTATAGAATTTGTAACAGCTTCAGATACTGCTGTTTTTATGTCTGCAAGCTCGTCAATAGTTGGATCTAATTGAGAAGCAAATGCTGCTACACTTATTCTTGCAAAAGATTCATTTGCAGACTTACTTACAAATTCCAATTTCATTTCATTATCATAAATTCCTAACATATTCCCTCCAAAATTTTAAATTATTATCCTGCATTTTCTTCATCTTCAATAATTGGTATTATTTTTAATATTCCGCTTAGTTCAAACACCTTATAAACTTGCTTATTGCAATTTTTTATTTCAAGAGTTCCACCAAGCATTTTTATTACTTTATACCTTCCAATTAACATTCCTATTCCCGCACTATCCATAAAAGAAACATCACTAAAATCAAATATAACTTTTCTAGGCAAAAATCTAGTAATTTCATTATCAATTTTCCTCCTTAGTTTATCAGTTTTGCTTTCATCAATTTCGTCATTAAGCTTAAGCGTTAGCATTTTTTGCGCTGGCACATATACACACTCCATTTTTTTATTCCCTTTCTTTCGTTTTTTGTAATATAAGTATACATTTTCTTCCATAAATTTCCAAGAGTAAAAACTGACATGTTTTGTCGATAATTAGGAAGTTTTCGACAAAAAAATAACACCAGAAATATTATTTAATTTATTGGCGTTCAATATTTTATAAAAATTCTTATCATAATAATAAAAAAAAGCAACCCAAACTGTTAAACTTTTTAATCTAACAATTTGAGTTTACTTACATATAATTTTATTTATTTAAAATTTCTCTTGCTTTTAAAAGTTGAGCATCTTTATCTATTGATGTTTCATAATATCCATCTTCGCCTACAGTTAAGTCCACTTCATAATCTGGAGTAAGACCTTTTTTATTTATTTGATTATGATTTGGAGTGTAGTATTCATCTGTTGTTATCTTTATTCCACTTCCATCTTGAAGTGAATATAAAGTTTGAATAACACCTTTTCCATAAGTTGTTTTTCCAACTAAAGTTGCTCCGTATTGGTCTTTTAATGCTCCTGCCAATATTTCAGATGCACTTGCAGTAGATTCATTTGTTAAAATAGCTAATGGAATATTTTTTACTATTGGATCATTTTCAGCAGTTGTTACTTTTTCAGAATTATTTTTTCCTTTAGTTATAAGGATTGATTTTCCTTTGTCTATAAATAAATCAGCTATTTGAGTGGCCTCATCAACAATTCCTCCACCATTGCTTCTTACATCTATTATTATTTTTTTAGCACCTTTATTTAGTAATTCTTTTAATTGTCTTTCAAAGCTATCTGCAACGCCACTATCAAATGAACTAATTTCAATATAAGCGATATCATTATCAATCATTTGTGACGCAACATGTTCAACAGTTATTTTCTTTCTTGTAACAGTTACAGTTTTTTCTTCATCATTTCTTAAAATTGTAACATCTGCATTAGTTCCTTCTTTTCCTTTTAATACAGAAGTTGCTTCACTTAGTTGTGCTCCAGAATATTCTACACCATTTACTTTTGTTATTATATCTCCAGCCTGAATTCCAGCTTCTAATGCAGGTGAATCTTTCATTACTCCTACAATTAGGATTTGGTCATCTACATTTGATACATAAATTCCTATTCCTACATATTCACTGCTTGCTTCTTCTGTAAATTCTTCCATCTCTTCTTTTGTAAGATATGTAGTATATGGATCGCCTAAAGCATCTATATATCCTTTCAATGCTCCATCTACTAATTTGATATTATCCACATCATAAATATATTTTGATTTTATTAAATTTTTAAACATTTTTAGCGTTGCAGAAATTGTACTTTCAGCCTCTGTGTCAGTTGAACTTGATCCATTTGCACTTTTTCCTAAAGCAATGTAATCTCCATATTCTCTATATAAGAAAATTGTTGTTGTCATAAAAGTTATAACTGCTGTTAAAACAACTAACATTATTACTTTATAAACTCTTTGTCTTGCTATTTTTTTGTCTTCCATTAAAAATTCCTCCTTAGAATATTTTATTAATCATAGTCATTAGAATATTCATCTTTTAGTTTTGATACTGTTCCATCTAAATATGGTATTGGATCTACTGTTTTTCCTTCTATTCTTACCTCAAAATGTAGATGTGGACCTGTTGAATTTCCTGTTGAACCAACTGCCATTATTACATCTCCCTGTTTTACTTCTTTACCAAGTTCTGTAAGAATTGTTTGTCCATGCCCATATAGCGTAACTATATTATTTCCATGATTTATCATTACGCAATTACCATATCCACTCATTGCACCAGCATAAATCACAACACCATCAGCAGCAGCTAAAACTGGTGCTCCATAACCCGCATTACCAATATCTATGCCAGCGTGATACTTATATATTCCTTGAATTGGATGTAATCTATATCCATAGCTAGATGTGATATAGGTTCCTGCAACTCCAACTGGCCATATCATAAGACCACCATTATAAGTTATTTGCAAATTTCCGCTCCACTGAATTGCTTCTTGAATTTTTTTATTTATTTCTTCTTGCTCATTTTTATATTCTTCAATTTTTTGTTGTAATTCTTTTTCTTCATTTGACAATGTCATTATATAATTTTCTTGCAAAATTCTATTATTTTGCATTAATATTTGAGTCCTTGATAGTTCAAGTTTTGATGCTTTAAGCTCAGCTTCGATATCTTCTTGTTGTACTTTTTCTTCCTCTAATTCACTTTTCTGTTTTTCCAAATCATCTAATAACTGATTATCAAATTCGACAATTTGCTCTAACATATAATAATTTGATAAAAAATCAAAAATATTTTTCGATTTTAAAAGAACATCTAAGTATGATGTCGACCCAGCCTCATACATTGCAACTAATCTCTTTTTTAATAGCTGTTGTTTTCTATTATATTTTTCTTGAATATTGTCAATTTCTTTTTGCCTTGTTGAAACTTCTAGTTCCATTTGCTGAATTTGAATATTCAAATTTTCATATTTTTTTTCATTTTCTCGTATTATATCATCTAATTCTTGAATTTTTTGAAGTGATGCAGATAGCTCTCCTTCAACATATTCAAGCCTTGAGTTAGATTCTTTAAGTTTGTCTTGTAATTCTACACTTTGTTCTAACAAACTTTTATTTTCTGTTTCAGTATTGTTTTGAGCTTCTTCATTATTTGCAATTTCATTTTCAGCAAATACATTAAAAGAGAAGCTTACTAGTATTACTGAAATAAGAATTATTTGCAATATTTTAGTTTTTTTCAACCTATAAGCTTCTCCTTTACTATAATATTTTTATGATTCTGTTGTAGCACCTGCTGCCAAAGTATATCCACCTGGCAAATAGTCTAATGGATTTAATGGCGATTTGCTGAAGAATTGAGATACATTTGATGCCTGTCTTATTTCAAAATGTAAATGTGCACCTGTACTTCCTCCAGAATTTCCTGACGTAGCAATTACTTCTCCTTGCTTTACAAATTGGCCATCTCTTACTTTACTAGCACTTAAATGTCCATACAATGTTACATAATTTCCACCATGGAACACCATTATATATGTTCCATATCCATTTCTGTCATAAGCATTATATGCATATCCAGATGCTGAAGCATATACTGATTCATAGCTTGCCCCAATATCTATTCCTTTATGTAATCTGCCCCATCTCTTTTTTACAGTAGAGGTTACAATTTTATTATTGCATGGCCATATAAAACTTCCATCAAATTTAAGACCATTTCCACCTGTATTGTTTTTTATCTGTTCCTCTGCTTTTTTTGCAACTTCTGCTAAAGCCTTATTTACATCAGCCATAGCCTTATTATATGCATCAATTTCAGCTTGAGTTTTCTTTTCTTCTTCAGAAAGTTTATTTACTTCTGCTTGCTTTGTTTCTTGTAATACTCTTAATTGAGCATTTTTAACTTCTTGCTCAGCTTTTAAGTTTTCAACTTCTTGCTTTTTTTCTTCAAGCTCAGCTTTATCTTTTTCTAGTCCTTGTTTCTTTTCTTCTAATTCATTTATTAAATCAGTATCTGACTCAACTATTTGTTGTATCATTGAATAGTTTGTAAAGAAATCTAGTAAGTTTTCAGAGTTGAATAACACATCTAAAAATGATGTATCACCAGCTTCATATAATGCAACCATTCTTTGTTTTAATAAATTATTTTTTGCTTCAATCTCTTTTTCTTCCTCATTTATTTGTGTTTCTTTTTCAGTTATCTGATTTTTTACATCTTCTAATTGAGCTTTAACTTTTTCTAACTCATTTTGTGCTTCAGAAACTTTTTGAGTTAAAGTTTCAAGTTCTGATTTGGCACTATCTTTACTTTCTGTTATATCATTTAATTGACTTTTTGCATCATCAATTTTATCTTGTAAATTCTTTTTATCTTGCTCTGTTACAGCAAGTGAAGTCAGCCCTGTAGAAGCAACCAACATTAATGTTGTTAAAATTGTAAACATTAAATATATTGTTTTTCTCATATTATTCCTCCGTATATTACTTACTATACTTTTAAATATTTTCTCATTGAGATAACACTTCCTAAAGTTCCAATTCCAATTCCTAGAACCAAATAAACTGTTACTAATAATGATACCATGTCACTAAAGCTTAATAATGTATATCCTACTTTTTGTAATATTACAGAATCTGTAATTGCATTTCCTCCTGCATAATACACGATTCCAATTATCACTAAAGATAGCATTGCTGCTAAAACTCCAATTATTACACCTTCAACTATAAATGGCCATCTTATAAATCCATCTGTTGCACCTACATATTTCATAATTGAAATTTCTTTTCTTCTTGCATGCACTGCTAATTTTATTGTATTTGATATTATAAATATTGAAATTACAACTAGCATTGTAAGTATTGTAGCAGATATTACTCTTATAATATTTGCGACACTTATTAATCCATTTATTGTATCATTTTTGCTTGATATTTCAGCAATTTTATCTATCTTTTTTATTTCAGTTTGTACTGCATCATTTTTAGTTAAATCTGTAAGTGTTACATAATATGATGCCCTAAAAGGATTGTCCTCATCCCAGCCAGCAAGCAAGCTTTGTTTATTTTTTAATTTTTCTTTCATTTGATTTAATGCATCTTCTTTAGATACATAAGTTACTTTATTTACTCCATCAATCGATTTCAAGCTATTTCCTATTTCTTCAATTTGTGTGTCTGTTGTATCTTTATCAATAAAAACTTGCATTCCTTGTTCTATTTCTATTGTTTTTACTAAATAATTGATATTTTCAATTACTATAAAGAACAATCCAAAGATAAGCATTGTAGCACACATTATCGCAAGAGATGCACCCGCTGATTTTTTATTGTGCACTACATTTCTAAAACCTTCACCTAATAAATATCCTATCATACTATATTTCACCGTCGTATCCACCCCTTTTATCACTTATAATATTTCCGTTATCTATACGAATAACTCTTTTTTTCATTCTATCTACAATGTCTTTTGCGTGTGTTGCGACAACAAGTGTAGTACCTCTTAGATTTATTTCGTTTAAAAGTTGCATTATATCCCAAGCTGTGTCTGGGTCTAGATTTCCCGTAGGCTCATCTGCAATTAGCATTGATGGATTATTAACTAGAGCTCTAGCTAAAGCAACTCTTTGTTGTTCTCCTCCTGATAGCTCATTTGGATAAACATTTGCTTTATCGCTTAATCCAACCATTGCAAGAACCATTGGAACTTGTCTTCTTATATGTTTTGGTGTTGCACTTACAATTCTCATTGCAAAAGCAACATTTTCATAAACTGTTTTATCTGGTAAAAGTCTGAAGTCTTGGAAAACCACTCCCATACTTCTTCTTAAATATGGAACTCTTTTTCTTTTTAAAAATGTTGTGTCTTTACCATTTATTATTATTCTTCCAGATGTTGGCTCTTCTTCTTTTAAAATTAATTTTATTAATGTAGATTTTCCTGAACCTGATGAACCTACCAAGAACGCAAAATCTCCTTTTTCTATTTTAAAGTTTGCATTATGAACCGCTTCTGTACCAGTATCATAAGTTTTGCAAACATTTCTAAACTCTATCATAATGAATTTTTCCTTTCAAAGATATTTCTCCTATTCTTACATATCATATCAATAAACGACATTAAATGCAATAGAAAATATTAAAAAAAAACTGATTTTGCTAACCACAAAATCTAGTTTTCTTTTAGTTTAATATAGTTCATTTGCTTCTTCTTGTGTAATAGTATTATATTCTAAGCAGAAGTCAATTTGTTTTTTTCTTTCTTCTGAATCTTCTATACTTTTTAAATGTTCAATCAGTTCTAATTTGCCATTTGGAATAGAATTATTTTCGTCAAATAAATGTGATGAATACACTTTATATATTCCAAATAAAACTGCTACAATTATAAGAATAACAATAAAAGTTATAAGAGTTTTTTTATTTTTCATTTATGCCACCACCTTTCTTTCTTAATTTTTCAAGTTTTATATTTAACTTTTTTACTATTAAATAATTATATAAAATTTGCATAATAACTAATAAGAAGCATATTACAATATATATAATTAAAACAGTACCAAAATTTTCTTTTAAATTCTCAAAAAATGTTGTTTTAATTCTTAAATGTTTTGAAATAACATATTCTATTCCAGAACACAATAACTCAAATAATACTCCACTAACAATAAAAGTTATAATTATTTTTAATGTATTTTTCATAGCTATATTATCCTTTCATCAAAAAATTCCAAAACATCTCTAATTTTTCTTCTAGACACATCAAGTCGCATATCATTATCTAATATTACTTGGATTTTTCCAGTTTTACTAATATCAAAATTTCTTACATGTTCAATATTTACTATACTATTTTTAGATATTCTCATAAAATTTTCAGAAATTTTTTCTACCTCATATAACTTACTTTTAATTCTATAAGTATCTTCTGCTGTTTTACAATAATTGGATTTTTCTTTACTAAAAAAGAATAGTATATCATTATAGAATATCTCTTTTATTAAATAATCTTTTTGGACTAATATGGAATTATTATATTTTTTTATATATTCAATAAATTTTTCCATTTCTTTATTCTCTTCATTAAATTGCAAATTAATATTCACTTCATTTTTATTTACTTTTGAGTTTGCATTTTTCACAATATTAAATTTCATTTCTTCTCCTTAGTTATTTTTAGAATATATCAAAATCTCATAAAAGTAAATATGTTTACGACAAGCGTTTCTTTTTTTGTGATAAGTGGTTATTCTAGTAAATAAATATTGATTTGCTTTTATTTTCATGCTATCATGCTTATGATATTTTTGAGATTTTCTCATTGGTATCTGGGGTAAGGTAGTAAAAAGAAAGGAACACTATATGAATTTTTTCAAAAGAGTTTTCACTATGCTTTTGGCTCTGTGTATGACTTTTGGTATCACCACTACAACAGCATTCGCTGCTGAAGTGGATGCAAGCAAGTCTAGCACCTCAATTGCAATACCTGTCAATGAGTCTATCATTTATCAAGACGAAGATGTCGTTATAACCTGCGTCAATGAAACAGAGCAAAAATCTTTAATGTCTGCAAAAGCCACAACTTATGAATCTGTCTGGCTTAATTCAAGTGATTCAGGTTCTTTCGTTGTAAACACACAAAACAGTGGTACTATTGGTGTAACACTGAAAGTAGAATCTTCATCTAATAGCTCATTTGCATACCTTTCCATTCAAAAGCCTAATGGTAGTTACTTTAAAGAGAATGTATATGTTTCTCCTACAACCAACAATGGTAATGGTGGCGTTTATAAAATGTATTTTGCCTCAAGTGGTAATTACACAATTCATTATGTCGCTTATACAGATGTTGGTATGAGAATTATGTGCTGGCTCTATTAATATTAACTTTTTCATAATATTTTAATATTAATCTGTAAATGTCCATTTACTACCACCCCAGGGTGTTTCCTCTTGGAAACACCCTCAAAAAAAATTGACTGAAATTTTCAGCCAATTTTCGTCAATATTTTTTTATTTTGAAAGCTCTTTGATAGCTATTTTATATTCTTCTTCAGAAGGTGCTTTTCCATGCCATTCCACCTTGTTTTCCATAAAAGAAACGCCTTTTCCTTTTACTGTTTTTGCAATAATTATACTAGGAGAACCTTTATGCATTTTTGCTTCTTCAAAACTGTCAATTAAGCTTTCTATATTATTTCCATCTGTTTCAATAACATTAAATCCAAATGCATTCCATTTGCTATAAATCATATCAAGGCCTTTTACTTCTTCTATAGTTCCATCTATTTGCAATTTGTTATAATCTAAAATTACGCATAAATTATCAAGTTTGTATTTGTTTGAAGTCATTGCAGCTTCCCAAATTTGGCCTTCTTCACTTTCGCCATCTCCAATTATACAATAAATTCTAGCACCTAATCCATCCATTTTTGACGCAAGTGCCATTCCATTTGCAATAGACAAACCTTGTCCAAGCGAACCTGTTGACATATCTATTCCTTCTATTTGTTCCATATCAGGATGACCTTGAAGTCTTGAACCTAGCTTTCTAAAAGTTAAAAGTTCATCTTTGCTAATATATCCTTTTTCTGCAAGAACACCATATAAAGCAGCAACTGCATGACCTTTTGAAAGTACTAATCTATCTCTTAAATTTGATTTTGGATCATCAGCACTTAAATTCATTTGATTAAAATATAATACCGTTAAAATATCTGCGATAGATAAAGCTCCTCCTGGATGGCCAGAATTTGCGCTATAAACTTCTTCTATTATATCTTTTCTCACATTACATGCGATTTTTTTTAGTTCCTCTACATCTGTAATTTTCAAATTTTTATCCTCCAATTTACATTAACTCTTTTACTTTTTTTATAATAGCTTCTGCATCAATTTCATATTTATGCATTAGTTCTTCTGCTTTTCCAGACTCTCCAAAACTATCTTTTATTCCCATTTTAACCAATTTTTTAGGATATTTATTACATAAAACTTCTTCTACCGCTCCCCCTAAGCCTCCAATTACACTATGGTCTTCTACTGTAATCAGATTTTTAGTTTCAGTAGCACACTTTACAATTAATTTTTCATCAATTGGTTTAATTGTATGAATGTCAACAACTCTTACATTTATTCCTTCATGCGAAAGTACTTCTTGTGCTTTTATGCTTTCAGACACAGTTACACCTGTTGCAAATATTGTAGCATCTATTCCATCTCCGATTTGAATACCTTTTCCTATTTCGAATTTCCAATTTTCATCTGTATAAATTTCTGGAGTTTTAACTCTTGCAAGTCTTAAATAAACAGGTCCATTTATTTTTGAAATTTCATTAACTGCCCACTTTGTTTGTCTATCATCAGAAGTAGACATTACAATCATGTTAGGCACACATCTCATCATATTTATATCTTCTAACATTTGATGAGTTGCACCATCTTCTCCAACAGTTATTCCAGCATGTGTTGCACAAATTTTTACATTTGCCCTAGTATGAGCAATGCTGTTTCTTACCTGGTCATAAGCTCTACCTGCTGCAAACACTGCAAAAGTGCTTACATACGGAATTTTTTCAAAACTTGCAAGGCCTACAGCTGTTCCCATCATGTCTTGTTCTGCAATTCCAATATCAAAAAATCTATCTGGAAACTTTTTTGCAAATTCAATTGTTTTTGTCGCTGTAGCTAAGTCAGCATCTAGTACAACAACATTTTGATTATTTTCACCAAGCTCAGCTAACGCTTTTCCATAGCTTTCTCTTGTTGCAATTTTATTATTGTTTTCTATATTCATCGCTAAAAACTCCTTTTTTTATTTTATTCTTGCCAATTAATAATTCTTTCTCCCATTTGACAGCCCCAAGGACTACCAGAAATACTATTTTTCTTTTTGTTTATTTTTATATAATTTAAATTATTACATCCATAAAATACATTTTCTCCAATTATTTCAACAGATTCAGGTATTATTATTGATTCTATTTGAGTACTTCCAAAAGCTCTATCTTGTATTTCTTTCACACTATTTGGTATTGTGATTTCTTTAACTTTATTATTTCCATAAAAGCATAATGTATATAGTGTTTCAACAGTATTTGGTATCACAAACTTCGCAGCATCTACTGTTACATATAAAACTTTTCCATCTTTACTTAATACCATAGTATCATCAACACTTTTTATGTATTGATTTTTTTCAGAAACTTTTATTTTTATATTACCCGTTAAACTCTTACCCCAAAAAGGCTTTACATTTTCAGGTATATTAATTTTTTCTAATCCTTCTATTCCATTTAGACTAGATTCTTTTATTTCTTCTAAAGACGAAGGCAGACTTAAGCTCTTTACATTTTTTCTTTGTATTACTCTAGGCATTATTGTAATAACACCCTCTGGAATAATAATATTCTCACCTTCTTTTAAGTACCTTACTAATGTTTTTCCATTTTTGCTATATAGATTTCCATCCTCAATTTTATAATTTTGATTATCCGCTTCTAATTTTATCTCTTTTAGATTTTCTGTTCCAGTAAATTCATACCCTCCAAGATATTTTATACTATTAGGAATCGTCATGCTTATTGCCCTAGAGCCACTCAAACAGTCCCCTTTTATTTTTGTCACTCCATTTGGAATTACAATACTTTGCAAACTTAACAATGCAAAACAAAGTTCTGTTCCATCTTTTGATAATAATAACCCATTTTCAAATTTGAAATTTTCATTTTTGGGGTCTATTACTATATTTTTTATATTACTATCACGCCAAAAAGCACCTCCACTAATTAATGCTACTTTTGCTGGAATTTGTATTTTTTCAAGATTTGAACATCCTTCAAAAGCATATCCACCTATACTCTCTACATTTTCTGGAATTTCAATACTTTTTAAATTTGTACAATATGCAACAACATAACTATTCATAATAGTAATATTTTTTGATAGTTTAATATTTTCTAAACTCTGACAATTTTGCATGCAACTAGCTCCTATCTCAATCACACTATCTGGAAATTTTATTGATTTTAAATTTGTGCAATTCGAGAAAGCCGCCCTTCCAACAGTTTTAACACCTTCTTCAATTACAATATCTTTCAATAATGCATTACCTGAAAATGCATTTGAACCTATCTCTTCTACTGTCCCAGGTATTATTATTTTTTTCAAGTCTTTTACTCCTGAAAATGTTCCTTCTCCTATTTTCTTCACTGATGGTGGTATAATTATTGTTCCTTCTTCATCTTTTAGTTCTAAGTTTTTATTTGAAGATATTAATGTTCCATCCACTATATCTAATGATATAGTTTTTATTCCTGTATTTTGAGCTACTTTTATTTCTGTCTTATCTTCAGTATTTATATATATTTCACCTTTTATTATTTGAATTTTTTCTAGATATTTATTACTCATTTTTCCTAATACTTCTTCAATTCCATCTTCATCAGACTCTTTCTTTGTATTATAGTAAAGCTTTTCCTTATATGCTGTTATACTTTCTGGATTAAATTTCTCTGATTCTATCTTTTTTTCTGCAATGAAGAAGTTCATTTTTTCTTTATATGTTGAAAACTCTTGACTAATTCTAGCTTCTTTTGCATTTGTTATTAGCCCATTTTGCCCTAATACAAGATTTATACTTACTCCTGCTAGTATGAGAAGAACTACAATTGTTACAACTAATGCTACTAATGTTATTCCTTTCTTATTTACTAAATTATCAGT
Source organism: uncultured Clostridia bacterium (assembly GCA_934167095.1). Lineage (GTDB taxonomy): Bacteria > Bacillota > Clostridia > TANB77 > CAG-508 > CAG-245. The sequence goes on from CAKPKE010000019.1 coordinate 16,641, forward strand.
GTGTGTGTGTGTGTGTGTGTGTGTGTGTGTGTGTGTACAGCCTCAAGGCTTTTGGCTTCTTTCATTTTCATTTTTCTTTTGTCCTTTCTTATTTATGCTTATAGCATTATTCTATATTTACTTCTATAAAAAATCAAGACATAATATATAAATATTATGTCTAATTTTCCCCCACCCATTCAATTGCTCTTAGTCCAAATGGACTTGAAAATGGGCTTCCTGCTATTGAATTTTCTTTTTTATGAATTATTACTTTTTCTGCCCCCTTTGCTCCACTTAAAGCCCAAGCATTTATGCTTTTTATTGTTTTTGGTATCTCAATTGTTTTTAATCCTGTACAGCCATTAAATATTTGTCCTCCTAGAACTTCAACATTTGCTAAATCTATTTCTGTCATACAATCTTGTCCATAAAAAGCACTTCCTGAAATTGTTTTTACACTACTTTCTAATGTAAATTTTCCTTTTATTAAATTTATTACTGTAATCAATGTGTCTTTTTGTTTGTTATAAAGTACATTGTCTTCAATTACATAATATGGATTTTTTGCATCTATAGTTATTTCATAATCATACCTCAGCAAAGCAAACATTGAATCTATTGATTTTACATTTTTTCCTAATATTACTTCTACTTTTCCACTTTTACTAAATATTTGATTTTCTAATTTTTGAGTTGAATCATTAAAAGTTATTTTTGTTGCATTTGTCGCACCTCTGAAAGAAAATTTTGCTATTGTATTTACATTCTCTTTTAATTCTATTTGCGTAGCTTTTGAGAAACAGAATACTAAAGTAATTGGTTCTGTTTTGGTATATATACACTCCTCTGCCACTCGAAAATTCTCATTTTCTTGTGCAATCTCAACTTCGCTTATAGTTATTGGTAAATTTCTTGCATTTAATGTTTTAGTACTTGCAGGTACAATTAATTTTTTTATACTATAAATTTCAGATATATTACATGTGAAATCAATTATTCCTTCTGGTATACTAAATGATGTTGCATTTTCATAATACTTAGAAGATACAAATAATACTTTATCTTTTTCTTTTGTAATTAACATTCCATTTTCATATTTAAAATTAGTATTTTGTTTATCTATACGAATATCTGTTAAATTAGTACAATGATCAAAAGCTGTAGCATCAATGCTTTCTATATCTTTAGTAATATTTATGTTCTCTATTTTACAACCAAAAAATGCTTCTCTTCCTATACTTTTTATTTTATCTCCTCTAAAAGTTACTTTTGTTAATCCTGTAGATGAAAACACCATATTTTTTAGTTCTTCCAGATTAGCTGGTATTTCAATCTCTTCTATTTTTCTGCTATTATAAAAAGCTGCACTATCTATTTGGGTTATGCTATCTGGTAATAAAACGTTCTTAAGATTTGCACAATTATAAAAAGCTGACTCTCCAATTTTTTCACAACCTTCTTTTATAATTACTGTTTCCAAGGTTTTATTATTTGCAAAAGCATCTGCGCTTATAGTTTTCACATTTCCAGGTATTATTATTGTTTTTAGTCCTTCTACATCAGAAAAGGCTCCTGATCCAATTGTTGTAACATTCATTGGTATTGTTAAAGTTCCATTTTCATCAACTAAACTTAAATTATCCTTGTCTGATAATAATTCCCCATTACTCATTTTATATGGGTTAACTTCTATATTCATTTCTTGTGCTATTTTTATAATTCTTTTATCTTGAGTATTTATTATTAGATTTCCTTTAACAATTTCTATTTTTTCTAAATATTCATCACTTATATTTTTTATAATACTCTTGATCGAATTCTCAGAATCATATTTTTTGGTATTATAGAAAACACCATTTTTACTTGCCATTAAACTTTCTTTATAGAATTCTTCAGATTCAACAGATTTTGCCTGTAGAAATAAATCCAGTTGTTCCTGATATGTTGAAAGTTCGGTTATAATCTTAGTTCTTTGAGTTTGCGTTATTAGCCCATTTTGCCCTAATACAAGATTTATACTTACTCCTGCTAGTATGAGAAGAACTACAATTGTTACAACTAATGCTACTAATGTTATTCCTTTCTTATTTACTAAATTATCAGTGTGTGTGTGTGTGTGTGTGTGTGTGTGTACAGCCTCAAGGCTTTCAGCTTTTAGCATTTTTTTATTTTCCTCCTTGGTGTTTTTTTACATATTTATTTAAATTATAATTTATGCTTTTAACTTTTTTGAAGTGTTTAATAATATTGTTTAAGTTGTATTATTTCTTTTTCATATTAGTTTTATTCATAATAAAAAAACGTTGGGCACCCCAAAAACACACTTGACGTGCATCTGGGGTGCTCCATTTTTATTGCTTTTTAATTTTTGGCTTAGCTAATAGCGAAGCTATATATCCAAAGAATATTGCAGCTGCAATTCCTCCAGCAGAGGCTTTAACACCACCTGTGAAAGCTCCTAAAATTCCATCTTCTTTTACAGCTTCTATTGCTCCTTTTGCAAGATTTGCTCCAAAACCAGTAAGTGGCACAGTTGCCCCGCATCCAGCAAAATCAATTAAATATTTGTATATTCCAAGTCCGCCTAAAATTGCTCCAGCAGTTACAAATGTTACTAAAATTCTAGCTGGTGTTAACTTTGTTTTATCAATTAAGATTTGACCTATTATACATATTATTCCACCAGTTATAAAACATCTAAGTAATTGCATCCAATCTATACTTTGTAAAAATTCCATTTTATCACCCCTTTTAATTCAAATTTTCAATAGCTACTGCATGAGCAATTCCAGGTATTGATTCGCCTTGCTGGCTACTTGTAGAATTCATCAATGCACCTGTTGCTATAATTAGAATATTTTTTATTTTCTTCTCTTTTAATAATTTAAAGAAATATCCAGAAAAAATAGTTCCAATACATGCGCAACCACTTCCGCCAGCATGAGTATCTTGTCTATCTTTGTCGAACATTAAAACTCCGCAATCATTGTAATTTCCATTTATATTGTATCCTTTTGATTGAGCCATGTCTTTTAAAATGTTACTTCCAATATGACCTAAATCTCCTGTTATTATAACGTCGTAAAAGCTTGGTTTTCTTCCTGTATCATGCAAATGCGTTATTAATGTATCTAATGCTGCTGGCGCCATTGCAGCTCCCATGTTATTTGCATCCTTTATTCCCATATCAACAATTTTTCCCGGAGTTATACTTGTTATATATGGACCTTCTCCATTCTTAGCAAGTACTACAGCTCCAGAACCTGTTACTGTCCATTGTGATGTAGGAGTTCTTTGATTTCCTAATTCTAGCGGAAATCTAAATTGTTTTTCAGCGCTACAAAAATGACTTGATGTTGCACAAAGCACATTATTTGCAGCTCCTCCTTCAACAAATACCGAACCTAAACAAATACTTTCTGCAAAAGTTGAACATGCTCCAAACACTCCAAAATATGGAATATTACTATCTCTTAGTCCAAAATCTGATGATATACATTGATTTAATAAATCACCTGCAAAGCAATAATCTATATCAGAACTTGCGACTCCAGATTTTGCAATAGCAAGATTTACAGTTTCTTTTATTATTTTACTTTCTGCCTTTTCCCAAGACTTCTCTCCCCAAAATTCATCTTCTAAACACTTATCAAAATATTTTGCCATTGGTCCATCAGCTTCTTTAGGTCCTACAATTGATGCAGCTTGCAAAATAGTTGGTGGATTATCCATACAAATTGTTTGTTTTCCTAATTTATGCATTTTTTCTCTTTCTCCTTTATTCAAGATATTTTCATAATAATTATTTTTTCTTACTAACTCTAAAAAATAGTAGCAATTATTCCGATTATCACAGATGCTGAAATTCCAAATACTAAAACAGGTCCTGCAACAGTAAACATTTTTCCGCCAACACCCATTACATATCCTTCTGATTTATACTCTATCGCAGGAGCTACTATTGAATTTGCAAATCCTGTAATTGGTACTAATGAACCTGCTCCTGCAAATTTTCCAATTCTATTAAATACATTTAAAGCAGTTAAAAGAGCTGCAATTCCTATTAAGACAATTGAAACAACCGTTGATGACATTGTTTGATCTAGACCTTTAAATTTACAAAAATCAAATATAATTTGACCTATTGAACAAATAAGTCCACCTACCCAAAAAGCATTAAAGCAATTTTTTAGTATTGGAGAATTAGGTGATTTTTTATTTACATACTCATTATATTCTTTTGCAGTATCAACTTTTTCCATTCTGAATTCTCCTTTCTATTGTCTATTTCTATCAATCATGAATGTTAAATCTAAGTCAACATAGTATTCTGAAATTTTGTTACCATTTATTTTTGCTTTTTGTTCAATTATTTTTACTCCTGTTAAATAGTCCAAAGTTTTTGAAGCCTCATCTATAGTTTTTACAATTGCATCTTTCCAAGAAACTGTAGACGCCCCTGTTATTATTAAATGTTTTTCCATAAAATTACCTCTTAACAAAATATTTAGGTTTTTAAATTCAGGATTACCCATAAACCTTTATAATTATTCTTTTTTTATTTTTTACAAATTCTTAAAAATTATGCAAAATTTATTTTAATTTGTTTTATTTTCTTTTAATGCTAGTAACTATCGTTTTTAACATTCTAATTATTGCAAAATATCCCCAAAACTGTTACAATAGATAATATCTAGTTATGTACTAGTTTAGTATATATGTTCTATAACAAATATTTTTAGGGGTAAAAAACGAATTTTTAAGTTATCTATCAGACCAGTTGAACCATTATAGAAAAGAGGTATATTATGAAAAACTTCAAGAAAGAAATTATCGCAATTTTTTCTGGTATCGGATTGGCTTATCTTTGGCAGATATTTTCTCTTATCATGTGCTGTATCTTAAATTCTGATGGAGACTTCTTTATCACAAGAGAGATGTTTATTCCTTCAAGTAGCATGCTACTTATTCTGGCACCAACTATAGCATGGAGCCTAATGGGACCTCTTAGAGTTAGGTGGCTCAAAAAATGGCTATACATTTCACTGTATGGTCTGGCTTTTCTTATTACATTTATAATAATTTCAGCCATCACATTACACATCTTTCCAAACTTGTGGCAAGAGCCATATTATTGGATTGCTAATATTATAATCGCTATATTATTAGCATTTCACCTTATCCCTTCAATTTATTCAGTTATAGAACGCCTTTTGCCAAAGGAAGACGAGCAAAGTTAACCTATTAAATGGCAATAAAAGAATCAGTAAATAATACTTATTAAAATTATAGAGAATATCGCAAAGTAGTTTTTTACCCCACTTTCTTCTCTATACCGAGTATATTTACTGATTCTTTATATAAATATGTAATTTTATAAAATTATTTTGCATTTTTTGCAGTTTCAACAACTTTTGCAAATGCATTCATATCATTTACAGCCATTTCAGCAAGCATTTTTCTGTTTATAACAACATTTGCTTTCTTTAATCCATTGATTAATTCGCTGTATGTCATTCCATTCATTCTTGCTGCAGCATTTATTCTTGCTATCCATAATTTTCTGAAGTTAGATTTTTTATCTTTTCTTCCAACATATGCATAGTTTCCAGATTTCATAACAGCTTGTTTAGCCATTCTAAATCTATAATGCTTTGCTCCATAATATCCTTTTGCTCTTTTTAATACTTTTTTATGTTTTTTACGAGTAATTATTGCTGATTTAACTCTTGCCATTTTTTATTCACCTTCCTTAATCTTCTACTATTTTGTTCCATATGGTAGCAATTTTTTGATTGCTCCTTCACATGTTTTATCTGCATAAGCATCTAATACGCTTCCTCTTGCTTTAGCTCTTGATGTTTTGTTTGCAAGAAGATGTCTTCTATTTGCTTTAGTTCTTTTTACTTTTCCTGTTGCTGTATATGAATATCTTTTCTTTGCAGCTTTGTTTGTCTTTAATTTTGGCATTTTTGTTTCCTCCTTAATTTTTTTGGCTTGTTAGCCTATATATTAATAGCTTAAAACTTATTTTTTAGCTAATATTATAAACATATTTTTTCCTTCTAATAAAGGTTTCTTTTCTACATTTGCAATATCTGATAGATTTTCAATAAAATCATTTAGAGTTTGTTCACCCATTTTTGTGTAGTTCATTTCTCTTCCTCTAAATCTAACTGTTATTTTTACTTTATTTCCATCTTCAAGAAATTTTCTTGCATTTTTTGCTTTGAACTCAAAATCATGTTTTTCAATGTTTGGTGTTACTCTTAATTCCTTCATTTCTAAAACTTTTTGATTTTTTCTAGCTTCTTTTTCTCTTTTAGCTTGTTCAAATTTATATTTACCATAGTTCATTAATTTGCATACTGGTGGTTTTGTACCTGGTGAAACTAAAACTAAGTCAAGTCTTGCTTCTGCAGCCTTGTCTAAAGCTTCATCTAATGATAAAACTCCAAATTTTTCACCATTTTCTCCTATTAATTGAACTTCTCTTGCTCTAATCTTTTCATTTATTAGTAATTCTTGTTTTATAATTAAAACACCTCCAAATACAAATTTATCTTTTAACAAAAAAAGATTGGCTTTTTTCAAAGTCAACCCACAGTTTTATTTTATTATCCACATATATTACACAATTGTAGATAAAATATAAAATTTTGACCTTTTGCCTCATTTAGCTAAGGTGAGCAGTGGATTGCTTCTTAAACTATTAAAGAGTATACTACATAAAATTCCCAAAGTCAAGTATTTTTTCAAAAATTGCTTGACTTTTACTGTAGGTTAGTCAATCATTTGTCACAAATTATTTAAAATAAATACTTTGAGCACCTATATTGCAAATAACGATTCT
>CAKPKE010000020.1 GCA_934167095.1 uncultured Clostridia bacterium
ATAGCATAGTAAAGACTAAAAATTGAAAATTTTCAGACTTGTTCTACTTGATATTTGTAAGTTTTTTTAGTAAAATAGATAAAGACACAATTTTAAAAAAGAGAAAGGGATTAATCAATTATAAATTAATATTTCTATATAATTGATTATACGAGCAAAAAATGAAAAGTAATAAAGGAATGGGAATAATAAGCCTAATATGTATAGTTGTAGTAATTGCTATTATAACAGGTGTAAGTGTATATTTTGCAAGACTAAAATATAATGAAGCAAAAGTTCAAACAATAAAAACAGATATGCTACTTGTGCAATGGAAAGTAAAAAGTTATATTGATTCACAAATTGCAGAAAAGGTAGAAATAAACTATTTAGGCGTAAAAATTTCAGAAGTAACAGACAATAATTTAATAAATACTTTTAAAGAAAAAAATGTAATTGATGAAAGTGAATATGAAAAATACTATATGCTTTCAGATGAAGAATTAAATCAAATAAAATCAACTGTTTCAAGTCCAGAAGGAAGTTATTACTTAGTAAATTATGATAATTATGAAGTAATAATAACTGGTGGTTGCAAAATATCTGATGGTGAAATTTTATATAAGCTATCAGATATAGAAAAAAAAACAAGTGAAAATGAAGAAAACACTGAACAAGCACAAGTAAATGAATAAATTCCAGAGGGTGAAGAATAAATGAAAGAAAAAGAAGAACTAAGGTTAACAGAATTAAAAAAAATAGAAGAAGAAATATACTCTAAAAATCCAAATTTTAAATATATTTGTGGTATTGATGAAGCAGGTCGTGGACCACTAGCAGGCCCGGTAGTTGTAGCTTGTGCGGTAATGCCAAGGGATTCAATGATTGAAGGTGTAAACGATTCTAAAAAAATCTCTGAAAAAAAGAGGGAAGAATTATTTGAAAAAATTACTTCGGAAGCAATAAGTTACGGAGTAGGAATTATTGATCAAAAGGAAATTGATAGAATAAATATCCTAAATGCGACAAAAGAAGGATTAACAATGGCTGTAAAAGAGCTTAGCGTTAGACCAGATCTAATTATAGTTGATGCCTTAAATAATATAGACACAGAAGGAATTCCTTATGAATCGATAATAAAAGGTGATGCTAAATGTTATTCAATAGCAGCAGCTTCAATTATTGCAAAAGTAACAAGGGATAGAATAATGAGGCAGTGGGATGAAATATATCCACAATATGGATTTATAAAACATAAAGGTTATGGTACAGCTGCACATATTGCTGCAATAAAAGAATATGGACCATGTCCTTTACATAGAAATTCGTTTATAAAACATTTTGTATAAAAAAAGACTTAAGTAAAAGCAATTACTTAAATCTTATAGGCTGATTGTAAATTTTTTACAATACAGTCTTTTTTTATGAAATTTTATCTTAACATTTCTAAGTCGATATTATCTATAATAGGTTCGTCAAAAGATAAACCTAAATCAGAAAATGTAGCATGTAATTTTTTATCTTGTAAATATCTATTTACATTTTTTAAAGAAACTCCAGATCCATAAGCAAGCCCTTCTACTGAAACTGTAGATTCTTGTTCACTTAAAAATCTTTTTAAGCAGTTAATATCTTGAGCATCTTTTGCTTGGCAGTTAGGACATACAGCATTTTTGCTTGCAAAAAAACATCCACATCTTTCACATTTATTTAAATTCATAAGTAACCTCCAATCTAATGTAAGTTCATTAGTAATTATTATTTGCATTCTAGCATAAATTTATGAAAAGATAAATAGAAAAATGAGAAAAAATAGATTTTTTTGTAGAATTTTAGAATATTTTATATAGCCATTTTGCAAATGATATGTTATACTATAGCCCAGAACAAATTATGGAGGAAACAATGCAAAGAAAAAAAGTTGAAGGAACAACTGAAAACTTAAACCTACTAACAAATAAAGTAAAATACATAGGATTTGAAATGGGAGAGGTGCCAGAAGTATTTAAGGAGTTTGAGCCTTTAAACTATAGAGTACCAAAAGTATATGACGAAAAATCGTATAAAATATATAAATATATAGATGCAAAGGACATAGACATTTTAGTAACACCAAAAGATAGATTAACTGAGCTATCTGAAAGATACAAGCATGCAAGTCCATTATCTACATATATGGAACAAAATAAAGAAAATTTAGAAAAATATGCTTATTTCCTAAGAATGTTAAATCAAACAAATTTAGAAGATATACAAAAAATAGAAGACGAACAGGAAGAATTTAGAAAACAAATACCATTTGATATAAAATTTAGTAATAACTTTAAATGGCAAATATTCTATTCTGATTTTGCTAAAAAATATTTTATGCTAGCATCTACAGAAGAAAATGATAATGCACCAATGTTTTATCTAATGAAAGAAAAAATAGAGCAAGCAAAAAATGGTGGAGAAAGAATAATTTTTATTCCTGTTAGCAATGAAGAATATAGCGAAAAAATATTAAAAAAATCTGAAATTGAAGATATTATAAATTATCTATGGTATTTTACAAAAAGTTGGGCTCAAATATATGAAGTAACTGATAGAGAAAATAATGTAAGTATGCACATTGTTGGGGAAACAACAATTTTCGACAAAATGACAAGCAAATATAAAATTGTGTTAAATGATAAAAAGCAAGCAAGCAGTGTATACAAATTAATAAAGGCATTATTCATATTAGGCTATGAACTTCCAAGTGAATATAAGTTTAAATTAAGAGTTGATAAAGAGGGAAGTCTTGATTTCTATTTTGAAGATGAAAAAATAGAATATGAAACTTTGCCAGAATTTTTGAAAAAGCAAGCAATAGAAAAAATTAAAGCGAGCGAAGAAGTAAAAAATGAAAATAAAGAGCTAAAAGCAGACATAAAAGATTATCAAAAACAGGAAAAAATGCTAGAAGCGGAATACATAAATAAGCAAGCTCAAATAGTTCATTTTCAGGAATGCAAAAAAAGCTTTATTGGAAAATTAAAATACTTCTTTAAAGGTGATAAAAACAAAGAAGAAGAATACATCGAAGAAAGTAAAAATAGAATGAAAGACATTCTTGTTGCAGATAAGAAAAAAGAAGTACATTTTTCACAAACAGAGCTTGACGAAAAAAGATATACGGTTGAAGATGTAATAAAATATGGTAAAGAATTAAAAGATGCATTAAGAGAAAATAAAAATATAAAATTAGATATTAATGCACTGAAATTAAAAATTGCAAGCATACAAAAAAGGGTTGATTCTGCCAATAACTATATTAATGAAATTCAAAAACACAGAAAGAGCATATTTGAGTTTTGGAAATATGCAAATCAAGATGAGTCTAAAATGCTAGTTGAAGGAGTTCAAGAGGAAGTAGAGCAAAAGGAAAAAATCAAAAAAGAATTTAATTATGAAGAAGATATAGAAACATTATCTGCAAATATAGATTCTAGGCAGAGAGAACTTTTATCAAAGAGTGAGCAAGATGCAATATTTGCTTCAAATTATGTGCTTGACGGAATAAATGTAGTAAATAAAAATGAGCTAACATCTGAAAATGTCCAAAAAGTAGAAAGTTTATTAAATTTATTAAAAGAAGAATACAAAAATGATATTGAAAAAATAGAAGCAAAAGATTTTGATATTTTTGGAAATGTGTCAGAAGATAAAACAAAAATAAAGACTCTAAAAAATAACAAGCATAGAGAAACTGAAAAAGATAAGTTTAAAGTATTAAATATAAATCTTCAAACTGAAACATATTCTTTTATAGAAAAATTAAAAGAAATTTGCAAAGTATTAGAACAGGATAAAATGATTGAAGTACCTTGTAATATTAGCTTATATAAAGCGTCAAATGAAAAAATCGAACCTCACGGATTTAGTAAATTTAGCTTAAATCCTTATGAAACATTAAATAAATTAGAAGAGATAGAGCCTTCAAAAGAAACTTATTTATATAAAATAAATATTCCAGAAAAAACAAAATTGGTATTTTACTCAAACATCATATTTTTCCAAAATGAGAATAAAACACTTCCTTTAGGAATGGATATTTCACAAGAAGGATTAATAAATATGGATTTATACAACTTGAATTTAAAAAGCCAAGATGAGTTTAACATGAATGTAGAAAAAGATGATTTTGAACATTTTATTAAAAATGTAAAAGTCTTTGAATATGATTTAAAACAAAAAGAAGAAAACTGAAAAAATTATATTTTTCAGTTTTTTTCTTTAATATAAAATCTATCTAATATCTTTTTTTGTTTCAACTCTTTCTTCCAGAAGTTCAGGATTTTTTAAGTATTTTGAAAGTTGCCTAAACGAAGAAGCATAGTAGTGCCCGTCACAAATTCTTTCATCTCCAACGAATGCTATTGTGAAGCACTTTTCTTCATGAATCTCATCGTCTTCATAGATATAACTTTTTTTCTTTTTTCCCATTGCGAAAAATAAACTTGTTGTTCCAAAGTTATATAAGTGGTGGTAAATACTATCAATTCCAAGAGAACCGACATTTGTTAAAAACACGCTTGTATGGAATGGGCTTGCATTAATAATTGCTTTTGGCATACAACCATGCTTATCCATAAACATAAGTAGTTTTACAGCTGGTCTTGTAATAAAAGTAGGAACAAAAGCAAGTTTTTTTGCAATTTTATCTGTATTATTTTCTGTTTCTATGTTTTTATTTTCCTCAATAGTTTTTTCTAACTTCTCTTTTATTTCAAAAATATTCTCTGTACCATCAAATCTTATTTTTGTAGTTGTTTCTTCGCCTTCATCTGTAAGACTTTTCTTTATGGCTAGTGAAACATAAATTCCATCTCTTGAATAAAGCACACCATTCATAACAAATCTGTTAAGTGCAGGTCTTTGAGAAATAATCCTAACCAAAGCCGCATATACAATATTCATATATGAAATTCTTATTCCTTCTTGAGCCTTTTTTGAAATATATTCGTCCATGCCAGACAAAACTACATCTTGTTTGAAAAATACTTGAGAATCATCACGAGTAGGCATGATATTAGGTATTACTTTAAAAATTACTGGTAGACTTTTTATTTTTCTACCATCGCTTCTATGTCCAAACATTATAAATCTCCCTTTTATAAGTATATCATAAATATTTTACAATGATTAATTTCAAATGTCAAATTAAAGTTGTAAATGTCGAAAAATGATGATAAAATAAGTGGGAAAAGAGGAAATTATGTTAGAAAACTTAGAAAATTGTAAAGTATGTCCATTCGAATGTAATGTAAATAGATTATCCGGAATAAAAGGTAGATGTAAATGTGATGATAAAATAAAAATAGCATTGTATTCATTACACTACTATGAAGAGCCATGCATAAGTGGAGAAGAAGGTTCAGGAACAGTATTTTTTTCTAATTGCAATTTGAATTGTATATATTGCCAAAACTATAAAATTAGTAGTGAAGGAAAAGGAAAAGAAATTTCTATAAATGAGCTTGCTGAAATTTTTATTAAGCAACAAGAAGCGGGAGCTAATAATATAAATTTGGTAACACCAACAATGTATGCATATCAAATTATAGAAGCAATAAAAATTGCAAGAAAAAATGGTCTTAAAATTCCAATAATATATAATAGTAATGGATATGAAAATTTGCAAACTATAAAAGACTTAGCAGGATATATAGATGTATATTTGCCAGATTTAAAATATTATTCCGATGAACTTGCCATAAAATATTCAAAAGCTCCACATTATTTTGAAATTGCAACAAAAGCAATTTGCGAAATGGTAGATCAGGTAGGTATTCCAGAGTTTGATGAAAGAGGAATAATAAAAAAAGGAGTTATTGTAAGACATTTAATATTACCAAATCATATTCAAAATTCAAAACACATATTAAAATGGTTTAAAGAAAATTTAGAAAATAAAGCATATATTAGTGTTATGGCTCAATATTTTCCAACATTTAAAGCAAAAGAAGATAGTCTTTTAAATAGAAAAATAAGTAAGAAAGAATATGAAGAGATTGAAAATTATTTGTACATGCTAGACATTGAAAACGGATATATGCAAGAGCTAGGAGAACACGAAGAAGAATATGTGCCAGATTTTTAAGGAAGAAATATCCAGCATAAAAATATTGAAAAAAAGAGTAAATAGATTTATAATTATAATGTAGACTAGGAGGAAAAATAAACTTTGACAACAATAACATACAAAATAGGTCTTTCTGATGTAGGAAAAGGCAATAAAATGAGCAATAAATCAATAATAAAAGTTCTAGAGAATGCAGGAGGAGTAGAATCTGAAAAAGTAGGATATGGTTTTAATGAGATTCCAATAACTCATTTAAGCTGGGTACTTCTTGCATGGAAAGTAAAAGTAATAAAAAGACCTATATATAATGAAGAAATAAAAATTACAACTTGGGCAAGAGAAGCAAACAAAGTATTTACATATAGAGATTTTGAAATATATAACGAAAAAGACGAAATTTGTGCTATAGCAACAAGCAAGTGGACTTTTATAGATATTCAAACATTGAAATTAGCACCAATATCCGAAGATGTAATAAATAGCTATGAGTTTTTTAATAAAAGTGTATTTGAAAATGGACAAACAGAAAAGCTAAAAGAACCAACAACATTAATAAGTAAAACAAATTATAAAGTTTTAAGAAGCCAAATTGATGTAAATAATCATATGCATAATTTGTGTTATTTAGATTTAGCTTATGAAGCTTTGCCTGAAGACGAATACTATAAAGATGAAGCAAATAATATAGATATTATGTATAAAAAACAAATAAAATTAGAGGATAAAATTATTTGTAATTATACAAAAGAAAATAATCAAAATATAGTAACAATAAAATCTGACGATGAGAAAATACTACATGCAATTATAAGATTATATTAAAGATAGGGGAAGACTATGGATAAAGAAACAAAAGAGGTAAAACTATATATAATATTACAATTAATTTTAGTTTTATTAATAAGTGTAGTATTTGCATATATTTTCTTGGTTGCTAAAAATTCAACAGGAAAAGTTTTTACTCAAATAGCAAGCGAAAAAAATGTAGAAGTAATAGAAAATAAAAATAGCAAGGAAGAGAAAAATGCAGAAGAAACTACAAATTTTCCAATAGTATCAGATAATAATGATTATGCATATACTGGAAGGATTAAAAATAATAGATTTTATTATAAACAGCTTAATGAAAATGCAAAATTAATATATGATGCAATAGAAGAAAATATAGAAAATTTGAAATCTGGACAGTACACAATAAATCTTTCTAATCAAGTAGCAGAGATTTTAAAAACAGAGGGTGGGGACGAAATACTTAATGAAAACTTTCAATCAGCATGGGATGCAATTGGACTAGATAGAGTTGACTTGTTTTTTATAGATGTGTCAAAAGTAAATATGATTGTAAGCAAAACAAGTTTTGCAACAAAAGTTACATATAAACTCTCAATGCAACCGGCAACTACAGAAGGATATTTGTCAGACGAAATATTTGGAGTGAACGAGGTTAATTCTATGACTTCCGAACTTGAACAAAAAAGAGCTGAAATAGGAGCAACTTTGGTTGGATCTGATTATGATAAAATTATAAAAGCTCATGATTGGATAGTTAGCAATGTTGAGTATGATTCAAGTTTAAGTAATAAAAATATTTATAATTTATATGGAGCATTAATTTTAAAAAAAGCAGTTTGTGAAGGATATGCAGAGGCTTTTAAATATTTAATGGATTATGCTGGAATTGAATGTGTTTTAGTAACAGGTCAAGCTACTAATAGTGCAGGAAGTACAGAAAATCACGAATGGAACTATGTTAAATTAAATGGAATTTGGTATGGAATTGACTGCACTTGGGATGATCCGATAATTACCGGAAATGGAAAGGTTACAAATCAAATAAGATATAAATATTTTCTAAAAGGCTCAAAAACTTTAAATAAAAATCATTATCCCAATGGACAAATAACAAGTCAAGGAATGAAGTTTGTTTATCCAGAACTTTCTGAAAATAATTATGTAAATGGAATATTTTAAATAAAAATATGTTGAAACTTAAAAAAGCTTCAACATATATTTTTTTATTTGACATTTATAATCATTGGACCGATATTTGTAACAGTACCAGCACCTATAGTTAAAACTATGTCATTTGGCATAACTCTGTCACGAATATATTTTGCAATTTCATTAAAATCAGACATATAAAGAGCTTGTTTTCCTACTCTGTTAATGTTTATAAGATTAACTAAATCTCTTGAAGATACTTCGTGATGATCCACTTCACGAGCTGCATAAATATCAGTAACAATAATGTTGTCAAAACCTGATAAACTTTGAGCAAAATCTTGTAGAAGATTTTTTGTCCTAGAGTAGGTATGAGGTTGGAATACAACCCAAGACCTATTATATTTTTTGTTTTTCATAGCATTATAAGTTGCTTTTATTTCAGTTGGATGGTGACCATAATCATCATAAATGCTTGCACCATTTGAGGTTCCAACAAATTCAAAACGTCTGTGAGCACCTGTATATTTTGAAAGGGCTGTTTTCATTGTTTCTTTGTCGATACCGTATTCATAGCAGACTGCGATACATGCTAGGGCATCGTAAACATTATGCTTTCCAGGAACTGACAAATGGAAACTTTTGTAAAAGGCGTTATTTCTATATACATCAAATGTTGCAAATCCGTTATTGTCAAAAGTTATATTTCTTGCAACAAAATTGCATCTATCACTGTCTATTCCTATAGTAACAGTTCTTGCTTTTGTATATTTGTATAAATCAGCAGAATTTGCATCGTCCATATTTAAAACTAAGAAACCATCGCTAGGAAGTAATGAAACAAAATGTTGAAAAGCAAGCTTTATGTGGTCTAAGTCTTTATAATAGTCAAGATGGTCATTATCTATATTTAAAACTACTGCTGATTGAGGGTGGAATTTTAAAAATTGTTCACAATACTCGCAAGATTCTAATATAAAAGTGTCGCTATTTCCTACACGATAGTTGCCACCAATTTGTTTTAATATAGCACCTACTTGTATAGTTGGATCTTTTCTAGCTTCTAGGAAGCAAACAGAAATCATAGAAGTAGTTGTTGTTTTTCCATGTGTTCCAGAAACGCATATTGTATTTGCAAAATATTTTGTAAGTAAACCTAAGAAAGAAGATCTTTCGATAGTTTCAATATTTAATCTACGAGCTTCTTGCATTTCTATGTCGTCATGGTTTATTGCAGCACTATAAACTACTAAGTTTGCAGTTCTAAGGTCTGCTAAATTATGTCCTATTTCAACATGAATGCCATCTGCAATAAGCTTATCTGTAAGCTCAGATGCATTGGCATCAGATCCTGTTACATAAAAACCATATTTTTTTAATATGGCAGCAATACCACTCATGCTTGTTCCACCAATACCAAGCATGTGTATATGTTTATATTGTTTTAGTTCATCTAAGTTAGTCAATTCTGTTAATACCTGTTAGCATATTTAGCTAAGCATCCTTTCTATATAAATTTATATTAATATATTTTATTTTTGCTTGCTATATTATATACTCAAAATGCTTATTTTTCAATACCCCTTTAGAAAATGTATGAAGAACTTATGAAGTAAGATTACTAATTGATATGAACAACTTAAAATAAGATTAATTTACAAAAACTTCTATATTATATAGAAAGTAAAATAAAAAGAAATTTTTGTAAAAAATAGAAGGAAAAAACAAATTGGTGGAGAATAATATAAATGTACATAGAATGTACGAAAAAATAAACTTTTGGAAGGCGGTGCTCAAATGGAAATTACAGATGTACGAGTAAGAAAAGTAAATTCAGGAAATAGAATGAAAGCTATTGCTTCTATAACATTTGACAATGAATTTGTTGTTCATGAAATCAAAGTAATAGAAGGACAAGATGGTTTATTCATGGCTATGCCTAGAAGGGAAAAAAATGGAAAGTTCAACGATATAGCTCATCCTATTAATCAAGAAACAAGAAATAAGATACAAAAAGCTATACTTGAAGCTTATGATAAGGCAGAGGATCCAATGCCAGCTGCTGAGTCAAATGAACAAGACGCTGAATAATATTTATATAAAAAGATACTCCTTATCAGGGGTATTTTTTATTATTTTATAAGAGGAAAGTCATATTGTTCTGTAATAGAAAATTTATATCGATACTTCTGCTATATAAAATGAGTTTACTTAAAAATAGTAATATTAAGTTAAAAATCTGCAAATATAAGTAAATAAAAAATAAGAAATAAATTTTGTGCAAAAAAATATATAAGAAAAGCCTCCGTGTAAGAGCACGGAGGAAAAAGAGTTATACCATAATAGATGATTTGACTTTCTTGGTAGTATTTTTTTATTTGAGCAAACCTAAAAATTGGCTAACCTCGGAGACGTATCTGTAGTCGACAGCGACATATAGGTGATTTCCAACAGCTGCTTGGCCATATACATATGGCTTGAGATTGTTGGGGAATACCTGAGGTTTGTCACTGTGGCTTACTAGAAGAACTTTTGCTACGTCTGGATGAATGATACTGTTGTAACTCTTCATGTTTTTAACCTCTTTTTTATGTATAAATTTGTTGAAGAGAATGAATAAACCTTCTCACAAACACATATATATTATAATATAGAAAACATAAAAATACAATATTTTCCAGTTGAAAAAACTGCAATATGTAGACAGAATGTGACAATATTCGACAAATGTGTCACAATTTGACGATGAAATAAAATTGCTAAATTAATAAATATGTGTTATAATAAGAAACGCACTATAAAGAGGGGTGAGTGTATGCAAAAAAGCAAAAAAGAGTGCTATGAAAGTTTTGTTACACATCAAAAAAATGGGTATGAAATAACAGCAAGGTTAATAGGGTACGTAATTGAAAAAATGAAAACGTTCGGACTAATATCAGAACATGTAAAAATAACAGGAAGAATAAAAAGTTATA
This sequence comes from uncultured Clostridia bacterium, assembly GCA_934167095.1. Lineage (GTDB taxonomy): Bacteria > Bacillota > Clostridia > TANB77 > CAG-508 > CAG-245. The sequence goes on from CAKPKE010000020.1 coordinate 11,002, forward strand.
AATCAGTAATTGCAAATGATAAGAAAAAAACAATAGATGATTGTTTTGGAATACGAATCATAGGAACAGAACAAGAAATTGAAAAAATAAAGGAAGAACTTGCAAAAGTATTATTAATAGATTGTGTAAAAGATCATAAAAAGTGTAAAAATTCTAATTATAAGGGATTGCACCAAATGGTACATATAAAAAAGCAATTTACTGAAGGAAAAAATATAGATTATGATTTATTTCCAGAAATTGAAGTTCAATACTGGACTAAACAGATGGAAAAAGATTGTACAGATGGTTGGCTATCATATTCACATTATAAAAAGGAACAGTTTGAAAAAGTAATAGATGAACTTAAACAAGACAGAAAAGCAGTATTAAATCAACTTCCTACATATTATGAAATAAAAGGAACTGAAATGTTGGAATATTTTCCAGAGGAAACATTATATAAATTATATCCAGAAATTAGAAGAATGGAAATTAAAGAAGAAATCAGTAATGATGAAAGAAATATTGAATAATGTAAAATGTAATTACAATTTTTCAAAAATGATAAAGTATAAAAGCTAATTTTGCTAAAACTACAATATTTTACGCAAAAATGATTGACAATAGTCAAAAAACAGTATATAATGTTAAAGCATGTAAAAGATAGCGTTGAAACAAGATGTGGCTACAACTAGCAATTTAACTAGATTGGAGGGAACTCTTGTGGAGCATGTCATGGCTTAGACCAGGCGGTAAGAATAAATTAGCACTTATCCCAAGAATCATGCAAACTTGGGCTTTTATAATGGTAAAACATAGAACACCAGGGTGCGTTTATAACTTCCGTACACAAAAAATATTTAAGGAGGGAAAATTGCATGGCAAACACAAAAACAACAGAGGTAACAAATGGTAAAATCAGAATAAGACTTAAAGCTTATGATGCACAACTTTTAGAACAGTCTGCTGAAAAAATAGTAGATACTGCTAAAAGAACAGGAGCTAAAGTTTCAGGACCTATTCCATTACCAACAGAAAAGGAAATTATAACAATTTTACGTTCACCACACAAGCACAAAGATTCAAGAGAACAATTTGAAATGAGAACACATAAAAGAGTTATAGACATTCTATACCCAACACAAAAAACAGTTGAAAGCTTAAGCAAAATAGAGCTACCAGCTGGTGTAAATATAGAAATAAAATAATTTCGTTACCAATTATTAAACGAAAGTAAAATACATAAATTTAAAGTCTAGCAACAAGACTAAAAAAAGTTGACGCCATGCTAGCATTTGAAATGTTAGCCAATAGTAGTAGGAGGAAAATTTAAAATGAACAAAGCAATAGTAGGAAAGAAAGTCGGAATGACACAAATTTTCGACGAAGCAGGAAAAGTTATTCCAGTAACAGTAATCGAAGCTGGACCTTGTGTAGTTGCACAAGTTAAAACTGTAGAATCAGATGGATACAATGCAATCCAATTAGGATTTGAAGATGTTAAGGAAAGCAAATTAAGCAAACCAGAAATAGGACATTTTACAAAATCTAAATTAGCATTAAAGAAACATTTAAGAGAATTCAGAACAGATGCTGTAGCAGAAGTTAAAGTTGGAGATGAAGTTAAAGCTGATACTTTTGTAGCAGGAGACAAAGTTGATATCCAAGGAACATCAAAAGGAAAAGGATTCCAAGGTGTTATAAAACGTCATGGTCAATCAAGAGGACCTATGGGACATGGTTCTATGTATCATAGAAGACCAGGATCAATGGGATCAACATCAACACCAGGTAGAGTATTCAAAGGTAAAAAACTTCCAGGACACATGGGAAGAAATACAATAACAATACAAAACTTAGAAGTAATATCAGTTGATTTAGATAAGAACGTAATCTTAGTAAAAGGTAGCGTTCCAGGAGCAAAAGGCTCAATATTAAAAGTAAAATCAAGTGCAAGAGCTTAAGGAAGGAGGAATAGAAAATGCCTAAAATAGATGTATACGATATAAACGGAAAGAAAGTTAAAGAATTAGAACTAAACGAATCTGTATTTGGAATAGAACCAAACGAAACAGTTGTACATAGTGTTTTAATTAACTTTTTAGCAAATCAAAGACAAGGTACACAAAGTACAAAGACAAGAGCAGAAGTTTCTGGTGGTGGAAGAAAACCATGGAGACAAAAAGGAACAGGACGTGCAAGACAAGGAAGTACTAGAGCACCACAATGGATTAAAGGTGGTATAGCATTAGGACCAAAACCTCGTTCTTACAAATATACTGTAAACAAGAAAGAAAGAGCTTTAGCTGTTAGATCAGTATTAAGTTCAAAAGTATTAGAAAACGAATTAGTAGTAGTTGATTCAATACCAATGAAAGAAATAAAGACTAAAGAAATTGTAAAAACTCTTTCAAACTTAAAAGTAGAAGGAAAAACATTAATAATGCTTCCAGAAAAGAACGAAAATGTTCAAAAATCTGCAAGAAACATTGAAAATGTAAAAACAACATTAGTTGAAACAATAAATGTTTATGATTTATTAAAATGCAACAAATTAGTTGTAACAGAGGATACTATTAAGAAATTAGAGGAGGTGTACGCATAATGAGACCAGAAGATATAATCATAAAGCCTATAATAACAGAAGCTTCAAACGAAGCTATACAAGAAGGAAAGTACACTTTCAAAGTAAACAAAAAAGCTACAAAAGTTGATATTGCAAATGCAGTAGAAAAACTATTTGAAGTAAAAGTTTTAAAAGTAAATACTATCACTGTTAAAGGAAAAGAAAAAAGAGTTGGTAGAAGTGTTGGAAGAACATCAGATTGGAAAAAAGCTATAGTTACTATAGATACAAACCCAAGTGATAAATCTTACCAAGCAAAAGGTGGAAAAGAAGTTAAAATTTCTAAGAAATATAAGACTTCAATCGACGAGTTCATGGGAGCTTAATTATTATAATCTTCGTCTAGCTTCGTTAGTAGATACATAAAAAATCCTCAAAGTACACACGTACATTTCCGGTTTTTTTGCATCAACTGCCTTGCTATACTAGATTCTAATAATTAAGAATAAAGAAAGCAATATCGAGAAATTACTCGGACAATAAAGAATAACTGTAAGTGAAGCAGGAAAAAATTCACGAATATAATTTTAAGGAGATAATTAAAAAATGGCAACAAAAAGATTTAATCCAGTAACTCCATCATTAAGAAATATGACAGTTTCTGATTTTGCTGAAGTAACAAAAAAGACTCCTGAAAAATCTTTACTAGCTGTAAAGAAAGAAAAAGCAGGAAGAAATAGTTACGGAAGAATAACAGTTCGTCACCAAGGTGGAGGAAACAGACAAAAATATAGAATAATTGATTTTAAACGTCAAAAAGATGATATGCCAGCTACTGTAATAGGAGTTGAATATGATCCAAATAGAACAGCAAACATAGCTTTAGTACAATATGAAGATGGAACAAAATCTTACATATTAGCACCAAAAGGACTAAAAGATGGTGACACAGTTATGTCTGGTTCTAAAGCAGATATTAAACCAGGAAACTGCAAAATGCTATCTGAAATTCCAGTTGGTACAATGGTACACAACATAGAAATAAATCCTGGTCAAGGTGGAAAATTAGTAAGAAGTGCAGGACAAGAAGCACAACTTATGGCTAAAGAAGGAAAATATGCAAACCTAAGACTTCCATCAGGAGAAATGAGATTAATAATGTTAAATTGTAGAGCTACAATAGGAACTGTTGGAAATGCTGAACAAGAAAACGTTAAATTAGGTAAAGCAGGAAAAACAAGACACTTAGGTAAAAGACCAGAAGTTAGAGGATCTGCAATGAACCCAGTAGATCACCCTCATGGTGGTGGTGAAGGAAAGGCTCCAGTAGGACACGCAGGACCAATGACTCCTTGGGGTAAACCAGCTCTTGGATATAAGACAAGAAACAACTCTAGAACTGATAAGTTCATAGCTAAGAGAAGAAAGTAGAAGGAGGAATAAGGTATGTCAAGATCTAGCAAAAAGAAACCATTTGTTGCTCCAGAATTATTAAAAAGAATCGAAGCAATGAATGAAAGTGGTAAAAAAGAAGTTTTAAAGACATGGTCAAGAGCTTCAACAATATATCCACAAATGGTTGGCCATACAATAGCTGTTCATGATGGAAGAAAACATGTCCCAGTTTATGTTACTGAAGAAATGATAGGTCATAAATTAGGAGAATTTGCTCCAACAAGAACATTTAAAGGTCATGCAGGAGATAAAACAACAACAACAAAATAATAAAATTTAAGAGTATATGTAGTAGAAGTTTTAAAGAGAATAAAACTTCTACAGATACAAACTCTAAGTAAAAAATACTATTAAGGAGGTAAAAAAAGTGGCAGATAAGCAAGAAAATCTACAAGTAGTAGAAGAAAAGAAAGCAGTAGCTACTTTAAAATATGCTAGAATTTCAAGCAGAAAAGTTAAAATTGTAGCAGATTTAATAAGAGGAAAAAATGCTGAAGATGCTTTAGCAATAGTTAAATTTACACCAAAAGCATCATCTGAAATAATTGAAAAATTATTAAAATCAGCAATGGCAAATGCCGAAAATAACCATGGTATGAATGTTAGCAATTTATATGTTGCTGAAATATATGCAAACCAAGGCCCAACATTAAGAAGAATAAGACCAGCTGCAAAAGGTTCAGCTGTTAGAATTAGAAAAAGAACAAGTCATATAACAATAGTTCTTAAAGAAAGAGACTAATCTAGAAGGAGGATAATATAAAATGGGACAAAAAGTGAATCCAAACGGACTTAGAGTTGGAATCATAAAAGACTGGAACTCAAAATGGTATGCAGATTCAAAACATTTTGCAGATTATCTAGTTGAAGATCACAAAATCCGTGAATATGTTAAGAAAAAACTTTATGCTAGCGGAATTTCAAAAGTTGAAATTGAAAGAACAGCAAAGTTTGTAAAAGTTAACGTTTACACAGCTAAACCTGGTCTAGTAATTGGAAAAGGTGGAAACTTAGCTGAAAGCTTAAAAGAAGAATTACAAAAAATGATAGGAAAAGATGTAAATCTAAATATTGTTGAAGTTAAATCACCAGATTTAGATGCACAATTAGTTGCTGAAAATATAGCAGGACAACTAGAAAGAAGAATCTCATTCCGTAGAGCAATGAAACAATGCATGCAAAAAACAATGAAGATGGGAGCTCTAGGAATTAAAACAGCTTGCTCAGGCCGTTTAGGTGGAGCTGATATGGCAAGAACAGAATTCTACAAAGAAGGAACAATACCTCTTCAAACATTAAGAGCTGACATAGAGTATGGATTTGCAGAAGCAAATACAACTTATGGAAAAGTTGGTGTTAAAGTTTGGATATATAAAGGAGAAGTTCTTCCAGCTAAGAAAAAGCAAATGGAAGGAGGAGATAAATAATGCCATTAATGCCAAAAAGAACAAAGTTCAGAAAACAACAAAAAGGTAGAAATAGAGGAAAGGCAACAAGAGGAAATACATTATCAAATGGATCATATGGTTTACAAGCATTAGAGCTTGGACAAATCACTTCTAATCAAATAGAAGCAGCCCGTGTTGCTATGACAAGATATATAAAAAGAGGTGGAAAGGTTTGGATCAAAATTTTTCCAGATAAGCCTATAACAAAGAAACCAGCTGATACTCGTATGGGTAAAGGAAAAGGATCTGTTGAATACTGGGTAGCATTAGTAAAACCAGGAAGAATATTATTTGAGTTAGACGAAGTAACAGAAGATGTTGCAAGAGAAGCTCTAAGACTTGCTGCAAACAAGCTATCAGTAAAATGTAAATTTGTAAAGAAAGAAACTGAAGTAGGTGGTGAATTAGATGAAGATAAATAAAATAAGAGAAATGTCTTCACCAGACTTAGAGAAAGAATTAGGAGAGTTAAAGTCAGAACTATTCAAACTAAGATTCAGCTTAGCTACAAACGGATTAGACAATCCTATGAAAATTAAAGAAGTTAAGAAAGACATTGCAAAAATAAAGACTGTATTAACTCAAAGAGAAATGTCAGGAGAAGAAGTAGTAGCTGCTCCAGCAGTTAAAGAAGAAGTTAAGACAGAAGAAACAAAGAAAAAAGCTACTACAACAAGAAAAAGAACTACTAAAAAAGTAGCTGAAAAGAAAGATGAAGAATAATTAAAGTTAAGTACATATATTAACTATGAGAAAGCAACATTAAAGTTGCACCTTGAAATTAAGAAAGGAGATACTTATGGAAGAAAGAAATCTTCGTAAAACTATGATTGGTGTTGTTACTTCTGACAAAATGGATAAAACAGTAGTTGTATCTGTTGAAGAAAAAGTAATGGACAAAAATTATGGAAAAATCAAGCAAAGAACATATAAATTAAAAGCTCATGACGAAGAAAATGCTTGTAAAATAGGCGATAAAGTTAAAGTCATGGAAACAAGACCTCTATCAAAAGATAAAAGATGGAGAGTTGTAGAAATTGTAGAAAAAGCAATTATAAAATAATTTTTAAGAGGGAGGTACTAATCTAATGGTACAGCAACAAACTATACTAAATGTAGCTGATAATACAGGTGCAAAAGAAATAATGTGTATCAGAGCATTAGGTGGATCATATAGAAAATATGCTAGAGTTGGAGACGTAATAGTAGCTTCTGTAAAAAGTGCTACACCAGGTGGCGTTGTAAAAAAAGGTGATGTTGTTAAAGCAGTTGTTGTTAGAACAAAGAAACCTATCAGAAGAGCTGACGGATCATACTTAAGATTTGACGAAAATGCAGCAGTTATAATAAAAGAAGATGGTGAACCAAAAGGAACACGTATATTTGGACCAGTAGCAAGAGAATTAAGAGAAAAGAATTACATGAAGATATTATCTCTTGCACCAGAAGTTTTATAATAAAACTTAAAAAATCACAAATTATAGTGAGTGAGGTGAAAATAATAATGAATATAAAGAAGGGTGATACAGTTAAAATTTTATCTGGAAATGATAAAGGAAAAACTGGAGAAGTTCTAGAAGTAATACCAAAAACAGAAAAAATAATCGTTAAAGGTATCAATATAAGAAAAAAGAGTGTAAAGCCAAGAAGACAAGGTGAAGAAGGTGGAATTATCTCTTCAGAAGCAGCTATACATTCTAGCAAAGCACAAGTAGTATGCCCTAAATGCGGTAAAGCTACAAGAATTGGATACACAGTTGAAAAAGATGAGAAAGTACGTGTATGCAAAAAGTGTAACGCAAAATTAAAATAGTTGAAGAAAGGAGGTCTATATAAGACTTATGGAAATTTTAAGAGAACAATACGAAAAAGAAGTAGTTCCAGCAATGATGAAAAAATTTAATTACACATCAGTTATGGAAGTTCCAAAACTAGATAAAATAGTTATAAATATAGGTTTAGGTGATACAAAAGAAAATCCTAAATCATTAGAAAATGCTGTTAGTGAGTTAGCTCAAATAACAGGACAAAAACCAATAATAACAAAATCTAAAAAAGCTATAGCTGCATTCAAATTAAGAGCAGGTGTTCCAATTGGATGCAAAGTAACTTTAAGACAAGGAAAAATGTATGACTTTGCTGAAAAGTTATTTAATGTAGCTCTTCCTAGAGTTAGAGATTTTAGAGGAGTTCCAGCAAATTCATTCGATGGTAGAGGAAACTACTCAATGGGTATAAAAGAACAAGTAATATTCCCAGAAATTGAATATGAAAAGGTAGATAAAGTAAGAGGTATGGATATTATATTCGTAACTACAGCTAATACTGATGAAGAAGCAAAAGAACTTCTTAAGTTATTAGGAATGCCTTTTAAAGCTTAGGTTAAAGAAAGGAGAAAGCTGATGGCTAAAAAATCTTTAAAAGTAAAGCAAGCAAGACCACAAAAATATGCAACAAGAGAATATAATAGATGCAAATTATGTGGACGTCCACATGCATATATCAGAAAATTTGGACTTTGCCGTGAGTGCTTTAGAAAATTAGCTCATGATGGAGAAATACCAGGAGTAAAGAAAGCAAGCTGGTAATATATAATAAATTTGGAAAAAGGAGGGTAAAAATGGTTACTACAGATCCAATAGCAGATATGCTAACAAGAATAAGAAATGCAAACAGTTCTAAGCATAAGACTGTTGATGTTCCATCTTCAAATATGAAATTAGCAATAGCTGAAATCTTATTTAAAGAAGGATATATAAAATCTTTTGAAGAAATAAAAGAAGAAAATAATCAAGGTGTAATAAGAATTACACTTAAATATACAGAAAAAGGTAATAAAGTAATAGATGGTTTAAAGAGAATTAGTAAACCAGGATTAAGAGTTTACGCATCTAAAGACGAATTACCAAAAGTATTAAACGGATTAGGAATAGCATTAATTTCAACATCAAAAGGAATAATGACAGACAAAGAAGCTCGTAATTTAGGCCTTGGTGGAGAAGTTTTAGCTTATGTATGGTAATACATTAAGATATAGAAAGGAGAAACCAAAATGTCAAGAATAGGAAACATGCCTGTTGCAGTACCAGCTGGAGTTGAAGTTAAAATCGACGGACAACATATTACTGTAAAAGGACCTAAGGGAAGTCTTGAAAGAGATATTCACCCAAACATAAAAGTTGAATTAGACGGAAGTGAAATAAAAGTTACAAGACCAGATGATTCAAAACTTAATAGAAGCTTACATGGAACAACTAGAGCATTAATACATAACATGGTTGAAGGTGTTGTTAATGAATTCAAAGTTGAACTTGAAATAAACGGAGTTGGATACAGAGCTCAAAAACAAGGAAATAAACTTGTTATGAACCTTGGATATTCTCATCCAGTAGAAATGGAAGCACCAGAAGGAATAACATTTGATTTAGCTGATGCAAACCATATTACAGTAAGAGGAATTGATAAAGAATTAGTTGGTCAAACAGCTACAGTAGTAAGAAGCAAGAGACCACCAGAAGTTTATAGAGGAAAAGGTATCAAGTATGCTACAGAGCATATTAGACGTAAAGAAGGTAAAGCTGGTAAGAAATAATTCTTAAAATGAAAGAAAACTAAATTACTAAATAAATCAATGCTGTTACATTGATTAGAGAGGAGTAAGAAAATGGTTGGAAAAGTAAATAGAAAAGCTGATAGAGAAAGAAGACATATTCGTGTACGTACAAAAATAAGCGGAACAGCTGAACGTCCAAGACTATGTGTATATAGAAGTAATAAAAATCTATTTGTTCAAGTAATTGATGATGTAAATGCTACAACATTAGTAAGTGCTTCTACTTTAGACAAAGAAGTAAAAGAAAAACATGCTAATGTTGAAGCTGCTAAGGAATTAGGAGCATTAATTGCAAAAAGAGCTCAAGACAATAAAATAAAAACAGTTGTATTTGATAGATCAGGATATTTATATCATGGAGTTATCAAAGCATTAGCTGAAGCTGCAAGAGAAGCAGGATTAGAGTTCTAATATTACATAAAAGACTTTTTAAGTTAGGAGGGAAAAATAGTGCAAGAAAATACTACAGAATTAAAAGAGAAAGTAGTTGCTTTAAATAGAGTTGCAAAAGTTGTTAAAGGTGGAAGAAATTTCAGATTTAGTGCAGTTGTTGTAGTTGGAGATGGAGCTGGACACGTTGGAGTTGGAAACGGAAAGGCTGCAGAAGTTCCAGATGCAATAAAGAAAGCAATTCAAGATGCAAAGAAGAACTTAATAGAAGTATCAATAGTAGATACTACTATACCACATGAAATTATAGGAAAGTTCGGAAGCGCAAGCGTTATGTTAAAACCAGCAGCAGAAGGTACTGGAATTATAGCAGGTGGAAGTGTTAGACCTGTTCTAGAACTAGCTGGATATAGAGATATAAGAACAAAAATACTAGGAACAAACAATCCTAGAAATGTAGTATATGCTACAATAGAAGGCCTAAAGAGCATGCAAACAGCTGAAGCTGTAGCTGCTAAAAGAGGTAAAAAAGTAGAAGAAATATTATAATATTGGTATAAAGATAAGGAGGTGCAATCGCGAAATGAAGTTAGACAGTATAAAACCAGCACAAAAAAATGAAACAAGAACAAGAGTTGGACGTGGAATTGGATCTGGTCTTGGAAAAACATCTGGTAGAGGTCATAAAGGACAAAAAGCTAGATCAGGTGGCGGAGTAAGACGTGGATTCGAAGGTGGTCAAACACCATTATATAGAAGATTACCAAAGAGAGGATTCACAAATATCCATGCTCTTGAATATACAGAAGTAACATTAACAATGCTTTCTAAATCTAAAACAGAAGATGTTACTGCAGAATCTTTAATTGCTGACGGAATAATCAAGAAGGCAAATGCAGGAATCGTTGTTTTAGGAACAGGAAAATTAGAGAAAAAAGTTAATGTTAAAGCTGCTAGATTCACAAAGTCTGCTAAAGAAGCTATCGAAGCTTTAGGTGGAAAGGCAGAGGTGATGTAATTTGTTTAAAACAATAAAAAATGCTTTAAAAACACCTGAAGTTAGAAAAAAACTACTTTATACATTACTATTAATAGTAATCTTCAGATTAGGTTGCTATATAACAGTACCTGGAGTAGATACAATTACTCTTGCTGAGCAAATGAAATCAGCAACAAATGGTGTTACAGGATTAATTGATACAATATCTGGAGGTGCTTTCTCAAGACTTTCAATATTTGCAATGTCTATAACACCATACATTACAGCATCAATAGTAATTCAATTATTATCGATGGTAATTCCAAGCTTAGAGCACTTAGTTAAAGAAGGTGGAGAAGAAGGAAAAACTAGAATTAACAAATACACAAAAATAGTAACAATAATTCTAGCTCTAATCGAAGGATTAGGAATATTCTTCTCATACAAGGCATCAGGAATCTTCTTAGACAATACTTTCGTAGGTGGAGCAATAACAGTTATATCTTTAATGGCTGGAACAGCACTACTTATGTGGCTTGGAGAACAAATTACAAATAAAGGTATTGGAAACGGAATATCAATAATTATATTTGTAGGTATAGTATCAGGTCTTGCATCTGGTTTAACAGATGTATGGAACCTAATATTTGGAACAGGATCATTTAGTACATTAGGACTAATTAAAGCAGTATGCTTAGTAGTTGGAATGTTTGCACTTGTTGCAGCTGTAGTGTTTGTACAAAATGCAGAAAGAAGAATACCTGTTCAATATGCAAAGAAGGTAGTAGGAAGAAAAATGGTAGGTGCACAAAACACAAATATACCATTAAAACTTGCAATGGCAGGAGTTATGCCAATAATATTTGCATCATCATTCATGACATTCCCTGCAATGATAATTCAAATATTTACACAAAACCCAACAGGATTTTGGAGAGTATTATATAATTTCTCAATTGCAACATCTTCTTCAAATGTAGGAATAGGATATACAATAGCAAATGCAATAGTTTATTTACTATTAATCTTAGGATTTACATATTTCTACACTTATGCAACATTCAACCCAGCAGAAATATCTGCAACAATTAAAAGAAATGGTGGATTTATACCGGGAATAAGAGCTGGTAAACCAACAACTGAATATTTATCATCAGTAATATCAAAATTAACATTAGTTGGTGGATTATTCTTAGCAGTTATTGCTATAATCCCAATGTTAACAAGATTTACAGGATTAAATATAGCATTTGGTGGAACATCAATATTAATTATAGTAGGTGTTGCATTAGAAACAGTACAACAATTAGAATCACAACTTGTAACAAGACATTACAAAGGATTCTTAGAGTAAAAATAAAAATAGCACTTCTTAAAAGGAGTGTTATTTTTATGCTAATAATTAGAAAATATCATACCATAAAATAGTTATTTTTCTAGTATAGGTTTAAAATAGATATGTCACAAATACATTGAAAATAAAATATTGAAAAGAGAGCACAAAAATGATATTGT
>CAKPKE010000021.1 GCA_934167095.1 uncultured Clostridia bacterium
ATCAAAAGATTACCATTAAAATCAGATTATGTATTTAAAAGAATATTTGCAAGCGAAGAGAATAATTCTATATTAAAGGCTTTTTTAGAGGCCGTACTTGATATTAAGATAAAAAATGTAGAGGTTAAAAATCCGGAATTAACACCAGATATGGCAGATGAAAAATTAGGAATATTAGATATAAAAGTTGACATTGACGGCAAAAAAATAGTAGATGTAGAAATGCAAGTATCAAATGAATATAATTTTAAAGAAAGAACAATGACATATATATCAAAGCTTGCATCGGAGCAACTAAGAGCAGGAGAACAATATAAATTACAAAAACAAATAATAGCAATAAATATATTAAACTTTTCATATTTAGATAGAAACGCATATCATTCAGTAGCAAGAATGAGATATGACAAAACAAAACCAGAAGAATGTATTGAATTAAATATAAATCCAGAGGAAGAGGTACTAACTGATATATTTGAGGTGCATTTCATAGAACTAGAAAAATTTAAAAATAAAAATCCAGACTGCAGTACCAAGCTAGCGCAATGGCTGTGGTTGATAGAAGGGAGTGAAGAAAAGATGGCAGAAGCAGCAAAAGAAAATAAAGAAGTAAAAAAAGCAATAGATGAACTAGATAAAATAAGTCTAAGCCCAGAAGAAAGGCAAAGATACGAAGACCGTGAATGGGCAATAATGAGATATAACTCAGAAGTAAGAGCAAATTATGAGCATGGACATAAAGCCGGCGAAGAATTTGGAAAAAAACAGGGCATAGAAATTGGAGAAGCAAAAGGCAAAAAAGAAGAAAAGCTAGCTGTAGCCAAAAAAATGAAAACAAAAGGTTTAACAATAGAAGAAATAATGGAATATACAGAATTATCAAAAGAAGAAATAGAAAATTTATAAATTAAATAATAAAAATGGCAATGTAGAAAATAAAATTCTATGTTGCTGTTTTTGTATAGAAATAAATGAAACAAAACCATATATGCCAGGCGAAGGTACAACTTCGTACACTAATTATTTGATAGGCCTTAGACTTTCAATATACTAGAAAATAAATGACAATATTACATTTTAATTACAAAACAAAAAGAATGTTGACAGTGGAGCAAAAGCAATAGTATACTAAGGTCAAGAAAAATTAGTGATAAGGGGAAGAAAAATGGAACTTTTAAAACCAAGAATTGAAGTTGAAGAATACGACGGATTAAAAATTATGAAAAATATTGAAAGAGCTATGAGAACTTGCTACAAAAGTGAAGGAATGACAACAGAAGACAGCTATAAAAGATTACTTGGAATGGCAGTAACATCAGGTCATGAATCAGTAATGGAACATGAAAAAATATCTGTAAGAATTCAATGTAGCATAAATTTCTATAAAGATATAACAAGACACAGAACAGGTGTAGCATTTTCTATTGAAAGTACAAGATGGTGCAATTATAGCAAAGATAGATATAATGGAAGCTTGAAATTTATGGATCCAGTATATATAACAGATCCAAAGAACTATGAAATTTGGAAAAATACAATGGAATTCATTGAAAAATCATACATGGAAATGGCAGCAAATGGAGGCAGACCAGATGAACTAAGAACAATGCTACCACATTCAACTGCAGCAGAAGTTTCAATGACATGTAATATAAGAGAATGGCGCCATATATTAAGCCTAAGAACTACAAATAGAGTTCATCCAGAAATAAGACAAATACTTATACCTTTATTACTAAAATTTAAAGCTGATATGCCAGAACTATTTGGGGATATTGAATATGATACAGAATTTCCAAAAGAATGGTATGCTGAAATATCAACTATGGAATAGAACCATTAGAAGAAAATGAAGTAAAAGAAATTTTAAAAATAAAATAGTTGGAGAAAAAATTGAAATTAAGAATTGATAATATCAAAATAAGAAAAGATCTATCAAATGAAGAAATAATTACAGAAGCCTTAGAAAAGTATAAAATATCTAAGGCTTTTGTAAATGAAGCTAAAATAATTAAAAAGTCCATAGATGCACGAGATAAAAACGATATATTTTATAATTATTCTGTATTAGTTGATATACAAAATAAAGCAAAAATACCTAATAACAAAAATATAGTAGTTTTAAAAGATGAATTAAAAAACGAAAATTTGAAAGAACTAGTACAAAGTATAAATGTAAAAAGTAAAATACAACCAGTAATTGTAGGTGCTGGGCCTGCAGGACTTTTTTGTGCATTAACATTCATTGAAAATGGTATAAAGCCAATAATAATAGAACAAGGGAAAACGGTACAAGAAAGACAAAAAGATGTTGAAGAATTTTTAAGAACAGGCAAACTTGATACTAGTTCAAATGTACAATTTGGAGAAGGTGGAGCTGGAACTTTTTCTGATGGAAAATTAACAACTAATTTGCATACTCCAATATGTAGAACCGTAATAAATGAGTTCATCCGTTTTGGAGCACCAGAAAGCATTTATTATACAAATAAACCTCATATTGGAACAGATAATTTGATAAAAATCGTAGCCAATATAAGAAATTATATAATAGAACATGGTGGAACATTTTTATTTAATAGTAAGGTTATTGATTTTACAGAAGAAAATAGTCAAATAAAATCAATAATATATGAAAATGAAGAAAAACATGAACTAAAAACGAACTGCGTAATACTTGCAATAGGCCATAGTTCAAGAGATATGTTCGAAAAATTATATGAGCATAATGCTAATATGGAAAGAAAGAACTTTTCTGTGGGAGTAAGAATTGAACATAGCCAAGAAATGCTAAATATAGCACAATATGGCAAGAATTCAAAGCTTAAATTACCTCCTGCAGAATATAAACTTGTATATCATGGAAAAGATAGATCGTGCTATACTTTTTGTATGTGCCCAGGAGGAGAGGTAATAGCATCTTCTAGTGAGGAAGAAACTATTGTAACAAATGGAATGAGCAAGTTTGCTCGTGATGGCAAAAACGCAAATTCTGCAGTACTTGTAAATGTTACACCAGACGATTTTGCAGGAACAAGTCCTCTTGCTGGAATGTATTTTCAAAAAGAACTAGAAGAAAAGGCTTTTAAACTTGGTGGCTCAAACTATTTTGCACCAATTCAAACTGTAAAAGATTTTATAAACAATAAGAAAACTGAAAAAATTGGTAGTATTGAGCCTTCATATAAGCCAGGAGTAACATTTTCAAACTTAAATGAAATACTTCCAAAATTTGTTTCAGACACTTTAAAAGAAGGTATACAGTACTTTGATACTAAAATAAAAGGCTTTGCAAGTGATGATGCAATATTAACAGGAGTAGAAACCAGAAGCTCGTCACCAGTAACCATAAAAAGAGATGAAAATATGATGTCAAACATAAAAGGAATATATCCATGTGGCGAAGGTGCTGGATATGCAGGTGGAATAATGTCTGCTGCAGTAGACGGAATAAATGTTGCTATAAATATTATGGAAAAATAGCATCATAGATTATGGAAAAATAACATTATATCTATTGACAAAGCACAAAAAAAATAGTATACTTTTAAAGTACGCAAGGTTCTATTTGTGTACTTTAAAATTTGATATATAACAAAATATATACATAAGCAAAGAGAAGCGAGGAGGGAATAAAAATGGCACAACCAAAAAGAAGATGGTCAAAAGCAAGAACAGGATTAAAAAGATCTACATGGAAATTAGAAAATAAGAACTTAGTTGAATGCCCACACTGCCACGAAAAAATGATGCAACACAGAGTTTGCCCAAGTTGTGGTTACTATGATGGTAAAAAGGTAGTTGCAGTTGAGACAGAAGAATAATATTTTCGTAACAATACTTAACTAGTATTGTTATTTTTTTTGCCTAATGATATAATTCGAAAAAAACATTGAAGGACGACCAATGGAAAAATTTAAGAAAATATTACCACATCTAATTATTTTGTTAGGAGCAGTAATTGTAAGTATTCCGCTTCTACTTAAAAATCTAAACATTTACCAAGATGATGGAGTTCAGCACATTTGTAGATTAATAGGAACATGGCAAACTTTGCAAGAGGGGCAATTTTTGCCAATGATTATGTCGAAATATCTTAATGGATTTGGATATTCATGGAATATATTTTATAGCCCACTTACAGCTTATGCTCCGCTTCTATTTAAAATATTTAATATAAGTTTTGTAAATTCTTTTAAGCTATTTTTGTTTATAGTCACATATTTATCAGGACTTGCAATGTATAAATGTACATTAAGTTTTCTAAATAAAGATGACGAAAAAAGTAAAATAATTGCAAGTTTTAGTGCGATACTTTATATGTTTGCACCATATAGATTAACTGATATGTATATTAGAATGGCTGTTTCGGAACTTACATCATTTATGTTTATTCCAATAATATTTGAAGGACTAAATAATATACTAAGTAAAAACGAAAAGAGCTATAAGTTAGCATGGGGAACGATAGGACTAATATTAACACATACAGTTGTAACTATGTATATGGCAATAATATGCTTTATATATGTAGCTATAGTAATAATCTTCAAAATTAAGAACAAAGAAAGTGTAAAAAAGCAAATTATAGAAATAATAAAAAATTTAGCATTTGCTTTAGTAGTAACAAGCTTTTATTTAGTACCACTTGTAGAACACTATTCTGCTACATCTTATGAGGTTTTTGTACCAGGTAGAATGCAAAGAATTGATGTTTTAAAAGCTTTAAAAGTAAAGTTTCATGAGCTATTTTTAACAACCAGTAGTCAAACAATGATATATGAAATTGGACTGGCTCAAGTAGTAGGACTAATTATTACTCCATTTATATACAAAAAATTAGATAAGAAGCTAAAAGTAACATACACTACATTTCTAGTATTGGGAGTAATGCTTTCTATAATGACACTTACAATATTTCCATTTGAGAAATTACCAAGTTTTCTAACTATGATACAATTTACATTTAGATTATTAGAATTTACAGCATTTTTCTTTAGTTTTATAGTGGCAGTAAATTATGGAACTATACTAAAAGGTTTCAATATAAAAGACCTGATTGTTCTTAGTCTAATTGTAGTACTTCTTACTACTGTATATACATCAAAGTTAAAATGGGAACTTCCTTATGATGAACAAACTTTGACCCAAAACCCAAAAACTCTTACAAGTCAAACTGGAAGAGTGCATGCTGGAATGGCAAGTATGGAATATATGCCAAGTAAAATGTTTAATAATAAAAATTATGTGGTAAATAGAAAAGATGAACCAGTAATTGTAAATAGCAATAAAACTACAATAAAATCTTATGAAAAGAATGACTCAAAGTTGAAAATCAAACTTGAAAATGCAGAAGCAGGAACCGTAATAGAGCTTCCATACACATATTATTTAGGATATAGAATATACGAAAATGGCAAAGAAATAAAATATACTGAATCAGATTATGGATTTGTACAAATTACGCTTTCTAAAGATGGAGATGTTACAATAGAATCTAAATATTTAGGAACAAATGCAATGCTTATTTCCTTTGCAGTATCTGTTATCCGGGGTAATTTCATTAATAATATTAGATATTAGAAAAAATAAACAATAATAAACAGTGGAAATAGCAAAAAATACTTGTTATTTCCACATTTTTTTAGTAAAATAGATGTGGAAAAAATTATGAAGAAAGGGATGAAAAATAAGATGTCAAAACCAATGGTTGCAATAGTTGGCAGACCAAATGTTGGAAAATCTACATTTTTTAATTATATAGTTGGAAAAAGAATTTCAATAGTTGAAGATACACCAGGTGTTACAAGAGATAGAGTTTATGCAGAAGCAAATTGGAGAGGAAGAAGTTTTACTCTAATAGATACAGGTGGAATTGAATTTGATGAAGAAACAGATAGCATTTCAAGCCAAATGAGAACACAAGCAGAAATTGCAATGTCTATGGCTGATGTTATAGTATTTGTAACAGATATGAGGCAAGGAGTAACTGCTCAGGATACTGAAATTGCACAAATGTTAAGAAGAGCAAAAAAGCCAATAGTTCTAGTTTGCAATAAAGCTGATAATTTCGGAAAAGATGTTCCAGAAATATATGAATTTTATAATTTAGGATTAGGAGATCCTTTTAGAGTATCTTCTGTAAATGCAATAGGAATAGGTGATGTATTAGATGAAATATATAATCACTTACCAGAAGAAGATGAAAGCGATGATGACAGTCTAGAAACAAAAGTTGCCATAATTGGAAAGCCTAATGTTGGAAAATCTTCATTAATAAACAAAATTTTAGGCGAAAACAGACTAATAGTAAGCAATGTTGCAGGAACTACAAGAGATGCAATAGATTCAAAGTTTGAAAATGAACATGGCAAATATATTCTTATTGATACAGCAGGAATTCGTAAACACAACAAAATAAACGAAAGAATTGAAAAATTCAGTGTAGCAAGAACTCTTCTTGCAATAGAAAGAGCAGATGTATGTGTTCTTATGATTGATGCCTTAGAAGGTGTTACAGAACAAGATACAAAAATTGCAGGCGAAGCTCACGAAGCAGGAAAAGGTGTAATAATTGCAGTAAATAAATGGGATGAATACGAAAAAGAAAATGGAACTTTAGAAAGATATACCAAAGAAGTATATGAAAAGTTACCATATTTATCTTATGCACCTATATTATTTATATCTGCAAAAACAGGTCAAAGGGTAGATAAATTATTTGAACTAATAAACACTGTTGCAAGTCAAAATGCACTAAGAGTTTCAACTTCTGTGCTAAACCAAGTATTAAATGAGGCAATAGCGGTAGTTCAGCCACCAACAGATAAAGGAAGAAGGCTAAAACTTTATTATATGACACAAGCTTCAACAAAGCCACCAACATTTGTTGTTTTTGTAAATGATAAAAAATTATTCCATTTTTCTTATGAAAGATATCTAGTAAATCAAATTAGAAAAGAATTTGGACTGACAGGAACACCTGTTAGAATAATTGCCAGAGAAAAAATAGAAAAAGGCGAAAAAAGTAATACAAAATAATTTTTAAGGAGGAATTTATTTATGGCTACATATATAATAGTTTCAATTATAGCATATCTTATAGGAAGTATAAGTTTTTCAGTAATTTTTAGTAAAAAAATAGGCGGATTTGATGTAAGAACCAAAGGAAGTGGTAATGCTGGAAGTACAAATGTATTAAGAACAGTTGGTAAAAAAGCCGCCGTTCTAACACTTTTATGTGACTGTTTAAAAGGAGTTGTGGCAGTACTTATTGCTGTAATTGCTGGAAATATTGCTAAGAATTTAGACAAAGCATTACTTGTACAACTTGCAGGAATATTTGTTGTTTTAGGTCATACTTTTCCTATATTTTTCAAATTTAAAGGTGGAAAAGGAGTTGCAACATCACTTGGAGTAATATTAATAGTAAATTGGAAAATAGGATTAATTTGCCTAGTATTTGCATTACTTTTAATGATTTTAACAAAATTTGTATCACTAGGTTCTGTTGCAGCAGCATTACTATTCCCAGTATTAACAATATTCATACATACAAATTACATTGTATCAGGAAATTATATAATATTTGGAATAATACTTGCCTTATTTGTAATATATAATCATAGAACTAATATAAATAGATTACTAGAAGGAAAAGAAAATAAATTAGACTTTAGCAAACTAAAATAACATAAAAAAAGGAGAACTTATGAAAAATATAGCTGTTATAGGAAGTGGAACTTGGGGCGTTGCTTTAAGTATCCACTTAGCAAAATTAGGAAATAATGTTAAAATATGGTCATTTACTGAAGAAGAAACCAATGCAATAAATATAGATAGAAAGTGCAAATTTTTGCCAGATGCAATAATTCCCGAAAATGTAAAATGCTTTACAGATATAGAAAAGGTAATTGAAGGTAGTGACATGATTCTACATGTCACACCATCAAAATTTGTACGTTCTACTATTAAAAAATACGAAAAATATGTAAAAAATCAACCAGTAATAATGTGTGCAAAAGGTTTAGAAGAAGGCTCATTATGTACTTTAAGTCAAATAATAGAGCAAGAAATGCCAAATGTAGAATATGGAATCTTTTCAGGACCAAGTCATGCTGAAGAAGTTTCAATAGGAATTCCAACAGCAATAGTTATTGCATCTAAATCAGAAAATGTAAGAAATTTAGTTCAAAATACATTTATGTGTGAAACAATGAGAGTTTACACATCAACTGATGTAATTGGAGTAGAATTAGGCGGAGCCTTAAAAAATATAATTGCATTTTGTGCAGGAATTGCAACAGAATTAGGACTTGGCGATAATAGTTTTGCAGCATTAATCTCGAGAGGTCTTGTAGAAATTTCAAGACTTGGAGTTAAAATGGGTGGAGAACATGATACATTTTATGGTCTTTCTGGTCTTGGCGATTTAATAGTAACTTGTATGAGCGAACATTCTAGAAATAGAAGAGCTGGAAGATTAATTGGAAAAGGCTATAGCGTAGAGCAAGCAAGACAAGAAATAGGAATGGTAATTGAAAGTATAGATAACATAGATGTAGCTTACGAACTTGCTAAAAAATATGATGTAGAAATGCCAATAGTAAATACAGTTTATGAGGTGTTATACAATAAACTAGATTCAAGGGAAGCTGTAACAAGACTTATGACTAGAGGCAAAAAAAGCGAATAAAATACATAAATATAGGCATTATAAAATTAATGTCTATATTTTTTATAAAAAACAATCATGCATAAAATTTATTTAATATGTTTAAAAAAATTATATAGAAAAGCTTAATTCCACTAAGCTAATAAGGATACCTCTCATATAAATATCTAATTATGCTATCTGCATTAGCTGAAGTAATATTAATAAAGTAGCCCTTATCCAAACTAATCCACATAGTAAGATCAAATTTATCCATATTGTCTGCAAATACGCCTAAAACAGTAGCAATTTCAACTGGATTTTTATATGTTTTTTCCCATTCTAAACTATGAAGATATACATCTAAATTTTGCAGATGCTTATATGAAACATCGCTTGTTTTATGATATTTTGACAAAAAATTAAAAATTTCACCATCTTTATTAGAGTATAATTTTACACTAGAATACATAACTTTAAATCCTTTTAAATTATTTTATAATATTATTTGATTAATTTTAAAGAGTATACTTAGAATAATATGTAAGAAAACTGTAAATACTATTTTATAAAGAGGTTTGGAGTATGAAAAAAATTTTTTTATATGCATCATGCATAATAGTAATTGTAGCAATAATTGGAAGTATTATTTTTTCAATAATAAGTGAAAATAAAAATAATAGTTCAATAAATGACAAGGTTATTGCGGAAATAAAATATTTAGATAGTACAATAATTGAAATGATGAATAAATTAAATAACATTCAGCTTGGATTTAATATAAACATTGAGAAAAAAGAAGAAAAGATTGAAGAGGGAAGTAAAGATGAAGATTCCGCTTCTGAAAATTCGGATTCTAAAAACAGTTCCAAGAAATCTGATGGTTCAAATTCAGAAGATTCTGCTGAAAGCGGAAGTTCGGACTCTGGAGGTTCTGCAGGAAATGAAAACTCAAATAGTAATAGTAAAAATAATACAAGTGATACTGAATATAGTGTGCAAGATACTCCAATTATGCTGACTAACAAAAATAACATAGATTGGAAAAGTCTAATTAAAACATCAGAACAATTATATTCATCATGGACAACTATTGTAATAGATTTAAATTCCATAAATATTTCAAATGAGAATATTTTGAATTTTGGAAATAACCTAGATAATTTAATTATCAATTTGAAAAATAACAATAAAGAACAATCTCTTATTTGTCTTGCAAATATGTACAGCTTGCTTCCAGAGTATATAAATTCAGTTCAAGGAAATAGCCAGCAATATCATTTAACTAAAATCAATGCAGGTGTTCTAAAAGCTTATGCAACAATATATAGTGACAAGTGGGATATAGTAAATGAAGGCCTAACTGAAGCAAATAATAGTATTGAAAGCCTTATTAATTCTGAACTAATGCTAAATAATCCAGATCAAAATAAAATTCAGGAGATTTATGTTCTATTAAAAGAATTAACAAAAACTGCTAAAAATCAAGATAAAGACATGTTTTTGCTAAAGTATGTAAAGCTAATGGAGAAGATGATTGACTTTTAAACCAAAACAGAGTAAAATAGAAAAAGAGCAAATTAAATGGTCGCGTACTGCAAGACCGAAAGGTAGCATACGAGGAAAGTCCGGGCTCCACAGAGCAATGATGCTGGATAACGTCCAGTGAGGGTAACCTTAAGGAAAGTGCAACAGAAAATAACCGCCTGAAAAGGTAAGGATGAAAAGGTAAGGTAAGAGCTTACCGCTTCTATGGTGACATAGAAGGTCAGTGTAAACCCCATCTGGAGCAACACCGAATATAGGAAGATTAAGACTGCTCGTCGACTTCCACTTGGTGGCTTGAGGCATATAGTAATATATGTACTAGATAAATGACCATTCTAGACAGAACCCGGCTTACAGATTTGCTTTTTAATATAAAAAATATGGTGTGCAATAAATGTACACGAATAAAACTACTTTCAAATTTTAAGAAAGTAGTTTTTTCATATCATTTGTAATTGGTGCTGTAAATACCATTTTCGTATTTGTAATAGGATTAATAATTGTGGTTCTATAAGAGTGCAGTGCCTGTCTTGAAATTAAAGAACTTTTGCTACCATATAAAGTATCTCCTAAAATAGGATGACCCGCAAATGCAGTGTGAACTCTTATCTGGTGGGTACGGCCTGTTTCTAAAGTTACAAGTAATTCTGAATAGTTATCATAATCGTTAAGTACTTTATAATGAGTGATTGCTTCTTGCCCATTAGAACATACACATCTTTCGATAATACTGTTCTCTTTTCTGCCAATAGGAGCATTTATTGTTCCTTCTTTTTTATCAAAAATGCCAGTACAAATAGCGATATATTCTTTTTTAAAAGAGCCATTCTGCATCTGACTAGAAAGCAAACTATGCACATATTCGTTTTTAGCAAATATAACAATACCTGAAGTATTTATATCTAATCTATTTACAGGTCTGATTTTTCTTTTTAATCCGATAGTATCAAAATAGTATTTTACACCATTAGATAAAGTATTTTCGAAATGCCTCATAGTTGGATGTATAGCAATTCCTGCAGGTTTGTTTAATACAAGAAACGCATCATCTTCATAAATTATATCAAGTGTCATTTTAGTTGAAACGATATTGTCACAAACTTCATCATAATCTAGGTTTACTAAAACTTTATCATTAGGCTGTAATTCATAGTCTAAATAAGTGTTTTTATCATTAACAAATATTTGTTTGTTTCGTTTTAAATTTAATCTTAATACATAGGAAATTTTAAATTTATTGTCTAGCACTTGTCTTAAAGTTTTATAATTATCATTTTCTTGTTTTACATATTCTAATATCATGATTTTCTCCTTAAAAAATATTATAATGTTAAGAATGAAGAATTGCAAGAAATTTGATAAAAGCTACTTGAAAACAGACAATAAAATAAATATAATAATAAAGAACAGTACTTAGAAAACTTTAGAAGCTCTAAGTCATTTGATATACCTAGAGTCATTCGATGATTCTAGGTATTTTTATATTCTAAAAAAGCAAGAAATTCACTTGTACTTTTAGCATTTTCAATATATAATGTAACTGGCAAAAGCCAAGAACTAATAGGAGGAAAAATAAAAATGACTTTTATTGAAAAAATGAAACAAAAATCAAAGCAAGACATAAAAACAATAGTACTACCAGAAGCGGAAGATTTAAGAGTACTAAAAGCTAGTGAGAAAATAATAAAAGAAGGATTTGCAAACATAATTTTGGTAGGCGATCTAGAAAAAATTGATGAAAAAGCAAAAGAAAATAATATAAATTTAGAAGGAGCAAAAGTAATTAATCCTTTAACATCAGAAAAACTTAGTAAGTATTCAAATGACCTATATGAGCTAAGAAAAAACAAAGGAATGACATTAGATGGAGCAAAAGATATTTTAAAGAAAAACACAAGATACTTTGCAACAATGATGGTAAAAGAAGGAGATGCAGATGGATTTGTATCAGGAGCTGCAAACCCAACATCAGACACATTAAGACCTGCACTTCAAATACTAAAAACAGCACCAGGAACAAAACTTGTATCAGCATTCTTTGTAATGGTATCACCAGATAAAGAACTTGGAGAAAACGGAACATTTATATTTGGAGATTGCGGACTAAACGAATATCCTGATAGTGATGCATTATCTGAAATTGCAATATCTTCAAGTAAAAGCTTTACAGAGCTTGTAGACGCAAAGCCAAAGGTTGCAATGCTTTCATATTCTACTTTAGGAAGTGCTCATTCTCCACTAACAGAAAAAGTTGTAGAAGCAACAAAATTACTAAAGGAAAAGGCACCAGAACTTGACTGTGATGGTGAACTACAATTAGATGCAGCAATTATTCCAGAAGTTGCAAAATTAAAAGCACCAGACAGCAAAGTTGCAGGACATGCAAATGTTTTAATATTCCCAGACTTAGATGCAGGAAATATTGGATATAAGCTAACTCAAAGATTTGGACATGCAGAAGCTTATGGCCCATTATTACAAGGAATTGCAAAACCAGTTAATGATTTATCAAGAGGATGTTCTGTAGAAGATATTGTAGGAGTAGTTGCAATAACTTGCGTTCAAGCACAAAATATGTAAATTAAAATACTATATACAAAAGAAATAAACATTAATAAAAACCAGAAAGGAATTATGAAAATGAAAATATTAGTATTAAATTGCGGAAGTTCATCTTTAAAGTATCAGTTAATAGACATGAGTACAGAGCATGTACTTGCTAAAGGATATTTTGAAAAGATAGGACATTATGATTCTTTTGTAACACACAAAGTAAATGGCGAAAAATTCAGATATGATACTATTGCAAGAGACCATTCAGAAGCTATCAAATTCGTTTTAAAGCAATTAACAGACCCAAGATATCCAGTTATATCTAGTTTAGATGAAATTACTGCAATAGGTCACAGAGTAGTTCATGGAGGAGAAAAGTTTAAAGAAGCTTGCATAATAAATGATGAAGTAAAAAAAGGCATTGAAGAAGCAATAAAATTTGCACCTCTTCATAACCCTGCTCACCTTCAAGGAATAAAAGCTTGTGAAGAAAATCTACCAGGAAAGCCAAACATTGCAGTATTTGATACCGCATTCCATCAAACAATGAAAAAAGAACAGTATTTATATCCAATACCTTATGAGTACTACGAAAAATATGGAATAAGAAAATACGGATTCCATGGAACATCACATAAATATGTATCTGCAAGAATTGCTGAACTTTTAGGAAGAGATATAAAAGACCTAAAAATAATAAATTGCCATATAGGTCAAGGTGCAAGTATATGTGCTATTCAAGATGGTCAAAGCGTAGATACGACTATGGGACTAACACCTTTAGGTGGTGTTGCAATGGGCTCAAGAAGCGGAGATTTAGACCCATCTGTTGTAACATTTATTATGGAAAAAGAAAATCTAAATTCTGCTCAAATGGAAGAAGTACTAAATAAAAAATCAGGATTATATGCTTTATCAGGATTCTCTTCAGATAACAGAGATATAGAAAGAGCGATGGAGCAAGGAGACGAAAGATCAATATCAAGCTTAAAAGAATATGATTATATAATTGCTCAATATATAGCTAAAATGGCTGTTGCAATGAATGGGGTAGATGTTATAACATTTACAGCAGGAGTTGGAGAAAAAGGTCCTATATCAAGATCTGATATATGCAAACATTTGGGATTTATGGGAGTAGAACTAGATGAAAGCAAAAATGGCGGAGTAAGAAATGTAGAAAAAGAAATATCTTCAGAAAATTCAAAAGTAAAAGTTTGGGTAGTACCAACTGACGAAGAATTAATGATTGCTAGAGAAACTGCAAACTTAGTAAAATAGTAATTTGACGAATGTACATATAAGTGATATAGTATGACAAGAAAAAACTAGAAAGGAATTATAAAAATGAAAATTTTAGTATTAAATTGTGGAAGTTCATCTTTAAAGTATCAATTAATAGATATGTCAAATGATGAAGTAATGGCAAAAGGAACTTATGAAAGAATAGGCGAACAATCTTTTGTAACACATAAAGTAAATGGAGAAAAAATAAGAATTGAAAAGCCAGTAAAAAATCATAAAGAAGCAATAGATGTTGTAATTGGTTTATTATTAGATAAAAAATACAATACAATATCATCTCTTGAAGAAATAGATGGTATAGGACATAGAGTTGCTCAAGGAGCAGATAAATTTACATCTTCTGTAATAATAGATGATGAAGTAATAAGAAAAATTGATGAGTGCGCAGCACTTGCTCCAGTACATAACAAAGCAGCAATAGTTGGAATAAAGGCAGCAATAGAATCAATGCCAGGAAAGCCAAATGTAGCAGTATTTGATACAGTATTTCATCAAACAATACCTGAAAAAGCTTATATGTATCCAATACCTTATGAATTATATGAAAAATATGGAATAAGAAAATACGGATTCCATGGAACATCTCATAAATATGTATCTCAAAGAATTGCAGAGCTTTTAGAAAAAGATGTAAAAGATTTAAAAACAGTTGTTTGCCATTTGGGACAAGGTGCAAGTTTATGTGCAGTAAATGGAGGAAAGAGCGTAGATACAACTATGGGATTAACACCACTTGGAGGAATTCCTATGTGTGCTAGAAGCGGAGATTTAGATCCATCTGTTGTAACATATATAATGAAAAAAGAAAATTTAACTCCTGATGAAGTAGAATTAAAACTAAATAAAGAATCAGGAATATTAGGCCTTTCTGGTGTATCTGCAGACTTTAGAGATATAGAAGCAGAAGCGGCAAAAGGAAATAAAAGAGCTAGCCTTGCAATAGATGTTTATGCGTATAGAGTAGCTCAATTTATAGCAAGCTACATAGTTTCACTTCAAGGATTAGACACAATAGTATTTACTGCAGGAATAGGTGAAAATCAATTCTTAGCAAGAAAAAGAATATGCGAAAATCTAAAATGCTTTGGAGTTGAAATAGACGATTCTAAAAATAATGAGTTTAGAGACGAAGGAAGAATTTCTACAGAAAATTCAAAAGTTGAAGTTTGGGTTGTACCAACAAACGAAGAATTAATGATTGCAAAAGATACTGAAGAGCTTATAAAATAGTAGTCCAAAACTTTACATAATTCATATAATATATTAAAGAAAATTGGGAATAGTTTTTATATTTCCAATTTTTCATCTAAATAGAAAAATATATAACTTAAATTTGAAATCAAAAGAAAGAGTTGTTATATTGGCTATTTATAAAAAAGGCAAAAGGAGGTCTTTTTACTTATATGAATTTAAAGGATAAAAACATAGGATTTATTTTTACTGGTTCTTTTTGTACTTTTTCAAAGACAATAGAACAGTTGAAGAAAATAGTAAACGAGGGTGCAAATGTAATACCAATAATGTCAGAACATTCATATACTATGGATACTAAGTTTGGAAAAGCAGATGATTTTATAAAGCAGATTAAAGAGATTACAGGGAAAGACACAATAATTCATACTATTCAAGAAGCGGAACCAATAGGGCCAAAACATTTGACTGATATTATGGTTATTGCACCAGCTTCAGGAGATGTAATTGCAAAGCTTGCAAATGGAATAAATGACGATGCATCAACAATGGCTGTTAAGTCTCACTTAAGAAATGGAAATCCAGTAGTTGTTGCAATTTCAACCAATGATGCAATGAGTGGAAGTGCTGAAAATATTGGAAAGCTACTAAATAGAAGAAATTATTATTTTGTGCCATTTAGACAGGATAATCCAATAACAAAACCTGCCTCACTTGTATTTGCGCCAGATTTAATTTTAAGTACTATTGAAAAAGCACTAGATAATGAGCAAATTCAGCCAGTATTAGTATAAAAGATGTATAAAATGCGAAAAAATGAATAAAATTTTATTAATAAAAAGTATTGACAATAATTTTAAAAATATGTTATACTTTTTATAGTAGATCAAGACTCTGGATACCTACGAGGCCCAGAGTCTTTTACTGTATAAAAAATAAGAAAAATATGATTTATAAATTTTACAATATAGCCGCTAAAGATGAGCTCGCTCAGAATAGGCTTATATTTAAAATTTTAAACATATTTTTCTAGTATGTTATATATTTAATTTCTTGCTCATATCAGAAAGAGGATTGCTTTTAACTGCATTTCTAACTTGCTCATTTTCAACATGAGTATAAATTTGAGTAGTAGAAATACTTTCGTGTCCAAGTAGCTCTTGCAAAGCTCTAATATCTACTTGGCCGTATTGATACATTAAAGTAGCAGCAGTGTGTCTTAATTTGTGAACAGAGTATTTTCTTGTGTCTAAACCAGCCTTGGCAAGTTCGCGTTTTACAATATATTGAACTGTTCTGTTGCTAATTCTTTCTAATCTTTCACTTAAAAATAATGCGTCTTGGTCAGCTTCTTTTAATTTTTCTTTAGGAGGACGAGTAGCCATGTAAGACTTTATTGCTCTTATTGAAGAATCGTTTAAATATATTGTGCGTTCTTTGTTGCCTTTACCAATAACAGTCATTTTATTTTCTGTAAAATCAATATTACTGATGTTAATTCCAACTAATTCAGATAAACGAATTCCACAATTTAAAAATACTGTAATAATTGCAAAATCACGAGGCTTATTTCTATCTTTTTCATCATCATTTATAGTTGTTAATAATTTTTCACTTTCAGCCAAAGACAAGTATTTTGGAAGTCTTTTTTCTCTTTTTGGTGTTTCAATATCTAAAGCAGGGTTGTTTGATATAAATTTTCTTTTATGTAAAAATTTAAAGAAAATTCTTATTGTCGAAGCTTTACGAGAAATCGTTGCAGGCTTGCTTTCATAGTTGTTTGCCATAAAGAATAGGTAAGACTGAATATCATCCTCGGTGATGCTATCTAAAGCTTCTAAAGAAAAATCATGAATTTCAATTTCATCAAAGTTTTTCTTATCAGTTAATTTCTTTTTATAGCTTATATATTTCAAAAATCTAACTAAATCGTAATTGTATTCTTTTACTGAATTAGGTGATTTGTTTAAAGTAACAGATTGATAATCTAAAAATTTATTTAAAAACATGGGATTACGATCTATATCTATCATTTGTAAAACTCCTTTATTAAGATTTAGTAATAATATATCAAAAATATTAAATAAATTCAATATAAAAACCACCAAAGACGCAGGGGATTTTGTTCCTCTACGCCTTTAGTGGTTTTGCTATATAGCTGTTATTTAGCATTATAGCTACTTTGGGATAACGAGGTATATCTGAACAGACCATGCTTGACAGTCTGGTTAGGATATATCGGGCAGGTAATCCCGCAGTGATGGATTGCAAGCATATCTTCACGAATAAGTGCCACTTCATCAGCAGGAATCTTGGCCTGCGAGACTACTGTTTTTTTGAAGTGGTAGATATCCTGAATGTTTTGATTTGCCAAAAAAATGGCCTCATCCAAAAGCAATCCAGTGCCAGAGTACATACAAAGAAAACGCTTTTCGCCATCTTCAAGTACTTTTACGGTGTAGTATGCAGGATATTTTCCACACACTACTTCAAACATTGGGTCTCCGTCGGAATTCAATCCTGCGAAAACACTTCGTGCTTGCTCCAAATACATAAAAAACCTCCTTTATGTATATGAAAATAAATAGTTCTAAAAATAGAACTGCCTATAACTTATAGTATAGCATAAATTTACATAAAATTCAATGATGAATAAATTACAAAAATTTTGAGCAAACTATTGACTTAGAGTTTACTCTAAGTGATACAAAATATAAATGTTAAGGAGGAATTTTTATTTTTTTTGAAAAGGTAATATAATAGATGCATTAATATTGAATAAAAAGGAGAATATGAATGTTTTTATTAATGCAAAAATTAAAAAGAGTTCCAAGAAAGAATAGAAATTTTGAAATAGTCACAGAGGAGTGGCTAAAATATAAGAAAAATACAGTAAAGAGTTCTACATATTATAACTATCTGTATAGTGTAGAAAAATATTTATATCCAAAATTTGCAGGAAAAGATATAACAAAAATAGATAATTACAATGAGTTTATTGATGAACTCTCTGATACTTTAGCACCCAAAACAGTCAAAGATATAGTTACAAAACTAAAAGAAATTTTAAGATATTATGAAGAAGAAAATAATACAGAATTAAAAATTAAGAAAATAAGTTCACCTAAATTAAGCAAAAAAGAGATAAAAATATTGTCTAAAAGAGAACGAGAAAAGCTAGAAAGATACTGTTTGAAAGAAAATTCACTAAAATCGTTAGGTATAATTATTTGCCTAAATACTGGACTTAGAATTGGTGAAGTGTGTGCTTTGAAATGGAAAAATGTTAATCTGGAAGAAAAAATAATAAATGTAAAAGAAACGATAGAAAGAGTTTATATAAAAAAGGAAAATAAAACTACTGTTATTATGGGTGAACCAAAATCGATTTCGTCAATAAGAAGAATCCCAATAAATAGCAAGTTATATGGAATACTGAAAAACATGAAGAAAAGAAGCAAGCCTGAAGCTTTTGTTTTGACTGGTTCATGTACACAGTATGTAGAACCTAGAAATTATCAATATAATTTTAAAGCGATTTTGAAAAAACTAAAAATAAAACCTTATAAATTTCATACATTACGCCATACTTTTGCAACAAATTGCATTGAAGCAGGGATGGACATAAAATCATTAAGTGAATTGTTAGGCCATTCTGATGTAAGTATAACATTAAATGTGTATGTTCACTCTGCTGATAGAATTAAAAGAAAATTTCTTGAAAAAATATAAAAATCGTTAAGCAGTTGGCTTAACGACATTGATAATTTAAAAGTATTATAACAATAGTTACTAATAAAATCAACAAAAATAGTTAAAAAAGTTAGCCTCAATTTTTAATATATTGTTTTAGCTCTAATTGTACTATAAAATTTTGAATCTGCTAAGAAATCTAAAAGATTATCCCTTAACTAAATTATCCTTAAGCCAACTGCTTAACGATTAGTTTAGAAAGGATGAAATTGAATGAAAACAAAAGAAGCAAAAGGAATAACTTTAATTGCATTGGTAGTAACAATAGTTATAATTTTAATATTGGCAGGAGTAAGCATTACATCTGTAATAGGAGAAAATGGCTTGATAACCAAAGCAAGACTTGCGAAAGAAATTACAGAAACATCAAGTGAAGAAGAGGCAATAAAACTTGAAATTACACTTGCAAACATGGAAAGAACTTTAGATAGTTCAAATAAATATTATATTGGTACACCTTTGTATGATAGAACTTTAGAAAACGGAGATAAGTGGAATATTGTAGTAGACAATACAACTCAAAAAAGTTATGGAACTGGTTGGAACTATGTTGCAAAAGATACAGAAATATCAAATTACGGAAAGACTCAAAATGCTTGGCTCATAAATTATACTACAGGAGAGTCAATTCAAATAGATTCAACAAAATATACAGAATTGTCATATCAAAGTAGCTTAGCTGTTACTGATAGCCTAGCTCTAAACATTGATGCTACAAATTTAACTGATGAGAATTGGGGAGATGTAGTAAAACATGGAGATGTGAAATACTCAAAAGAAAATAAATCTTTATATTTTGACGGCGATGGAGATTACTTAGAACTAACTAAAAATGCAGACTTTAGCAATGGTTTTACTTTTGAGATATATGCTAATTTGGAAAGATTAAAATATGATAATGGTAATGGATATGAAGGCTTAGGATTATTTTGTAAAATTCCAGAACTTAGTGCAAAGCCAGAACTTGCCATGAGATTTGGGGATACTTCATATCATACCATATGTAAATTCTACATTGAATCTTCTTGGGAAGGAATGGGAAATGTTATATATACAACAAAAGGTGGAGAAGTAACTTCTGAGGAGTGTGGATACAAAACAAATGAAGATTTTTATCTAACATTCATATATAAAAAATATAATGAAAAAGACCCAGAATGGGCAGAAAAAGCTGACAAAATTGAGTATTATATAAATGGCAATTTATATGGATTCACTTATTATGGAATAGACAGCTATGAATCTGGATGTGAAACATGGAATAATACTTCTTCTCATTGTTTTATAGGTGTATGTCCATGGTTTTCAAAGAATTGCTTATATTATCTAAAAGGAAATGTGTATTGTACTAGATTATATGAAAGGGCATTAACATCTGATGAAGTAAAAGAGAATGTAACAAAAACTCAATTATATAGGCAAACAATGTAAGACTTAAAATTTTTCAGAATAGTTGAAAAATTTTCTAGATAATTTATAAAAAAGTGTTGATAAAAGAATAAAAAATAGTATAATGAATGAATATATTAGTTCTACTATAATTAAAATGTAAACCGCAACCCTGCTTGCGAGATATAAATATGCAGGTGAAAAAATGATAAGTATAGTTAAAAATGAGGTCTATTTTATAGACCTCATTTTTTTATGAAAAAACTAAAATTTTTTACAATTCCATAATTGACTTTTTTAATTTCAAAATATATAATAGATATGTTGCTTAAAAATAAAAGGAGGAAAAAATGGAACAAGAAGAAAATGTTTTAGGAAAAGAA
>CAKPKE010000022.1 GCA_934167095.1 uncultured Clostridia bacterium
GAATCGTTATTTGCAATATAGGTGCTCAAAGTATTTATTTTAAATAATTTGTGACAAATGATTGACTAACCTACATTTATCTTCAACAATTAATTACAAATAATATTGACATGGTTCCTAAATAGGTGCTAATATAGATGTAAAGGTACTAACTAAAAGTACTTTTGCATCTATTTTGGTCTGTAGACACAAAATTAAAGGAGGAGTATTCGTGCAAAGAAATAATTTGTACGTAGACCTGATGGCTTTACATTCTGAAGTCACTGGTTCATGCAATTTCAATGTAGCAAAGTTTGGCACTGAAGGTTCGCTTAGGTACATTGTAGACTGTGGATTATTTCAAGAGCGGGAGCATGATGATTTAAACAAAAGTTTTCCATTTGATGCGTCTTTGTTGAATTTTGGAGTTATCACTCATAACCACGTTGATCACACTGGACGCATGCCACTACTTGCTAAGCAAGGTTTTAACGGCAAATTTTATATGACAGAAACAACGTCAAAACTTGTTCCTCTGGCTTTGGAAGATAGCCATAAAGTCTTACGAGATGTAGCAAAAAGAAAACATGTACGGCCATTGTATGAGGAAACTGATGTATTTAAAGCTTTGAGCATGATAAGAGGCTGTAAGTATAATGAGCCAATTCAAGTTTTGCCCAATATCAAAATAACATTTTTACAAAATGGTCACTTGATGGGAGCTGCTTCAGTTTTATTGCAAATCAGCTATGATGGGCAAGATATCAACTGGTTATTTGCTGGCGACTACAACAACAAGAATATGTTTTTTGATGTTCCACAAATTCCACAGTATATTAGGGATATGCCCTTAAATATTGTGCAAGAAGCAACTTATGGAGATATGGATTCTACTGAAATTGAGCCATGCTTTGAAAAGAACATCATTGAATGTGTTAAAAATGGCGGTACAGTAATTGTCCCAGTATTTTCGCTTGGCCGTTCACAAGAAATTTTGTATGTTCTGAAAAAACTGCAAATGGAAGGAATTCTCGATGTAAACATTCCTATCTATTTTGATGGAAAATTGGCAATTCGTTATACTATGCTATATGTCAATGACGGACTTGACATCAAGCCTGAAATGCGTGATTTTTTGCCTAAAAATCTGACCTATGTTGATAAAACCAATCGTGCTCAAATTTTGAATGATACAAATGTAAAAATCATTCTTTCCACTTCTGGTATGGGTTCGTATGGTCCAGCACAGGTGTATATTCCAGAGTACATTACCAGAAAGAATGCACTTATTCATTTTACTGGCTATTGTGCAGAAGGAACCTTAGGTTATAAACTCAAAAACGCAAATCTGGGCGAGATGGTTGAGATGAGTGGCATGGTTCTAAAAAAACGTGCACAAGTAGAGTTTACAACAGAATATTCTGCTCATGCTAAAGCTGATGAGATGATTTCTTTTTTAAAACAATTTAATCAGCCCAAGCTTATTCTTATTAACCACGGCGAAGAAGATGTAAAAAGAATCTTTGCAGAAAGAGTCGCCGAAGAAGTGGAGCTAGCTAAGCGAGTAGGTATTCTCAGCAGGGACTATTTCTTTAGGGTCAATCAATATGGTCTTGAAAAGACCTTGTCAACCAAATTTGAATAACAAATCCTAACAACAAAAAGTCCGGCACTCATGCACTGCAGGGTGTCGGCAATATAATTTTATGAGGTAATACTATGAATAGAGCATGTTTAGAAATAAATTTAGAAAATCTAGAAAATAATATAAATGAAATTAAAAAATTAATTAATAAAAATACAAAAATAATGGCTGTTGTTAAGGCAAATGCGTATGGTCATGGAGCAAATATAATTGCTACAAAATTAAATCAAATAGGAATAGAAGATTTTGCTGTTGCAACAGTATCAGAAGGAATCGAACTAAGAAAAAATAAAATAACAGGCAATATTTTAATATTAGGTTATACATCTTTAGAACACATTAAAGATGTTGTAGAATATGATTTAATTCAATCTATTGTAGATTATGACTATGCCCAAAGGCTAAATGAACTAAATTTAGAAGTAAGATGCCATTTAGCTATAAATACAGGAATGAATCGTATCGGCGAAGAATACACAAATTTAGATAAAATATATCAAATTTATGCTATGAAAAATTTAAAAATAGAAGGTATCTTTTCTCATTTATGCGTAGCAGATAGTAATTCAGAAGAGGATATTGAATTTACTAAAACACAAATTGAAAGACTAAAAAGCGTAATAAAACACTTAAAAGAAAATAACATAAATCCTGGAAAAGTTCACATTCAAAGCAGTTTTGGTACAATAAATTACAAAGATTTAGGATTTGATTATGTAAGACCTGGTATTATATTGTATGGTGTATATGGTTCAAAAAATCCTTATATAAATACAAAAATTAATTTAAAACAAGTGTTAACTTTAAAAGCACAAATAACTTCTGTAAGGAATATCAAAAAGAATGAAACGATTAGTTATGGAAGAACTTTTAAAGCAGATGACGATATGAAGATTGCTAGTGTATCAATTGGTTATGCTGATGGATATCCAAGAAGCTTATCAAATAAAAATACAAAAGTACTACTAAACGGAAAATTAGTTCCTATTTTAGGTAGGATTTGTATGGACCAATTAATGATAGATGTTTCAGAAGTACCAGATGTAAAACAAGAAGACGAAGTAATACTAATAGGCAATGCAAACAAAGAAATTATGTTAGATAATGTTGCTGATAATGCAGGAATGATTTCTTATGAATTAATAAGTAGATTAGCCAATAGGGTAGAGAGAAAAAATATATAACAAATAAGAATAAATCTAAGATTTTCAATTTTCAGTTGATATTTTGCTTTTAATATTTTTTATAAAATCAAAATATAGCAAAAAAAGCAGTTGCCCCTTTAGAACGATGCGTGTGCACACATTCCCAAGGGGACTGCTTCTTTTATTTCACGACAAATACTACAATTGTGAGAATCAAACAAGCTTCCATGAACATTGCAAGGAACAGATCAAACCGATGCTCTTTATCCATATTCTTGATAACGGAAGAAACTCCCATAATGCATGCCACTAGGCAAATAACAACTACTAAGAGTTGAACCAACCATGCCCACAAAGGCTTTGAAATGGTAATGCTTTGCGTGAAAAAAATCATTTGTAATCCTCCTTTTTATTACTCCGGAGGACATTGCCTCCGAAAAGTTCCAACTTTCGCGAAGACAATATATAAATAAATATTGCAATTTCTATTATAGCATAAATTTACATAAAAAGCAAATGTAGTGACTTTATACTAATTTTCCAAAGTTTCTTGACATTAATGACTTTATCAATAATTCTTCATTTTCACTTCAACAAAGTAAATTATACCTTATAATGCCTTGCAAAGCTAACCAATTCATGGTATAATAAAAGACCCCTGGCAATTTGTCAAGGAAAATTTTAAAAAATTGGAGGAATTTTTTGAATGCCAGAACGGTACAAGAAAATTTCAGTAAAATCCAGTACTTTCAATCTTGAGTTTGAAGCCAAACTTGGCTTTGAATTTGAAATTGAAAATGCAGATGGCGTGTTTAGTTTTAGAGAGGTAAAAAAGGAGCAAACACCATTCTTCTGTTTTATGGACGAAGAAAAAAGAAAAACAGTAGAGGACTGGCTTAAAAATACTGAAGCTACAGATACCACTAGAAAGTTTAGGAATATGGTAGAAAAGGCTGTTACTAAAGCTAATTATGATTTTAGCATTTCTACAGTTCAACCTCTTGTTGTTGATGAAAAAATAATTTTTGACAATAACATTGATGGAAAATATCAGCCTAAAAGTGGTATTACAAAAGAACAGTGGGAGGAGATGGCACTAAGTTATTCTCCTGAGCATAAGTCCACAATTTCTTCACTCAGCGAACTTCTTCTTTGGTATGCATGGCGATGCGCAAATGGAGAAATCTCAGAGGAAAGCATCACTGAAGTAGCAAAGGATACTCTGTTTGAACCAGGCAAACTTGTTACAACTGATGACACAAAAGCTTATATTCTTGTAGGGTACAATAGCCCTGATGAGGAGCAGAAGAATGCTGTGACAGATACAGACTTCATTATTACAGAGCAGAAGCTTGAATATGTATATGCTTCTGTAACGCTACTAAACTAAACCGCCAACTGCAAAATTGCCAGAAAGTAAGAGCTTTTACTAAGTAATTACCTTCTGGCGATTTTTATATAATAAGAAAGTCATATTATTTGGGCTATCATATAAAATAAGGAAGCTTTTACAATTACTTGCAAATTATGTAAATCTGTAGTATAATATAAATATGTCCGTAGTATTAAAAAAATTTGGAGGTACAAAAAATGGACGATCGGTTTTCTTGCATGCCTGAGCAGAAGCTTTTTAAGGTAAGTGTGAACAAGCCTATCAACGATGTGATCCAGCAGCTTGCTGACTATAACTATGCTGTCGGAGGCGACTGCAAGTTTTTTCTCAGCCAACCTGTCTTTGAAACTATCAAAGGCAACAGCCACTATGATCTTATCGACGAAGGAGGTTTTTGCACGTTTTATCCTAATAACAGCAACATGAACTTTAAGCTTAACATCTACACAGG
Source organism: uncultured Clostridia bacterium (assembly GCA_934167095.1). Classification (GTDB taxonomy): domain Bacteria; phylum Bacillota; class Clostridia; order TANB77; family CAG-508; genus CAG-245. Next base: position 4,614 of record CAKPKE010000022.1, read on the forward strand.
GCGTGAAGATGTTCCCGAAGAGCAACCTCGTGCTTGGTTTCCGGTTCGCTCTATCATGAGCGGAAACATCAAGTGGAACGCTGAGCATGGAATCACAGTTAGGGATCCCAGATATGAGGTCTATGTTACCTTCTAACTAATCTTTTAGGCCTGCTAAGGCCTTGAGGAGGGTGAGCTGTCCCCTTAAGAGTGTAATCACTCCGAGGGGGACAGCTTTTATATAATAGTAAAATTATAATGTTTTAATTTATAATAAAATATGGTAGAATATCATAGTAGAAAAGAGTGATATAAAATGAAACAAAAACATAAATTTATAAAAATAATATTAATTGTAATATCTTTTGCAATAATGATAGGAGCAACGGTTTATTTGTGGCCAATAATTACAAATCTTGCTACTAAAGAAGGTCAAATTGAATTTAAGCAAACTGTTGCAAATTCTGGAATAAAGGGATTTTTAATGTTATTTGGGTTGCAATTTGCACAAATATTTTTACCAATACTTCCAGGAGAACCAATAGAGATTCTTTCAGGAATGTGCTATGGCTGGTTTTGGGGTACTGTATTTTTAATTATATCAACTGGAATAATTTCAGCTTGCATATATTTTTTAGTAAAAATGTTAGGAAAAAATTTTGTAAAATTTTTCTGTGGAGAAGAAAAAATTGAAAAAATAGAAAATAGCGAATTATTCAAAAATCCACATAAAATAGAACATCTGATGCTTATTCTATTTTTGATACCAGGTGTTCCAAAAGACATATTAGTATATATTGGAGGCCTTTTGCCAATAAAACCTGCAAGATTTTTATTAATTGCTACATTTGCAAGATTACCATCAATAATTTCATCAACTTTAGCAGGGGATAAAATAGCTGTAGGGGATTGGAAAATGAGTATCATTTTATATGCTTTAGTAATAATTATTGTTGCAATAATAGTATATTTTATTGATAAAAAAGATGATAAAAATTTAACAAAAGAAGCCATTAACACTATCAAATAGCTTGATAAATCAAGGCTTTTATGATATTATTAAACAAAATAAAAAAAGCACGAGGAATGTTATGACAAAAATTTATAAAGAGCCAAATAAATGTGAAACTGAAACAACTATTAATGTTTTATATGATGACAAAATTTTGGCAATATACACAAATAATGTAAAATTACAAAAACAATTAAATAAATTACTTGGTAAACCTAATAAGGAATATAAAATTAAACGAAGCATTACAGGAAGTTCTTGGAATGTACCTTTAAGTGACAAAACAAAAATTCAAAAATTAATAGTAAAAGCAAATATATATAATTTGTAGGAGAAAAATATGCAAATATCTGAAATAGAATGTGCAATTATATATGAAAAAATCAAAAACAGCTATATTCAAATTAAAGACCAACGAGTTTTTGTTAAAGTACCTAAAAAAGCAAATCTTGAAAGTATTACAAAGCTTGTTGAAAGCAAAAAAGATTGGATTTTAAAAAACTTAGAAAAACAAGAAAAAGTATTTAAAAATGAGTACACAAACGGCGGAAAAATAAAAGTATTAGGAAATATTTATACGATTCAAATTGTTCAAAATAAAAATCCAAAAGTCTGTATAAATGGAAAAAATATATATTGCAACTGCGAAAATAATGAAGAATCTATTAGAAAGCTAATAGATTTATTTTATAAAAGTATTGCAAAAGATGAAGTTGAAGCTGCAATGCAACATATATCAAGTGTTACAGGCCTAAAGCCCAAAGAAGTAAATATTAAAAAATTACGAGCTACTTGGGGAATTTGTTCATCAAAAAAAACAATATCTATTAACCAAAATTTAATGGCCTATAGCAGACATGCTATAGAATATGTGTGTTTGCACGAAGTTTGTCATCTAAAATATATGAATCATTCAAAAGATTTTTGGAATATGGTTGAAAAATATATGCCGGATTATAAACTGGCAAAACTAGAACTAAAAGGAGAAAGGAGATAATCAATTAATAGAGTAATGAATCTATATAATTGATTAGAAGTTTAATGATTAATTTAGAAGATTTAAAAAGAAATTTAAATGTATTACACGAAAAGTTGGAAAGCATCGGAGGTTCTCTTTGACGTTGCTAATTTGGAAAAGCAATTAAGTGAACTAGAAAAAATTACACTTTCACCAGATTTTTGGAATGATAGTACAAATTCAGGAAAAATTTTAAAACAAATAAATAGTTTAAAAGCCAAAACAGAAGGCTATAAAAAAGTATCTCAAAATTACGATTATATATTAGAATTACTTGAACTAGTCACAGAAGAGCTAACTGAAGCTAGCATAAAACTTGAAAGTATTGATACAGAGCAAATAAATTCTGATTTAAAAGAAGAAGTCTTAGAACTTGTTTCAAATATAAAACAACTAGAAAAAGACATAAATAATTTAGAAATTGAAACATTGCTTTCTGGCAAGTATGACAATAGCAATGCAATTTTAACAATTCATCCAGGTGCAGGTGGAACAGAAGCTCAGGATTGGGCTGAAATGCTATATAGAATGTACTCAAGATGGGCAGAGGCAAATGGTTATAAGTTAGAAGAATTAGACTATTTAGATGGGGAAGAGGCTGGTCTTAAAAGTGTTACTTTTTTAGTATCTGGCGAATTTGCTTATGGTAAATTAAAAGGAGAAATGGGAGTTCATAGATTGGTTAGAATTTCACCTTTTGATGCAGGAGGAAGAAGACATACTTCATTTGCATCTTTAGAAGTTTTGCCAGAAATATCTGAGGACATTCAAATAGATATAAATCCAGATGATTTAAGAATAGACACTTATCGTTCTTCAGGAGCTGGAGGACAACATATAAATAAAACCTCTTCAGCAATAAGAATCACGCATATTCCTACAGGTGTAGTTGTTTCTTGTCAAACACAAAGATCACAAACTCAAAATAAAGAAACTGCAATGAAAATGTTAAAATCTAAATTACTTAATTTGAAAGAAAAAGAGCATAAGGATACAATTGATGACTTGAAAGGAATTCAAATGGATATTGCTTGGGGAAGCCAAATCCGTTCTTATGTATTCTGTCCATATACTTTAGTAAAAGACCATAGAACAGGTTATGAAGTCGGTAATGTTCAAAATGTAATGGATGGAGATTTAAATGGATTTATTGACAGCTACTTAAAATGGATAAAATCAAACAACATTTGACATATTTTTTAATATAATATAGTAACCAGTAAAATGGTTATTATATTATTTTTTAAGGAATGAAAAATATGAATATAGCAGTTTTAAAATTTGGAGGAAGTAGTGTTGCAAATAATGAAAGAATTGATATTGTTGCAAATAAAATTATTGCATTTAAACAAAAATTTGGAAATGTTGTAGCTGTCGTATCAGCACAAGGAAAAACTACAGATAGACTCATTTTAGAAGCAAAAGAATTAAGTTTTGAACCAAATAATCGTGAACTAGATGCACTATTATCAACAGGAGAACAAGTATCTGCAACAAAACTTGCTATAAAATTAATAGAGAAAGGTTATAAATCCATTTCTTTAACTGGCTGGCAAGCGCGGAATAGAAGCAACTTTGGAACATGGAAATTCATTAATTTTAAATATTGATACTAAACGAATTAATAAAGAATTAAAAGAGAACAAAATAGTTGTTATAACGGGATTTCAAGGAATAGATAAAAACAATGATATAGAAACTTTAGGAAGAGGTGGTTCTGATACTTCAGCAGTAGCAATAGCTTCAGCATTACATGCAAAGGAATGTTATATATATTCTGATGTTGAAGGAGTGTATACAGCTGATCCAAATAAAATATCAAGTGCTAAAAAATTAAAACAAATATCTTATGACGAAATGATAGAATTATCCAGCAATGGTGCTAAAGTTTTACATACAAAATGTGTAGAACTTGCTAAAGAGAAGAATATAGCAATACATGCCAAATCTACATTTAACGACAATGAAGGAACTATAATTAATAGTGAAATTAGAAAAACCAATGTTAAAAGTTTAGTAAAAAACGACACAAAAATATCATTAATAGGAGAAGGAATTGCAGATACAGATGAAGTTTTACAAAAAGCACTAAAAATTATAAGACAGATGAATTATAGTAACTATAAATTAGATATTAGTAAAAATAGAATAAGCATTTTATTTGAAGAAAGTATCAGTGATGATATTTTAAAAAAGATGCATTATGAAATAATTGAGCAAGAGAGTTAAAATTCTCTTGCTTTTTTAATGTAATAAATTAATTTATTTTATAGCTAAAAATTTCTATATTTGTTCTAAAAATAAAAGCCCTGAATATAATAAAATTATGAAAAACATAAGGGAAAAGGGGAGAGGGTACTTTGGACGATAGAAAGAATAATTCGCAGATAAATACAATTCAAAACTTAATATTAGAAAACAGGGAAAAGCTTACTGTTACTGGTGTTATAGATGTTTTAAGTTTTGATGATCAAATAGTTATAATTGAAACAGAATTGGGGCTTCTTACAATAAAAGGTGAAGACTTAAGAATAAATAAGCTTAGTATAGATAGTTCAGAAGTTATGATTGAAGGTCAAATCTACAATTTAGGATATAGTGAAAATACCTTAAATGGAAAAGGCGGAAGTGGTATATTTTCTAAAATTTTCAAGTAACTTCTTACAATAAAAGGAGCTTTAATTAATGAGAGAAGAAATACTAAATCAACTTACTAATTTTGGAATTTATGCTTTATGTGGCTTTTTAATTGGAATATTTTTTGACATTTTTAGAATTTTAAGAAAGAGTTTCAAAACATCAAATTTAATAACATATATAGAAGATACTATTTTTGGTGTTATTACAGGTTTATTCTTAATCTTTATGTTATTTGATTTTAACAATGGAGAAATTCGACTTTACATTTTTGTAGCATTATCAATAGGCTTAATATTATATTTTTTACTAATAAGCAAATTTTTTATAAAAATTAATGTTACAATAATTACTTTTCTAAAAAAAGTTTTTATTACTATTGCAAAAATAATATTTAAACCATTTAGAAAAATTGCAATATTTTTAATAGTAAAACCAAAAAAACTATTACTTAACATTTTTAGACAAAAAAAGAAACATTTTTTCATAAAAAAGAAGGAATTTAATAAAAAATGTAGAAAAATATAAGTAGTAGATAAATTATGGAGATAATCAGATGAAAAAAGTTTATAGGAATATATTAATTGTAGTTTTTGTATCATATTTTTTGATAACATTAATTTCACAACAAAAAAAGCTAAATCAGTACAAAGCTGAAGCTTCAACATATACAGAACAATTACAAGAAGCTAAAGATGTAAATACTAATCTTCAAAAAACAAAGCAAAATGCTGATTCAACTGAATATATTGAAGAAGTTGCTCGTGAAAAATTAGATATGTATTTACCAAATGAAAGAGTTTATATAGATATAGGAAAATAATGGTAATAAGTATGAATGTAAATTAGTTATAACTAGTTTATTTTTCATACTTTTTATTATTTTTTCCTTGATTTTCCATATAAAAAAATGCTATAATAATAATAGTTTTATCAAATTGATTACACTCTAAAAGTAATTCCGTAAAATAAAAAATAAAATGGAGGAAATGATACATGAATTTATCAGATTGTACCCTTGTTGAGCTTAGACAAATGGCCAAAGAAAAGGGCGTAAAAAATGTAACTAAATTAAAAAAAGATGAATTAATTGAAGTATTGAACGAAGATAATATAAAAGAAGAGAATACACCAATAGAAGAAGTACCTACACCGAAGGTAAGAACAATAAAATATGAAATTGATAGCGATGCTAAAGATGATTCTGAACTTGCCTATAAATTAACCGCCGAAACAGACTTTATTGGAGAAGGCGTTTTGGAAGTATTACCAGATGGATATGGATTTTTAAGAGGTGAAAATTATTTATCAACTCCTAAAGATGTATATATTTCACCAGTCCAAATAAGAAGATTCAGACTAGATAATGGAGATAAGATAAAAGGAATTGCAAGACTTCCAAAAGAAGGTGAAAAATTCCCAGCTCTTATATTTGTTGGTGAAGTCAACGGAGAAGCTCCAGAAATGGCATACAGACGTAAAAAGTTTGATGACCTTATTCCTATATATCCAGAAGAAAAAATCACTCTAGAAACAGTTCCTTCTGAATATTCAATGAGAATGATTGATTTAATTTGCCCTATTGGAAAAGGTCAAAGAGGAATGATTGTTGCTCCACCAAAAGTTGGAAAAACTACTCTTTTGAAGAAAATTGCAAATAGTATTTCTACAAATAACCCAGAAGTAACTTTAATTGTATTATTAATAGATGAGCGTCCTGAAGAAGTTACAGATATGAAAAGATCTATTAATGGAGATGTAATTTATTCAACATTTGATGAGCTTCCAGAGCATCATGTAAAAGTTGCAGAAATGGTATTAGAAAGAGCTAAAAGATTAATCGAACAAGGAAAAGATGTTGTTATATTATTAGATAGTATTACAAGACTTGCAAGAGCTTATAACTTAGTAATACCAGCATCTGGAAGAACTTTATCAGGTGGTTTAGACCCTGCTGCATTGCACAAACCTAAAAAATTCTTTGGAGCTGCTAGAAATATTGAAAATGGCGGAAGCTTAACAATTCTTGCAACAGCTTTAGTTGAAACAGGAAGCAGAATGGATGAAGTTATATTTGAAGAATTCAAAGGAACAGGAAATATGGAAGTTCATCTTGACCGTTCACTATCAGAAAAGAGAATCTTCCCAGCTATTGACATTAATAAATCTGGAACAAGAAGAGAGGAAAAACTACTTACTCCGGAAGAGCTAAAAACTGTATTTGCTTTAAGAAAAGCTATGTCTAGTATGCAAACAGCAGATGTTACAGAACAAATAATAAATCAAATGGTTACAACTAAGAATAATAAGGAATTTATTGAAAGAATGAAGAAGATTTTGCCAACTTTAAAATAAATTTACAATATTTTGTCAAATTTTGTAAAACGATTCTTAAAAATCTTTACAAAACTGTGTTGACAATTACATAAAACCCGTGTTTAAATGAAAGTGTAATGAACAAAAGCATTGCACTTTTATTATTTTCAATATAATTAAAAAGTTATTTTAACTTTCTATTATATAAAATTGATTTCTAAAAAAATCCCAAAAGTGTCATATAAAATAATTTATAATGTTATATAAGAATTTATAAAATAAGTGTTAAAATTTAAGCTAGCAATTTTTTAATACGCAATTTTATATTCTTTATATATAAACAAAATTTTAAGAAAGGAGCTTTTAATGAAGGCTAAAAAAATTATATCTTTAATATTATTAATCTTAATGATTTCAGTATTAGGTGGTATTTTATATACAAATTCAAAATATGTTTCTAGTGCAAATGGCTCTATAACTGCAGATGTTGCAAAATATGTATTTAAAGTTTCTGCAAAGGACTCATTTGATGAAGCTCATACTTTAGAAAACCTAGTTCTTGCAAGCACTTGTAACCCCAAAACTCTTACAAATGGAAAAATTGCACCAGGAACATCTGGTTCATTTGACATAGTTCTAGATGCAACAGGTTCTGATGTTGCAGTAAACTATAATGTTACTTTTACAAATACTTCAGGACATACTTTGCCTCAAAATATTATATTAAAATTAGATGGACAAGCTTGGTCCTTTGAAGATGGAATATCTGATACTATCTACTTAGATTCAGCTTCAAAAATGGTCACTCATAAAATTACATGGGAATGGCCTTATGAAACAAAAGACGAACAAAATAGCGTTGTAGCAGGTGATTTAATGGACACTACTGCTGGAACTTCTGGATTTGATTATTCATTTACAGTAACAGCTATTGGAACTCAAGCACTTCCTAATGCTTAAGGAGTTCTCAAAATATGAAATTTAGGAAAATTCCTTTCTATTTTACAGTAAACTGTTTAGTTTATAGTATTTTAATATTAATTTTCATATACTTCGTATGCAACTATAAATTGTATATAGTTGCATCTGGAAGTATGGAACCGACAATAAAAACAAATGAATTAATTTTAGTAAATATAAGAATTAGTAATTTTGAAATTGGTGATATTATCAGTTTTTATGATAATTCTACCAATATTCCGATTACGCACAGAATCACCAATATTTCAGATAATAAAATTTTTACAAAAGGTGATTATAATAACACAAATGATTCAAATCCAACAAATAGCTCCAGTATTATTGGAAAAGTCATCTGGCATTCATATTATTTTGGAGTTTTAATACAAAAATTTAGAGTTTTGTTAATATTTATCCTTATATGTATATTTATTATCATAAACTGTTTATTTTATAAAAGAAAGGGCTAAGTACATGATTAAAAATCTAGTAAAGTTTATTTTACTTTTAATAATGTTTATAATTTGCAGTGTTACACTTTCAGTTTCTAAATATGGAAACTCTGAAAATGGAACTTTAAAATGTAGCATTGCAAAGCCCTTTGTAAATTTAGAAGTTCTTTCTCAAGATGATAATACTATAAAAGCTCAAATATTAAATTATGATGAATCAAATATCAATGAAATAAAATTAGCTTATTATCTAAAATTTGAAGGCAATTTTTCTGATATAACAGATATTAAGCTTTATAAGGATAATGTATTAATCAATCTTTCTTATACTGATTCTAATACAATTTTATCTGAAGAACAAGAATTAAAAATTACTGAAAAACAAGTAGATACATATATTTTAGAGTTTAGCTCTAACAAAGATTGCAATTTAAACATAAATATATCTATAATTGCAAAACAATTAAAATAGCAATAATTACATAAAACAACAAAATAACAATATCATATTTGGATATAATATTACTATTATATTAGGCTTAAATTCGAAAGGACAACATTTATATTGAAAAAATTATTTTTAATATTAATACCAGTACTATTGTTAGTAATTCCTAATAAATGTGAAGCAAAGTATATTCTAGAAAAAACAACAAAAGTTAGTGTTAATATACAATCTCCAGTTAGTCTTACAATTACTGATATTAATAATTCTATTATAAATAATAACGAAATTGCAGTAGAATTTGCTCAAGTTAGCTTTAATAGTGGGGGAGCCACATACAAATATAATGATGCAGGCTATGATTTTGATAATTCTACAGAAATAAAATTAGATAATAATCAACAGATATGCGAGGAAGGCTTTTATCAAATTATATTAAATAATTCAAAATATTATAATTTTCAAATAAAAAAAGCTGTATGCAAAAATTCTGATAATCATTACTATTTAACGCTTCAAGAAGCTGTTAATATTCCTAACAATAAAATAGAACTATTAAATAATTTTTCTGAAAACACTATAACAGTTAATGAGAATGTTTCTTTAGATTTAAAATTCTATACAGTAAGTACATCTTTTATAATACCTTCTAATGTAGTTTTTGACATTACAAATGGAGTTGTAAAAGGACTTGAAAATATTCCAACTTTTAAGGTTTTTGGAACACTAAATACTATAATTGGTTTTTATTATCAAACAGGAACCGCACCTATTATAGAATGCAATGGCGGAGAAGTTAATACTAAAGATGGTTCTTTTGAAGGAACCACAAATGCTTGTATCAATAGTATTTCAAGTAACATTAATATATTAGGCGGAACCTTTAGAAGTAGTTGTGAATCGCCAGTATTAAAAGCTAACTCTAGTATAATAAACATAGAAAATGCTATTATAAAACATCTACTACAAGGCTACTATAAAGCTATAGATATTACTTCATCTAAATTGAAAATAGATAAAAATACAAAAATTACATCCAAAAATTTATCAATAATAGCAGCATCATCAGATATCTTAATTATATCTGCTAATATTCGTGGTGGAATAACTTCGTTAGGAGGTAATTCTATTTTAGAAGTTAGAAAGAATGTACAAATTCAAAGTAGTAGTGCTGTGGCAACGATTACCTCATATAATCATTTAATTGTAGATGGTGCAAAAATAATAAACAATAAAGATGAGAGAGCTATTCATATAGCAGGAGGTAGGGCAGATATAACTAATGCCAATTTAACAAGTAATTGGCTATATACAGTTTATGCTGTTTATGAAAACACAACAGTAAATATAAGTAATTCAACAATTATAAATACTGCTAACAACTATGCAATATTTGCTCGTGAGGGAGGAGTTACTATTGATGAGAATACAGTAATAACAGGCAATGTACAATACTAAATAATTAAAACCATATATTATTAATTAATTTTAACTAATAATACACCTATAAATGAGTGTAATTATATATAGGTGTATTATATTAGTTTTTATTGTTCGATAATATATTGTTTAATTGCATTTAAATCAGAAGAATAATTGTTTTTTACTTTTACTCTAAATAATTTTATATTTACATTTTCAAAAAGACTATTTACAAAATAATCTCGTTCTTGTCTATTTGGACGATTATGAGTATAGTCATCTAATTCAATACAACAAGCTATTCTACATGTTGCATTATCAGTTACAACAAAATCTATACTTTTTCTATTAATTTTATTTATATCTGCCCAATTGTGATCGGAAACATCAATTATACTATTTAGACGAACTTGAGTAAATATTTTCATATCTAAATCTTCAGTTTTAAAGAAGCTTTCAAGTTGCTTCAAGAATATAAGCTCAGTTTTTGTCATCAAATAGTTATTAGGTTGATATTTCTTTGAAACATTATCATTTGTTCTTGTAGAAATAGTATCATTAGGCTTTGAATTTATAGCCTCAGGTGTAATATGAATAGTAGTTGTTGTAGTGTTTGTTAATTTATTAATTCTATGTTGATACTCAATGCGTTGTCTATATAAAGCTTTTTTATAAGCTGATTCTAAGTTATCTTTTTGTTTTTTCAACTCTTTATTTTCTTCAGTAAGATATGCTGTATTTGAATCCAAGTAGGGAAGAACCTTATTAGAATTAATATCATCACTTAAATTCTTATCTTCTTTCAAATTTGATTTATTTTCATCAACAGGTACCCAAGTTATTTCTATAAAAGATATTGCAAACAAAAATATTGTCAGAATAGGGAAGGTACATAACACAGCAATTAGAATATCCATAATTTTATTTTTTCTCCTTAGTATATATATTACAAATATTACCATATTAAAATATCATTTTCAATCCAAAATAATAAAAATATAAATTAATGAAAAATGAAATAAATTTAAAATTGAATCTAAAAATATTATAAATAATAAAAATACTTTTATTATTAAATGATTGACAAGACATATTAGAGTGTGGTTAAATAAATTTATTAAATCAATAAAATAAAAAATAAAACCAATATTTATTTTTTTAAATTTTATATATAAATAGGAAGCAGGAGAGAGCTGAAAAGGCTTTGTTAAGGATATATAAAATATTGCGCAAAATCAATCTTTTGTGTAAATATATTAATATAAAATATAGAGGTATCCATGACAGCTACTCCTACAGCTATATTGATTACCTCTTGTGCTAAATCCTAGAAATTGTATTAATTATTTATATTGTAAATAATATATTTATTTTTATACTATGCTCAGGATTAGTTTTTAGCCTTCTTTTTTATTTAGTAATATAATTTTATGTCTAATATATTTTTATCATTAATATAATTTTTATATTCCTATAAATATTTTTATATAATTTTTGCTAAAAATTCTCAAACCCTCTAAAATGCTATATTTGCCTTATTTTTCAAACAACAAACTATATGTCTAAAAAATAAAAACGCCTTAAAATCGATTCTCGTGCGTCGCTTTTTTGACGTTTTTTAGCGTTTTCATTAAAGTATTGATGTTTAGCCGTTTTTAGCTATTTTAGTAGTTAAAGCTCATATCATTCATAATTGTATTATACTATTAGACATATAATTTAGTATTATAGATATAAAAATGTCTTAAATTTGATTTTCACGCGTCATAAATATAAAGTTATTGTTGAATTTGTAATATAAAATTTTATAAATTATAATATGTTAAATATGTTATTGTAGAAAATTATTAAATTTAACAAATCATAAATTACAATTAAAAATATTTATAAATAAATTTAACAACAAATGTTCGTTTATAAATATTTTTAAAATTAATTTTGCACAAAATTTCAATTTATTTAATTATTTAAATTTTAATTATTATTTTTTATTTTTACAAAAAATTTTTTATCTCAATCTCAATTTTAGTTTTAGTTTTAATATTCAATAATATAAATTCATATATACTTACTTATTTGTATTTTAATTTTATTTTTATTCTTATATTTTATAACTTATCTAAAATAGCCTAGTCCCCCATTCCCTACTTATTGTTTGTGTATTACAAAAAATATTATTTTATCTATTCTCGATAACACAGATAAACATTATTTGTCTTGTGCTTCAGAAACTAAGTCTAAAATAAAAAGGAGATACTATATTGAAGCAAACTCTCAAAGTTTCACTTTATACTTGTATCTCCTTGTTTTTTATTTTGTTAGTGCTAAATATAAATAAAATAATCCAATAGCAATGCCTATTCCCAATATTATATAGAAAATAATTTTTCCAAAACCATCATTCCCTTTATTGTTCTTCTTCATTATTTACCTCCTCAGTTACATTATCATCAATATATTCATATTCTATATTATAGTCCTTATATTTATCATTACTCTTTATAAAACTTTCTATAAGAGTTCTTCCATTTTCGTCTGCCTTTGTAAGAAGTCCATGATTTACTGCATCCTGTTCTCCTTGTTTTTTTACATCTTTTAAAGCCTCATTGTATTTTTCTGAGTCTATTCTAGAAAACCAACTTTCATTATCTATATATTTTTCAAAGGAGTTTAAATCTAGTGTAGAATTATAAACTTTTGAATGTGGCAAAATTATTGTTATATTTTTGTTTTCTTCATCTATATTTTTTATAGATATATCCTCAAAGTTTATTGAAGCATCAACTTGAACCATATAGCTGAATATCATTCTACTCTCAGTAAATGGAATATCATATTCATCAAAAAGTTTCCTAGTAAAGGCGCTATTCTCTAAAACTCTTACGAATGCAGATTGCGTTACGAGTTCTCCAACATTTTTTAATCCTATATCTAATGTTGTTGCTTTAGTTGTAAAAATTGCATTAGATTTCATGCCTAAATAGAAAATTCCAATTAGTATTACTAATATTATTCCTTTTTTTACAAGTTTAGGGCAATGTTTAAAGATTGATTTCACACTTTTAAATTTATGCTCTTTTTTTACTTCTTCGCTTGTTTTTTCTTTTTCTTCTTCCATATATAACCTCCTATTATTTCCCCATATTATGCTTTGTTTTTTTCGCGAATAATTTAGATATTTAAATCTAATCCCTTGTTATATTAAGCATTTTAAGCACAAAACTTTTAAATTTTGCAAAAAATGATTCTTTACGTTCTATTAATTGATTACTCTTTGTTTTTTCAGATACATTAATATAGTTATTTTCGATATTCTTTTTTGCTTTTACATACATAGATTCAAGATTATATTTTTCTCTTTTTTCTTTCTCTAAGCTTTGTTGGTTTAAATAAAGTATTTGTTTTATTTTAGCCTGTTCTTCTTGTGTTGCAAAGTAGTTTGTATATAAATTAACTATAATTGCATTGGCTTCTGCAGAAATATTTTGTTCCGATAAGTCAATTTGAGGATTTATCCTGAATATATAATTTTTATCCATATTTTGTTTGTAAAAATTTATTTTTTTAGATGGAATTTTATTATATGCTTCTTTTGGAAAATAACTTATTATTTCTAAAACTTCTGTATATGCCTTAGCATATTTTGAGTTAACCATTTTCTTTTTCTTCCTCTCTAGCATTTTCTTGAGTCATTTCTTGTGCTATTGATTCTTCAACTTTTTCCATTGAAGTAGTATGCAATGCATTTCTTAGAGCACTTTTAGGTGTAATAGAGCTTTTTTCAAACTCTTGATTTCTTTCTTTAATTTTCTTTAAAGTTGACTGTATATCTTCTTGTTGTAATTGTTCCGGCTTTATTCTTCCAACTACATATTCATAAAATTCTGGTCCATTTTTTGCAAATTGCATTAATGCAGATAATTCAAATAAGTCCTTGTCTGGGTCAGAATATTTTTTTGCTTCTTTTTCAAAATTTTCAACATTGCCTAAATTTTTTAACGATATTGTAAAGTCACCTAATTGCCCAACTTCATTCTTATTTCGCATTGTAGCTGTATATTCAACAATTAATGGGAATAATTCCGGATAAGTATATTGTTTGAATGTTTTGAAAATTAAATCAATAACAGTTGGATTATTTGTATCTATTTGGTATGAGGTACATTTATTTAATGGTCTATTAAAACATGCTTCAGCTAATTCGTCTATTGTAAGATCCTTGCTTGCATCAAAGCCTTTTGGAGAAGATTGGGTATTATTATCAATAACAATTCTAAAATTTCCTCCTAATTTTCTTTGCATAGAATAAATTGCAGAAATAATATTTTCAACTTTTTGTGATTTTAAATATATTCTTGGTTTATGATCATATTCTTCTTTAGAAGAAGCAAACAAGATATCATATATATCATCAATAGAATCAGTGTCATAAATATCAAGAATTTCTGGCTTTGATAGCATTTTTAAAGCATAATCATCAGGTCTTTTAGCATCATATTCATAAACTGGTCTTTTAACACAAAGAATTACAGTCTTTCCTTGTTTTATTAATTTTTCTCTTTCTTGTAATAAACTTTCTATATTATCTTTGCTTTCATCCCCAATAATTTTTATTGCTGCTCCATCATTTATTTTTTCCATTAAATACCTCCAATATGTTTACATTTTAATATACTATAAAAATAACATATTTAATGGAAATACTCAATATTTTTTATGATTTTTTTACGGTTCATGAAGTTTTCACAGCTCTTAAATTATTTCATAAAATATTAATATACACGTATTTTTTACAAAATTCTTAGAAAGGATACTAAAATTAAATGAAAAAATTAATTACTATTTTTACACTTATACTTTCATTGTTTATAATGAATATGGCTTTATCTTATGCTTCTGAAACACCTGTATATGACGAAAGTTATAATAATAATCAAGGTGCAATTTATGCAAATGGTACTGCTGTTGTAGTATCAGAATCAGATGGAAAAACACTTGTAAGCTGGGATGGCGGAAGTCAAATTGTTTCAAATAATGTTACTAT
>CAKPKE010000023.1 GCA_934167095.1 uncultured Clostridia bacterium
AAATATATAATAGATATGTTGCTTAAAAATAAAAGGAGGAAAAAATGGAACAAGAAGAAAATGTTTTAGGAAAAGAAAAAATCAGCAAACTAATTATTCGATTTTCGATACCTTGTATAATATCAATGCTTGTAAATGCATTATATAATATAGTTGACCAAATATTTATTGGTCAAGGCGTAGGATATCTAGGTAATGGTGCTACAAATGTAGTGTTCCCATTGGTAATGATAGGACTTGCTTTTTCACTAATGTTTGGAGATGGAGCTTCAGCATATTTAAGTTTAAAATTAGGAGAAAAAAAGAAAAAAGAGGCAGAAGTTGGAATAGGTAATGGAATTTTACTTTCAACTATTGTATCTTTAATTTTTACTGCAATTACACTTATATTTTTACCTCAACTATTAAAAATCTTTGGTTGCACAAGCAATTTAGAAGAATTTGCAATGGCTTATGGTAAAATTATTGCAATAGGATTTCCTTTCTCAATGATAGGAACAACCCTAAACTCAATTATAAGAGCAGATGGTAGTCCTAAATATGCAATGATAAGTATGGTTACAGGTGCAGTATTAAATACAATATTAGATCCAATATTCATATTTGTATTTCACAAAGGTGTTGAGGGTGCAGCTGTTGCAACAGTAATCAGCCAAATTCTTACATTTGTGCTAAATATAGCATATTTAAAAAGATTTAAAACTATAAAATTATCAAAAGATTGCTTTAAATTAAAAGCATCAGTTGGTAAGAAAGTATCAGCTTTAGGAATAAGCAGTTTTATTACTCAAATGAGTATTGTATGTGTTATGACAGCTGAAAATAATCTACTTGGAAAATATGGTGCTGACAGTAAGTTTGGCTCAGAAATACCAATTACGGTTCTTGGAATTGTAATGAAGATTAATCAAATTTTAAATAGTATAATAATAGGAATCGCAGCAGGAAGCCAACCAATATTAGGCTACAACTACGGAGCTAAAAAGTATGATAGAGTAAAGCAAACACTAAAAATCGTTTTAGGTTCAAGTGTTGTAATAAGTACAATTGCTTTAATTTTATTCCAAACAATACCAGATAAATTAATATTAATATTTGGTAGTGGTGATGCAAACTACATGGAATTTGCATGCTTAGCATTTAGAACATATCTATTACTTTGCATATTTAATGGAGTTCAAATACCTTCAGGAATCTTCTTCCAAGCAATTGGAAAAAGTACAAAAAGTGCAATATTGTCATTGTCAAGACAAATAGTAATATTAATTCCTGCAATGATTATATTAAGTAAAATATTTGGAGTTATGGGTGTTTTAATTGCTGGCCCAGTAGCTGACGGTATTGCATTTGTACTAGCAGCATTTTTCTTAATAAAAGAAGTTAAATGCCTAAAATTGACAGACGGAGTTAAGAATGCAAAGGTAGAAACACCTCAATTACCAAGTAAATCTGATGAACACATAGTAATAACAATTGCAAGAGAATATGGTTCTGGTGGAAGATATATTGGAAAGTTAATTGCAGAAAAGCTTGGAATTAAGCTTTATGACAAAAACTTTATAGAAGAAATGGCTGATGAAACAGGTCTATCTGCAGAATACATAAAAGAAAATGAACAAAAAAGAAATGTATTAGATGTGTTTAATAATGGATATTATTCAGGGCTAAGCAATGCAGACGAATTATTTATTAAAGAGTCTGAATTTATTCAAGATGTTGCAAGCAAGGAATCTTGTATAATAGTTGGAAGATGTGCTGACTTTATATTAAAAGATCATAAAAATGTTCTAAAAATATTTATCAGTAGTAGCATGGAAGATAAAATCAAAAGAGCAACTGAATTTTATCACATGGACAAAGAAAATGCTGAAAAAGAAATCAATAGAATAAACAAACTAAGAGAAAATCACTATGAGTATTATACTGAAAAGGAATGGAAAAATCCTTCAAATTACGATATCTGCATAAACAGTGATTCAGTTGGAATTGACAATTCGGTCGATTTAATTTGCAATATAGTAAATAAAGTAAAAAGTTTTAAATAGGGTAGGAGAGCACTTCAAAATGAAGTGCTTTTTATATTGCAATATTTTTAATAAATATGATATACTTTGTTTCGAGAGGAAAGAATAATGCAAAGTTTTTTAGAAATTTTTAATGATAGAGATGAAATTGAAGATATAGAATTACAAGATTGCTATGATGAAAACATTGAAATATCTAATGTTTCAATAAATAGAACCACAATTTTAAAAATGACAATGCTAAGTAGCAGACTGGAAAAAGTAATATTTAGTAATGTGAAGTTTGAAAATTGCAACTTTTCAAATACGACTTTTGATAATTCAAGTTTTATAAGCTGTAAATTTAATAATTGTAAGCTAACTGGTTGCAATTTTATTGAGTGCGTAATATTTGATTGTGAGTTTTCTAGCTCTAACCTTGATTATTCTAATATATCAATGTCAGATTTGAAAAATGTTAAATTTAAGTTTGAAATACTTAGAAATTGTAGCTTTCAGGAAAACAAGACTAAAAATATATCTTTTGGCGAATCTGATTTAACTAGTGCTCAATTTTTTAAAACAAAACTAAAAGATGTAGATTTATCTAAATGTCAAATTGAAGGAATTAATATAGATTTAGACGATTTAAAAGGTGCAGTAATTAGTCCAATGCAATCGATTGATTTAATGCATTTATTAGGCGTAAAAATAAAGTAGATAAAGGAGTTTTATATGGAGAAATGGCTAAAGTGGGCAATTGAAATTCAAAGTTTAGCACAAGCTGGACTTGCTTATACAACTAATGTTTATGATATTGAAAGATATAACAGGCTTAGAGAAATTTCTGCTGAAATATTAGCTGAAAAAACTAATATTTCACAAGAAAAAGTATATGATTTGTTTTGCAATGAAACAGGCTACCAAACGCCTAAAATTGATACAAGAGCTGCAATTTTTAAAGAAAATAAAATATTACTAGTTCACGAAAGTAATGGTACATGGTCGCTTCCAGGTGGCTGGTGCGATGTTTTAGAATCTATAAAATCAAATACAATTAAAGAAGTAAAAGAAGAAACAGGATTAAATGTTGAGGCTGTGAAATTAATATCTGTGCAAGATAGAAACAAGCACAACAAGCCAATTTATGCTTATGGAATATGTAAAACTTTTATGCTTTGCAAAATTATTGATGGCAGTTTTGAAGAAAATATTGAAACAACTGAAACTAAATATTTTTCATTAGATGAAATACCTTCAAATTTAGCAGAAGAAAAGACTACCAAAGAACAAATCGAAATGTGTTTTAAGGCATATAATTCAAGAGATTGGCAAGTAGAGTACGATTAGATATTGACAATATAAGAAAATGAATATATAATAATGTTGTTCGAAAATAAACTCGCGGAAAACAATGAAAATCCGCAAAACAAAATGGAGGATAAATTATGGTTATTTAGTTGCGTGAACCAAGTCCAGAAGAAGCTGCATGGTTGGATGAGCAGGAACGTGAAAGAGCTGCGAGTGAGGCAACCATGATTAAGGCATGGATCGAAGAGCAAGATTAATTATAAATATCCTAGCAACAAGAGGAGGTGGTTTTACCACCTTCTTTTGTTTTTCAAGTAGCTTATAGAAAAATATATAGTGAACATAAAATTGACAATTTTAAATTAAAATGGTATACTGAATTCAAAGATCGCTTTAATGCGATAAAATATATTAGCTGGCTATTGCCAGGAAAGGAACTAAAGATGAAAATTGAACTGCGTTGCAATACCGAAGAGTATGATTACGACATCGAAAAGGTTTGGGGATCTTTGTGCGGAGGCTGCCAAGGAGTCACTTTTCAATGCCTTGACTGCCCTATGTCCGAAACCGGCGAATACTGGCTCTGCAACAAGGAAGGAAAAAAGCTTGACAGTTGGTGGCCTATAGATGTTCATGACAGAGCAAGCCTTTTGAGATTCCTGCAGCCATCTTGCTTCGGCAAGGACGAAAAGAGGGATGTCGTGATTGTAAAGGTCCCTGAGGAGCTCTTTCGCTAAATGAGGAGATGCTCAACTACAGAAAAAACAGCGCAAATCAGAGAGTGGAAATCGTGGCAAACATGAAAGTGCTGCCGCGGCAAAGAGGAGACGGCGTTACCGTCTTCTTTTTGTTTTTTCTATTGTTAAAAAATATTTTTTATAGTATAATTGCTTTGATATAAAAATATTGAAAGGAACAGAAGAAAAATGAAAGAAAAAGGTGTACTTCTTCCAATATTTTCACTTCCGAGCAAATATGGAATTGGTGATTTTGGGTATGAAGCTTATGAATTTATAGACATATTAAGCAAAAATAATATAAAATATTGGGAAGTTTTGCCGATAAATGAATGCAATAATCATCCATATTCGCCTGTAAGTTATTATGCTTTAGAAGAAGATTTTATTTCGCTTGATAAACTATTTGAACAAGGACTAATAAAAGAACCTGAAACTCGTCCAAATCAAGACAGAGCAATATATGATGATTTTAAAGAAAAGTATTATAAAGAAGCATTTAATAATTTCAAAGTAAATAATAAATTTAGAAATTTTATAAAAATAGATGAAATAAATAAGTATGCAGAATTTGCGCATATAAAAAAAGGCGAAAGTAAAGAATATTATTTGTTTTTACAGTATATTTTGTACACTCAATGGATGGAATTAAAAAAATATGCAAACCTTAAAAATGTTCAAATTATTGGAGATATGCCAGTATATCCTGTTTTTGATTCAGTCGAAACGCAGTATTATCCTGAATATTTTGAAATGAAAGACGGAAAATTTACCTTTGAAGCTGGAACTCCACCAGATTATTTCAATCAAGATGGACAAAAATGGAATAGTCCAGTATATAATATTGAAAATATTAAAAAGGATAAATATAAATATTTAACAAAAAGATTTAAATATCAGCTTAAATTATTCGATAAGCTAAGAGTTGATTATTTCAGAGGATATGATTCATTTTTTAAAATCCCAATTGGTAAAACTGGAAAGGATGGAGAATATGCTGATGGAGTAAGCTTTGGCTTTTTTGATGAACTTTTTAAAGACAAAAAAGTAAAACCAGAAGAATTAATAGTTGAAGATTTAGGTGAAATTAGAGAAGAAACCATTGCACTTCGCAAAAAATACGGATTCACAAGACAAAAAATATTGCAATTTTCCATCGATTTGGATAATTTATATGATAAAGATAATGAAGATGAGAATGTTTTAGTTTTTCCAGGAAATCACGATTGCAACACAATTTATGGTTGGTATAAAACATTAAGTGATGAACATAAATGGAAATTAAAAGAATTCTTGAAGAAAAATGAATGTTATGAAATAAATATAAATATTGGAATTATGCAATATTTATCAAAATGTAAAGCAAAAATGCCAATTATTATGGTTCAAGATATACTAGGGCTAGATGAAAATTCAAGAATAAATATTCCAGGAACTGAAAGTGATAAAAATTGGTCATGGAAGCTAATTGACTTTAAAGAATTTGAAGAAAGAATTAAAGATTATTAATATATTAGGGCAGTTATACTAAGTGTTAACTGTCTTTTTTGACTAAATAACCATAATATGCTATAATGATTATGTAACCAAATCGGTAAAAATCAGTAAAGGAGAGATTTTTTTGAAAAAGTATTTTGGTTTGGAGGCATACCGTGCCTTATCTTTTGATATGCTGATGTTTTATGCATGTCAGTTGATTTTTTTAACGCAGGTACGGAATGTCGACGCCGGAACTGTGATCCTTATTGAGTCGATTTTTTGGTATTTGCAGACATTTCTGCAGGTACCCGGAGCGCTTATTGTTGAAAAACTTGGCAATAAACGCAGCACAGTATTAGGTAGCTGTTTATGGATAGTGGCCATTCTCATGTACTTAATACCTGGACCGATTGCAATTATATTCGTAGCTGAAGTATTAAGAGCTATTGGTTTGGGTCTTAAGGGAATTGTTGACATGCCTCTTTTGGCTAGTGCGACGGGCAAAGATTATCCAAAAGTCGAAGGAAATGCAGTTTTTCTATATTTCATTATAGATACTGTGTGCTCTGCGGCAAGCGGATTCTTGTTTAAAGTAAATGCGTATTTGCCTATGTTGGTTACTCTTGGCATATGCATAACTTCTCTGATTCTAGCATTAAAAGTGAAAGATGTTGCACTTCAAGAAACAAAAGTTAAGCAAAAGAATTCGATTAAAGATTTTAAATTAATCTTTAAAAATCGGTTTTCGCTTTCTTTATTCGCATACGCTTTTTGCATGTGCGGAATCTTGAGCCTACCTGCAACGTTCAACAAAGTCTACATGCAGGATATTGGCATTCCGGTCGAGTGGTTTGGCATTATTTTGGCAATTCTTAGTCTGATAAACGGACTGAGTGCTAAGTACAATCAGCAGATTGCAAGCATTTTCAAAGAAAAGACCTTGACTGTTATTTCTCTGTTTACGCTTGTGGCGTATGGCTTTTTAGGAGTAACATATCTGGTCTTAAAGGGAAGCTTTGCGATATTTGTTTTGATTGTTCCGATCTTCATATTGCAAAATATGTCGAAACAGCCTTATCGAATTTTCATGAAGAAAATGATTAATGATAAGGTTGAAAGCAGGCTGGTCCCTAAAACACTGTCTTTGTACTTCCTGATTGAAAGTTTGGGCCGTGCTGGTTTACTGTTTATATCAGGACTTGTAACGAAAAGCTTTAATATTGGAATTACATACATGGTGATTCTTGGAATCGTTGTCATTCCTGTAGTATTGGCAACAAGATTCTTGAATGCTAACATCAAACAGTAAAGCCTGTACTGTGCAACGCCTGGGGACTTTGTAAGCCTCCAGGTGTTGTTTTCAGATATACAATAAATATAAATATTGGAATATAGTTAACTAAAAAATGTTAGCTATTTTTTTGTGCCCAAAATAAGTAATAAAAAATATTTTTTCTAAAGCATTGAAAATAGATTATACTGACCTATCAGTATAAAGACATTAATTTTCTATTATGATATAAAAATTATGCAAAACTAAAAAATAGTAGAAAGGAATCAAGCATATATAAATTAATATTTATGAATGATTGATTATATAAAAAATGAATAAGAGGATATATGACTATTTAGAAATTAAAGATTTAAAAGATATGTTAAATAAAACAGAAAAATTATATGCAAATAGACCCGCATATAAAATTAAAATAGAAGAAGGAAAATATCAAGTTTATACTCATAAAGAAGTTAGAGATATGATAAATGCTTTAGGAACATCATTAATAAATTTAGGGCTAAAAGGAAAACGAATTGCAGTTATTGGAGAAAATAGATATGAATGGGAAATAGCATATTTATCAATTGTATGTGGAACAGGAATTGTTGTTCCATTAGATAAATCACTACCTGCAAATGAGCTAGAACTATTGATAGAAAGGTCTGATATAGAGGCAATATTTTATACAAAAAAATATTCAGAGATAATTCAAAATATTAGGCTTAGTGAGAAAAATAAGTTAAAACATTTGATTTCGATGGATAATGATGAAAATGGAGAAGGAATATATTCACAAAAAGAACTAATACGAGAAGGTAAGAAATTAATAGAAGAAGGAAATAACGAGTTTTTAAATGCAAAAATTAACCCAAAAGAAATGGAAATTATGCTATTTACATCAGGAACTACATCTAAGTCTAAAGTAGTAGCACTTTCACACGAGAATATTTGCACAAATTTAATGGATATTGGAAGCGTTTTAGACGTAAATCAAGAAGATGTTTTTCTTTCTATTTTACCAATACACCATGTATTTGAATGTACAGTAGGATTTCTATTTTCGCTATATAAAGGAGCAGAAACAGTATTTTGTGATGGATTAAGACACATAGTAGAAAATTTAAATGAATATCATGTGACAGTTATGGCATGTGTACCAGGTATATATGAACGAATTTTCATGATGATTAGGAAAAAACTAGAAAAACAAGGAAAACTTGAGGAAATATTAAAAAATGAAGAGAAATATAAAAATTGTTCTATGAAAGAAAGGAAAGAAGCATTTGAAGAAATACATGATATGCTTGGTGGAAAAATAAAACTATTTATAAGTGGTGCTGCATCCTTAGATAATACAATAGAAGAAAGGTATAGATTATTAGGAATAAACTTAGTGCAAGGGTATGGCTTAACTGAAACTTCTCCTGTTGTGGCGATTGGAACAAATAAAAATTACAGATTAGGTTCAATTGGAAAAACAGTTCCAAGTGTAGAAGCAAAACTTGTAGATGTAAATGAAGAAGGAATTGGAGAGTTAGTAGTTAGAGGTCCAAGCATAATGCTAGGATATTATGAGAACGAAGAAGCAAATAAAGAATCATTAAAAGAAGGCTGGTTCTATACAGGAGATTTAGCAAAAATTGATGAAGAAGGATATATATTTATATGTGGAAGAAAGAAAAGTGTAATAGTATTAAAAAATGGTAAAAACATATTCCCAGAGGAATTAGAAAACTTGGTAAACAAAATAGAAGGCGTAAAAGAAGCATTTATCTTTGGAAAAGCACAATCAGATGATAATAATAATATAAAAATAAATGTAAAGATAGTTTTTGATAGAGATGTTATAAAAGATGTTTATAAAGTTGAGAAAAATGAAGATATATATACAGTTTTGGCAAAGAAAATTAAAGAAATCAATCAAACAATGCCATCTTATAAAGCAATAAGAGGAATAATGCTAACAGAAGAACCACTTATTAGAACAACAACAAACAAGATAAAAAGACAGGAGAATTTAGATGCAATTAGAAAATGTAAAAACTAAATTTTTAGGGAAAAATAGTATTTTTTATAATCATATAGATTCAACGCAAAATGAAATTTGGAGACTAATAGAAAGTAAAAATACCCCAAATGGAACCTTGGTATTTGCAGACATTCAAGATAAAGGAATAGGAACTCATGGAAGAGTCTGGCATACAGATGAAGCAAACAATATAGCATTTTCATTTTTTATAAGAACAAATTGCAATGTTCAAAAATTAGAAGGAATTACGATAGAGATTGCGAAGATAATTGTTGATATTTTAAAAAAAGAGTATGAAATTAACTTAAATATTAAAGAGCCAAATGATATTACATTTAATAATAAAAAAATAGGTGGAATTTTAACTCAGACTAAACTTGTTAATGAAAAAGTCAAATACTTAGTAGTTGGAATTGGAATTAATACTAATAAGGAAAAATTTACAGATGATATAAAGTATTTAGCGACATCTATAAAAAAAGAATTTGGAATAGATGTAGATACTAAAAGATTTATAGCAGAATTTTGTAATCAATTTGAAAAAGAAATAGAAAAGAGAGGAGTTATTTAAAAAATGAATATTGGATTTTTATTTCCTGGCCAAGGGGCTCAAAGTGTAGGAATGGGAAGAGATATATATGATGAATACGAAGAGGCAAGAAAAATATATGAAAAAGTAAAAGATATAACAGGAATAGACATTGCAAAAATATCATTTGAAGGACCAGAAGAAATATTAAATGAAACAAAATATACGCAACTTGCAATACTTACAGAGAGCTTGGCTATATTAGAAATTTTAAAAAATAACAATATAACAGCTAATATGTCAGCAGGATTAAGCTTAGGCGAATATACAGCACTAATTAATAGTAAAGCACTTATGTTTGAAGAAGGAATAAAAGTTGTCCAAAAACGAGGAGAATATATGCAAAAATTTCTTCCTAGTGGAGAATGGCAAATGGCAGCAATTATGGGATTAAAAGATAGCCAAGTAGAGGATGTTTGCAAAAAAGTAAAATCAGGATTTGTAGTTCCTGCAAATTATAATTCAGTAGGTCAAGTTGTAATTTCTGGAGAAAAAGAAGCAATTACTGAAGCTGAAAAAATTGCAAAAGAGATAGGCGCAAAAAAAGTAAGAATTTTAAAAACAGCAGGACCATTCCATACTGAAAAAATGATAGAAAGTTCAAATGCTTTTAGAAAAGACCTTGAAAATATTACTGTTCATAAGTTTGAAACAAAAGTGATTAAAAATATAGATGGCGAAATTTACAAAGAGACAGACGATGTAAAAGATATTTTGGCCCGTCACATTATAAATCCAGTTAAATTTTCAAAAACAATTGAAAATATGCTAAATAATGGAATAGATACATTTATAGAAATAGGCCCTCGGAAAAACATTATCAGGATTTGTAAAAAGAACGCCAACAAATAAAGAAATAAAAATATTAAATATTGATAATGTTTGTAGTTTACAAGCAGTATTAAAAGAATATGGAGGAAAAAATGAATAAAATAGCTTTAATTACAGGAGGAACAAGAGGAATTGGAAAACAAATAGCTTTAACATTTGCAAAAGAAGGATATAATATTGCTTTAAATTACAGAACGGAAAATGAAGACTTAAAAAATACTAAAAAAGAGATAGAAGCAAATAATGTAAAATGTTTTGCAGTTCAAGGAGATGTAACTAATTTTAAAGATTGTGAAAAATTTGTAAAACAAATTGTTGAAGAATTTGGAAATATAGATGTATTAGTTAATAATGCAGGAATTACAAGAGATACATTGCTAATGAGAATGAAAGAAGAGGATTTTAAACAAGTTATAGATACAAACCTAATAGGAACATTTAATGTAACTAAAAATGTAATTGGAAATATGCTAAAAGCAAGAAACGGAAGAATAATAAATATATCATCAGTTGTAGGAATATCAGGAAATGCGGGACAAACAAATTATTCAGCATCAAAAGCAGGAATTATAGGATTTACTAAAAGTTTAGCAAAAGAAGTTGCCTCAAGAAATATTACTGTTAATGCAGTAGCACCAGGATTTATTGAAACACAAATGACAGATGTATTAAAAGAAGATATTAAAGAAGAAATTGCAAAAAAAATTCCTCTAAAAAGAATTGGAACTCCACAAGATGTTGCAAATGTTGTCAAGTTTTTAGCATCTAATGACAGTTCATATATTACAGGACAAGTAATTAATATTGATGGCGGAATGTTAATGTAAGGAGAGAATAAAAATGGAAAGAAGAGTAGTTATAACAGGACTTGGAGCAATCACTCCAATAGGAAATAATGTAGATGAAACATGGAAAGGAATAGAAAATAAAGAATGTGGAATTGATAAAATTTCACTATTTGATAGTAGTAATTTTAAAACGAGTTTATGTGCGGAAGTGAAAAATTATAATCCTTTAGATTATTTTGAACCAAAACAAGCAAAAAGATTAGACAGATCTTCACAATTTGCACTAATAGCAGCAAGAGAAGCAGTAAAAAATAGTGGAATAACTTCAGAAAATACAGATTTTAAAAAAGTCGGTATTTTTGTAAGTACAGGAATTGGAGGTTTAATAACAATTCAAAATCAATGTGAAATAAACTATGAAAAAGGAAATAATAGAGTATCTCCGATGTTTATACCAATGGCAATAGCAAATATGCCAGCTGGAAACATTTCAATAGAATTTGGATTTAAGGGTGAATCTATGGCAATTGTTACAGCTTGTAGTTCTTCAACACATGCAATAGGAGAAGGCTACAAAACAATAAAACATGGATATGAGGATGTTATAGTAGCAGGAGGCACAGAAGCTTCTATTTGTTCTGTTGGAATAGCAGGTTTTGAAAACATGAAAGCACTATGTACATCTACAGATAAAAATAGAGCAAGTATTCCATTCGATAAAGAAAGAAGTGGCTTTGTTATGGGTGAAGGAAGTGGAATACTGGTTTTAGAAGAATTGGAACATGCTAAAAAAAGAAATGCTAAAATATATGCAGAAGTTATTGGATTTGGTTCAACTTCAGATGCTTACCATATAACATCTCCATGTCCTGATGGAGAAGGTGGCGCAAATGCAATGATAAGAGCAATGAAAGATGCAAAGATAAAACCAGAAAATATAGATTATATAAATGCACATGGAACGTCAACACATTTAAATGATTTGACAGAAACAATGGCTATAAAAACAGCATTAGGAAAAGCAAGTAAAACAGTAATGATAAGTTCTACAAAGGGAAATATAGGACATCTTTTAGGGGCTGCAGGAGCAGTAGAAGCAATTTTGAGTGTAAAAGCAATGGAAAGTGAGTTAGTACCGCCAACAATAAATTATAAAGAAAAAGATGAAGAATGTGATTTAGACATTGTTCCAAATGAGCCAAGAAAAGCTAAATTAAATATTGTTATGTCAAATTCACTTGGATTTGGAGGACATAATTCTAGTATTATCCTAAAAAAGTGGGAGGAAGAATAAATGGAATATGAAAAAATAAAACAGCTAATAGAGGAGATGGGAAATTCGAAACTAACAGAAGTTGATATTGAATTTCCAGATGGTACTAAAATTAGTATGAAAAAAGATAATGTTAAGGAAAGAGTAATTCAAGAAATTCAAGATACAACAGCAATAAAAAATAGTGATAATATTACTAAAGAAACAAAAAAAGAAGAAAAAGGAAATATAGTAAAGTCACCAATGGTTGGAACTTTTTATTTAAAATCTTCTCCTACGGCAGAACCTTATGTTGAAATTGGAAAAGAAGTAAAAAAAGGTGACGTTCTGTGCATTATTGAAGCTATGAAGTTAATGAACGAAATTGAGTCAGAATATACTGGAAAAGTTACAGAAATCTTAGTAAAAGATGGTGAAACAGTAGAATATGGAACACCATTATTTAGAATAGAAGGTGAAAATTAATGTTAAATAAAGAAGAAATTAAAAACATTATTCCACAAAGAGATCCATTTTTAATGATTGATGAAGTAGAAGAGTATGTCCCAGGAGAATCAGCAATAGCATATAAAAATGTAAATGCGCAAGAATGGTATTTTAAAGGCCATTTTCCAGGAAATCCAATTATGCCTGGAGTGTTAATTGCAGAAAGTTTAGCTCAAACAGGAGCAGTTGCAATTCTATCAATGAATGAGAATAAAGGAAAAAATGCTCTGTTTGGTGGAATAGATAAAATGAAGTTCAAGAAAATGGTTGTACCAGGAGACAGATTAAAACTAGAAGTAAGAATTATAAAAAGAAAAGGACCAATTGGTGTAGGAGAAGCAATAGCAACAGTTAATGAAAACATTGTAGCTAAAGGTGAATTAACATTTGCATTGGTTTAAGGTTATTTAAGAATTAAAAAGTTGAAAGAGGTAGAAATAAATGAATAAAATATTAATTGCAAATCGTGGCGAAATTGCAGTTCGTATTATAAGAGCATGCAAAGAAATGAATATAAAAACTGTTGCAGTTTATTCAGAAATAGATAAAGATGCTTTGCATACCCGTTTAGCAGATGAGGCTATTTGCATTGGCCCAGCTCAAGCTAATAAAAGTTATTTAAACATAAAAAATATTATACAGGCAGCTTATATAACAAAAGCAGATAGTATTCATCCTGGTTTTGGATTTTTATCTGAAAATTCAAAATTTGCTCAAATATGTGAAGAATCAAACATAAAATTTATTGGACCAAAGTCAGAAATTATTGAATTATTAGGAAATAAATCTAATGCAAAAGAGATGATGAAAAAAGCTGGAGTTCCTGTTATACCAGGTTCAGATGGAAGTGTAAAAGGATTAAAAGACGCATTAGAGATAGCAGAAAAAATAGGTTATCCTGTTATGTTAAAAGCCGCAGCAGGTGGCGGTGGCAAAGGTATTAGAGTTGCAAATACTGCAGAAGAATTAGAAAAAGAGTATGAAATAGTAAAACAAGAAGCAAAGAACTCTTTTAATGATGATGAAATATATATAGAAAAATTTATTTCAAATCCAAGGCATGTTGAAATTCAGATAGTAGCAGATGAACATGGAAATGTAATTCATTTAGGAGAAAGAGATTGTACTATTCAAAGAAATCATCAAAAAGTAATAGAAGAAACGCCATCTACTGCTATTGATGAAAAGACAAGAAACAAAATGGGAAATGCGGCCATAAAAGCAGCTAAAACAGCTGGATATACAAGTCTTGGAACAGTAGAATTTTTAGTAGATAAAGATAACAACTTTTATTTTATGGAAATGAACACAAGAATTCAAGTAGAACATCCAATTACAGAGATGAGAACAGGAATAGATTTAGTAAAGACCCAAATAAAAATTGCAACAGGCGAAGAGCTAAAAATAAAACAAAAAGATGTAGAATTTAAAGGTCATTCTATAGAATGTAGATTAAATGCCGAAAATCCAAGTAAAAAATTTATGCCATGTCCAGGACTAATAAAAGGTCTGCATTTTCCAGGAGGAAACGGAGTAAGAATAGATAGTGCAATTTATGAAGGATATACAATTCCAGCAAACTATGACTCGATGATTGCAAAGCTTATTACTTTTGGAACAAATAGAAATGAAGCAATTAGTAAGATGAAAAGAGTATTAGAGGAATTAGTTGTAGAAGGAATACAAACAAATCAAGATTTTTTATTTGAAATAATTAAAAATCCTAATTTTATTAGAGGAAATTTTGATACCTCATTTATAGAAAAAGAGATATTAAAAAAGGAGAATGGTAAATGATCGTAGACAAAATAAAGAAAAGACAAGTGCCAACAAATCATAAAACTTCCAATATAGACATACCAGTAGGAAAATGGATAAAATGTGAAGAGTGTAAAGAAATACTATATAAAGAAAATATTAGAAATAATTTAAATATTTGCCCCAATTGTGGACATTATTTTAGAATGCATATAGATAGAAGGCTAGAATTAATATTAGATAAAAATACATATAAAAAGTTTGATTTAAATATAGAAACAACTAATCCTTTGGAACTAGAAGATTATCCTAAAAAATTAAAAATATTAAGAGAAAAAACAGGTTTACCAGAAGCTGTTTCATGTCGGAATTGGTAAAATTAAAGGCGAAGATGTCGTTATATGTATTATGGATAGTGGCTTTTTAATGGGAAGCATGGGCATTGTTGTAGGTGAAAAAATAACATATGCTATTGAGCAAGCAATAGAAAAAAGATTACCACTTATTATATTTTCTACCTCAGGCGGAGCTAGAATGCAAGAAGGAATTATATCTTTAATGCAAATGGCTAAAACTACAGCTGCACTTACAAAATTAGATGAAGCAGGGTTATTATATATATCAGTTTTAACAGATCCAACATATGGAGGGGTTACAGCTTCATTTGCAAGTCTGGGAGACATTGTTTTAGCAGAACCACATGCCATGATAGGATTTGCTGGTCAAAGAGTAATAAAACAAACAATAGGAGAAGAATTGCCAGAAGGTTTTCAAACAGCTGAATTTCTATTAGAACATGGTTTTATAGATAAAATAGTTGAAAGAAAAGATTTAAAAGATACTATTTATAAATTAATTATGTTTCATAAAGGAGGCAAAAATTAATGGGAAATACAAAAATATCAGCTTGGGAAAAAGTAGAAATAGCAAGAGACCCGAAAAGGAAAACTTCACTTGATTATATAGAGGAAATATTTGATGATTTTATAGAATTACATGGAGATAGAAATGCTAAAGATGATAAAGCTATAGTATGCGGATTGGCCCAAATAGAAAAACAAAATTTTACAATCATAGCAGAGCAAAAAGGAAGAACGACCAAAGAAAATATAGAAAGAAACTTTGGAATGCCAAATCCTGAAAGTTATAGAAAAGCAATAAGATTCATGAAGCAGGCTGAAAAATTCAAAAGACCTGTAATTACTTTTATTGATACAAAAGGAGCATATCCAGGAATAGAAGCAGAAGAAAAAGGTCAAGGAGAAGCTATTGCTAGATCTATGTTTGAAATGGCAAAGCTCAAAGTACCAATTATATCAATTGTAATTGGAGAAGGTTCAAGTGGAGGAGCTTTAGCAATTGGAGTTGCAAATAAGGTTTTTATGCTAGAAAATGCTATTTATTCAATTCTTTCACCAGAAGGTTATAGTAGTATTTTATGGAAAGACGCATCTAGGTTTAAAGAAGCTGCAGAAAAAATGAAATTAACTGCAAATGACTTATTTGAACTAAAAGTAATAGATAAAATTATAAAAGAGCCCAAAGAAAATAATGAAGAAAATTTTAAAAAAATTTCCTATAATTTAAAAAAAGAAATACAAAAAGAGATAAAACAAATGCAAAGTTTAAATGAAGAAGAAATTGTAGAAAATAGATATGCAAAATTTAGAAATATGGGTGAGTTTAAGGAGATACAAGATGTTATTAAAGGATAAAAAAATATTAATAATGGGAATTAGAAACAAATGGAGTATTGCTTATGGCATTGCAAAATCAGCTTATGAAAATGGAGCAAAATTGATATTTACTTATATGAGAGAGGAAAATAAAGAAAAAATAGAAGAGTTAATTAGCGAATTTAAAGGTAGTAAAGCTTATGTATTAAATGGTGCATCAGAAGATGAATTAGTTAAAGAAGTATTTACAAAAATAAAAGAAGAAAATGGCAAATTAGATGGAATTGTACATGCAATTGCACATGCAAATACTGAAGATCTAAGAAATGATTTTATTTTTACAAGCAAAGAAGGATACTCTCATGCAGTAGATGTTAGTAGCTATTCTTTTGTATTAGTTGCACGAATGGCTAAAGAACTAGATATGCTAAATGAAAATGCAACTTTAGTTACTTTAACATATTATGGCTCTACTAAAGTTTTGGATGGTTATAATGTTATGGGAGTTGCCAAAGCAGCACTAGAAGCTAGTGTTAGATATTTAGCAAACAATTTAGGAAAAGATGGAATAAGAGTAAATGCAATATCAGCAGGTCCAATAAAGACATTATCAGCCAAAGGAATTAAGGACTTTAGTTCAATATTAACTATTGTTGAAGAAAAGGCACCACTACACAGAAATGTAACAACCGAGCAAGTTGGAAATGTAGCAACATTTTTATTAAGTAATATGTCAGATTCAATAACAGGGCAAGTTATATATGCCGATAGTGGTTATAATATTATGGGAGTTTAATTTTAAAGGGAAAGGATAGCTATGGAAGGAATAAAAATAGGAAATAAAAAGTCAAAATATCCTATCATTCAAGGTGGAATGGGAGTAGGAGTTTCTATGCATAATCTAGCAGGAAATGTAAGTAAAGAAGGTGGCATTGGAGTAATTTCAACAGCAGATATCGGATATCAAGAAACAGATTTTAATACAAATCCATTGAAAGCAAATTTAAGAGCAATAGGAAAAGAAATAAAAAAAGCAAGAGAAATTGCAGGAGAAGATAAAATAATTGGTGTAAATATAATGGTAGCTTTAAAAGATTATGCAGAAATAGTAAAAGAATGTGTAAAACAAAAAATTGATTTAATTATATCTGGTGCAGGTATTCCTAAAGAATTACCTGAATATGTTAATGGGTCTACAACAAAGATTGCTCCAATAGTATCATCATTAAGATGTTGTAAATTGATAGTTAAACATTGGATAAAAAAATATAATTATGTTCCAGACATGATAGTTATTGAAGGACCAGAAGCTGGTGGACATTTAGGATATAAAAGAGAGGAATTAGAAGAAGAAACTAAACCAAAATTAGAAAATATAACTAAAGAAATTGTTGACTACATAAATGAAATTGAAAAAGAAACAGGAAAAGATATTCCAGTAATTGCAGCAGGCGGAATATGGGATTCTGCAGATATAAAAAAATATTTAAATTTAGGAGCAAGTGGAGTTCAAATGGCAACAAGGTTTGTTGCAACAAATGAGTGTGACGCTTCAATGGAATTTAAAGAGGCTTATGTTAATGCTAAAGAAGAAGACATAAAGATAATCAATAGTCCTGTAGGAATGCCAGGAAGAGCTATATGCAATAACTTTATAAAAAAAGTAGAAAAAGAAAAATGCAAAATAGATAAATGTTATAATTGCATTAAAACTTGCAATATAATAAATAGCCCATACTGCATTACAAAAGCATTAATAAATTCTGTAAAAGGACAAACAGATGATGGATTGATTTTTTGTGGAAGTAATGTTAGCAGAATAAAAGAAATTGTTTCAGTCAAAGATTTAATGCAGGAATTGGTTTGCGAACTATAGTATTAGAATAAAAATGAAATTTAGAGGTCTAAATCAAACTACCCGTTCACGCGGGTAGTTTTTTATACAAATAAGAATATAATAAATATTGCAAAAATTATAACTAAAAGTATTAAAATCAAAATAAGCAAAGATGAATTTTCAACAACTTCAACGCTAATAGTTTGAGTTTTATTCCCAACATGAGCTTCTACAATAGTTGAACCTTTACTAATTCCTGTTATTGTTCCAGTATTATCTACAATTGCAATTTCAGGATTTTGACTACTATAAGAGATCTCATTATTAAAAATTTTTTCATATCCTGTGGGAGAAGTTTTAACATTTATTTTTAATTGATGAGTATTATTTTTAGTTAATTTTAAATCATTTGTGTCAACATCAAAATCATAAGTGATTTCAATTTTAGCTTCTCCAATATTATCATTTTGAATTTTTGCATCTTCAGAAGCTAGATTCAAAAGTTCCACCATTGCCACCACCAAATATAGTAACATTATTTGAAACAATTTGACTTCCGCCATCCCAGCTTACAAGTGTTTTTCCATCTGATTCTGATACTAC
>CAKPKE010000024.1 GCA_934167095.1 uncultured Clostridia bacterium
ATATCATTTTTGTGCTCTCTTTTCAATATTTTATTTTCAATGTATTTGTGACATATCTATTTTAAACCTATATTTTTATGTTATTTTTATTTTTTTATGTTAGATTATAATTATTATTGAATAATCCATTCTCCATTTTCATTTTTTCCTGTTATTTTTGCATCGCTTTTTAATATTACTACAGGTCTTATACTTGAAGCTCTATCAACATAAGTAGTATCAGCTTTATAAAAATGTCTTCCGTTAATGCGATATTTATTTTCCGAAAAATATGTTTCTAGAATTCCATACCAGCAACCTTTTGAATTTATATTTACAGTTTGTGTTGCAAGCCAAAAGCCTGATGTTTCATTTTCTACTGTTTTATCTGTCTGAAATATAATTTTATATTCTTTTTTAGTACTATCCATTGCTCTATATGATGAACAATAATATTGATAATCTCTTTCAATTTCTTCAACTGGATTTCCCTGTCTGTCAAAGAAATCAGTGCCTTCTGCATATATACTAGTTTTAGCTATTGCTACTTTTTCAGTATAATTTTCTAAATCACATACTAACTGCATAACATCTTCTGCTGTTAAGTTTATTCCTTTTTCAGCTCCATTACCATGCCCATAAATACTACAAATATTATTTAATTCATTTATTCCTTTTAAGTAACCTGTTTTTCCTGAAAATATTAAATCAGTAGCATCATCAGCTTTTATTAAATCGTCACTTATCAAATAAACATTGCCATTTTTCTTTGTTAATACTTTCCACTTTATTGAATTATTTGATGAAAAGGTCTTATTCTCATAACCATTATTTTCTTTTAAAGTAGTATACTTGAAGCCTGTTCCTGCATTGTATTCAACATAATCTCCAACTACAACATTATTGTACAAGTAGCTTCCATCCGTTACTT
This sequence comes from uncultured Clostridia bacterium, assembly GCA_934167095.1. Taxonomy (GTDB): domain Bacteria; phylum Bacillota; class Clostridia; order TANB77; family CAG-508; genus CAG-245. The sequence continues at coordinate 911 of CAKPKE010000024.1, forward strand.
TTCCGTTTTTTGATACCCAATATTTTTCAGTATTATCTACTGTTACTAGCCAAGCGTCCTCATCTTCAACTATGCTTATAGTTTTGTTTGGCATTTCATCTGTTAAAGTTTCCTGCAAGTTTTCTTTTGTTATATTTTCAAAGTCAGCACTTTTCATTTTTGCAGATGCCACCGATAACTCAATTTTTTCCTTTGTATCCATGTTTTTTGTTTTTTCACTTGCTTCCTGTGCCTTAGTAATTAACCCATTTTGTCCTAACACTAAATTAATACTTACTCCTGCAAGTATTAGTAGCACTACTATTGTTACCACTAGAGCAACAAGTGTTATAGCATTTTCTTCTTTTAATTTTTTCATCTGATGTTCCTCCATAATTTTAATATTATTCTTTTCGAAATATTAAAACTTATTCATTGTATTTATGACAATCTTAGCATATGGTTTTAGCATAGTCAAGGTCTAACTATATTATTTTTTGTTAAAATATCTTTTATAATATAGATATATTTCTTTTATAGGAGGCATTATGGTTTATATAGATGTAAAAAAATTATTAGAGGATAGACAACTTTCAAGATATTGGCTTGTAAAGCATATGAACAGTGATTATAAATCAATTTCAGATATGATTGAGCATAAGACTTCTAGAATTAATCTTGAAACAATAAATAAATTATGCAAATTATTTCATTGTACACCAGCTGATATTATTAAATATATAGAGGATGATGACGATAACTCAGATGATTCAAATGTATCATAATATACTACAAAAATAACCTAAAGCATAAAACTTAATTGTTTAAACTTTAGGTTATTTTTTATATTTATATATTATATTTTATAACTTTTTTGTCTGCATTTTCTTCAATTCCAGTTGCAACAACAGTTACCATTACACCTTCATGTATGTTTTCATCAACTATTGTTCCAAAGATTATGTTTGCATCTTGGTCAAGGAATTCTTTTATGTAGTTAACAGCTGTGCTAACTTCGCTTAGTCCTAAATCAACACCACCTGTAACATTTACAATTACACCTTTAGCTCCTCTTACAGAAGTTTCAAGAAGTGGGCTATCCATTGCAGATATTGCAGCATCTAAAGCTCTTTGGTCGCCTTCTGCAACGCCAATTCCCATGTGAGCTATTCCGCTATCTCTCATGATTGTTTTTACATCGGCAAAATCTATGTTGATGTATCCTGGAATTGTTATTAAGTCTGTTATTCCTTGAACACCTTTTCTTAATATTCCATCAGCTTCGCTAAATGCTTGAACTATTGTTGTTCCCTTTGGAAGAGCTTTTAATAAGTTGTTGTTTTCTACAACTATTAAAGCATCTACATTTTGACGCATTCTAGCAACTCCGTTTGCTGCGTTGTCTTTTCTTTTCTTTCCTTCAAAAGTAAATGGTTTTGTTACAATTCCTACTGTTAATATTCCCATACTTTTAGCAATTTCGCAAACAACTGGTGCTGCACCAGTTCCTGTTCCACCACCCATTCCAGCTGTAACAAATACCATATCTGTTCCTGTTAGAACTTTTCTTATATTTTCTTCGTCCTCTTTTGCTGCCATTTCACCTAAAACAGGATTTGCACCAGCTCCAAGGCCTTTTGTTGTATTTTTTCCTATATTCATTTGGACATCAGCTTTAGAATGAACTAATATTTGTTCTTCTGTATTTATTGCAACAAATTGAACATTTTTTATTCCTTCATCGATCATTCTGTTTACTGCATTATTTCCAGCTCCGCCGACTCCTACTACTTTAATTTTTACTAAATTGTCATTATTGTTATCCTGGTCAATGTATCTCATGACATTAAATTCCTTTCCTACTGCTAAAATACTACTATATAATACTACATTTTATTTGATTTATCAATATTTTTACTGATTTTTTTGCTCTTTTTCTTCTGTTATTTCGAATTCTATGTCCTCTTTTTTATATTCTTCTGGTTTTAGACCAATTCTTGTTTTCATATATTTAAGAACCATTAGCATAGAGGCTAGTGCTACCGTACTTACTATTAAATAAGCATGTTGAACTTTTACCTTTTCTAGTATTAAACTGCCAATCAACGCTAAAATACTTCCTGATATTGCAGCTACAAACTCATAAGTAAATGTAATTTTTTCCCTGTTTTTATGATTTGTAAAATTCTTTAAATATTTATATTCTAGTATATACCACACTGAGGTGCACATTTTCATAGCCATATACATTAATATTACTATCGGTACAACTATTTTATTATTTGGAACTGTGCTTGCAACAAGTCCTACTATAACGCAAGCTCCAATATATGTTAATGATAAAAATGTTAATGTTCTATTTTTAAAAGTTTTTTCTATTTTTTCTTTGCAAGTCAATGCAAGACCTGCAATAAATGTTAACATTGCAAAGATTATTGCATAGTTTTCTTCTGAAACACCAGACGAAACAAGTAGTTCACTTCTATATGTTTCAATTACTTTTATAAATCCATAAAATACTATCATGAACATAAATAATGCTTTCATTCTTTCAGACTTAAATATATATTTAAAAGACGCACCTAAATCATGCTTTGTTTCTTTTAATTGTTTCTTTATGCTAATATTTCTTTTTTTAGGCTGATAAACATCTTCAAAATGACATGCAATTATTATTGAAATCACTATGCTTGCCAAGCACACAACCATTGGCAAATAATTATTTATTATAAATAAATATCCTGCAATTAATGATGTTATTCCATCAAAAATATAATACATGCTTCCGCCTTTTGCATCTAGCTTTGAATATAAACCTTCTCCACCATGAGTTGCAACAGAATCATATAATAAGTTTGACTCTGATATTGTTTTCATGTCATATCCTAACGCCTGAAAAATTGTTGCAATTATTAACCCAGGAAGACCTGGCAGAAATATTATTAATATTATATAAATTGCTACAAATATATTTCCAAGTATCATACATCTTTTTTTGCCAATCGCTTCAGAAATTGTAACTGCAGGAATTTGCATTATTATTTTAAATATTAAATAGCTTGCATTTACAATTAATACTTGTGGAGCTGTTATCTTTTTAGTTATTGTATAAAACAAGAATTCTATCGCATAGAAAAATAGTAAATCCCATGAAAACATTTTATAAATCGGATACAATTTAGCATTACTTCTTCTAACTTGTCTTCTCGTTTTTCTTTTTTCTTTGTCAGGTTCTTGCCTCATCTAATCATCCTTTCACTTTTCGTTACTATAAACATACAGGTTTGTTATCCCATCGTCGTCTATCATAATTTTTGCATATTTACAGTTTTTTATATCTTCTGGTGCATCTTCAACCATTCCTTCATATACAACATTTACATCATCTAAATATATTTTTACATTTAATAATCTTAGACTTCCTATGTTATCATATAATTTCATTTATTTCACCTCTTTTAAGAAAGTTGCTTTATTAAATCTTCTTTGCTAATTTTTATTGTCGTTGGTCTGCCGTGTGGACAAGTATATGGATTTTGCAAAGTCAAAAGCCCTTGAATTAACATATCTACCTCGCCTGGTTTTAGGTTCATGTGAGCCTTTACAGCAGCTTTACATGCAACTGTTGCTATAAATCTTTCTTCTATGTCTTTACTTGCTGTTCTAGAATTATTTATTATTTCGTCTAATACATCTAAAAACATATCTTTTGTATTAGTTTTTACTCTATATTCTATGTCTGGTATTCCATTTATTTTTATTGTATTTTCGCCAAAAAGTTCTATATCATATCCAGTTTTCTTAATTAAATCTATATTCTGTTTTACAAATTCTAGTTCTTTATGAGTCAAAGTTACTATTTCTGAAAATAATAACATTTGTGAATTTGTAGATATATTATTTTTGTAGTTTGCTTTTATTTTTTCATATAAAATTCTTTCATGTGCAGCATGCTGATCTATTAAATATATTTCGTTGTCAATTTCTATAACTATATATGTTTGAAGAAGTATTCCTAAATATTTATATTGTATTTTTCTTTCTTCTTCCCTTGTGATTACTATCTCTTCCGTATTTTCTTTTTGTTCTTCCTTTTCTTCATTTTTAGAGTTTTTTCTATCAAAAATATTTTTTATGTACCTATCATATAAAGAAGGTTTTTGCTCTTCCTTTTTTTCAAAATGATTAGTTAAAAAATTAAATTCATTTGAAACATATTCTTCTCTTTTTTGAGATTGCTCTGTATTTCCTAAAAACTCCTCACTTAAAGCTGCATTTTTTATTGCTCTATATACAGTTCTATAAATTACATCTTCATCTTTAAATCTTACTTCGGATTTAGTTGGATGAACATTTACATCATAGTAATTGGCTGGCATATCTAAATTCAAAATAAAGAAGCCATATTTGCCAATTCCAGTACTTCCTTTAAAAGCTTGGTCAGCACTATTTGTAATTACTGGATTTTGAATATTTCTTTTATTTAAGAATATTAGTTGGTTATGTCTTGTATCCTTTGCAATTCTTGTATTTCCTATAACTCCTGTAACTTTTATTCCGTCATTTTCATAATTTACATCTATTATATTATCACTTATTTCCTTGCCATAGAATTGATAAATTATATCTTTTAGCTTACCATTTCCGCTTGTGCTAAATACAAATTTATTATCATTCATAAGTCTTATTGATATATTTGGATTTGCTATAGCACACTTTTGTAGCCATTCTTTTATATATCTAAATTCTGTTGCATCTTGCTTTAAAAATTTATATCTTACAGGAGTGTTAAAAAATAAATCTTCTACAATTATTGTAGTTCCAGTTTGGGCTGCAACTTCTCTAGTATCAATTATATTTCCTGCTTTTGCAATTATTTGAGCACCAGTTATAGCATCAGCTGTTTTTGTTATCATTGTCATAGTTGATATTGCTGAAATGCTGGCTAATGCTTCACCTCTAAAACCCATAGTATATGTATGCTCTAAGTCTTCTATTTTATTTATTTTTGATGTGGCATGGCGTTCTATTGCATTTGGAATATCCTCTAATGCAATTCCTTTTCCATTATCAGTTATTTTTATAAGAGTTTTGCCTCCATCTTTTACTTCTATTGTTACCTTTGTAGCTCCTGCATCAATAGAATTTTCAACTAATTCCTTTACTACATTTGCAGGTCTTTCAATAACTTCACCTGCAGCAATTTTATTTATTGTTAAATCATCTAATAGTACAATTTTTCCCATTTTACATTCCACTTTTCTTAATTTTGTTACATCAGCTATTCTACATTAAATAGAAAAAAATAGCAAGGATTAGATTTTAAAATAATATATTTTTCAAAGTTGTGTTGAATTTGTGTATAAAATGTGATACAATACATATAATAAAGTAGTAGGAGGTGTTTAACGATGGCTAAAACAGATACTTTACATGTTAGAGTTGAACCTAGTGTAAAACAAAAAGCAGAAAAAACATTAAATGATTTAGGATTATCTATTACAGAAGCTATTAATGTCTTTTTAAACCAAGTAATTCTAAATGATGGTATTCCATTTGAAATAAAAAAACCTAAATATAATAAAGCCACAATTCAAGCACTAGAGGATACTAAAAATCAAAAAAACTTAAGTAAAACTTTTAATAATGTAGATGAAATGTTTGAGGAGTTGAATAAATAGTGCTAAAAATAAGGTATAGTAATCAGTTTAAAAAAGACTATAAATTAATACAAAAGAGAGGTTATGATATTGAAAAACTAAAATATGTTATTAATCTATTAGCTTCTGAAATTCAATTACCTGAAAAATACAAAGACCATAGTTTGTCTGGTAATTATAAACGGTTTTAAGGAATGTCATATTCAACCTGATTGGTTATTAATTTATATTATTGAAAATGAACAACTAACATTGACTGTTTCAAGAACAGGCTCACATTCTGATTTATTTTAATATAGAAAAGATGAAATTCTTGTTATAGAATTTCATCTTTAATTTTAATTTTTTAATGCTCTTAATGCATTTATTATTGCAATTATTGTAACGCCAACATCTGCAAATACTGCTCCCCACATTGTTGCAATTCCAACTGCACTTAGAATTAAAACTGCTATTTTTATAACTATTGCAAATATTATGTTTTCTTTTACAATTCGCATTGTTTTTTTAGATATTTTTATACTATCAATTATTTTTGATGGTTCATCTGTCATAATTACAATATCAGCTGCCTCAATACTACTGTCAGCACCTAGTCCGCCCATTGCAATTCCTATATCAGCCCTTGCAAGAACTGGACTATCATTTATTCCATCGCCAACAAAAGCAAGTTTTCCATTTTCTTCTTTCAATAGTTCTTCTAATCTATCAACTTTATCTGCAGGTAATAATTCTGCACTATATTCGTCAATATTTAATTGTTTTGCGACATTTTCTGCAACTGCTTTTTTATCTCCAGTTAACATTACAGTTTTTGCAACCCCGTTTTTCTTTAGTCCTTGAATTGCATTTTTAGCGTCGTCTTTTACTTCATCGGCAATTACTATTGAACCTAGGTATTTTTGATTCTGGGCAATATATACTATTGTTCCAACATCTGTTGTTTCTTCAAAATCGACACCATTTTCAACAAGCAATTTGTTGTTTCCTATTAAAATGTTATTGCCTTCAAAGTTACATCTTATGCCTCTTCCATTTACTTCTGTTATATCTGTTACTAACTCTTTATTTATTGTTTCGTTGTACTCTTTAATTATTGATACAGCGATTGGATGGCTTGAAAAACTTTCGCAGTAAGCAGCAATTCTTAATAATTCCTTCTCATTTCCTTCTACTGCATTTATTTTTTGAACTTTGAAAACACCTTTTGTTAAAGTTCCTGTTTTATCAAATACAACTGTATCAACTTTAGAAAGAGTTTCTAAATAATTGCTTCCTTTTATCAAAATACCTTTTTTAGCTGCTCCGCCTATTCCACCAAAGAAGCTAAGTGGTACAGATATTACTAATGCACAAGGGCAAGAAACAACTAAGAATGATAAAGCTCTATATATCCATTCTACTGCATTTGCATTTTTTATTGCAATTATTGGAACTATTGCAAGTAAAAGTGCAAGCACTACAACAGTTGGTGTATAAACCTTAGAAAATTTAGTTATAAAGTTTTCTGATTTAGATTTTTTATCTGCTGCATTTTCTACTAAATCTAATATTTTAGATACAGTAGACTCTCCAAATAGTTTTGTAACTTTTACTCTTAAAACACCATTTGTATTAATGCAACCGCTTAAAACATTATCACCAATTTCTGCTTTTCTTGGTACTGATTCTCCTGTTAATGCTGATGTGTCAATTAATGCATTACCGCTAACTACTATTCCATCTAGTGGAATTTTTTCACCAGGTTTTACTTCTATTATTTCATCTATTTTTACTTCTTCAGGAGATACCTGAAGCGTTTTATCATCTCTTATAACATTTGCTTTATCAGGTCTTATGTTCATAAGTTCAGTAATTGACTGCCTTGATTTATCTGTTGCAATATCTTCAAATAGTTCTCCTATATCATATAAGAACATTACAAGTACAGCCTCTGGGAATTCGCCTATCGCTATAGCACCAATCGTTGCAACAGTCATTAAAAAGTTTTCTCCAAAAACTTCGCCATGTGTTATATCTTCAAAAGCTTCTTTTATTACTTCAAAACCAGCTACAATATAAGCAATTATATAAATTATACTTTTAATTAATATTCCTAAAGCAAGTGGATTTTCAATTCCATACTCCTCAGTTCTCATTATTATAAATTCTGGAATTACACTAGCTACTATGAATAATATTAATGTAATTAATATTTTTATTATGCTTTCTCTTTGTTCATCTTCCATTTCTTTAAATATCTTCATTTTCCTCTCCCTTTCTATCTTCTGTGTTCAATATGCTCGATTGCAACTTCAAAGACTTCTTTTACATGTTCATCGTCTAATGCATAAAAAACTTCCTTGCCTCTTTTTTTACATTTTACAATTCCGCTTCTTCTCAAGGTTCCTAATTGATGCGAAATTGATGACTTACTCATCCCTAAAACATTTGCAATATCACACACGCACAATTCATTTTTATCAAGTGCAAATAATATTTTTACTCTTGTTGTATCTCCTACAATTTTAAAAAACTCAGCCATTTTATTAAACAAATCTTCATCGTCCATTTGCTTTATTGTATTATTAACTAAGTCTTCATGTATTACATTGCAGTCACATATAAACTCATTTTTAGACATTATTACCTCCTTGTTAGTTGAATGTTTGTTCAACTTTAATTTATTATATGTGAATAGATATTCAACTGTCAATACATTTATGCTATTTTATTATTTCATTTTTGTTACAAAAAAACAGAGGCCGTTAAGCCTCTATTTAAATATTCTTATTCATTTTCAATAATTATCTCTAAGTCATTTCTTAGTTGTATTAAATCATTGCTTATAATATCCCAAATAAAATTCAACTTTATTCCCTCATAATCATGTACTATTTTATTTCTTAAATTTTTTATTACGATCCATTCTATATTAGGATATTTATTCATTGTTTCTTTACTTATATTTTTAACCAGTTCACCTATTTGACTAATTGCAAAAACAGTAGCATCAACTTTTTCTTCATTATTTGTAAATTGTTCAAAATTGCAATTTTCAGTGTATCTTAGAGCTTTATCTATATATTCAATCATCTTTTTTAAAGACATATATTCTTTATTTTTCATAAACAACTACTCCCGTTTTCTTTATTTCTTCATCAATTAAAGAATTTTCAATTATTTCGTATTGTTCAAAGCCATCAATTTGTTTTTGTAATTTTTCACTAATTTGATATATTAATTTTAATAGAGCAAAGCCTTTTAATTCAGAGTTTGTATCTATTATTAAATCTATATCACTTTTTTTAGTGGCTTTTTGTTTGGCATAAGAACCAAATAATGTTACTTTATATACTGGTTTATCTTTTAATATTTCTTCTAACATATTTTTTATTTCATCTATTGTATATACTTTTTCACTCATAGCTTTTACTCCTTTCTTATTTTCATTATTATATTATCTTTTTATTCGCCTAAGCAATTATCTAAATCACTTATAATTTTTGCCTTGTCCATATTTTGTCCTATAAATACAAGTTTTATAACTCTATCTCCATATTTTTCATCCCATTCTTTTGCAAGTTCTGGTTCTTGAGCAAGTATTTCTTCTTGTTCCTTTTTACTAAGTGATGCTACCCATTCGCCTGTTTGATATGCTTGTACTTGTTTTCCTGCTTGTTCAAATACATAAGTAGATTCTGGTTCATCATCAAACCATAAAACACCTTTGCATCTTATAACACTTTTTGGTAAGTTGCATGCAAATTTATCAAACTTATCTCTATTTAATGGTGCTCTCCTGTAATATGCAAATGTTCCAATTCCATATTCTTCAGTTTCACCTTCTGGTTCGTCTTCTTCATTATCAGTTCTGTTTAATTCTTCTATCCAACCAGCAGAAGAAGCTGCTTCATCAAAATCAAAAGCATTTGTGTTCAGTATTTTGTTTACATCAACTTTTCCATAATTTGCTTCTATTATTTCAGCCTTTGGTTGTAATTTTCTAATTATTGCTTTTATTTTTGCAAGTTCTTCTTTTGAAACTTCGTCAACTTTATTTAGTATTATTTTATTGCAAAATTCTATTTGTTGTATTAAAAGATTTTCAATGTCTTCATCTTCAATTTCTTTCTTTACTAAGTCATCTCCACAGCCAAATTCATCTCTTAGTCTTAATGTATCTACTACAGTTACAACATTATCAAGTCTGCATATTTTTGGCAATCCATATTGTTCTGTTTGCTCTGATAAAACAGTTATTGTTTGTGCTATTGGTAAAGGCTCGCAAATTCCACTAGCTTCGATTAATATATAATCGAATTTTCTTGTTGCAATTAGGTCAACTATTTGTTGCATTAAATCTGTTTTTAAAGTACAGCAAATACAACCATTTTGAAGTGGAACTAAGCTAGAGTCTTCTTCTTGAACGATTCCATCTTTTCCAATTAAATCTGCATCAATATTAATCTCTCCAATATCATTTACAATTACTGCTACTTTATAACCCTTTTGATTTGTTAAAACATGATTAATTAAAGTTGTTTTTCCAGCGCCCAAGTATCCAGTTAATACTGTTATTGGTGTTATTTTAAAATTTTCCATTACATTATTACCTCTTTACTTATTTATTTTTAGACTCTTCATAAGCTTTTTTTACAGCTCTTACTAATTGGTCAGCACATGAAGTTCCTCTTCCTGCACAATCTATACCACTTAATTTTTTCTCTATTTCTTCAACTGTCATTCCTTCTACAAGTCTTGGAAGTGCTTGTAAATTTCCAGGACATCCTCCTACGAAATGAACATTTGTAACAACATTTCCTGTCAAAGTAAATGTTATAATTTTTGAACAAGTTCCTTCTGTTTGATATGTATATTCCATAATTATTCTCCCTTCGTTTATTAATTCTTTTATATTATAGCAAAAATCTGTCTATCTGTAAATGTAAATTTTATAAATATATACGCTAAGGATGAACTCGCAAAAAACAAGAAAAAGCATATTTATAATTTTTATCAATATCACCGCTAAATAATACAAAGAAAAAGGTTTTTGTAAGTTTTATAAATATAGCCGCTAAAGATGAGCTTGCTCAGAATAGGCTTATATTTTAAAATCTTACAAATACCTTTTTCCTAAATTCTCTATGAAATATTTTTATTGTTTATTCTTAATAATAAATTTATCAAATGCAGCAAGTACGGCTGGCAATAATATAAGTATTAAAAGTGCTGAGCATAATGTGCCTACTGATATTGTTCTACAAATCATTGCTGCTATTGCAGATGCAAAGTTTCCTACTATTAAAGTTACAATTATTAAAATTGATGCAGATGTTATAATAGTATGAATTGATTTGTTGTATGAATTTATTATTGATTCTTTTATATCCATTTGTTTTCTGTGTTCAATATAGTATGAAGTGTAAACAATAGCATAATCTATTGTTGCACCCATTAATATACTTTGAACTATTAGTAATGCAATAAAGTATACAGGGTCTCCTGCAAATGACAAGAATCCCATTGTCATATATACAGCGCATTGGATAGTCAATACTAATATTAGTGGAATTAGTATTGATTTAAATGTTAATGCAACTACCACAAATATTGCAACCATTGTAAGAATTGTTATAAAGTTTAGCTCATCTCCGAAGCTCTTACTCATTTCATAAGCCATTGGAGAATCTCCTATAATATAAGCTTCAACTCCATTGTCTGTAAACCAGTCTTTTACTTTTTGTATAAATTCATGAGTATCATCTGTTTCAGCTTCAAAAGATGTATTTAATACAATTCTTGAATGTTCATCTCCAACAAGCATATCTTTTGCATCAGAAATTGTTGTTTTAGCATCAACTATTTTCTCTTTCATGTCGTCTTCGATGAAATCTTCAAATCTTTCATCTGTTAAAATATCATCATTGATAAATTTAACAAAGTTTTCAATTGTCATTGTCCAGTTTTCGTCATAATCATTTTGACTTCCATAATAAACATATAACAATTCAATAGTATTTTTATCAAGATTATCTGCTAGGCTTGATAGTTTTTTATACATTTCATTTTTGTTATATTGTCTATCTATGTCGCTCATTATGTCATTTATAACTTCAAGTTTTGCTTTAGAGTCAGCATCTACTTTATCTCCATAAGTTTCGTTTGTTACAACATCACTTAGTATGAATGATACAATATCTTTTAATGAAATTGTTTGGTTTGTATTTCCATATTTGTAATTATATAGTCCATATAATAAACTAATGCTATCTTCGTCCATTCCTAAGAGATTGGAAAGTTCTGCAGAAGAATATTCATTTTTATTTAGGCTACTTGTCATTATTTTGTTTACAAGATTTAAGCTTGAAACCGTACTATTGTCAATGTTTCCAGCAAGTCTTGCATCATCTTTATGATTTAAAACAAAGTTTACAAATTCATAAGGTGTTAGTTTTGCTCCGCTTGTTGATTGATTATATAATGCATAAATATCTTTGCACATAGATTCATCTGTTCCAATGAAGTTTGCAATTTCTGAATAAGTATAAGTTACATTATTAATGCTACTGTTCATTATTCCATATAGCAATTTTACTTGTGCAAGAGTTTGCGCATCTAGTGCACTACTTACCATTGGATTTGATGTATTTGCTAGTATTAATCCTGCAAATTCATATAAAGATGCTGTCCAGTTTGAAGTATTTCCGTTTGTGTAATCTATTAAGGCATAAATTTGATGCATTTGTGCATTTGGCATTCCAAGAACTGTAGCAAGTTCTGATGCTTTATATTGAGTTTTATTTGATGAAACACTGTCATCAATTGCAGCATTTATAATGCTTAAACTTTTTATTTGTTCTTCTGATAAAGCTCCAGACATTTGGTTTAATACAGTTTTCACAAATGCTTGTGGTGTCATTGTGTAATTATCAGGAAGTCCAGCTCCTTGATAAACACTATCTACTAATCCATTTGCGACATTATCAAAAATATATGCAAGATGTGCTTTGTCCATTGCTGTTTGATTTATGTTGTTATTATTTTTTGCAAATGTGTATAATTTTTCAAGTGTTGATATATCTGTTCCGTCTAAGAAGTTTGTATTATTCTTTATATTAACTACATTTATTATAAATTCTGATAAACTTTGAGTAGTTTCTGTTTCTACTGTTCCGTATTTGAAAATTAATACACTTTTTACTACATTTTCATCAACGCCTAATGTACTTGCTATTTGAGCAGGTGTCATTTGAGCATTAATTATTGCAGTATTGCTAAATGTTTTTAACATTTGAAGGCTTGCTATTGTATCAGCAGTTAGCATGCTTGAATATTGCTCATTTTTTGCAACATCATTTAGTACAAAGTCTGCAAAATCAGCTAAAGAAAGTTTTGTTTCTATATCATTTTGGCTTATATAATAAGTATATAAAGCTTCCATTGTAGAATTATTCATTCCAAATAGACTTGCCATCTGACTTGCTGTCATTTTTTTAGTAATTGTATTTTCATCAGAATATTTTTCTAATTGTTTTAGGCTTTCTTTTGCATCGTCAGATACGCTTTCTGCATATTTTGATGTTAAAACATCATTGTTCATGAAGTTTGCAAATTCTTTTAAGCTTAGTTTAACATCATTATTTTTAGAATTATAGAATACCATTATATCTTCTACATCTGATTTATCAATTTCAAGAATGCTTGCTATTTCATCTACAGTTCTTTGTTTGTTTATTTCTTCGCTAGATGCAAAGTTTTTAAGTCTTTCAATATTTGATTTTGTTTCTTCATCTAATACATCACTCATATCTTCATTATTATAAACTTCATTTCTTATGAAATTTACAAACTCACTAAATGACATTGTATTATTTTCGGCTCTATTATAGTAATTGTAATAAATTACTTTTAATAGATAATCTTCGATTGATACCTCTTGACCTAAATCATCAAATTTATCTGTTAGCTCATTATATTTTAAATTTTGATTTATTGTATTACCATAAGCTAAAACTTGAGTATTTTTTTCTTCACTTTCAAGCATTGGTAGAATCTGGACTATTTTTGCTTCATCGCTACTTTTATAAATAATAGCCATTTGATTTGTTTCTCCAAATACATTTCCTACTTCATCGTTTTCTGAACCTGTATATTCAACAGGTAAATTTCCTTGAAGTATGTAGCTTCCAACAAAAGCTAAAATAAATACTGGTACTGCTACATAACGAAGTTTATAGCTTGCTTTTCCTAAAGCATCTAGTTTGAATACTGGTACTTTCTTTTTAGTTTTTGTAATTAACTTATCACACATTAAAATTAATGCAGGAAGTACGCAGAATATTGTAAGTAAGCTAAATAAAACACCTTTTGCTAAAACAAATCCTAAGTCTTTTCCTATTGTAAAGCTCATAAATACTAAAGCTAAAAGTCCAACTATTGTAGTAACAGAGCTACTTGATATTGAACTAAATGCGTGATATAAAGCCTCTTTCATGGCCTTAACATTATCTTTTTCTGTTTTCTTTTCTTGGGTATATCTATTCATAAGCATTATTGAATAATCCATAGATAACGCCATTTGCAATATTGCACATATTGAGCTTGTTATGTTTGATACAGAGCTAAACATTATGTTAGTTCCTTTATTTATAACAACTGCCATAAGTATTGCAATTAAGAATAAGAAAGGTTCTGTGTATGATTCACACATTATAATTAAAATTATAAGTGCACATGCTACTGCAAGAATTATTATCCAAGTATGCAAAACTGGCTTGTTATATTGTGCTACATCTCCACTTGTTTCAAATTTGTAGTCCTCATATTTGGTAGTAATTGTGTTATACACATTTTTTGCATTTTCGGAGTCTGCCTCTCCATCAACTGTTAATGTATATAAAGTATGATTATCTATATTGTATTTTTCTGACTCATCATAATCAACTTTTTTTACATTATCAATTTCTTTAAGCTGTTCAAAAAACTCTTGTTTTTGCTCGTCGCTTAAATCATTAAACATTATGTTTAATGTACTTGTTGTTGTCTCAAATTCGTCTTCCATAATATCCATACCAATTCTTGTTTCAGAATCACTTGGTAGATATTTTGCTATATCATAATTTATTTTTACTCTTTGAGATAACACTCCACATATAATAGTTAAGATAATAAATACAACTAATATGTAATATCTTTTATCTATTATAAAATCTGTTAACTTTTTCAAAGTAAATTCCTCCTTTTTCCATTTATTGGTCAACTAATTTTATATTATACACCACTTTTTTAGCAATTAAAAGTATAATCTGCTAATAAGTGTATGAATTTAGACACTTTATTTTATATTGTCTATTTTATTTTAACATAAATCGTGATATAATAACTAAAATTAGATTTTTATAAATTCTTACATAAGTATATTTGAAAGGATAAAGAAATATGAAAGTTCAAGTTGCAAACTCTTCGTCTAGAAAAACTAGAGCTAGAATAAAAACAGCTTTTGCAGAAATTATAAATGAAAAAAAATCTCTTAGTAAAGTTACAGTTACTGAAATTGTAAAACGAGCAGATATCACACGAAGCACTTTTTACACTCACTATGATGATATTTATGATGTTGCAAAAGACTATCAAATGGAAACAATTCAATTATTAATTAGTGATGATTTAGTTTTACATTCAAAAGAAGATATTGAAAAATATTTTGATGATATTACTCTTTGCTTAAAAAAGAATGAAAACACTTATAAAATGCTACTTTCAGCAGATGAAAGTTTATATTTTCTATTAAAAATGAGTAATACAGCAATAGAAAAATTGTATGATATTTTAAAAAGCATCTACCCTAATGATAAATATTTAAAGCTTACTATTTCATTTTTTATGGAAGGAACAATAGATGAGATGGTAAAATATTTTAGACATAATTCAAATTATACATTAGATGAAATTTTACTAAATTCAAAGAAATTATTTAAAAAGATTTTTGATTAA
>CAKPKE010000025.1 GCA_934167095.1 uncultured Clostridia bacterium
TTAGTAAAATTTCTTTGATTTTTTTCTTTTTATTTACTAATTAGTTTTTTCGTACGATAATTAAACATAATAAGCTTAGCCTATTACCTATATTCTTTTGTATTTTTTGTGAATTTCATTTAAGATAAAACTTTTATTAGTCATGTATAAATTTATTTAGATTAAATTAAATCGAAATTTAAATAACACTATTCCCCTATAGTTTTTAAATCTTTTATATTATAGTTGCAAAACATCTAAAAATCAAGAAAAACCGTTCGTCAAATTATTACATATTTTGCAAATATAATTATAGACCATAAATTATTAAAAGAAAAAATCTACTCCTTTATGAATAGATTTTTTTCACCTGCACATTTAAATTTACATTTGCGTATACCCAAAAGGACATACGCAAATTTCTTTCTTCTGTTTATATTTATTTTTCTTTTCAAAATTTTACTTCACTTTAATTACTCTGTAACAAATGTCAATGTGACATCAGACTTAAGAGAAACTAGCGGGCAAACCGCATAGTCGTTGTTATAGCCACTGTAGCCCACATAAGCACTAGTACCGTACACATATACCACACTAGCGCTGTCACCAGCCGAAGGCGAAACCAACCAGTGGTACTTGCCAGAACCAGGATTATACATTCCATGAGCTTCTGTTGATGGTATTAATGTATTATTAGCTAAATAATTTCCAATATTAGTTGCATAATTATCTCCTACTATTCCAATTTTGTAACCTGTTCCAGAAAACTTGCACTCTAATTTTGATGCTGTGTTTCCATTTACGGCCTTTACTGTTGGATTTGCATTTAAATATGCATTATATGATTTTACATACATCTCTAAGCTTGGGCTTCCTACTACATAATTTGTTTTATTTGCTAAGTTTGCATCTTTCCAGCCATCCCATACAGCTGGATCTGTTAGCCAAGCTACAGCATTATCATTTGATCCATCTAATGTTCCTGAATTATTACTCCAGTCTGGATTTAATTTTTTCATTATAGCTAAATTATCTGATGATGTATGGCTACTTGTTAAGCTCTTAGTTTTTCCATCATTATCTGCTTTTAAATATATTGTTCCTGCTCCATCTCCAAAATCATTAGCAAAATCTACATAGAATAATCTATATGTTGTACTTGTTCCATAAGAAGTCGATGGAGTTGCTGGTGTATATTGTACTTTTTTTCCTAAATATTGTCCTAAATTAGCACTTGTTATTTTTGTTCCACTTATTGTTACACTACCACTTACTTGTTCTGCTATATAGTCTGGTATTGTTCCATTTATTAGCTGACTTTCTTCATCTGTTGCATTTTTTGTTTTTTCTCTTGCCTCCTTTGCATTTGCTATTAGGCCATTTTGTCCTAACACTAGACTGATTGATACACCTGCTAATATTAATAGTACTACTATTGTTACTACTAATGCCACTAGTGTTATTCCTGATTGTCTTGTTTTTTTCATTTTGTTACATTCCTTTCTTTCGTTTTTATTTTTAACATATTTGTCGTATGTTATGCATTTATTATATCAATAGTTTTTTAATATTCCAGTGATTTTTATTCACGCTAACTTTGATTAAATAAAAACAATATAAAACATAAAAAAAGAGCCTAAGGTTACATTTCCTTATGCTCTTTTTCTGTATTTTTATTTTGTAGCTTTTCTTTGGCTTTTGTTGTTAATTAATTGCATCTCTTCTATAATGTATGCATCAATTTTCTGACTCTGTTTTAAAATTGCATCGTAGTCAGCTCCCTGAGTAATTAATGATTCAAGTTTGGCAATATTTTTTAATTTTAAAAGTGTTTTGCTTTTCTTCATATATCATCACTCCTCAATAGTATGATAACATATTTTTTCTAAAAAGTTTGTCGAAACTTGTCATTTATCTAAAAAAATTTTATTTTTTTATTAATTTTTTTATTTTTTTATCGTTTGAAAGTAAAATTATTACTTTTTACTTACTTTTTGCAAGCAAATTCTTATTTATTATTTTGCCTTATAGTATTTTGAATTTCCTATGCAAACTAATACTCCTAAAGCTATAACTATAAAAGTCATTAGTCCTGAATCATCTCCAGTATTTGGCATAGGGTCTGGTGCTGTAGTATTATCAGCTGGTTTTTTCTCTTTTCTCAAAATTATTGATGGAGAATCATCAGATGTTTTTGTATTTGTTTTTCCACTTGGATCGTCATATTTTACATCAACTTTTTTGTTTGTAGGAGTTTCTAAATCAATTATTTCTTCATTGAATTTTTCCTTTAAAGTTAATGTATAAACACATGTTGCCTTAGCTCCTGCAGGTAAGCTTTGTATATTCCATACTATTTTTTTATTGGCATTATCAACTACTGGTTGACTCATTACAACTTTATCACTAGTTGTTGTTACATCAGTTATAGCCACTTCATAATTTTCTATTATGTTATCTGGGAAATAGTCTTCTAATACTATGTTCTTGATTTCATTTGTAACTTTTTTTACAACATCTGCATAAACATTGTTTGTTATTGTTTTTGTCACATTTGCATCTGATACATAGTAGAATTTTCCATAGTTAGGATTTGCTTGTGTGCCAAATATTTCGGTTGCTAAGTCTAAGTAAGTTTTTCCTGCTGCATCTGGGCATAGTGTACCATCTGCATCTGGCATATATGAAGAATTTACACCAGTCATTACTGTTACTAAATTTATTCCTTTATCAATTACAGCTTGTAAGCTTTTCTTTGTTTTTGTTGCAACTTCTCCTGAATATTGTTGTGTTGGTCCGCCTACTGCAACATTTGGAACTCCGTCAGTTAACAAAATTAAATATTTATTTGTATTAGTATCTGTACTAAAGTTACTTAAAGCTGTTTGAAGTCCAGCATCTATATCTGTACATGCTCCATTTGCTTCAATTGCATCTATTCCTGATGTAACTTGATCTATATTTGTAGTTGGAGCTGTAACAAGACTTGCATCTTCTAATGTTCCATATTTTGATGTATCTGTGCTTGTGGAAAATCTTACAACGCCAATTTTTGTTGATGGTTGTTCAGCAATTATTGATGATGCTAAAGCTTTTGCAGCATTAAACACAGCTTGTTTTCTAGTTATACTTTGCCCATCAACAGATAGACTATTTTTTGTCATACTATCTGAATTGTCTAGTACTAAAAATATTTCTGATGGTTTTATTGTTTCTTCTTCACTTTTATTATTTTCTACATCTATTTGTAGTTTTACAGTTTTTGTAGAATTTTCTACTGATATTAATTTTTTTGTCACATTTCCATAGTTGTCCATTTCGATTTTGCATATAGTATCTTTTACTTTTTCAAGTGTAACATCTTCATTTGCCGCATAAGCAACGTTTGTTACAAGTGTTAATAAAGTTACTATTGCAATTACTACTGCTAATAAACTTTTTTTCATTTTCTTTTTCCTCCATAAAAAACATTATATTAATTTTAGTATATTTCAATTATTTTTTCAATATAAAATATCTATTTTTTTGCTTCATTTAATATTTGTTTTAGCTCTTCTTTTGTAAATTCATATTTTGTATTACAGAAATTGCAAACAATTTCTATTTTTTCTTCTTCCTCAATCATTTTTGTAAGTTCTTTTTCACCTAAAGCGACTAAATTTTTTGTTGTTCTTTCTCTTGAACAATTACACTCATATTTAGGGTTAACTTGAGCTAATACTTTTAAATTTTCGTCACCAGTTACTTTTTTTGCAATATCTTCTAGTGTCATTTTTTCATCTAACATTTGGCTTATTGGCTCAATGTTTTTTATTTGATTTTCTATTTTTGCTATTTCTTCTTCAGTTGCATCTGGCATTAATGATAGTTTGTATCCACCAGCTGATTTTATTCCATTTTTATCAACTAAAACGCCTAATGCAATTACTGATGGTGTTTGCTCTGAAGTTGCAAAATAATTTGTAAAATCTTCTGCAATTTCACCACTTACTATTGGAGTCATTCCTACATAAGGAGTTCCAACGCCTAAGTCTTTTATTATGTATAACATTCCATGTTTTCCAACAGCCGAACCAACATCTAATTTTCCATTTTTTTCGTTTAAAGGAAGTTCTAGCTTTCCATTTACTACATACCCTTTTACATTTCCGTTTGATTCTCCAACCGCTGTAAGAGTTCCTAAAGGTCCATCTCCTTTTAATTGATTAGTTATAGAACCTTCTTTTTCTTTTAATTCATATCCCATTATGCTTGTTATTGTAAGAAGTCTGCCTAAAGCAGCTGATGCTGTTGGTGTTAAATCATGTACTTTTCTTGCTTTTTCAACAATTTCTTTTGATGATATACATTTTATGCTTACTTTTCCATCATAGGCTAAACAATCTATTATTCTATCTTCCATTTTTAATATTTTCCTCTCTTAATTTTTAAGTTTTTATTAATGTTATTGCTTTTTTATTTTTTCAACAATTTTTTGTTATTTTATAAATTTTGCAACAAAAAATCCTTCCATATTTTTGCTTGGTAAAATTCTAATTGCTTTATTTATTGATTTATTCAATCCTTCATTAATTCCTGGTATTGCATCTTTTATTTCTAGATCTATTTTTGTAAGTTTTAGACCTAATTCATTTATTGCCCAGTCTAATATATACTCATTTTCTTGTTTATTTATTGTACATGTAGAATATACTAAAGTTCCTCCTGGTTTTAGTGCTTCATACGCACTTTTTAATAATTTCTTTTGAAGCTTACTAAGCTCTTGAACTGCTTTTGTAGACCAAGTTTTATAACTTTGAACATTATACATTGAAAATCTGCCTTCTCCACTACATGGAGCATCTAGCAACACTTTGTCAAATTCTTCTTTGTGAAGAGTTCCTATTTTTTCGCCTCTTCCACAATTTACAGTTACAATTTTTGCTCCTTGAAGTTCAACATTATATTTTAGTCTTTCACATCTTAATTTATCTAATTCATTTGCTAAAACTTTTCCTTCATTTTGCATAAAGGCTGCAATTTCAGTTGTTTTTCCACCTGGTGCAGCAGTTAAATCAAGTACATTTTCTTCTGGCTTTGGGGCTAATACTATAGGTGGAACCATACTAGGTAGGCTTTGCAAATATATTTTGCCTTCTTTATAAAGTTCTAGTTTTTGTAAATCTTTTTCTGTAGCATTTTTTATAACTAATGCATCATTATACCAAAGCACCCTTTCAAACTTTATATTTATTTCTTTGAAGTATCTCATTATTTCTTGAATATTTGCCTTTAATGTATTTACTCTTAATGTTGTATATCTTTTTTCTAAAAATCCTCTTAGTATTCCATCAACTACTCCTGGTGAAAACATTTCATATATATTTTCAATAAAATCTTGCGGTAATCTATTTTTTGTTTCTGTTATTGATGCCATTTTTAATCTCTTTCCATAAAATTATTCATGTTATTTTATCATACATTTATGTAAAATAAAAGACCTTTGATACAAAAAAATGTATCTTAGGTCTTATTTTAGCAACAGCCATTTTGAAACTTTTGTCTTGTTTCATCTATTTTTGTTTGTTCTGCTTCATTTGTTTTATACCATCCTCTTTGGCTCATCATATTATATAATTTATTTTGAATATCTAAGCTTTCATTTAATGCTTTTTTAAAAGCCTCATGAACTTCGGCAGTTGTCGATTCTATTGCACCATGCATATACAAATCACATACGCCTTTTTCAATTAATAACTCTTTTTCCATTAATTCTTTATCGTCCATACTCTATACATATTCCTTTCCTTGCCTTTTACTTATACTACCATATCTATAAAAAGCATAAAATTTTAAATTCTTTCTATAATAAATTAAAGAAATTATTGTAGATTTCAGTGTGTTTTTTTGCTAAATTTTCTAAAAGTGTAGTAAGTGCTACATCTTTGCATTTTCCAGCAGTATTTTGACTGCTTGTTTGCATGAATTTTTCATGGCCTAAAGCATCTTCAACATATAAAAGTTCTTTACTAGTCATATTTTTTCACCTTCTCCTTTAAAATTAATCTAGTTTGATTATTTCCTAAACTTCAATTTAATATACCTTAAGAGTGCAAAATAATCTCTTTATTTTTTTGTGGTTTTATGATATATTTGTAAAAAATGTTTTTTTTAAATTAATACTTCACGTAAAAAATGTTAAAGAAAGGGCTTTTCTTGATTATGAAAATGAACAAAAGACTTCTAATAGAATTAGTATCAACAATTTTGATTTTAATACTTTTTATTGTATTAATTATTTTAAATTATATAGATATAAAGCGAAAAAGTGCTACAGAAAGCTTAATTGATGATGCTTCAAAAATAAGTAGCAGTGCCACTTTTGAAATTAGTAAAATTTCATGTTACAGTTCTGCTGTGCCTACAAACATTGATAATTCTAGTGGTTCTTGGAAATTTGACTTGTATCAATATACTGATATTTCATTATACATTTCAAACTTATCTTCTAATCAGCATATAAAAAGTTTTTACTTAGATGATTTCAAATATCAGAATTTAGAAACAGGAACACCTAATATTTGTTACAAAAATATAAATAATTTTGGAAAGTTTGAAAACACTGATGTTCAAAACACAAGAATAGAATTTGAAGTACTCCCTACTAGTTCAGAATTAGATACTTCTAAGCCTCAAATTTACAATGATTTATCAAATCCTATTACTTTAGAATACACAAATCAAATTTTTACTGAAAAAACATTAAACAATTTACATACACTTTCTTATGATGGAAGCATTTTAAAATTCTCTTCTGTTTTACTTTCTTCTATTTCATGCATGCTTTCATTTAAAGTTCACATTATAACAGAAGATGATTTAGAACATATTTCAACTGTTACTTTTGAAATTCCTTTATCTTCTGAAAGTAATTCAATATATTTTGGCTCTTTTATGTCAGATATAAAATATAGTGTTAGATTTTAATTATCTAACACTATATCTCTTTTTAAGGCATTCTCTTTTATAATTCCTGTTCCTATGAACTTATTATCTGTGTAAACTCTGCATACTTCGGCATTTTCATAACCTTTTGCTAAAATTTTTACTCCATTTAAAAATCTTTGTAATTCTTTATCGGAAAGTTCTATTTTTGGTTTGTTTTCAAATATTTTTTCAACTGGAATTATATAAGAATAATCATTATTTTCAGTTTTTTCTTTAATCTCATTTATTTTAAATGCATCTTCTATTTTAAATTCTCCAACAATAGTTCTTCTCAAATTTTTCATAAAGCCTACTGTTCCAAGTTTATTAGATACATCTTCGCACAAGCTTCTTATATATGTTCCTTTTGAACATGCTACTTTAAAACTTATTGTTTTTTGCTCTTTATCTGTATTTAAAAGTTCAATTTTATATATTTCAATATCTCGTGGCTCAATTTTTACTTCTTTTCCTGCTCTTGCATAATCATAAAGTTTTTTTCCATTTACTTTTATTGCAGAATAGATTGGTGGCACTTGTTTTTGTTTTTGGGCAAAGCTTTTTAATACATTCTCAAGCTTTTCTTTTTCATCAAAAATCCAACTTGGCACATCTTTTTCTTCTACTATTTCGCCTTCAATATCTGCAGTTGTAGTTCTTTTTCCAAGTTCAAGTTCTACTTCATATTCTTTATCGTGATTTATTAAATATTTTGAAACTTTTGTAGCACTACCAACCAAAAGTGGCAATACCCCTGTTGCATTTGGGTCTAAAGTGCCAGTATGTCCAACTTTTGACTTTGTTATTTTTTTAACTATTGCAACAACATCATGCGAGGTATATTCTTTTTCTTTATCTATTAAAATAATTCCATTCATTTATTTTTCCTTTATTATAAAAGACCGATTTTACTCGGCCTTATTTTTTTATTGCACAGAAAGACTTTCTTATGCAAATACATTGCTTTTTAATATTATTAAAGCATATACATTTTTTATTTTAGACAAGCTCTTACTCTATTTAATATTTGATTTTTTGCTTGTTCAATTGTTCCTTGTATCGTACAAGCAGAAGCTTTTACATGTCCGCCTCCACCAAAGATTAATGCAATTTCAGCTACATTTACATAGTCTTTTGCTCTTAATGAACATCTTGCACCTTTTGGTGTATCTCTTATAAACATTGAAACCTCAACGCCTTCTACATTTAGCCCAATGTTTACTATTCCATCATAATCACCGTTTTTGCTACCTAAAGCATCTTCATCTTCCTTTGAAATATAGGTAAATGCTACTTTTCCGTCTTCAAAGAATTCTACTCTGTCTTGAGCTAATCTTTGTACTTCAAATCTTATTCTATTTTTATCACTAAATACAGTTTGATAAATTTTTGATAAATTTATTCCTGTGTCACATAATTCAGCTGTTATTCTAAATGTTTCAGAAGTTACAGAGCTATTTTTAAAACCATTTGTATCAGTTATTATTCCAGCAGTTAAGCATGTTGCAATTTCTTTTGTAATTTCTACTTTAAAGTAATTTAAAACTACAAATAATAATTGTGCACATGCAGGAGCTTCTTGATCTACAAAATTAAAGTCACCATACATTCCATTCATTCCATGATGGTCTATTACAACTTTTGATTTTGCATTTTCAAAGTAGCTTATAAAACTAGACATAAGTTTTGTTGTTGCACAATCTAAAGTTATTGCTAAATCATAACTTTCAACATTGCTTTCTTTAATTATTGTGTCAGCTCCTGGCAAGAATTCATATTCTCTTGGATATTCTGGCATAATTAAATCTGCATTTTTGCCCATTTGTTCTAATGCAAGTTTCATTGCTAAGCAAGAACCAACAGCATCTCCATCAGGGTTTTCGTGTCCTAATAAAACTATTGAATTTGCTTTTTTTATTTCTTCTAATATATTGTCTAAAGTCATTTTGTATATATTCTCCTATTTATTTTTTATTTCTTCGTCTTGTTTCTTGATTTGTTTTAATAAGCTTTCTATTCTTTCGCCATGCTCTAATGAATCATCATATTCAAATACTAATTCTGGTGTAATTCTTAAATTAACCTTTTTAGCTAGACTTGATCTCATGAACCCTGAAGAGGCTTTTAGCCCCTCCAAAGTTTTTTCATTATTTTTGGCATTTAATATACTTACATAAACTTTAGCATATTTTAAATCTGGTGTAACTTTTACCTTTGTAACGCTTATCATTCCTGTTACATCAGGATTTTTTACTTCATAATCAATTATTTGACTTAGAGCTTTTCTTATTTCTTCATTTACTCTGCCAAGTCTTGCTTCATTTTTACTATTACGCATTACAAAATCCTTTCTTTTTTATAAATTCTTCAGTATTTATTAATGTTCTTTAACTTTAGATTTTCTTTGTCTTTTTACTTCTTCCATAACAAATACTTCAATTATATCGCCTTCTTGTAAGTCATTGTAGTTTTCAATTTGAAGTCCACATTCGAAGCCTTTTGATACTTCTTTTGCGTCGTCTTTAAATCTTTTTAATGATGCTAGTTTTCCTTCATGTATTACTACATTATCTCTGATTACTCTTACTCCGGCATTTCTTTCAACTTTACCGTCTTTTACATAACCACCAGCAATAGTTCCAACACTTGAAATTTTGAATGTTTGACGAACTTCTACATTTCCTATTACTTTTTCTTCATATACAGGGTCTAGCATTCCGTTCATTGCTGCTTCAACATCTTCTAATGCTTGGTATATTACAGAATATAGTTTTATTTCTACTTCTTGTTTTTCTGCAGATTCTTTTGCCATTTGGTTAGGTCTTACATTAAATCCTATAATTATTGCTTTTGCAGCTTTTGCTAAGGCAACATCTGATTCTGAAATTGCTCCTGCTGCAGCATGTATTACTTTTACTTGAACTTCTTCATCAGATAATTTTTCAAGTGATTGTTTTAATGCTTCTGCTGTACCTTGAACATCTGTCTTAACAATTATATTTAATGTTTTTAAGTCTGCATTTGCCATTTGGTCAAATAAATTATCTAGAGTTACTTTGTTATATAAGTTCATTGCTTGTTCTCGAGCTTGGCGTTCACGTCTTTCAATTAAGTGTTTAGCCATTTTTTCGTCTTTTACTTCATAGAAAATATCTCCAGCTTCTGGGACCTTTGTAAGTCCCATGATTTCAACTGGTGTTGATGGACCTGCTGATTTTGCTTTTTTGCCTTTATCATCCTTCATAGCTCTTATTCTACCTATTGAAGTTCCAACAACTATTGTATCTCCAACATCTAGTTTTCCTCTTTGCACTAATACTGATGCAATTGGTCCTTTTGCTTTATCAAGTCTTGCTTCAATTACAACACCTTTAGCTTGTTTATGAGGATTTACTTTTAAGTCTTGCATATCAGACACTAATAGTACCATTTCAAGAAGTGAGTCAATATTTATATTCTTCTTTGCAGATATTTCGACAAATACAGTATTTCCGCCCCATTCTTCTGGAACTAATTCATATTTCATTAGTTCTTGTTTTACTTTTTCAGGGTTTGCTCCTGGCACATCAATTTTGTTTATTGCAACTATAATTGGAATATTTGCAGCTTTAGCATGGTTTATAGCTTCAACAGTTTGTGGCATAACACCATCATCTGCAGCAACAACTAATATTGCAACATCTGTAATTTGTGCACCTCTTGCACGCATGCTTGTAAACGCTTCATGTCCTGGTGTATCTAAGAAAGTTATTTCTCTGCCATTTATTGTTACTTTATATGCACCAATGTGCTGAGTTATTCCTCCGGCTTCACCTTCAATTACATTTGTTTTACGAATTGCATCTAGAAGTGAAGTTTTACCATGGTCAACGTGTCCCATAACAACGACTACTGGTGGACGTTGTACTAAATCTTCAGCCTTATCTTCTGACTCGTCAAATAGAATATCCTCTTCTTTGACTTCTTCTTTTTTAGTTGCTGTTACACCAAATTCACCTGCAATTAAAAATGCTGTATCAAAGTCTAATTCTTGGTTTATGCTAGCCATAATTCCTAAACTCATAAGTTTTGTAATAACTTCACTACTTGTTTTTTTAAGCTCTGCAGCTAGGTCTTTTACAGAAATACTTTCTGGGATTGTAATTTCAGTAAGCTTGAATATTTTTTGCTTATTTCTTTCTTCTTGATTTTTAACATTTTTACGCTTACCTTTTTTACCTCTTTCAGTTGATAGGTCATAATAATCAAGCATTCCACCGTCTTGCTCGTTGAACATATTTGAAAGTTTATCTACTTGTTTTAAGTTTTTGATTTTGCTTTCATCATATTCAGACTCGCCATTATTTCTTCTAGATTTAGAATTTTTATTTTGTCTTTGTTCATCATATCTATTATTATTCTTTGCTTTGAAACTTGCTTTAGTTGAATAATCTCTTTGATTTTCCTTTGTTGCAACTTCTGTTTCTAGAATATCATTGATTTTTTTGTCAATTTTTCTGTCATCCATTGAATGGTTATTGTTTCTTGTAAATCCATTATTGTTTCTAAAGTTTGAATTTCCGTCATTTCTTCTGAAATTGTTTCCTCTAGAATTTCCATTTTGTTCTCTATTTGAATTACTGAAGTTATTTCTATTATAACCGTTTCCATCAGAGTTATTAAATTTGTTGTAGCCACCATTTTGTTGGTTATTTCCAAATCTATTATTTCTGAATCCACCTTCACGATTGTCGCGGTTATCACGGTTTTGGAAATTACCATTGTTATTGTATCTGTTTTCTCTGTTATTTCTAAATCCAGTATTTGCTTGTTCTCTAGAATATTGATTTCTATTATTAAATTTTCTTGTGTCTTCTTCTCTGCGGAAGTTAGTTTTTTCTGGAACTTTCTTTTCTTCTACTTTAGCAACTTCTTTTTTTACTTGTTCTACTTTTTTTGTTTCTGTATTCATACTTGGTTTTATGTTTTCTTCTTTCTCTGTATTGTCTTTAATTTCTTTCTCTACTGTAGCAACTTTTACCTCTGGTTTTACTTCTTCTTTTACTTTTTCCTTTACTGGTTCTGGTGCTTTTTCTTCATTCTTTTTTGGTTCTTCTTTTTTCTTTAATCCAAATAGTTCACTTACTGTTAGTGGTTTATTTTGTTTATTTCTGTATACTAAATTAAACTCATTACTGTTTCTTCTTTTTACAAAACCTACATCTTTTCCTTCTTCCGGTTTTTTTGAGTTTGTTTGTTTTTCCTCTTCATTTTCTGTAAGAATTACTTCTCTTCTTATTATTACTGGGCTTTCTTTTTTTGTAGCTGGTTTTTTAGTAGTGCTTTTTGCCTTTTCAGTAGCCACTTCTTTTTTATTATATTTTTTTCTTATTTTATTTGCCATATCATCATCAATACTACTTAAATGACTAGATATTTTAGCACCTAATTCATTTGCTTTTGCTATTATTTCCTTACTTTGAACTCCTAATTCTTTTGCAAGTTCATGTACTTTTAATTTACCCAAAATAAACTTCACCTCCTATTATTTTATTTACATTTTTTCTCATTTTTTTATTTTTCAATAATTACACCTCTCAAGCTTTCATAAATTTTGCTATCTATTTTTTGTTCAAAGGCTTTATCTAGTCTTTTAGATTTTATTGCTTTTTCTAAACATTCAACATTATTACAAATATATGCTCCTCTGCCATTTGCTTTTCCTGTTTTATCTATAAAAATGTTTCCGTCACTTTGTTTTACAATTCTTATTAAATCCTTTTTTTCCTTAGCTTCTTTACATCCTAGGCATGTTCTTTGTACTATTTTTTTCAAACTATATCACCCTTTTTTATTATTCTTGTGAATCTTCTTTTTCTTCTACTTCATCTTGATTTTCTTCTTGCATGCTTGCAAGCATTTCTCTAAATTGAGATTCACTCTTAATATCAATTTTCCAGTTTGTTAATTTTGCAGCAAGTCTTGCATTTTGACCAGCTTTTCCTATTGCTAATGATAATTGGTCATCTGGAACTATTACTTGTGCAAATTTTTCGTCTTCTTTTACATCAACTGCCATAACTTGTGCAGGAAGTAAGCTTTCAGCAATATATGCTGATGGATCTTCGTGCCATTCAATTACATCTATTTTTTCGCCATGCAACTCATTAATTATGTTTTGAATACGAATTCCTTTTTGTCCAACACATGAACCAACTGGGTCAATGTTTTCATTTTGAGAATATACTGCAACTTTGCATCTTTTTCCTGGATCTCTTGAAACACTTTTTATTTCAATTAGTCCTTCATATATTTCAGGAATTTCTAATTCAAATAATTTTTTTACAAACTCGCCATTTGCTCTTGAAATAATTATTTGAGTAGAACCTTTAGCTCCTTTTTGTACATCAGCTATGCAAGCTCTTATTTTTTGATTTTGTTTGTATACTTCTGTTGGAATTTGTTCCTTAACTGGCATAACAGCTTCTGTTTTTCCTAAATCTATTACAACTATATTTTTGTCCACCTTTTGGATTATTCCTGAAACTATTTCGCCTTTTCTTTGACTAAATTCGTTATATAAAACATCTCTTGTTGCTTCTCTTATTCTTTGTACAATTACTTGTTTTGCAGTTTGAGCAGCTATTCTACCAAAGTTTTTTGGCATAAGTTCTGTTCTTACAACATCACCAACATTATATTTAACATCAATTTTTCTAGCATCTTCTAAAGATATTTGAGAGTCGTCTTCTGGTTCTTCTACAACAGTTTGCTCTTCGTAAACATGAGTTTCGCCTGTTTCTTTATCCATAACAATTTTTACATTGTCTGTTGTTACATCAAAATTTCTTTTATATGCTGTAACTAAAGCTGTTTCAATTGACTCTATAACATATTCTTTGTTTATTCCTCTGTCTTTTTCAAGTTCGTCTAGTGCCATAATTAATTCTGTTGCATCTATTCCTAAGTTTGGTGCTTTTTTAACATTCTTTTTCATTTTTATTAAACCCTTCTTTCATTTAATTTTAGTTCCATTTAAAAGCTCTTTTCATTGAACTTATATTTGTTTTTGGTATTATTAACTTATTTCCGTCTATTTCAATAGTTATTGATTCATTATTAAACTCTTTTAAAGTTCCCTCTAACTCTTTTTTCTTGTCTAGTGCTTTAAATAATTTTACATTAATTTCTTCATTTAGATTTAATTGTAATTGCTTGTCATTTCTTATATGTCGCTCAATTCCTGGAGATGATATTTCTAAGAAATATTGGTCTTTGATGTAATTTGCGCTGTCTAGCATGTCTGTTATTGCATCATTAACCTTTTCGCAGTCATTTAAACTAATTCCAACTTCATTATCAATAAAAATTCTTAAGTAGTAGTCTTTGCCCTCTTTTACATACATTACATCATATATAGAATACCCTAAGTCATTTACTGTTTTTGAAATTAGATTTTCTACTTGTTCTTCTATTTTTGACACGTTTTCCTCCTTATACAATTGGAGAAGAGTGGAATTTGTTTCCACTCTTCTGCCTCTCTTGATATGTCTTTTATTATTGTACCCCATTTTTTCTAAAAAATCAAGGGTTTTGTTAATTTTTTGGTAATTTTTAAACAAAAAAATTAAGACATCCTCACTTTTCAAATTGGTTATGTCTTAATTTTCTTTTCGTAATTTATTTCATTCTCTATTCTTAACTTTTAATAACTTATTTTTTGCAATTTACTATTCTTCATATTTTTCTGCATCTGGTATTTCAAAATCAGATTCTTTAACTGTATCAAACTTATACTCATATTTTATTTGTGATTCGCCATTTTTGTTTGCTAAAGTTAGACCTGTATCTTTTTCTATATAAGTGTCTTGTAAATAGCTTCCATCTATATAGTAACACTTTTTATCATTGTAATTAGATTCTTTTACTGAAGTTGTCATAGCAATTTTTATCCAATACCATGAATTTTCAAAACCTAAAGACCAAAGAACTGGTTGATTTACAGAAGCATCTTCTACAGTTTTTGCAATTCTATTTTCAGGAGTTTCTGTGTAAATAACTTTCTTTGTTCCATCATAGTATTCTGTAACTTTTATCTGGGCCATTCCTACTGCATTTACAGTAACAAGCTTTTCTTTATTTCCCATTTTAAAATATTCTTGTGTATATCCAGAACTATTTTCTAATTTTATATAGTAATTTTCATAATTATTATATTTAGAAACTTCTTCTTCTATCTTTCCAAATATTCTCATTTTTCTTGCTACATCCCCACACACTGCTACCGCAATTATAAGAATCACTAAAATAACTACTAATATTATTTTTTTACTTCTCATTTTAAAACCTCTCCTTTTGTAAATTTATTTTATATTATCATACCATTATTAAAATTACAACATAAAAAAGAAACTTATAAATTTTATAAATACAGTTTTACTTGATTTTATAGTATTTAAAAATTATAAATTTCCTTTTATTTATCCTAAAGCTACATCTAAAATCATCATTATTACGAATCCAACCAT
>CAKPKE010000026.1 GCA_934167095.1 uncultured Clostridia bacterium
CTGACACCTGCTAGAATTAATAAAACTACAATTGTTACAACCAAAGCTACTAATGTAATACCTAACTGTCCTTTTCTTTTCATAAAAAAATCCCTCTCTTTTGTTTTTATTAGTTTTATATATAATTTTATTTTTTATTCATTTATTTTACATGATTTTTCATGTATCACAATTAGTATTGTATTTGAAACATTTTAAATATTCCAGTGAGTTTAATTCACACTAGTGTTAATTCTTAAATATCCCAAATGTAGTATTTAAAATCAAAATAGCTGTCAAAGCATTATTTATATATCCTTCTTATAGTCAAATTTTATTTGACTATTCTCTTTATTAGAGATAGAATATAAATTACTAACATAAACGGAGCATAGTAGAAATCAATTTTTTTGTTACTATGCAAGCCTTTTGGACAATAGAAAGGAATGAATTTTTTTATGAGGACCTACAATCTATCAAATAGCAACGAATTATTGGATACTAATGACGAAAAAATAATTGATTTAAAAAATAGCTGTGAAAAAGATTACAAGAATCTTATCACAGCAATAAAAAATCTACCACCACATTTTTGTAGTTGTAGAGAGAATATTTTTGAAGCTCTAGACAAATACTTATTATCTCAAAGTTTGCTTTCAAGTTACGAACATGATTATTTTTACAAATGTCGGATATGCAAATTCTTTGAAAGAGCATAATCAAAAAAATAAATAACAGGCATTTACCTTTTGCTATTTATTTAATTATATGTTAAATTTATCGGCAGATACACCTAATACCTTTGCAAATGCAAATAACTCAAAATCTTGAACTAATCTATTATCATTTTCAATTTTTGATATTTCTTTAGATGTGAGTTCTACTCCTTCTAATTGTACTTTTTCAGCTAATTGCTGTTGTGAAAGTCCTTTCTCTATTCTAAGTTTTCTTAGCATTGTGCCAGAAATATTTCTTGAATTATTAAATTTACTAATTTTCATATGCGACCACCTTATTGCTTTTTTTATAGTTATTATTGTACTATTATTTTTAATTATTCAGTCTTTAATGGAGCGAATAGGGTATTTTTTGTTTTACTTTGTCGAAAGTTGCAATTTTATAGTAGAAAAATATGGAGAACTTCTTTATTTTAAGTTCTCCATTTTAATTAGAAGTTTATTTTTTCTTCTATCCAATTTTCAATTTCATTAATATTAATTCTTACTTGTTCCATTGTGTCTCTATCTCTTATTGTCACTTTGTTGTCTTCTAAAGTATCAAAGTCTATTGTTACACAATATGGTGTTCCTATTTCATCCTCACGTCTATATCTCTTTCCTATGCTTCCTGCTTCATCGTAATCACACATGAATTTCTTAGAAAGTTTTTCATAAACTTCTTGAGATTTTTCTGAAAGCTTTTTAGATAATGGAAGTACAGCAACTTTATATGGAGCAAGTGCTGGATGAAGATGCATTACGATTCTACTGTCTCCTTCTCCTAAATTCTGCTCTTCATAGGCATTACATAAAAATGCAAGTGTTACTCTGTCACAACCTAGAGATGGTTCAATTACATAAGGAATGTATTTTTCGTTTGTTTCTGGATCTTGATATGATAAATCTTGCTTTGAATGTTCCATGTGTCTTGATAAATCATAATCTGTTCTATCAGCTATTCCCCATAATTCACCCCAACCAAAAGGAAACTTAAATTCAATATCAGTTGTTGCCTTGCTATAGAATACAAGTTCTTCTTTACTGTGATCACGAAGTCTTATATTTTCATCTTCCATTCCTAGTGAAAGTAAAAAGTTTTTACAATAATCTTTCCAGAATTTAAACCACTCTAAATCAGTATTTGGTTTGCAGAAAAACTCTAGTTCCATTTGTTCGAATTCACGAGTTCTGAATGTGAAGTTTCCTGGAGTTATTTCATTTCTAAATGCTTTTCCTATTTGAGCAATTCCCATTGGTAATTTTCTTCTTGTTGTTCTTGCAACATTTTTGAAGTTTACAAATATACCTTGAGCAGTTTCTGGTCTTAGATATATTTGAGATGTTGAGTCTTCAGTTACTCCTTGGAATGTCTTAAACATAAGATTGAATTTTCTTATTCCTGTAAAATTCTCTTTTCCGCAGTTAGGGCAAGCAATATGATGTTCTTGCATATATGAAATCATTTTTTCATCTGGCCAACCATCAACTACTTCTTCGCAATTATGTTCATGCATCCATTCTTCAATTAATTTGTCTGCTCTATGTCTTGTTTTACATTCTTTGCAGTCTATTAATGGATCACTAAAACCTGCTACATGTCCTGTTGCAACCCAAGTTTCAGGATTCATGAATATTGCAGCATCAAGACCTACATTATATTTATTCTCTTGAATAAACTTTTTTCTCCATGCGTTTTTTACATTGTTTTTTAGTTCTACTCCTAGAGGGCCATAGTCCCAAGTGTTTGCAAGTCCTCCATATATTTCAGAACCTGGATAAATAAATCCTCTGTTTTTGCATAAAGCAACTATTTTTTCCATACTTTCTACCATAATATTTTCCTCCTAAAAATATTTTTTATATCAAAAAAGCCTTCATTCCTAGCACATAACATTTACATGCTAGGGACGAAAGCTTATAACTTACGCGGTTCCACCCTAATTTAAGTTTTTGTAACTTACACCTTTATTTATTAAATTCAGCTCCAAAGCTCCCCATATAATAAGCTATTACTGACTTTCACCTTTTTCAGCTCTCTAAAAATAGTTTTTTATATTTTTTCTTTTTCATCGCTGTATATTGCTAAAAATTCAACTTTTTTAACTTTCATTATAATACCACTGTTTGTAGCTTATGTCAATTATTTTGTTTAAATTTATGATTTTAATACTTATTTTATTGTAATCATTATATTTTTATTCCAGCTAATTTCTCGCACCATTAGTGTGAAATTCTGTTATTTATTATACAAAAAAAGAAGCCTTTTGTATTAGCCTCTTTCCAAGTAAGTAGGTGTATTCAAAATACACTTAATTTTTCAATCTAATCTCACTTGTACACCTATCAAAGGTTATCTCCTTCTGGTATAATAATTGTAACACCTCAATAAAATAATGTCAACAATTACTTTTATATTTTATATCTTTTTTAGAATTTTATACCCAATTTTTAATCATTCATTTTCTCACTGCACAAACATTGGCATTTCTGGTTTATATGAGATGCATTTATTCTTATTTTTTACCTCTAAATTGATATACCATCTATACAATTTTCATAAATAAATTGTGATATTTGTTCCATATTATTAGTATTATAATATTCAGTTAAAAGTTTGTTAAATTCTTCAAGTTTATTATCTGGAACCTTAATTATTCCAGCTCCATTTTCTATCATTATTTTATTTGCTACTATTGTGCTTGTTCTTTTATTTCCGTCCCAAAAAAGCTGGCTTCTCATTCCAAATAACATATAAGTTATTGCCCTTTGAGTCGCATTTTCAATTTTTAAAATTTTATCAATTTCTTCTTTTACCTTTTCTTCAACTGGCACTTCTGGGATATAGTCTGTTCCTGTAATTTCCACTTTTCCGCTTCTTAGCTTGCCCCACTCAAGGCTTTCATTCCTTGCAACATACTCATTTACTTTACATATAAAGTTCAAATCAAATTTTTCATTAATGTTTGCAATAACAAATTTCCACGCATCCCTTAAATTTAATACACATTGGATATCGTCTAACTTCAAATCAGAAACATTTACTCCATCTAGTATTGTTTTTGTCTGTGGAAATGTTATATTTATTCCTTCCATTCTAGCATTTGCATACACATTATCAACTAAGTTTCTTTTAGCTAGAAATATATTTTGTTCTAATGTCATGTTATATTTATTTTCCATCTTTTCCTCCTAAATTTGTAATTTATCTTTCTTCTCTTGTCCTTTCAAATCCTCTATCTATTTCTTTATCTTTTCTTCTTATTATAACTTCTTTTTTTACTTTCGTTGCTCTTACTATAAGATTTTTTCCCTTATAGAATTCTTTTGTAATTATTGCTTCTGGAAATTTATTTCTTAATATTTCCATATATTTTTTGGCGTCAACTTCCATTTCTGTTATATTTGAATATTGGGTTTCATAAAATATTTTATATTCTAGTTCTTTCTCCATTATATCTTGTCTCCATTTTTGTATATTCTAACATATTCATTCTAAAAAGTATACAAAAAGAATAGGATTTCTCCTATTCTTTCTATATCTTATTTATTCACATTCAGCAAATATTATATCTTTTACCTCTGTACTTACATTTTCCAGTCCTGCATAATTGAGTCTAAATAATATTCTTACATATTTTGTACCATTTCTAAACTTTACAAAGTTTCCATATCCCCTATTATTTATTCCTTGAATATAATTACTATATAGTTTGTAATTTCCACTTAAATTTCCTTCCAACACTCCATAATTATGATTTTCTCCTCGTGAAGTCTGGCTTACTTTTGTATTTTTTTCTATTTTCCCACTCTTCCATGACTTTTTTAATGTAATTTTATTATTTTCAAGGTCTATCCCGTCACTATCAAATAAATCATAGAATACATTTCTAGAATATGTTTGTTCTGGATATTGGTAACCTGTTGAATCTTTATAATTCCAGAATATTAGGCCATTGTAAAAATAGTTATTATTAGGTGATTTAAACCCATTCAAGTCGCTAAAATATACTTCTGTATCTCCATCATTTAAATCTTTAGTTAAAAATGTTAGAGAATTTTCTACATATAAAACTTTTGTATCATCAATAATATTTTTATCACAATCATATTCAACAAATCCAATATAGTCAAAGGCTTTTGTATTGTTAGTTTTTGCAATTATTCCTTCATAATATTTTTTACTTGGATCAATTTCAATATAATCTGTAGATGTTATAAAATGGTCCTTTCCAGAATTAAATAATAAAACACCATTTTTCTCAGTAGTACCAGAAAAGTTTTCATTTCCATTTGTAACAAATCCATTCCTCACAAGATTTTCTTTTGTTACAATTGAGGTTCCGTCTGATTTCATTATAATTATTCTATCATCAGCTTTTGCTATGAATTTTACATCTTCACTTGGATTTTCTTCTATTATCTCTAAATTTTCTATTTTGTTACCATCTAAGCTAGTATCCTCTCCATTCTTTGCTTTTTCTAATTGATAACTTGCTAGTGCCATATCTGCTTGTTCTTTTATTGATTCTTCGTGAGATTTTCGCTTTGCCTCTTGAGCTTTTGTTATTAGTCCGTTTTCACCTAGAACTAGATTAATTGAAACTCCTGCAAGTATTAAAAGCACAACAATAGTTACAACTAGAGCTACTAGTGTTATTCCTTTTTTATTTTCTAAGCTATCGGTGTGTGTGTGTGTGTGTGTGTGTGTGTACAGCCCCAAGGCTTTTGGCGTTCATCATTTTTTATTTTCCTCCTGTGTTTTGGTCGTGCAAACTAAATTTGTTTTTATTTAGTCACGCCCCTATATTTTATTTATATAATTTTATTCATACAAAATATCTACTTTATTATATTTATATTATTTTATCTTTTGAAGTGCATATTATTCTTGTTTTTTATATTATTATTTATTTTTGTGTTAGTCTTGTTCATTTTTCAATTATGTGTACTATTGTTATTTATTTTTGTTGTATTTTATTATCCACATGGCTGTGGATAATGTGGATAACTTTGTGGATAACTTTTATATCAAGTGCTTCAAGGCTATAAGTTATCCACATTTTTATGTATAACTTTTTTACGGTTAATCAAACATATTTTTCTTTATTTATTATGTATATTCGTCATCAGTTGACATATTTCTACAAATAAACTATAATAGTAAATGCAAATCCATTTTAAAGGAGGTGTAAATTATGCCAATGCTGGACAAAGCTCACATCCGCACTATGCGGGTAAATGCCAAACGGCACGGTAATGATTCCAGACGAGCATACGTTGCTTCTAAGAAACAGCGTGCTCAAGTAATGGTTCGTAGGCTTACTCATAAGCACTAAAGAACCTAAAGCATAATCTACACAAAACACCCTCGTATCATTTTACTTTTGATACGAGGGTTACTTTTTATTTTTTAATTTATGCCAATGAAAGCCTATTTATTTTCTGTATTTTTTCATTTTATATGTACTAACACAAATTATATATTTATTTGTTTACCTGAGTTGCAATATATATAATAATTAAAATTTGAGTTATTAATATTATAGGAAGGCCTACATAAAATCTAGGCTTTTGCGTTTTGTGCCTAAAAGTATACATCCCTGCAATAGAGCCTATACTTCCGCCTAGAACTGCAATTATTAAAAGTGTGCTTTCTTTTATTCTCCAGCTTCCTCTTTCAGCTTTCTTTTTATCTATTAACATTGATAAAAATCCAACTAAATTAATTATTATCAAATATATTGCTATATTTCTAATGCTAAATATTTGTATTAAATATTCCATATTTTATTCCTTTCGCTTTAATCAGGTCTGTAATTTTTAATTGCCATTTTTTTAATAAGCTCAAAACAAGCAATTCTATTTAAGCAAATAAGCTCATTTGATTGCTTTGGCTCATTCCTTTTAAGCAACCAACATTTTGAAGCATCTCTATTGTTGATTTTCCAACTTTTGCACGAATTTTCAAGTCATCTATAGACATAAACTCGCCTGCTTTTCTTGCTTCCTGAATACTTTGTGCTGCAACAGTTCCAAGTCCTGGTATACTATTTAATGGTGGTCTTATTCCATCTGGCATAACTTTAAATTTTGTAGCATCTGATTCATACAAGTCCATTGGTAAGAAATTAAAGCCTCTTTCGTACATTTCAAGAACGATTTCGCAAACTGAATATGTATCTTGATCCTTTTTAGTTGCAGCTTTTCCAGCAAGTTCAATTTCTTTCATCTTGTTCTTTACTCTTTCTTTTCCGTTGCACATTACATCACTATCAAAAGCGTCTGCTCTTATAGAGAAGTATGCAGCATAATAAGCTTTTGGCATGTGAACTTTGAACCACGCGATTCTGAAAGCATTTGTAACATAAGCTGCAGCATGGGCTTTAGGGAACATGTACTTGATTTTTTTACAAGAGCCTATATACCACTCTGGAATATTGTATTCTCTCATTGTAGCTTCATGTTTAGCCCAACCTTCTGGATCTTTTGAAGGCTTTCCTTTACGAACAAACTCCATTATTTTGAACGCTTTTTGTGGTGGCAATCCTTCTTTTATTAAGTAAATCATTATATCATCTCTACAACATATAGCATCTTCCAGTTTGATAGTGCCTGCTTCAATTAAGCTTTGAGCATTATTTAGCCAAACATCGGTACCATGTGATAGACCTGAAATTCTAATCAATTCATCAAATGTTTTTGGTCTTGTGTCAACAAGCATTCCTCTTACGAATTTTGTTCCAAATTCTGGAACACCGAAACTTCCAACTTCACTATGTATTTGTTCAGGAGTTACTCCTAATGCTTTTGTTGAACCAAAAATTGACATCGTTTCTTTATCATCAAGTGGAACTTTTGTTGGGTCCTGACCTGTTATATCATAAAGCATTCTTATCATTGTTGGATCATCATGTCCTAGTATATCTAATTTTAAAAGGTTCTGGTCGATTGAGTGATAATCAAAGTGAGTTGTTATTATGTCTGAATTTGGATCATCTGCAGGATGCTGAACTGGTGTAAACTCATATATTTCTCTTCCTTTTGGAACAACTATAATTCCTCCAGGGTGCTGTCCCGTTGTTCTTTTAATTCCTGTACAGCCTTGTGCAATTCTTATTACTTCAGAATTATTTATTGGAATTCCACGTTCTTCATTATATTTTCTAACATAGCCCATCGCAGTTTTTCCTGCTACAGTACCAACAGTTCCAGCTTTAAAAGTTGTTCCTTTTCCAAATATTACTTCTGTATATTTATGTGCTTTTGCTTGATATTCACCAGAGAAGTTTAAGTCTATATCTGGTTCTTTATCTCCATTAAATCCTAAGAAAGTTTCAAATGGGATATCTAGTCCATCTTTCTTCAATTTATGACCACACTTTGGGCACATTTTATCTGGCAAGTCAAATCCATTTTTATAACCATAATCAGTAAAATCTGAATATTTACAATGCGGGCATCTATAATGTGGTGGAAGTGAATTTACCTCTGTAATACCTGTCATGTTGGCAACAAATGATGAACCAACTGAACCTCTGGAACCTACTATGTATCCATCTGCATTAGACTTCCAAACCAGCTTCTGAGCTATAATGTACATAACGGAGAATCCGTTGCTAATTATAGATGTAAGTTCCCTTTGTAGTCTATCTTCAACTATTTGTGGAAGTGGGTCGCCATATAATTCATGAGCTTTATTATATGCAATTTCTTTTATTGTTTTTTCACAGTCATTGATATATGGTGGACATTTTTCTGGTGAAATTGGGCTTATTTGCTCACACATATCAGCTACTTTATTTGTGTTTGTTACAACTACTTCATAAGCTTTTTCTTTGCCTAGATAGCTAAACTCTTCTAGCATTTCTTCTGTTGTTCTTAAATATAGTGGTGCTTGCAGGTCACAGTCTGCATAGCCTTGCCCTGCTTCTAATATTCTTCTATATATTTCGTCTTCTGGGTCCATAAAATGAACATCACAAGTTGCAACTACTAATTTATCTAGTTTTTCACCCAAGGCAACTATTTTTCTATTTATGTCTTGAAGTGCCTCTACATTTGGTACAACACCATTTCTAACTAAGAACATGTTGTTTCCTGTTGGTTGTATTTCTAAATAATCATAATCTCTTGCAATAGCTTCTACTTCGTCATCATCTTTTCCTTGTTCTATTGCCTGATATAATTCTCCTGCTTCACAAGCACTACCTAAAATAAGACCTTCGCAGTATTGCTTATAAATAGATTTTAATATTAATGGCTTTTTATAAAAGTAATTTAAATGTGAAATTGAAATTAGCTTATATAAATTTTTTAGTCCAACATAATCTTTTGCCAAAATTATTGCATGGAAGCTTTTTAATTTTTTGTAGTTTACTTGTCCGCCTACTTTTTCACTTATTTGGTCTATTGTTTCTACACCTTTTTCATCAAGCATTTCAAGCATTTTTCTAAATACTTTTACAGTTGTATCAACATCATCTAAAGCTCTATGTGCAACTAATACTTCAATTCCTAAATTTTCTGCAATTACTCCTAATTTGTATTTTTTGTAGTCTGGGAACAAGTCTTTTGCAAGTCTTAATGTATCTAAGTATGTATTTTCAAAGGTGTATCCTAACTGTTTTGCATTATACTTTAAAAATCCTATATCAAAGTCTGTGTTATGCGTTACAACAACGCTATCTCCAATAAATTCAAGCATTTTAGGAAATACTTTATCAATAGTTTCGGCATCTTTTACCATGTCATCAGTAATATGAGTTACCTCAACTACTCTTTGAGGAATTGGTTTTTCCGGATTTACAAAAGTTTCAAATTCGCCAATTACTTCGCCTTTCTCATTTAGCTTCATGATTCCTATTTCAGTAATTTTTTCTGTTCTAAATGAAAGACCTGTTGTTTCTAAGTCTAGTACACAGTATGTTGTATGAAGAGCTTGTCCTCTTGAGTTTCCGATACAAGGAACTTTATCGGGAACCAAATATGCTTCAACTCCATACAAAACTTTCATATCTGGATTATTTACGCCAAGCATTTTATGCGCATCAGGGAAAGCTTGAACATTTCCATGGTCTGTTATTGCTATTGATTTCATTCCCCATTTCATCGCTCTTTTAATTAAGTCTTTTGCAGGAGTTATTCCATCCATCATGCTCATTTGAGTATGCATGTGAAGCTCAACTCTTTTGATTTCAGCCATATCCATTCTTTGTACTTTTTTCTCTTCAGGCATTTCAATTACAGTATTTGCTAAAATACCTAACTGCTTTGCATAGGGGTCAAATTGTGCAGTTCCAGCAATTCTTACTCGTTTTGCATTTTTTAATCTCTTTTTAATTTTATCTGCTTTTTCGCCTGGTGCGAAAACTTTACAGTCGATAGTATTTGTTCCATCATAAACACTAAATGTAATTAAAACTTTTCCAGATTTTAATTCTCTTGTTTTTATTTCTAGATTAATATTTTCGTCTTTAGCGTCTAATATTACTGTTAATATTGAACCTTCAATAATTACATTTCCACTTTCAACACCAACATCTTGGATTTTAGTAATTGCATCTTTTAAATTCAAACTTCTTCCAACAATAAGTGGTGTATCTTCTTCCTGAGGCTCTTCTTTCTTTGGTTCAGGCTTTGTAGCTTGTGGTGCTGGTGCAAATCCGCCTCCAAAATCTTGAGGCATCATTTCTGGTGGCATATTCATATCCATCATTGGAGGCATTTCTGGTGGTGGAACATCTGCCCAAGGTAAATCTTGAGGAGCATTTCCTGAATATTGCTTTTTAACATGCTCTTTTTTCTCTCCAGATTCAGTCTTTTCAGCTTTGCTGTTTTCCACATTACTTATTATTTTACTAACTATACTTTTTTGAAGCTGAGCTTGTTTTTCTTTATATTTTGCAATGCTTTCAGTATCAATTTGTTCATTATATATTATTGCATATTTTTTGTTATAAACATTTTGAATAATGTTTGAAAATACCTCATTAAACCTGTTACTCTCTAAAAATTCTTTTCCTTTTCTAACCAAAGTAACTTGAATTTTATTATTTTCTATATTAACTATACTGTTTTTTAAAAAAGCTTTTGCTATTGGATGCTTAAAAGATATGTATTCCACTATATTTTGCCAATTTTCAGCAATTACAGTGTTTGTATCTTTTACTTCTTCTTTACCAACTAAAGTTAGAGGAACTTCGTCAAAAGTATATTTAATTGTAATTCTAGCATTTTTTACTTGAAATCTATTTTCCATGTATTTTTCCATAGCTAGAATATCTTGTATTTTAATTGGTTTGTCAGCTTCAATTAGTAGTTCAAGCTCTTTTTTTGATTTATATAAATTTATTCCTGTAACCCTTGCAGCATTTAGTTCAAAGCTGTTAGAGTCATAGTCTTTAAATACTTCTTTTACATTTTTATATGCTTGTTTCTCCATTAGTTTTCCCCCTTATACTAATGTTAAAATATTTTTAGTATATCATTATATGTTACAATTATTGATAATGTTATTAATATTGCAAATCCCGCAAGTTGCAATTTTGCTTCAAATTCTTTATCCATTGGCTTTCTTCTAATCCATTCTATAATTAGAAGAAGTATTTTTCCGCCATCTAGTGGTGGAAACGGTATTAAATTAGTAACTCCAAGCGACATCGAAACAACAACTAATACATACACAAACTGCCTTATTCCATTTGTTTTTGCAACTACTTGTGAAATACCAACAGGTCCAGTTAGTTCTGCAGAACTAGGAGCTTTTGTAAATAACGCTTTTATGCTTCCCCCTATTTGTGACAAAAATTCTCCTGTGCTATGCCATGAATAATACATTCTATTTTCAAAAGTATCTTCTGCAATTTTAAATTCTAAGCCTAAATAATATGTTCCATCTTTATTTGTTGGCTCAATTTCAATATCTTGTATTTCACCTGAAGCTTTTTCTACTTTTAAATTTACTTTTTTACCATTTTCTTCTAAAAGAATAGCTCTTATATCGTTTACTGTTACAATTTTTGTATCATTTATGCTTATAATTTTATCTCCTGCTTCAATTCCAGACTGCTCTGCATTATAGCCTTCTAGTACTTTTGATACAACATTGCTGGTATATCCAGTCGCAGTTAAACTTAAAATAAAATATGCAATTATTGCAAATACAATGTTTACAATCGCACCAGCAGACACTATTGCAATTCTTTTTGGAATACTTGCATTACAAAAAGCCCCTTCTTCATTAGAGAGAGCTTCTTCACCTTCTAGATTTACAAACCCACCTAAAGGTATTAATCTTAATGCATATTTAGTTTCTTTTCCTTGCTTTTTAAAAATAGTAGGACCAAATCCTATTGCAAACTCATTTACTTTTACCTTGCAAAGTTTTGCAACTAGGAAATGTCCTGTTTCATGTATTCCTATTAAAAATCCTAATAAAAATATTATTTTTATTGCGTTAATTAGAATAGTTATCAAATTTTGCCTCCACTACATTATAAAAGATAATAATATATATGCAAATGGTGCTATAAATATTATACTGTCTATTCTGTCAAGCATTCCACCATGTCCTGGAATTAAATTGCTAAAATCTTTTACATCTGCATATCTTTTTACGCTAGATGCTGCTAAATCTCCAATTTGACCTATGATGCTTAATACTACTCCCATCATTATTGCATAAGCATAATTGATTGTTATTGCTCCTGAAAATTGATTTAAAGCAAATGTATAAAGTAATGTTCCTAGTACAGAACCAACTAGTCCGCCTATACAACCTTCAATCGTTTTATTTGGTGAAATTTGTGTAAAATGATGTTTTCCAATAGTTTTTCCTATATAAAGTGCAAACACATCAGTTATCCAAGCTGTTATAAATACATACCAAATTAGTAATTTTCCATTTTCCATAGCTCTTATTTTTGAAAATATTGATAAAAATACAACTACATATAATATTTCAAATGCTGTTATTGCAACATCTACAGCTGTTCTTTTTTTATCTTTTCTAAATATTAAATCAGCAAAGCTTAAAACTAATGCTATAGGTAAAACTAATTCACTAAACATTATTTTACTATCTAAATTTAATATATGCAAAAGTCCAAGTGCTATACAAGCTAAATATGCAACCCATTTAATTGGTGAAAAACCTTTTTTCTCAAAAGTTTTTGATAATTCATAAACACATCTTAAAGCTACTGCACAAAGTACAATATCTACTGTGTAGACATTTCCAAATATAAATACAACTAAAACAGTTGCAAATATTATTGCTCCTGATAAAATTCTTTTCATTTCTCTTGTTTTCCTTTATTAAATATTTATTTATTTCCGCCAAATCTTCTATTTCTGCATTGATATATTGCAATAGAATCTATAAAATCTTCGTCAGAATATTCTGG
Organism: uncultured Clostridia bacterium; assembly: GCA_934167095.1. Taxonomy (GTDB): domain Bacteria; phylum Bacillota; class Clostridia; order TANB77; family CAG-508; genus CAG-245. Next base: position 13,103 of record CAKPKE010000026.1, read on the forward strand.
CCAATATTTATCAGAAAATACAAATTCTGAATATGCTATTTGCCATGGCAAGAAATTACTTATTCTTTCTTCTCCAGATGTTCTTATTAATAAATCTGGATCTGGCTGATTTGCTGTATATAAATTTTGTGAAATTGTTTCTTCTGTAATATCTTGAAGATTTAATTTTCCTTCAAGAACTAATTTCGCAATATTTTTTGTGGCAGTCGTAATTTCATCTCTTCCACCATAATTAAAAGCAATGTTTAAAACCATTCCTGTATTATTTTTAGTTTTTTCTTCAACTGCTTTTATTTCTTCATAAATGTCTTTTGGAAGTTCTTCGATTTTTCCTATTACTTTTACTTTTACATTGTCATCATTTGATTTAAAAAAGTCTAATATGTAATATTTAAGAAGCTTCATTATTGCTCCAACTTCATCTTCTGCTCTTTTCCAGTTTTCTGTTGAAAAAGCATAAACTGTCATATATTTTATACCAAGTTTATTTGCAAATTTTGCAAGGCGCTTTAATGTTTCAGCGCCTTCTTTATGTCCTTGTGGAGTAGTTTTGCCATTTTTCTTTGCCCATCTTCTATTTCCATCCATTATTATTGCAACATGTTTTGGTAAATTTTCAAGGTCAATTTTGTTTACATATTCCTCCATAATTTCTCCCTATACTGTCATTATTTCTTTTTCTTTATTTTCTAATATTTTATCAATCTCTTCTATTTTTGAATCTGTTATTTTTTGAATTTTGTCCTCTGCTTGTTTTAATTCATCTTCTGTAAGTTCGCTATTTTTTTGAGCTGTTCTTGCTTCATCTATTGCATCTCTTCGTATTGAACGAACTGCAACTTTTGCTTCTTCTGCCATTTTTCTAATTTGCTTTGCAAGTTCTTTTCTTCTTTCCTCTGTAAGCTCTGGGAATACAAGTCTTATGACTTTTCCATCATTGTTTGGGTTTATTCCAATATCAGCTAAGTTTATTGCTTTTTCTATTTCTTTTAAAACACTCATATCCCATGGTTGAATAACTATCATTCTTGGCTCTGGAACTGATATTCCTGCCATTTGATTGATTGGAGTTGGAACTCCGTAGTAGTCAACTGTTATTTTATTTAGTATATTTGGATTAGCTCTTCCTGCTCTAACCTCTGATAAATTTTCCTCGTATACGCTTATTGTTTTGCTCATTTTTTCTGTAACATTATTAAAATCCATTTTAAATTTTTCCTTTCTTACTACAATTAAAGTTTTATACCTTTAACTAATTTTATTAAATTCATTATTTAATTTAGTAGTCTTTATTTTTATTTTCCTTCAGTAACAAGTGTTCCAACCTTTTGGCCAGTTACTGCTTTTAATATATTTCCATATTCATTCATCTTAAATACTATTAATGGCATGTTGTTATCTCTGCAAAGAGATATTGCTGTTTGATCCATTACTTTTAGATTTTTTTCTAGTACTTCTACATAAGTTATTTCGTCATATTTTGTCGCACTTGGGTCTATTTTAGGGTCTGCAGAATATACTCCATCAATTGTTTTTGCAACTAATATTACCTCTGCATTTACTTCAGATGCACGAAGTGCTGCTGCTGTGTCTGTTGAGAAATATGGATGTCCTGTTCCACCAGCAAAAATTACTATTTTGCCATCTTTTAAATAATCCATTGTTTTTCTTCTAGTATATGGCTCTGCAATTTGAGTCATTTCAACAGAAGTTTGAATTCTTGCCTTTAGTCCAATTTTTTCTAATTCATCCTGAAGTGCTAATGCATTCATAATTGTCGCAAGCATTCCCATTGTATCTGTTGTTGTTCTTTCCATTTTTGAGCTGTATTTTCCGCGCCAAAAATTTCCGCCACCTACAACAATACCAATTTCTACTCCTAAGTCACTTACTTCTTTTATTTGTTTGCAAATAGTAGACATTACATCAGCATCTAATCCTGTTTTTAAATTACCTGCTAATGCTTCTCCACTAAGCTTCAGTAAGATTCTTTTATACTTTGCTTTTGGCATTTTATTTTCTCCTATCT
>CAKPKE010000027.1 GCA_934167095.1 uncultured Clostridia bacterium
ATTTTCCGTAACTTTTTCCTCCTTTCTTTTTTCCTATGTAATCTACTTATTAGACTTTTAAAAATCAAATTTGTTACATTTTTTCATAAAAAAACGAAGGGCAATCACCCTCCGTCTTTATCTTTCTCCTCATTATTTGATTTTTTATCTTCTAGTCCATAACAAGCAATCTTTCCAATCACTGAAACATTATGTCCCAGTACAAAACCTTTTTGGGATGTTTTTTCACCAGGACACCGCCGTATTTTTCCAGTATAAGTTCTATACTTATGCCCCAAGCGGTCAGTATGTTCAAACTCCCACTTATAATGCATATTATTTCCTCCTATAAATCAAATTGAAGAAATGCTTTATTGGCATCAACCAACTACCTTATTTTAGTATAATAACTTAATTTTTTCTATCTGTCAATACCATTATATTTCCATCTGCTTTCCTAAAAAGCTAGCTGCTGATTGTACAACTTTTTGTTCAACTTCTGTCATTTTTGTTTTATTATCTTTTGATAATAAAATTACACTTCCTATTGAACTTCCGTCAGATATTATTGGATAAATTACTTGAGCTTTATAGATTTTGTCATCTTTTTCATTTTGAGTTATTGGCACAGCCACATCATTATTTTCTTTGCTTAAGTACTTTTCTTGATCCTCCATTATTTTTTCAAGTTCTCTACTTACACCTTGCTCTAGCCACTCTTTTTTTGAAGCACCTGATACTGCAATTACAGTATCTTTATCAGTTATACATGCAATATGACCAGTTGTTTTGGTCAAAGTTTCAGCATATTCTGCAGCAAACTCTGAAAGTTCACCTATTGGAGAATATTTTTTTAATATTACTTCTCCTTCTTTATCGGTGAATATTTCTAATGGATCTCCCTCTTTTATCCTCAATGTTCTTCGTATTTCTTTTGGAATAACAACTCTACCTAAATCATCTATCCTTCTTACAACTCCTGTTGCTTTCATAATTTCCTCCTTGATTGTTAGTTTGTTTTATAGTCTTATTATTGCAAATAAGGAAAAAATTATTCATAAATTAATTTTTGTTAATTATTGGATATTATATTCAGTTGTAGACATTGCTCCTTCGTTTCTTTTTTCTTCTCTATAAATTTTTAAAATATTGTCTAATTCATCACTGAATTCTTTAATCATTACAGTCTTTAATGTTGGTTTCTTGCCATCTAAGTAATCAGTCATAATCTTTCTTAATTTAGCAATATTTTCTACTTCTGATTCAATTTGCTCTTTATTATGTTTTACTCTTTCTGCAAGCATTTCTCTTATTGTTACTATGTCTTCATTGCTTGCACAAGATAATCTTTGGAACAATTGGAATGGATCATAGTACTTAAATATTGGAACTGTACTAAATTCTTTCTCAAATTTATCGTAGAATACTTCCATTTTCATAGGTATGCACTTGAATAGCTCTTCTGCCTTTTCTCTGTACATCTTATCTTTCAATGTTTCATTTATTTCATAGAATCTTGATAAAACATTTTTCATTTCTGGGCCAGAATCCTCTACTGCTATTTGAGATAATTCTTCATCTGCATTTTCGCAATAGCTTGAAGATACTGCTGCCATATTCATTCCATTCATAAACACTGTTTCTATTGTTTGAATATCATAGTCAATAAGTTTTTTATCTATAAAGTGACTAAAATATGCAAATAATTTTACAATATTAACAGGTGCAACTTTGCCTTTTTTTACATCTTCTATTACTTCTTCTATTATTTTATTAAACTCTTCATCAGATACTTTCCAGTACTCTTCTGTAAGAAGCTTTTTGTATCCTGGAACAACGCTTTTTTCATTGCTATGAGTTATTGCTTCCATATCTTCTTTGAATGTTTTCATATCAAAAATTCTTGTTCTTACATATAGCTCAATAAATTTGAAGAATCTATATTCAACTTTAAAATTATAGTAATAATTGTTATCAAATTCTTTAATATAGAATTGTCTATTATCCATAAATACTCTTGAAGAAACAAGTATTGCTTTGTATTCTTCATTGTTAGCAATGCTCTTGAATTTGTCCTTTGTGATTTTTCCAGTTTTTATTTCAAAAGATATTGCTATTGTAAATATTAGCATTGTTTGTAATACCCTATTATTTGTATTTGGATATGATTTATTTACCATATCAAATACTTTTTTGAAGTCATTTAATGCATGTTTTAATATTCTTAAGTTTCTTGTTCCACTCTTCTTAAATGTAGATGTAATTAAGAATGTATTGGCTCTTAAAAATCTTATTAGTTCAGGATATCTTTCATATCTCATTAATAATCCATTTATTATATATTCGAATTCTGGATCATATTCAAAAGTTTCACCAATTAATTTTTCTTTTATTCTTTCATAGTCATTTGCTTTATCAAATACATATTCAATAGTATTTTGTATTCTTTCTACCATTGGCTCATCAGTTTTGATGTTTATTTTATTTTGCTTGTCTAATAAATATGTTGCTATGAAAGTTTTCATTTCTATATTAGTGCTTTTTAATTTTGTAGAAAGTTCCTTTTCATTACATATAATTATTGTTTTTATATGGTCATGCTCAACAAAGTTATTAATATATCCTAATATATCAATAACATCAACATTTGCTCTTTCTAGATCGTCAAAACAGAAAACTTTATCTTCTGTCGAGAAAAAGTCTGCATAATTCATTTTTTCACCATTTTGTGTTACACCAAAAAGGTTAGCCATATCAATACCATTTTTTGCATATTCTGGTATTGTTGTAACATTATTACTATTCATGTATTTTTTTAAGTTTTTGTCCATAAGCTGAGTTGTTTCCATAAATATTTTTTTGCTTATTTCCTCTAAGTTTGATATACCATACAAAGACATATAAATTGTAGTATATTTTTTACCATGTATTTGCATAGAGTTAATTTTGTTTTTTACTTTATTATTCCAGAAATATGTTTTTCCGCTTCCCCATTCACCATTTATCATTACAGCGTAGTCTGTGTAATCTGATCTAATGTAGTCAAGTATACTTTCAACTAAATCATCCATTGTTTTTCTCCCTTCTTTTACTGCTTAATTAAATAAAGTCTTTTGCTATTGTTAAAGTTCCTATAATTTTAGGATTATATTTGTATATTTCTTTTTTACATTCTTTTATTGTGCTTCCAGTTGTATATATATCATCAAAAATCAAAACATTTTTATTTGCTATTAAATGTTTGCTTTTCTCATTTATTTTGTATGCTCCAATTAAATTTTGCATTCTTTCTTCTTTGTTTAAATTCATCTGATTATTTGTATTTTTTATTTTATTTAACAAATTCACATATTCTAGATTGTTTATTTTTTTAGATAGCTCCTTTGCAATTAGTTCAGTTTGATTATATCCCCTTTGCATTTTTTTCTTATAATACATTGGAACTGCCGTAATTATATCATAAGATTTCAAAAAATCACATATTTTTTGATTATTTATAAAAAGATATGCAAAATCTTTATATAAATACGATTTATCATCAAATTTATACTCAATTATTTTATCTCTTAGTTTATCTTTATATTCAAATAAATATGCATTATAGTCTAAAACAGTTGTTTTTTCTTCATTTTTCACTATTTTTATACAATCTTTGCATATATGATTTTCTTCTATTTTTCCACAAAACATACACTTTGGTGGATAAATTAAATCTAATAATTTTTCAAATATCGTTTTCATTATTATTTTATATTATATAGTCGTTTCTTGTCCACCTATTTTTTCTAATTTATACTTTAGTCCCGTATTTCTTTGTCTAGTTGTATTATTGTTTATCATATAGTTTAATGTACTTTGTGCACCAATTACAATTAAAAGTTTTTTTGCTCTAGTCATTGCTGTATATATTAAATTTCTTGTTAATAACATTGGCGCAGTTTGAGTAAGAACAAGTATTACAACATCAAATTCACTACCTTGTGATTTATGAACAGTTATACTATAGGCATGTTCTAATTGCTCTAATTCATTTACTTCATAAGTTGCAATTTTGCCATCATCAAATTTAACATGCACAGTTTTTTCATAATTATTTATTTTTTCTATTCTTCCAAGTTCTCCATTAAATACTCCATTGCCTAAATCCTTTTTGAACTCTCTATCATTTTCTTTTTCCCACAAGATGTTATAATTATTCTTTGTTTGCATTACTCTATCATTTTCTCTAAATTTTATGCTTCCATATTCTTTTTCTTCTTTATCATCTTCTAGTGGGTTTAGTTCTTCTTGTAACAGTATATTTAATTCTTTTGTTCCAAGTTTTCCTTTTTTAGTTGGAGTTATTATTTGAATATTATTAAAGAAATCATAATTTCCAAACTTTTGAAGTCTACCTTTACACAAGCTTACAATAGTTTGTTGAATTTTTTCAGGCACAGATTCATTTATATAAAAGAAGTCGTCTAGAAGGTCTATGCTTTCTCCATCTATATCTGTTTGTTTAACATTTCCGCCAATAAAACTTTCTCCTTCGTTTACTCTATGGCTGTTCATTATTATTTTACTTTTTGCAGCTTGTCTAAAAATTTGATTAAGTCTTATTGTGCAAATTTGATTTGACTCAATTATATCTTTTAATATACTTCCTGGACCTACTGATGGTAGCTGGTCAATATCGCCTACTAATACAAGTTTTGTACCTTTATATATTGCTTTTACCAGATAATTCATTAAAAACATATCAAGCATTGAAGCTTCATCAACAATTATTATATCTCCATCAATCGGAGTTACTAAAAGCTCTGTATTAAATAAATTTTCATCATCTCCACCCATAAGCTCTAAAAGTCTATGTAATGTTTTTGCTTCTTCTCCTGTTGTTTCAGTCATTCTTTTAGCAGCACGACCTGTTGGAGCACATAATACTGGCTTTTTTCCATGCTTTTTGTATAATTCAATTATTGCTCTTATAATTGTAGTTTTTCCTGTTCCTGGACCACCTGTTATAATACACACATTGTTATCATTTATTAATTCTATTGCTTCTCTTTGTTTTTCTGAAAGTTTTAAATCTATATCTTTTTCAATATCTTTAAGTTCTTTCTTTAATGATTTTATATATTTTACATTGTCAGAATCCCTTAGGCTAATTAATCTTAATGCAATATTTTCTTCTGCCTTATAAAAAGATTTTAGATAAACCCATTCCTGCAACTTACCATCTTCTTCTCTATCTTCTAGTATAATTTCTTCTTTAGCCTTCATATTTATTATTGTTTCTTCTACAGCTTCTTTGCTTACTTTTAGTAATTCTTCTACATAATCTACTAAATTTTCATATATTACTGTTGAATTTCCATTTATAGCTATTCTTTCTAATCCATATTTAATTCCACTTCTTACTCTTTTATATGAATCTGGTGGAGTTCCTAATTCCATTGCAATTTTATCTACTTTTTCAAAACTTACTTTACTTGCAACATCTATTAGTATATATGGATTATCCATAATTTTTTCTAAAGCATCTTCGCCTAATTTTTTATACACACTTTCTGCACTTTGTGGACCAATTCCAAATTTATCTAAGAATCCAACAATCTGCCATATTTCCCAATTTGCTAAAAAAGTTTCTGCAATTTCTAATGCTTTTTCTTCATTTATTCCTTTTATTGTTGCAAGCTTTTTAGGTTCAAATTTTATTACATTAATAGTATCATTTCCAAAAGTTTTTACTATTCTTTTAGCTGTTGCAGGACCTATTCCTTTAAATGTTCCATTTGACAAATAATGTTCGAGTGCTTCTGGTGTTTCAGGCATCTTTTTCTCAAAACTTGCTATTTTTAATTGTTCTCCATAATCAGGATGAGTAATTATATCACCTATTAGAACAAGTTCATCACCCTCGTTTGCAAATGGCAAATATCCAACAACTGTTATGTCTTCTTTGTCTACTGTTTCAAAATCTGCTACAGTATAACTATTTACTTCATTTTTATATCTTATTTTAGTAAGTCGTCCTTCTAACTGCAATTTTGTCTTTCTCCTTTTAACTTTGTTTTATTATATTATCACAATCACTTTTTATTTTCAATAGTAACACTTGTGGTGTTCTTCTCATATTATAATAATAAGAAGGGCAAATTTTTATTTTATAAATAAGAATTTGAATGATTATTATGTTAAATTTTATACTTTCATCAGTATTATGGATATTTGCATTTTATGGTTTTTTTGAGTTTATAAGGAATATAATTCATATACATAAATATCCTAAAGTATACCTAAATCGGAACTAGCTTTATTCTTACTTTTTATAATCAAGAAAATTCCGTTGAATACTTTTTGAAAATTTTTATATATAAATTTTTGTATTATAATTTGAATATTTATGAATTAATTTTGGTCGACTTAGATTCAACCGATTCGACTCTTCAAATATTGAAGACCTTTGCTAATGATTTTGCTTTTGTTAAAGTTTTAACCCTAGAAGATTATAAAATTCTACTTGATAAAATAAAAAAATAAAGATAGCGTTTTTAAAGATTTATTACATTTAAACTACGATATCTTTATTTTTATTAAATTATATTAATTCTAATATAACAACTTCTGCAGCATCTCCTCTGCGTTGTCCTTTTTTTATTATTCTTGTATAACCACCATTGTTATTTTTGTATTTTGGTGCTAATTCATCGAATAATTTTGTAGGTAAATCCACATTGTTTCCTTCTGCATCTTTAACCTTGTTTATATTTCTCATTATTTTTCTTCTTGCATTTAACTTAGATGGCATGTCTTTCTTTCTTTTTTCTGTTGTAGTTTCTCTAACTACTTTTAAGTATTCATTGCCATTTTTGCTTTTTACAAGTTCAGTAACTTTGTTACCTTTTTCATCTAATTTAGCTTTTGAAACTTTTACTTCAACTTCTTCAAAGTTATTAGCTTCTTTTACAGCTAAAGCAATTAAAGAATCAGCTATTGCTTTTGTCTCTTTTGCTCTATCTAAAGTTGTTTCAATTTTTTCATGCCATATTAAATCAGTAACTTGTGTTTTAAGCATTGCTAAACGAACATCAGTTGTTCTTCCTAATTTTCTATTTGCCACTTTTTCTCACCTTCCTTAATCTTCATTGCTTGCAAAGTCAAGTCCTAATGAATGTAATTTATTTGTTACTTCATCTAGTGATTTCTTTCCTAGATTTCTTACTTTCATCATCTCGGCTTCAGTTTTATTTGTCAAGTCTTCTACTGTAGATATTCCTGCTCTCTTTAGGCAGTTGAATGATCTTGCAGATAATTCTAAGTCTTCGATTGAAGTTTCTAAAACTTTTTCTTTCTTAGACTCTTCTTTTTCTACCATAACTTGAGTATTTTTACTTATTTCTGATAGATCTATGAATAATTCTAAATGCTCTGTCATAATCTTAGCAGCTAAACTTAATGCTTCATATGGTTTTAAACTACCATCTGTCCATAATTCTATTGTTAACTTGTCTAAGTCTACCATTTGTCCAACTCTAGTATTTTCTACTTGGTAATTAACTTTTTTTACTGGTGTATATATAGAGTCGATTGGAATTACTCCTATTGGCATATCAGGTGTTTTGTTCTTTTCGGCATTATTGTAACCTCTTCCGCGGTTAGCTGTTAATTCCATTATTAAACTTCCACCTTCTGATACTGTTGCTATATGTAAGTCTTTATTTAGAACTTCAACTGTTCCATCTGTTTCAATATCTGCAGCTGTAACTTCACCTTCACCTTTAAAGTTGATTCTTAAAGTTTTTGGTTCGTCATCAGTAATTTTTAGTCTTACCATTTTTAGATTTACGATTATTTCTGGTACATCCTCAACTATATTAGGTATAGTTGTAAATTCATGAGCAGCACCTTCAATTTTTACTGATGTTATTGCAGCTCCTGGTAAAGAAGAAAGTAATATTCTTCTTAATGAATTTCCAAGTGTTATACCATAACCTCTTTCTAATGGTTCACATGTAAACTTAGCATAATTAATACTATTGTCCATCTCTAAGCATTTAATATTTGGCTTTTCAAATTCTATCATTCTTTTCTTAGTTGATGTTTACTTTAAGCTATAAGCAAAACATCTTCTCCTTTCATGATTTTATAAGCTCTAAGGCTTACACAAATTGGTTTGTTTGTTCCAATTTTATTTTCTTCTTGCCTCAGTTGACCAACATCTAAATAATAGATTTTTATAATACTATTATTTAGAGTAAAGTTCTACTATTAAGTGCTCTTCAACTGGTAGGTCAATATCTTCTCTTGTTGCTAATTTTACTACTTTTCCACTTAGTTTTTCTTGATCTTTTTCAAGCCAAGCTGGAACTGGTTTTGCTGCATTTTCTTCAACTGCAACTTTTATTGTTCCATTATCTTTTCTTATTTCTCTTACAGAGATAACATCTCCAGCTTTAACTAAGTATGATGGAATATCAACTTTATGTCCATTTACTTCAAAAGCTCCATGTGTAACTTGCATTCTTGCTTGAGCTCTTGAGCTAGCAAATCCTAATCTGTATACAACATTGTCTAATCTACTTTCAAGTATTTGAAGTAATACTTCACCTGTCTTTCCTTTGCTTGTAGAAGCCATTTCGAAATATTTTCTAAATTGTTTTTCTCCTACTCCATAGAAAGCCTTTGTTTTTTGTTTTTCTCTTAATTGAGTACCATATTCAGAAATTTTGCCTTTCTTTTGACCATTTTGTCCTGGTGCATAATTTCTTCTAGCTATACTGCATTTATCTGAGTAGCATCTAGAACCTTTTAAGAACAATTTTTGTCCTTCTCTACGGCAAATACGGCATTGTTCGTCTTTATATCTTGCCATTTTATTTTTCACCTTCCTCAAATTTTTCTAATCTTTAATTATTTTATAATTTATAATTGCACATATAATTATAGAAATTATACACGTCTTCTTTTTGGTGGTCTACAACCATTGTGTGGTATTGGAGTAACATCTTTTATTGATGTTATTTCTAATCCAGCTGTTTGTAAAGCTCTTATCGCAGATTCACGTCCTGAACCTGGTCCTTTTACAAATACTTCAACAGTTTTTAATCCATGTTCCATTGCAGCTTTTGCAGCTGTTTCAGCAGCTTCTCCTGCAGCGAATGGTGTGCTCTTTCTTGAACCTTTGAAACCTAATTCTCCAGCACTAGCCCATGATAGAACATTTCCTTGTGTATCTGTTAAAGTTACTATAGTATTGTTAAAGCTAGAATGAATATGAGCCATACCTTTTTCAATATTTTTTCTGTCTCTTCTTCTAACTACTGTTTTCTTTGCTGTATTATTAGCCATTATCTAAATTTCCCTCCTAACTTGGAATTCTATTTTTTGCTCTTGCTAACTAGCTTTCTTGGTCCTTTTCTAGTACGAGCATTTGTTTTTGTTCTTTGTCCTCTAACAGGAAGACCTTTTCTATGTCTTGTTCCTCTGTAGCATCCAATTTCTGTTAATCTTTTTATGTTTAGTGCTACTTCTCTTCTTAAGTCACCTTCTAGAGTATATTCGTCTAGTACAGTTCTTATAGCTTTTTCTTGATCTTCTGTTAAGTCTTTTACTCTAACGTCTGGATTTACTCCAGCTTTCTTTAATATTTCTTGTGAACGAGATAGTCCTATACCATATATATATGTAAGTCCTATTTCAACTCTCTTTTCTCTAGGTAAATCAACTCCTGCAAAACGAGCCATTCCTACACCTCCAAATGTTAATTTAATTATTATGTTTTATTTTTTGTTTATTGCTCCTCAAACTTGTTAAAGGTGAAATACTAATTTTTTCGCTTTGTTTTTCTATTTATATTATAATCTTAGAGGTGTTTTATAATATAAACAACAAAAAACTTAGTAAAAGAACTAGTCTTTAACTTATTTTTAAGCATATATATGAACACAAGTCGTAAATTTATCAAATATAACTATATATATTCAACAGCCGCTAATCCCGAACTTTGTGTTATATCCTTTTTTAATCCTATCCTTGTCTTTGTTTATGCTTAGGATTTTCGCATATTACTCTAATGACACCTTTTCTTTTGATAACTTTGCACTTATCGCAAATCTTTTTAACTGATGGTCTTACCTTCATTATCATACACCTCCTGAATAATTTTTATTGTTATAGTATTAGATATTATTTTGCTCTCCAAGTAATTCTTCCTTTAGTTAAATCATATGGTGAAAGTTCTACTTTAACCTTATCTCCAGGAAGAATTTTGATGTAATTCATTCTTAACTTTCCAGAGATGTGAGCTAATATCTGATGACCATTTGCTAACTCTACTTTGAATGTTGTGTTTGGTAATGATTCAACAACAACACCTTCAACTTCAATAACATCCTCTTTTGACATTATTTTTCCTCCAATTTTCATTTTTCTTTACAATAAGAAATTTTTTTCTTAAAATAAAGTTTAAGAAAATTAGATTTCTTATTTATATTCTAGGTTTTTCTAGAAATTAAATGCAAATTTAGCTATTATTTCCATAATAGCTAATTAAGTATATCAAATTTCTATGCTAATGTCAATATTTCTGGCTCATTTTCTGTAATTAAAATTGTATTTTCATAGTGTGCTGCATTTGTCCCATCTTCAGAAATAATTGTCCATCCATCATCTAATTCTAGAATTCCGTTTTTTCCCATTATTACCATTGGTTCTATTGCTAAAGTCATGCCTGGTTCTAGTCTAATTCCTCTTCCAGCTTTTCCGTAATTTGGTATTCCTGGATCTTCGTGCATTTCTTCTCCTATTCCATGTCCTTGGAATTCTCTTACTACACTATATCCATTTTTTTCTACAAATTCTCCTATCGCATGACAAATATCGCCTAGTCTATTTCCTGGTTTTGCATATTTTATACCTTCAAAAAATGCTTGTTTTGTAACTTCAACTAATCTTTTAGTTTTTTCATCAACATTTCCTACTAAGTATGTTCTTGCACAATCTCCATTGTAGCCATCTTTATATGCAACTAAGTCAACACTTATAATATCTCCATCTTTTAAGATTTCTCTTTTTGATGGGATTCCGTGAATTACTACATCATTTACAGATGCACAAATTGAACCTGGAAATGGTGGTACTCCTTTTACCCCACTTGGATATCCTTTTTCAGCAGGAATTGCACCATTTTCTCTCATAGTTCTTTCTGCAATTTTATCTAATTCATAAGTTGAAATTCCTGGTCGTATTGCTGCTTCTATTGCTTTTTGTGCAAGATTTGCAACTCTACATGCCTCTCTCATTTTTTCAATTTGATGTTTATTTTTAATACTTACCACTGTAATTACTTCCTTTTTTACATTTCTTTTATTTTATTTAAAACATCTTCTGCTGCATCTTTTCCAAGTCTATTTATTTTTTCACTAATTTCTTCAGTAATTAGCACACCTTTTTGTGTATAAAAATCTATTAATGGACTGGTTTTTTCATCATATATTGCAAGTCTTTGTTTTATTGCATTTTCATCGCTGTCATCTTCTCTTTGAACTAGTTTTGAACCACATATATCACAGATACCTTCAACTTTTGATGGATGCATTGTTAAATTATATGTTGCTTTACATTTTGAATTTGAGCAAACTCTTCTATTTAAAATTCTTGTTATTATTTCATCTCTTGGAGTTGTTAAGTTTATTACTAAGTCAACTTTTTTTCCTTTTCCGCTAAGAATTTCTTCTAATTTTTCTGCTTGTTCTACAGTTCTTGGGAATCCATCTAATATAGCACCATTTGCTGCATCTTCTTCATTTAATCTATCAACAACCATTGGAACTGTTATTTCATCTGGAACAAGTTGTCCTTTTGAAATATATTCATTTGCTTTTATTCCAAGTTCTGTTTTGTTTGAAATATTTGCTCTAAATATATCCCCTGTTGATATTTGTGGCCAGCCTGTTTCCTTGCTTAAAATTCCTGCAACTGTTCCTTTTCCTGTGCCTTGTGCACCTAACATTATTAAATACATATATCGTTCTCCTTTCAGCTTTTGCTTAAAATCATACACTATTTTAGTTCATTTTTACCGATTTGTCAATGCACTAGAAAAATAACTATTTTATGGTATTGTAGGTTAGTCAATCATTTGTCACAAATTATTTAAAATAAATACTTTGAGCACCTATATTGCAAATAACGATT
>CAKPKE010000028.1 GCA_934167095.1 uncultured Clostridia bacterium
GAATCGTTATTTGCAATATAGGTGCTCAAAGTATTTATTTTAAATAATTTGTGACAAATGATTGACTAACCTACAATTTTACATTATTCAAACTTCTGGAGATGATTGACAAATAAGCATTTTGAGTGATATAATAATAAAATCCGAAATGGCAAAATATCATACTAATAATTTAGGAGGTATCTAACGAGTATGAAAATTAATTTTGGTGAAAAAATTCGGGAGATTCGTCACGAAAGAGAGCTAAGCATTAGAGATGTTGCAGAAAAGACAGGATACAGTTCAGCGCATATAACGAGAGCTGAGTTGGAAAAAAGGAAAAAACTGACAGTTGATTTTTTGTTTAAGCTTGCAAAGGCTTATAACATCTCACTAGGAAAGATTATAAGCTGGTATGTGGAAGATGTGTACGACTGCGAGGTTTCAAACCTTGCAACATGCTTTCCTGGCATTGAAGAGGAAAAAGCACAAAAGATCGAGAGCATAGTTAACTCCTTAAAAGAAGTTGAAAGCGAAGAAGTTCTTAACTTTATGGCGAAATCGGCGGAGGCTTTTCGACTGCAAGAAAAGATGGAAAATATGACTCATATTAACAAATAAGCCAATCAAGGACGAAAAAGCTAAAATAACGACTTTTCACTAAAACGAAAAGAGCTAGGGCTTGCAATGCGGGCCTTGGCTCTTTTGTGTGTTATACTATTCGTGATAATTATTTTCTTCAGCATCAGAATGTTGCTTTCCATAGAAAAGAACAAGGGCGACTATTGCAATACCAAAAACACCAACAATAATCCAACTCCATGCATCAGCATTCATACCTAAAAATGTTCCCGAATCTGCAGAAGTTCTTTGAGCTGTATAGATAGTAGTTCCTATGCCATTTGAAACAGTATTTACGCCGGATTCTACAGTGTTTTTTCCATCTTCTACTAAGTTACCAGCACCATTTACTACGTTTTCTACAACATTTCCTGCAGTATGACCTACATCACCTACGAAGTTTCCTACAGACTGACCAGCGTTTTCTACGCCGTTTACAACATTATTTACAGCACCTTCAGTTGTATTTATTGCATCATTTACCATGTTGTCAGCCGCAAAATTTGTTGAAAATGTAAACAAAGAGATTATTGCAAGAATAGTAATTGAAAAGAAAAGTTTCTTTTGCATAATATTCCTCCTAAAATAAATTTGTATAGATATAAATAAAATAGAATACAATAATATTATTAATAAATAAAAATAAAATATTCGATTAAAAATTGGAAAAATAAATTTTATTTTTTATAAATCTACTAGAAGCTAAGAAATTAGTAAAAAATAAAAAACTCTGTAAAAACAGAGTTTAATAATTATTTACTTGACAATCTAATTAAAATTGCTATTGCAAGAAGAATTAAAATAAATCCAATTGCTATAAGAATTATATTTAATATATTTGTAAGTCCTAAGTCTGATTCAGGAAGGGCAGATAGGTTACTTACATTTGCAGAACTTTCTGTGCTAGACTGTGTAGAACCAGATAGTGTAGCGTTTGATAAGTCAGAATTTGTTGTAGCATCTGAATTAACTTCTGCATTAGTTAATGTATTAGAATCTGAATTAGAACCATTTGGTGCTAAGACATTGCTACTAGTTGTATAATTTGATGCAGTGTTATCTACAGAAAGTAATTCGTTTGAAGGAGCAACCGCTGTATTATTAGTTAAATTCATTTCAATATTTACAGCAAAACATCTGCTAGAAATAAAAAGAAATGCTACTATTATTAATAATAAAATTTTTATTGATTTTTTCATCATGTTTAACCTCACTTACTCATAAAATTTACATATAATATAATACACAATTTTATCAAAAAAGTCTAGATGTTTAAGTAAGATTAATGTTACAAATTAATTACAAAATAAATTATAAATTACCATTGATAAATTAAAAATGTTGTGATATTATATTTATAGTTAATAGAAATATTAAAAATTCCTGCGTGGTGCGTAATAAGGATATTTTAGAACCAACAAAGAATTAAAGGGAGTCCGCCTTTGAATGTGGCGTGTAAGCTTGAGCTTTTTATAACCTTAAGAAACCCAAGAGCATTCAACAAGACACCCACCTGTTTAGGCAGGTTTCTTAAAATCTTCTTAAAATACGGCCAAGGCGGGGTATTTTTTTGTAAAAAAATTGACGATAAGTTTGATTGTTGCTATAATATTAAAAGTAAATAAAAAGGAAAAATAAATGACTATAAATGAATGTTTAAAACAAGTAATTTCAAAGCTAAATGAAAATAATTTAAAAGATAGTAGCATTATTGCGAGAGAATTATTAGAGCATACTTTAAATAAAAATAGACAATATATTGTAGTAAATGGTAATAAAGATTTAACTTGCTTGCAAATAAATCAAATTGAAGAAAATACTCAAAAAATAATTGCTGGAAAGCCAATTCAATATATAACACATGAGCAAGCTTTTATGAATGAAAAATACTATGTTGATGAAAATGTTTTAATTCCTCAGCCAGATACAGAAATACTTGTGTATGAGGCCTTAAAAATATGTGAAAGTTTAGAAAGTATAAAATTATTAGATTTATGCACTGGAAGTGGTGCAATAGCAATATCTATTGAAAAGGCTCTAGCTAATAAAAAACATAAAATTTTTGCAAGTGATATAAGCGATAGTGCATTAGTAGTTGCAAATAAAAACAAAGAAAAAAATAATGCAAATGTAACCTTTCTAAAATCAAATTTATTAGAGAATATAAATGAAAATGATTTTGATGTTATTGTGTCAAATCCTCCATATATAGAAACAAAGGTAATTGAAAATCTTTCAAATCAAGTAAAAAATGAGCCAATGTTAGCATTAGATGGCGGAGAAGATGGACTAGAATTTTATAGAAAAATTATAGAAAATGGTTATAAATATATAAAAAATAATGGCTATTTGTGCTTAGAAATTGGATATAAACAAGCTAAAAGTGTATGTGCGCTTTTAGAACAAGAAAAAGTGTACAAGCATATAAAGGTTATAAAAGATTTAAATCAAAATGATAGATGCGTAATTTGCAAAATAGTAAAGGAGTAAATATAAATGTCTTTTTCTAGTGATTTAAAAATTGAACTAAGTAAAATTAATAACTTGAAAAATAAAGATGAAGTACAGGCAGAGTTTTTTGGCTATGCTTCTACTATTGCTGGAGCAAAAGGCAAAAATAAATACAAATTTTCAACAGAAAGCGAATATAACATAAACCGATTTGCTAAAATTTTGAGTAATATAAATATAAACAATTATAAAATAGAAGTAATAGGAAAAAAGTTTAGCATAACATTTTCGTATAATTTTGAAACAAAAATACAGCAGTTTGTAAATGCAGAAAATTTGGAAAAAGCATTTATTAGAGGCAGTTTTTTAGGAGCTGGCTCAATTAATAATCCTGAAAAAAAGTATCATTTAGAAATTATATATTCAAATGAAGAGTATGCAAATTTTGCAAAAGAAATACTTGCTAAAAGCAATATAAATGCTAAAATTATGAACAATACTTTGTACTTTAAAGATGGCGAAGAAATTTCAAAATTACTTGCATACATGGGCGCTAGCAGTACTGTTTTAAAGTTTGAAGAAATAAGAGTTGTAAGAGAAATGAAAAACAATGTAAATAGACTTGTAAACTGTGAAACAGCAAACATGAATAAAACAATTAATACTTCTGTAAAACAGCTAGAATTAATAAAAGAGATTAAGAAAAAAGGTATATTTGCAAAATTGCCAGATGATTTAAAACAAATTGCAACTCTAAGAGAAAAAAATCCGAATGTAACTCTTGAAGAGCTTGGAAAAATGCTAGATACACCAATTGGAAAATCAAGTGTAAGCCATAGATTTAAAAAGATAGAGGAATATTTATAATGGAAGAAATAGGAGTATATATACATATCCCTTTTTGCAAGAAAAAATGCGAATATTGCGATTTTACATCATTTTGTAATCAAGATAATTACATAGAAAAATATGTAGAAAGTTTAAAAAAAGAAATAATTTCAAAAAAGCAAATTTTTGAAAATAGAACTATAAAAACAATTTATGTAGGCGGAGGAACTCCTTCTTATATAGATGCAAATTATATTAAACAAATATTTGAAACAATAAACGAAGTCGCAAAAATCGACGAAAAATCTGAAATTACGATTGAGGTAAATCCAGGAACTTTTTCAAAAGAAAAATTTGAAGTATATAAAAGTGTTGGAATAAATAGAGTAAGTATTGGCTTGCAGTCTGCAAATGACAAGCTACTTAAAAAAATTGGTAGAATCCACTCTTATCAGGAATTTTTAAATACATATAAAGAAGCAAGAAATTATTTTAATAATATAAATGTAGATTTGATGATAGGACTACCAGACCAAACGCTAGAAGATGTAGCAGAAAGCTTAAACAAAGTGATAAATCTAAATCCAGAACATATATCTGTTTATTCATTAATATTGGAAGAAAATACGCCTATGTATTATAAAGAGCAAACAGGAAATTTAAACCTTCCAGATGAAGAATTAGAACGAAATATGTATTGGAAAGTAAAAAACGAGCTTGAAAAAAATAATTATAAGCATTATGAAATATCAAATTTTGCAAAGCCAGGGTTTGAATCAAAACATAATATGGACTGCTGGGGCCAAAAAGAATATATTGGATTTGGATTAGGTGCTAGTTCATATTATAATAAGCAAAGATTTTCAAATATTTCTAATATGAAAGAATATATAAAAAATATAGAAGAAAATAATTTTGGTAAAAATATAATTGTAGAAGAATGCCAAAATTTAGATGACGAAGAAAAAGAATTTATACTTTTAGGCCTAAGAAAAATAGACGGAGTAAGCATAAGTGATTTTTATAATAAATTTAATCAAAAAATGCAAGAAAAATTTAGCAAAGAAATTGAAAAATTAGAAAAAGAAAAGCTAATAGAACAAAATAATAATATAAAATTAACAAGCAAAGGAATTGACTTAGCAAATATAGTATGGGAGGAATTTATATGAAGGAAGAATTTATAAGATTATTGCAATCAACAAACAGAGAAGGAATGGACAAATTACTAGACTTTTTAGAAAAATCAGATTTTTACAAGGCGCCTGCAAGTACTAGATTTCATGGAAATTATGAAGGTGGGCTTTTAGAACATAGCATGAAAGTGTATGAAATATTTAAAGAAAAAATCGCAAGAAGCAATTTTAATACACCAGAAGATAGTGTAATTATATCTGCATTACTACATGACATTTGTAAAACAAATTTCTACAAAATAGATTATAGAAATGCAAAAAATGCATTAGGAGTATGGGAAAAAGTTCCATATTACACAATAGAAGACACTATTCCTTATGGTCATGGCGAAAAATCTGTAATGATGATTACTGAATATATAAAATTAACAAACGAAGAAAAATATGCAATAAGATGGCACATGGGATTTACAGAACCTAAAGAAGTATATGGAACACTTGGAGAAGCTTACAAAAAATATCCATCGGCATTACTTTTACATGAAGCAGATTTAGAAACTACATATTTTTATAACATATAATTGAATAAAAAAATAAAAAACACCTACAATAAATTTGAGGTGTTTTATTTTATGAAAATTTCATGGTTAAAATCAGAAAATGACAAAAAGAGTTTCAAATTTCTAGAAAATTTTGGATTTGATGTCTATAAGTTAAGTAATCCAGATGATGTGGATTCGAAAATAGATGAATTAATTAAAAATAATTACAATACAATTATACTATCTAATGAAATAGCTGGTTTTTCACAAAAAATTAATAATGAATATATTAAAAATAAGAATGTGGAAATAATTATAAGCAAATAAAGGGGAGTATAATTTGGATAAAATAATGTTCATTTGTATAGGAAATGAAAAAATTATAGGAGATAGTCTTGGACCAAGATGTGGAACCATAATAAAAAAATGTGGCTTTGAAAATAAAATAATTGAAGTAATTGGAACTAAAGAGTATCCACTAGGCTATTGCGAGCTATATAGAAAAAAAGATTATATAAATAAAAATGTAAATAAAAAAATAGTAATCGATTCTGCTTTAGGAAGTAGTAAAAATGTAGGAAAAGTTTTAATAAGCAAAAATAGTTTTATTGCAGGAAATGGAATAAATAAAGGTCTTAAAATTAATGCAGATATTATTTTGCAAGGCATTGTTGGAAATAATTATGATGATATAGAACAAAATAAAATCGAGCTTGCTTATGCAAATGAAAAAACAGTCAACTTGGTTATGGAAAAAATACTTAAAATTTTACCTCAGATTGTATAGAAAAATAGATGATGGCAATAATTTCTATATAATTAATTATGTGGGAGGAAACTAATGAACAAAGATAGAAAGAGTGTTATTGTGTTAAAAAATTTGCCATCTAACTTTATTGATGAGGCTATTGTGGTTGTTAAAGATAAGAAAAAAATAAAAAATCCAGAGTATAAAGTTATGCAAGGAAGTATGAATGAAAGTGAGATAGGAAATGTTGAAAAGATAAAAAAGGAAAATAGAAGTTATGTCATAACAGAAGCGGAGCTAATAATTAAAGGTTATATTGATAAAATAGAAAACAAAAATAAGCAAAAAGATTTAGATAAAATTAAAAAGAAAAATAAAAAATTAGAGATTGTAAATTATGTGCTTAGCATGGCAACTTTTATGAGTTTGATTATAGCTTTTGTAAAGTAAAAAGAATAAAAATATCCTTTGCGAATATAAATTTATAAAATAAACTTAAGCGGAGGATAAAGTGGAAAGAACAATATCTCAGGAAGAAAGAATAAGAAGAGCAAATGAAATTTATTATAGAAGAAATCAGAACAAAACTCATTTTGCAGATGCAAATGTAAGAAAGCAGATAGATGTGCCAGCATATAAAAAAGCCAAAAAAAGCATGACAAAAAAATTAGTCGCTCAAAGTGTAATTTGTATAATTATATATTTTGTGGCCTATTATATGCAAGGAAACAATATGCAAAGCGTTGTGAATTTTGATGATCTTAAACAAAAAATAAATAGTGATGCAAATGTAGATGTACTAAAGGAAAATTTCTTTAAAGCTAAAGACTGGGTCCTTACCAAATTAAATGGAATAGTAAAAGAAAATGATGCAGAGCAAAATTTGCAAGATGGCGTAAATAATCAAAATGTAGAAGACCAAAATCAAGAAGGTAATGCTCAAAATTTAGAAAATCAAGAGCAAATTACAAATGAAGAAAATGTTGCAATTCAAAATGTAGAAGAACAGATTGCTCAAGAACCAGAAGAAGTTCCGAAAACTCAAGAAGAAATTGATATAGAAGCGGTAAAATCAAAAAGCATAATTTGGCCATTAAATGGAGTAATAACTTCTGGATTTGGTGCAAGAGAAGGTAGCGAAATTGTAAGTTCAAATCATAAGGGCTTAGATATTGCAGGAAACACCGGTGATAACATAATTGCTGCAATGACAGGAACTGTAACTTTAGCATCTCTTGAAGGCGATTATCGGACAGCATTTAACAATAGAAAATGGAGATGTTTTAACTTTGTATGCTCATTGTAGCAAGCTACTTGTTTCAGAAGGACAACAAGTAAATCAAGGCGAAGTGATTGCACAAGTCGGGCAAACTCGGAAAAGCTACGCGGTCCACATCTTCATTTTGAAATAAAAAGAGAAGATAGAACTTTAGACCCTAGCAAAATTTTGTAAAAATACATAGAGTATAAAATAAATCAATCTATAAAAAATAGATTAAAAATAATACATATAAAAGGGAAAATTTATGAATATTAGAATAAATTTAAAAGTGTTTTTGTTCCTAGTACTGCTCATATTTACAGGTCAAATTGAAATCTATTTGCTAATAATGTTTTTTGCACTTCTTCACGAAATAGGACATATATTAACAGGTTTAATTTTAGGACTAAGACCAGAATCTGTTTCAATAATTCCAAGTGGCTTTTGCGTAAAATTTAAAACAAATTATGATGATTACAATGTAAAGATAAAAAATGCTAGCAAAATCTCACTTAAAAAATTAATAATTGCAATGGCGGGTCCTTTAGTAAATGTGATAATTTTGATTGCATCATACATTTACATAGAAGTTACTAAAAATATGACAGTATTTAATTTTCAAATAAACGAAATAATTTATAGTAATTTTTTAATACTTATATTTAATCTTCTTCCTATATATCCACTAGATGGAGGAAGAATTTTAAAAGAATTGTTTAATATGATGTATGGAATTATTACTTCTTATGAGTTAATAAACAAAATTTCAAACATAACAATTATTTTACTTACAATATTAACAAGTATATTTATATTGCAATATCATAATTTTGCAGTAATTGTAGTACTTACATATTTGTGGCTTATTGTAATAAAAGAAAATAGACAATACTCTTTAAAAAAGAGATATTATGACTTATTAAAATAAAGTTAGTGTTAGTGTGAATATAGAACAATCGTACATAGTCATAAAAAAGTGAAACATCAATGTAGAAAATAAAATTCTATATTGCTGTTTTTATTTTTCTAGAAAAATAACATTTTGAAATCAGCTAAAACATATTCATATCAAACAATACCTGCAATAATGTAAAAAATGGATAAATTACAATTGTATTACAAAATTAAATCTATAGGTTTAAAATAGATATGTCACAAATACATTGAAAATAAAATATTGAAAAGAGAGCACAAAAATGATATTGTTT
>CAKPKE010000029.1 GCA_934167095.1 uncultured Clostridia bacterium
GTAATTAATTGTTGAAGATAAAATTTTTATCTTTTTTAACCTTAATGTATTTAATATAACAGTCAAACTGCTAAACACCATTGCAAGGCTTGCTATCATTGGATTTATAACTAGTCCAAATTTTCTAAAAATTCCCATTGCAATAGGTATCATTAGTAGATTGTAGAAAAATGCCCAGAACAAATTTTGCTTAATATTTTTTACAGTTCTGCCACCTATTATTAGTAATTTGTATATTGAATCTAGGTTGTTATTTGTAAGAATTACTTGAGATGCATCCATTGCAATATCAGTTCCGCTTTTTACACTAACACCTATATCTGCATTTGCAAGAGCCGGACTATCATTAATTCCATCTCCACACATCATTACTATTTTTCCTTCATCTTTAAGCTTTTTTATCATATCAGCTTTTTGTTTAGGCAAAACATTTGATATAATATTTGCTATTCCAAGGTCTTTAGCTATTGTACTTGCTGTTACTTCATTATCGCCTGTAAGCATAATTGTGTTTATGTTTTTATCTGATAATTTTTTTATAACTTCCTTTGCATTATCCCTTATTATATCGTTTACTCCAATTAATGCTTTTATTTCATTATTAATTGCGACATATACTACGCTACAGCCCTCTTTTGAAAGATTTTCTTCATCTGAAATATAATTATTTACTATATTATATTTTTCGACAATTTTTCTATTTCCTAAAATTATATTGTTATTTTCAATTTTTCCAACTATTCCATATCCAGAAATATCTTCAAAATTTGACACTTCTTCTACTGTAATTTTATGTTCGCTTATATAATTTTTAAATGCTTTTCCTATTGGATGAGCTGATTTTTCCTCCAAACTTCCTGAAATTTTCATTATTTCATCGTCAGAAAGATTTGAATAATTGTTTATTTTTGCAATTTTTAATTCTCCATAGGTAAGAGTTCCTGTTTTGTCAAATACTACAGTGTCTACTTTTGAAGCGTTTTCTAATATTTCACTTTTCTTTACTAAAATACCATTTCCGGCACATAATCCTTCGCTTACAACTATTGCAAGAGGCGTTGCTAATCCTAAACTACAAGGGCAAGCTACAACAAGAACTGTTACAAATGTTTCGAGTGCTACTGAAAAATCATATCCTAGTATCAAGTATATTATAAGTGTAATCAATGCTAGAATAATTACTATTGGAACAAAGTATCCAGATATTTTATCGGCAGTTTTGGCAATAGGAGCTTTTGTATTACTTGCTTCAATTACTAATCTTACTATTTCTGATACAGTTGAATCTTTGCCTATTTTTTCAGCTTTATATTTAATAAATCCATCATAATTTAAACTTCCGGCTACAACTTTATCTCCAACACTTTTTTGTTTTGGCTTACTTTCACCTGTTATAAAAGCTTCATCTAAATGAGCTTTTCCATCTATTATCTCTCCGTCTACTGCAATTTTTTCACCGGGTCTTGCAACAACTACAGTGTTTTTTTGTATTTCATCTAAAGTTACTTCTTTTAAATTTCCATCTACTTCTATTGTAGCTTTATTAGGTGTTATTTCGACAAGTTTTTTTATTGCATCTTTTGTTTTGTCTTTACTTATTCCGTCTAAATATCGACCTAATTTTACAAAATATATTACTATTGCAGAAGATTCAAAATATAAATTCATTGAATGATGACTATTTCCATTTATAATCATGACCATTTCATACACACTATATAAAAAGCTACTTAGCACACCTAGAGCAACTAATGTATCCATGTTTGGCATTCCATGAATTAAGTTTTTACAGCCACTTTTTAATATATCAAACCCATATACTAAAAATAATAGTGCTATAAAAAATTGTAGTATCACATGTTGATTTGGATGTGTTTGATTACTAATTACCATGGGAAATTTTATTAAAGATATCATACTTGACATTGAAATATACATTAATAAGATTGCTAATATAGTAAATATTATGAATTTAAGCTTCTCATTTTTATTTTGTTTTTCAACTTTTATTTCTTTATACTCCCCTAAACTTCTAAATCCTGCTCTTTTGACCAAATTTTCGATTTTAGGAATATCTAATATTTTTTCGTCATAATCTATACTTGCATTTGCCATTACTAAATTTACTTTGGCATCGATTATTCCATTTTGCTTTGACAAGTATTTTTCTAATCCATTTGAACATGCACTACAAGTCATTCCATCTATTGATAGAATAATATTCTTCATATTTATTCCTCCACTATTTCATAGCCTAAATCAGAAATTTCCTCTCTTATTGCACCTTCATTATCTGTTGTTGTTTTAACCACTACGTTTCCTGTTGTATGGTCAGCGAATACTTCTTCAACTCCTGCTATTGTCATAAGAGCATTTTTTACTCTATTTTCGCATCCTTCACACATCATACCTTCTATTTTAAATTTTAATTCTTTCATAATTTTAATTCCTCCTTATAATATTTTGTTAGGAAGTTAACCTTCCTACTCCTCTTTTACTGGTATAAAGTTTTTTACAAATGTATATTTATCTCTATTTTTGATATACAAAAATCCAAATGTACTAAATACAATAGCACCTATAAAATTAACAAATAAGTCTTTTATTGTATCTACTAATCCTAAGTCTAAGTAACCACCTTCAATAGTTGTAACAGTTCCATCTTTTGAATAAATTTCTGTTTTTTCAATATCTTTTACTTTTACAGGTACATTTTCTTTATTAGAATTTAACTCAACAGATGCAATATCTTGCACAATAGTATCTTTTTGCATATCAAGGCTGAAAACATGGTCTGCTGTATACTCATAAAATTCCCATAACACTCCTACTGTCATAGAAAAGCAAAATGCAACAATAGCAACATATAATGGTGACATGTTTATATTTTTATTATTTTGATTTAATAAATCAATTAATGAAAAACCTATTCCTGCACAAAGAAATCCGTTTAAAGTGTGAAGCATTGTATCCCAAAAAGGAATTATTCCATAAAAATTATTTATTTCGCCAAGTATTGCAGAGGCAAATATAAATAAATATATTATTGCTTCTAATGCACTTGGAATACCAATTTTAAACTTAACAGATATTATTGATGGAAGTGTAAATAATATTAGTGCTAAAATACATAATGCCGCATTTCCGATATTTCCATGTAATATTTGAAATGTCATAGATATTATTACTAATATTCTTAAAACCAAATAAACTGCTATTGACTTTTTGTTCGTTTCTTTATACTTTTGTTTCATCTTTTTAGAAAATTTACCCATAAAACCTCTTTCTTTAGCCTAAAGCTACATCTAAAATCATCATTATTACAAATCCTATTGCAACGCCTATTGTTGCAATATTAGAGTGTTTACCCTCTTGAGCTTCTGGAATTAACTCTTCAACTACTACATATATCATTGCTCCTGCCGCAAATGATAGCAAATATGGTAATATTGGAACTACTTTACTTGTTAAAAAAATGGTGATAATTGCGCCTATTGGCTCAACAATTCCAGATAAAGTTCCATACCAAAATGCTTTTATTTTAGACATTCCTTCACTTTTTAGTGGCATTGATATTATCGCACCTTCTGGAAAGTTTTGAATTGCAATTCCTATTGCTAACGCAAAAGCTCCTGCCATAGTTATTCCACTATTTCCAATCAAAGCTCCAGCAAATGTTACACCAACTGCCATTCCTTCCGGAATATTGTGCAAAGTTACTGCAAACACCATCATTGTAGTCTTTTTTAATTTAGACTTTATTCCCTCTGGTTTATCATTATTAAAATGCAAATGAGGTATTACACTATCTAACACAAGTAAAAATGCAATTCCTAGCAAAAAGCCGACTGCTGCTGGAAGATAAGCAATTTTACCTTGTTCTTCAGCCATATCTATTGATGGTATTAATAAAGACCATACAGATGCTGCAATCATTACTCCTGAAGCAAATCCTAATAACAATTTTTCTACCTTAGGATTTATTTTATTTTTCATTAAAAATACCATTGCAGAACCTAAAGTTGTGCCTAAAAATGGTATTGCAAGACCAACTGCTATATTATTCATAATTTCTTCTCCTTATGGCTATTTTATATTACAAAATCTTATAAATGTCAATAGACTCATGTACTATGGACTTTCATGGTAATATGTGGTATAATAGATGTATATGGTGTTCCATAAATCTATTTATAAGAGGAATAAATTATGAATTTTAAAATTTTTGAATTAACTAAAGACAATGAAGAAAAATATTTAAACCAAGTTGCTGATTTGGAAGAAGTTGTTCTACATAGAATGGAACAAGTTGGTCAAATTGGACAATTATTTACAACAGGTGCAGAAGATATTTCTTCTTATGTTCATTCAGACGAAAACTCTGTATTCGTTTCAGTAGACGATTCAGATAAAGTAACTGGTGCAGCCTATATAACACAAGGTCAAAAACCTTTTACATATAATGATATTACAAAATATTTTAAAACTGGTGATGCTTATAGACAATATGTAAGAAGTCAATATGCTACAGAAAATGACTATAAAAGAGATATGCTTTCTATGTATGAATTAAAACTAAATGCATTCAGATATGCTAAAAATAAAATTCTTGCTGAACATCCAGAATACAATGGAAATATTTTAGATTTCTTACAACACGAATTGGATGAAGAAAGCAATCACTTCCATGAGAAAAGTGCTTTAAGAGAACAACTAAATGTTTATATGTCTGATTACATTGCTAAAGTAGCTCAAACAAAACCTCAAGCTATGCAAAAATATGAATGGTTTTATTGGACTACAGCAGACGATATTGCACAAGAATTTAATAAATCTATAAAGTTACCTCAAGATATGTCTGAATTAGACTCAGTTACAAGCTCAGAATATTCACAAATTTTAAAGAAAGGTCCTCTACAAATTTATGAAAAGCCTGATTTTGATGTTGAAAAATACTATAATGCAAATACATCTAATTCAATAGAGTTAGATACATATATAACAGATCCTAACACAAGAAGTTCTGGACTTGCTAAGGCTTTAGTCTTACAAGGAATTATAAAACATATGAATAGACATTTTAGTGATCCAGATCAAAAAAATATTTTCCTATGTTCTACTTTACATAGAGCAAACTTATCTTCTAAATATGTTTCTGAATTTTTCGGATTAAAAGATAGTTTATACGTAAAAAGACGTGATGGAAGAAATAGAGAGGTTCACATTTGTGGTATATCAAGAGAAGATTATCCAAGTTATATACAACACATGCAAGAAAAGCTTGCTATACTTTATGGATATAATCCAGAACACTTAATAGTTTCTCCTGAAAATGAGCTTTCTATTTTGGAAGAACAATTAACTTATGAAAAAGGTGAATTAAGTAGAATGAAAAAAGCAAAATCAATTTCTGCAGAGAAAAAGTTTTCTGCAAAACGCTCTACAACACCTATAAGTTATGAAAAAAGAAAAATTGACAAAGTCCGTAGCTTAAAAAGAAGAATTAACGTTTTAGAAAATCAAATAGCTTCAAAACAAAATTCTAGAGAATCAGAAGATTTAGAAAATAGATAAAAAAAGACCTTTTTAGGTCTTTTTATTTTTGGATATCTCCACTATCTAACTTTTTAAAGAAATCTCTTTTATTAAATCTGCTAGTCATAAATCTAAAACTTGCTTTTGCATTTGTAAGCCAATTTATTTTTACATCATTTTTTGTATTGCTTATCATTCTTGTTACTAGAAATTCAGCTATTACATCTGGATAATCGCCTAATATATTGTAAACTTTTTTAGTCTTTTCTGGAAGTTCAAACTCCTCTGTTCCCATTGAATGAGTGATAAAATCTGTTATCATTATTCCTGGTGCTAAAACACCTACCTTCACAGGAAGTTTTTGTTCTTTTACTTCATTTGCTAATGCTTTGAAAAAATATGTAATTGCACGTTTGCTTGTTCCATAAACAGAAAGCCCAGTCATCATAGCATCATTGCTTCCATATCCTTCAATTCCATATATTTGACCATATCCTTGTTTTATCATTTGGTTCATTGCTATTTTTGAACCTATCATTGCACTTTTTAGGTCAATATCAATAAGTTTGTTTATCTTATCAGAGGGCACTTCCCATATTGGCACCATTGGTTGATTAACTCCTGCGTTATTTATCCAAATATTCACTTCATTAAATGCTTCTAGTGTTCTTGCCATAACATTTTGAAGATCTCTTTCAGAAGTTACATCACATACAACAGATAAAACTTTACCCTTTCCATCAATTTTTTCAAGTTTTTCTTTTGCTTCATTTAACTTTTCTTCTAATATGTCGCATATAACAACATTAAAGTTGTTTGCCTTAAATTGTTTTGCCATTTCAAAACCCAGTCCTCTTGCAGAACCTGTTATAACAGCAGTTCTCATCTTATGTTTCCTCCATTTTTTATTTCATGATTATTATATATCAATATTTTAATATTCTCAATTATTTTTTCTATTTATTTTTACTTTTTATAATAGCAAAAAAGACCTCTACATTTCGGTGTGGAAGTCTTCTTTGCGCTTTGCACTAAAATTATTTTTGAGAACTTTGGCTAGTTTTGGACTTTAGTCCCAGTTTGCGTAAACTTCGCTGTCAGAGCGACTTTCAATCCACTCGTTTGCCTCTGCTACACTCTTCATCTCGCGTACGCAGGACTTCGGGCCAATGGCGTTATCTGCCACATAGAAAATCTCGCTTGCCTGGAACAACATGTCAATTTTATCATCTTAGTTCATCTGTATAAATATTATCTTTTTTTATCCAAACAGACACACTTCCACCATTAACATAGAAAATTCCATTTCCGTCGTTATCAACGTATACTGTTTCTTGAACATTTCCTGTGACATCATATAATATTGAATTTGCAAGGCGTTTTCCAACATTCATCATCTTATTTCCGCCAGGGCCATCTGTTATAATTACTGCCATTCCTGAATCTGGATGTTCATCATCGCCAGATACTGTCCAGCCAATTATATTAAAATCATCTAAATAATCTTTTTGCTCACCATATAAAAAGTATTTTCTACATAGCATTAATTTTTGCAAAATTATATCAAGCGGTGGTAAAACTTTTGCTCTTACTCCATAATAGTCGCCATAGAAAACGCAAGGAAGTCCGGCTTTTCTAAGCAAAATCAAGCTATATGCTATTGGCTTAAACCAAGTTGGTATCCAAGAGTCTAAAGCTTGTCCCATTTCTGTGTCATGATTATCAACAAATGTTACAGCATACTCTGGCTCACTTTGTACAAGTGTATTTTCAAATATTTTACTCATGTCAAAGTTACTTAAGTCATTTGCAGCTTTAAAAAAATTATAATGTAATGGCACATCAAATAGTTTCATTGAATGTTCTGTGATTTCTAGATAACTTTTTAAAGCTTCAACATTTGAGCTCC
This sequence comes from uncultured Clostridia bacterium, assembly GCA_934167095.1. GTDB lineage: Bacteria > Bacillota > Clostridia > TANB77 > CAG-508 > CAG-245. Next base: position 7,445 of record CAKPKE010000029.1, read on the forward strand.
AATATTCTCCAACTGCAGGAAGATTTTCTGATGCATATTCTCTCATATCTTTAAGCCATTGCTTATAAAAAGCTGCACTAATATGTTTTACTGCATCAATTCTAAATCCGTCTACGTTTGTCATATTTAAGTACCACTTGCCCCATGATGTTAGTTCTCGTACAACATTAACATTGTCAAAATCAATATCTGCACCCATTAGATAGTCAAAATTACCATTTTCTGTGTCAACATCATCGTCCCAATTTTTGCCATAAAATCTAAATATAGAATTTCTTTTTTCTTTTTCATCCCAGTCGACACCTTTGAAATGAGTCCAATTCCATTTAAAATCTGAATATTTGTTATCTCTTCCAGGGAAATTAAATTTTGTCCATGCTTTTATTGTTCGTGGCTCTTGCACTGTAATAGTTCTGTTACTAAAATCATCTTCATAGGCAATTACATCTTCTAACTCATCTGCTCCCATTTTATGATTTAAAACAATATCTGCTAAGACTTTAATGTTATTTTCTTTTAGTACTCTTATAGCATTCAAATATTCATCTTTTGTTCCATATTTAGTTCTAACAGATTCTTTTTGGTCAAACTCTCCTAAGTCATATAGGTCATAAGCTCCATATCCAGAATCTTGTACTCCCCCACTTGCTTTGTATGCTGGCGGAAGCCACATTCCTGTTATTCCTAATTTTTTTAATTTTTCTGCTTCTTTTGTTACTTTATTCCATAGATTTTCATCTTCAGTAATATACCATTCAAAATATTGCATTAATGTTTTATTCATTTTTCCCAAAATCATCACCTCATTGCAATTTTAATAATACCACTACAAAAAAAATAAAACAAGTCTATCTTA
>CAKPKE010000030.1 GCA_934167095.1 uncultured Clostridia bacterium
TTAGACATAATTCAAATTATACATTAGATGAAATTTTACTAAATTCAAAGAAATTATTTAAAAAGATTTTTGATTAATTTTTTATTCTATGTTATACTAAATATATAAAAGATTGGAGTTGATAATAATGATGCATGAATTCGTAACATATTCAGATGGAACATTAGTTGTTTCTTCAGATATTAGAAAAAAAGAAAATGGCGATGAATATATTATCGTTTGTTTTGAGAGACCTACAGAAAATGGGTTTGATACAGTTATATTTGAATTACCATCATATAAAATTATAAAGCAAGATGGAAATTATAGCGAAAAAGAAATAGAGATTTTTAAAAGCGTTGTAGAAAGAGGAGCAAGTTATTTCTTTGAAGTTGCTCAAAAAGGAGGTATACAAAGTGCCTAATTTATTTAAATACCTTGGATACACAGTTTTCTTTTGGGCAAATGAAAATGGAGAACCTATACATGTTCATGTATGTAAAGGAAATCCTCGGTCCAAATTCTACAAAAGTTTGGCTAACTAAGTATGGAGATTGTATAGTAGCCAATAATAATAGTAAAATTCCAGAACATGATCTAAATAATATATTAAAATCAATACGCTCAAACTTTTTTTATATTATGTCTGAATGGAAAAACTTCTATGGAGTAGATGAAGTTAAATTTTATTGTTAATAAAAAATTATTAAGACGAAGCATTTTAATTTGCTTCGCCTTTTTATATTATAAACATTTTTTGATAGTTTCTTTTAGTATGTTTAGTCCTTTTAATAAAGTTTCTTCGTCAGTGATTAGTGCTGGCATTATTTTTACTACGGAATCTCCGCGACCTGCTCTTTCAACTATAAGACCTGCTTTGAAACATTCTTTAGATATTTTTTTAGCTAAAGCTCCATCATGAGTTTCTATTCCCCATATAAATCCAATTCCTCTTATTTCAAAGTTTTTATTTAATGATTTTATTTCTTCATTTAAGAATTTTTCTATTATTTTAGATTTTTCTTGGACTTTTTCTTCTATATGATTATTTTTCATAAATTCAAGACCAGCTTTTGCTGCAACTATTGCAAGTTGGTTTCCTCTAAATGTTCCATTATGCTCACCTGGGTTCCAAACATCAAGTTCTGGTTTAAATAAAGTTAAAGCAAATGGCATACCATATCCACCGATTGATTTTGAAAGCACTACCATATCTGGTACAATTCCAGCTCTTTCAAAAGAGAAGAATGTTCCTGTTCTTGCACAACCAACTTGAATATCATCAACTATAAGTAGAATATCGTTCTTTGTGCAGAATTTTCTTACTTTTTGAAGCCACTCTTTTTCAAATACCCATATACCACCTTCAGCTTGTACTGTTTCTAAAATTAATGCTGCTGGCTTTTCAATTCCTGAATGGTCATCATCTAATATTGTTTGCATGTACTCGATTGTGTCTAGTCCTTTGAACATATATGGTGCTGGAATATGTGTAGCATTATTTAATGTAATTCCTGCTCCTTTTCTTGCAGCAGCTTCAGTAGTTAAAGCTAAAGCTCCTAGCGTCATTCCATGGAAGCAACCCATTAAGCACCAAATGTTACTTCTTTGCTTTACTTTTCTTGCAAGTTTTAAAGCAGCTTCAATAGCATTTGTTCCTGTTGGACCAGGAAATTGTATTTTGTAATCAAGTCCTCTTGGTTTTAAAATTTCTTCTTCAAAATATTTTATAAACTCTTCTTTTGGCTTTGTGTACATATCTAATGCGTGCATTATTCCATCATGCTCTAAATATTTTACAACCTTTTCTTTTATGTAGTCGTTGTTATGTCCATAGTTTAAAGCTCCTGCGCCACAGAAAAAATCTATATATTCTTTTCCGTTTACATCCTTTATTATTGCACCTTTTGCAGTATCTAATTCTTCATCAAATATTCTGCAATAAGATCTAACATCTGATTCATATTGTTCAAAAACTTCTTTACTCATAATTTTTTCTCGTATAATCAATTATAGAAGTATTAATTTATAATTGATTAATCCCTTTCTCCTTTAGTCAAATTTTACAGTTGGATTTTCAAATTCTTTAAGTCTAATGTCATAGCATTTATTTGCTATTTCTTCAAATGCTACTTTTTCAACATTTATATCCATTAATTTTAATATGTATTTTGTAAATTGAGGATTTACAACTAGCAATGGACCAAGTACATAAGTTCCCATGAAGTTATTTATTTTTATTCCTTCAAATTTTGTTTCTTTATTTAGTCCATCTCCTCTAATTGCTTCAAATAGATAATTTTGTGAATTATCTCCATAAGACATACTAAATTGTGACTTAAATCCTTCAATTTTCATATTTTCAAATTCACCTAAGAATAATGAATTGTATCTGTGCATCATGTCCCTTTTTGCATAAAGACCTGTTAGTCCTAATGCTTCTATTTTAGAGCCATCTTCATTTTCAATATAATCGCCAAATATTTCTAAAGCATTTCCAATAGCTAGTATGATTTGATTCTCATCTATTTTTTTCTTTATTTCATCTTTATATTGTTTTAATGCATTTATTACCAACTCTTGAGATTTTTCAGTCATTGGCGCTATATAAACCATATCTACTTTTTCATCAAGAAATTTTGGTTTTTGTGTAAGTTCTGTATTTATCACTTCAATTTCATCTGTTGTTTCTTGCAAATATTTTATATTGTACATATTTCCAAACAGATTACATATTTCAGGAAATAATATTTCTACTTTTTTCAATTTATTCATCTCCTATCTACTTATTTTGTATTTTTTCTTTAATTTTTGAGCTAACTTCTTTTGCTTCTTTATCTGTGTATACATCATATAAAACATATATATCTTTGCCATTTTCTAATGATAAAGAGTTTACTGTATCTATTGGATTTTGAGTATAAACTAATTTTTCACTTGGTACACCTGCGATTAAAAGTCTTAAGTAAAAATCTTCGCATCTTGGTCCACCAATTACTATTTTAGAAATTGAATCATCATTTAAAAATTCAAAATCACAGTCATATAGCCAAACTATGCTTTCAGAAGATTCTTTGGCATCAAAATGATCATATAATAATAATATAATTTCTTTTTGACCTTTTTCTTTTTTAATATAATCAAACACACATGAACAAGCAATTGGATTTTGTCCTTTTGCTAAATGGCGAATTATATTTATTCCATTTACTGTTTCTTTTTTATATCTTGTTTCAGCAATTTGCTCGTTATCCAAAAGCTCTTTTATTTTTTCAGTTTCAATTCCCATTTTATTTAAAACTGTTACAACTGCAAGCATATTATACATGTTAAATATACTGTCAGATAGCATTTTGTAGCTTGTTTTTTCTCCATTTGCTTCTATTTCAACTTTTTTATTTTCATAATCTATTTTTGTCATTCTGTAATCTGCCACTGGAGATTTAAAGTCACAATTTGGGCAATATGCATTTCCAATATGATGATATCTTACATAATTGTATTTTAATTTAGTTGAGCATTTAGGACATATTCTTACATCATTTATAATGTTTATTGATTCAGATAAATCTGTTGGAAGCTTATCTATTGCAAAATAAGTTTTTTCATTTTTATCTGTTCCAAGCTGACTACTAATTAAATCATCCGCATTTAATATTAATTTTGTTTCTTCTGGAATTGCGCTATTTATTATATTAAATATAAAGTCTGGATGTGCATTTCTTCTTATTGAATCTCTAAACAAATTTGTACATAATAAATATGTTGGTTTCAAGTAGGGAAGTACTCTTTGAGAGCTTCTTTCGTCCATTTCAATTACTGCAATATCTGCCTTAGATTTGTTTGTAAAGCCTGTTCCCATTAAAAAACTTACACAAATTCCATCTATTATATTGCCACCAAATCTGTTGTTTATTACCTTTTTACCAGATTTTTCAAAGCAGTCATCTAACAAATTGCTTACTGTTGTTTTTCCATTTGTTCCTGTTACAACAATTATTTTTTCAGGCTTTGCTATATATTGTAAAAAGTTAGGGCATATTTTTAATGCCACTTTTCCAGGAAGATGTGTTCCATTTCTTCTGCATATTTTTAATATTAATTTAGCAAGTTTTGCCATATAAAAAGCTATGTAAAATCTTATCATTTTAAATTCCTCTTTTAGTATAATTTCTGATGCTATTATATACTCTTGTTTTTTTATTGTCTATATTTATTAGAAAATTATTGCAAAAAAATACATATTAATGTTTTTTGCTAGATTGCAAATTTGCATTAATATGTGTTTTTTGTTTATTTTATCCGAAAATACTACTCGCAGACTAACACGACTCGGTAACCACAACCGATAGTAGCGTAACCATGATAGTCAGCAAAGGCAAAGGCTCCAGCTTCGGTACCATCCCAAAAACTACCTCCGCGTATGTTGAAAACACCCTCCGTAGTTCCTGAGTCTCCGTCTGCGCGACCGCCGTACCAGCCCGCATTTGAACCACACTGACTAGATGTTTCATAAATAGCATCTCCATAGATTTCGCTCCATTTTGAGTAATGCATATCCATTGAACCGTCATCACCTTCTATTGTTGTATCTATTGGATATATTGTTACATATTTGCTACTATTGGTTGGTAATTGTGAATCACCTACATCTTTTTCATATTTTCCATTTGCCGTATGCAAATATAGTGCATTTCCATAATCATTTGTGTATTTACTATATAAAACTGATGTATACTCCCAGTTTCCACCACTTAGGTCATATATTCCATAAAGGTTTCCTGTTGTACTAGCATTCATTCCATTTGCTGTATTATATTTATTATCGGCTGAACTTCCGCCTACACCTGTTATTTTTGCATAATTAGTTGAATCTTTACTATATGAATTCACTGATATTTCATGATTATTTCTTCCATATTTACTTTGTGTTAAATATGCTACTGCTCCCCATTCACTATTCTTCATTAAATGAGAATTTGATCCAGTATTTTGTTGTGTGCTATAATTTATTGAATTATTGAAACAATTATTTATATTAATCCAATTCCATGCATATTGTGATGGCTTACTTACTGCTCTTACTGTTGCACTTATTTCTTTGTTTCCTGTACTTGAAGTTACCTCTGTGTTGCTCCATGTTTTTCCATTGTCAGTAGTTTCTTCCATACTCATTTCATATTTTGCTACCCATATTCCTGGTATTTCTTTGTCCCATCCGCCTAGTTGCAAATTTGTTGTAAATGCTGGATGAATCTTGTATCCTTCTTTATTCTCTGTTGTTACACTTGTATTTATGAATTGTACATCAATTTCACCTGCTGTTGAAGTGTGCTCTCCGCTTAAAATTTTGTATTCATATCTTGGTATCCATACAAAGTAACTTCCGTCTATCAAACTTTTTGCATTTGCCCATCTACTTGTTTTGCTATCATCTGTACCATCAATTTTCACATAGTTATACCATTCTGCCCAACAAAATTCTTCTTGGTCACTTGTTACTTCTACACTTGTTGAAGTTGTACTTGCCACATATAATCCTGAATCATTTTTTGTTCCATCAGACCAATAAACACCAACCATATTTGTTCCTAATTTCGGAGTACATAAGCCTAATGCCTCATTCCAAGTTCCACCTTCAAAACCATATCTTTCTATTTCTCTTGATAAATTATCTATTCCAGCCATCTCTTCTTTTGTTGCTTCTTCAGTTTTTCTTTTAGCTTCTTTTGCTTGTGTTATTAGTCCATTTTCACCTAATACTAGATTAATTGATACACCAGCTAAGATTAGTAACACTACTATTGTGACAACCAATGCTACCAAGGTTATACCATTTGATTTTTTCATCATCTCTTCCTCCAAATTTAATACTACTCGCAGACTAAGACAACCCTGTAACTACAAACTTGATATGCCCAACCATAACTATCATCAAAAGCAAATATCCCAGTTTGAGGACCATTCCAATAAGCTCCTCCTCGCACGCAGAAACCTTGAGAAGTCGAGTCTTCATCTGCGCGATCACCATACCAAGCTGTATTCGAACCACACTGACTAGATGTTTCAAAAATAGCATCTCCATAGATTTCGCTCCATTTTGGATAATGCATATTTATTGAGCCATCATCCTCTGTTATTGTTGTGTCTATTGGATATATTGTTACATATTTACTGCTATTTGCTGGTATCTGTGAATTTTCTTCATCTTTCGAATATTTTCCATTTGCTGTATTTGTATATAATGCTGTGCTATTTTTGCTTGTATATTTACTATATAAAACTGATGTATATTCCCAGTTTCCTCCATTTAAATCATATATTCCATATAAATTTCCAGTTGTACTAGCGTTCATTCCATTTTTAGTATTATATTTATTATCAGCAGAACTTCCTCCAACACCTGTTAGTATAGTAGTGTCATTTTTATTATATAAATTTATTGATATCTCATGACTATTTCTTCCATATCTACTTTGTGTTAAATAAGCTACTGCTCCCCATTCACTGTTTTTCATTAAGTGTGAATTTGCTCCTGTTGTTTGCAATGTACTATAATTTAATGAGTTATTAAAACAGTTTGTGATATTTATATAATTCCATGAATATTGACTTGGCTTACTTACAGCTCTTACTGTTGCACCTATTGCTTTATTTCCTGTACTTGAAGTCAACTCTGTGTTTGTCCAAGTTTTTCCATTGTCTGTTGTTTCTTCCATGCTCATCTCGTATTTTGCTACCCATATTCCTGGTATTTCTTTGTCCCATCCACCTAGTTGCAAATTTGTTGTAAATGCCGGATGAACTTTATAACCATCTTTGTTAGCAACTGTTACACTTGTATTTATAAATTGTACATCAATTTCACCAGCTGTTGATGTATGTTCTCCACTTAGGATTTTGTATTCATATCTTGGTATCCATACAAAATAGCTTCCATCTGTTGTACTCTTGGCGTTTGCCCATCTACTTGTTTTGCTATCATCTGTGCCATCAATTTTTACATAATTATACCATTCTGCCCAACTAAAGCCATCTTGATCACTTGTTACTTCTACACTTGTTGAAGTTGTACTTGCCACATATAATCCTGAATCATTTTTTGTCCCATCAGACCAATAAACACCAACCATATTAGTTCCTAGTTTTGGCGTGCATAGACCTAATGCCTCATTCCAATTTCCACCTTCAAACGAGCTTTGAATATTTGCATATTTTCCTAGTTCGTTTGATAATTTGTCCATATCAGTTAAATCATTTTGCGTTGCTTCCTCTGTTTTTCTTTTTGCTTCTTTTGCTTGTATTATTAGTCCATTTTCACCTAGCACTAAATTAATGCTGACACCTGCTAGAATTAATAAAACTACAATTGTTACAACCAAAGCTACTAATGTAATACCTAACTGTCCTTTTCT
>CAKPKE010000031.1 GCA_934167095.1 uncultured Clostridia bacterium
GAGATTCTCCAGCAAAAGCCGTCATTAAATTTTGCTCTGTTTTTGATCCTTTTAATTCCATAATTATTACCTCCTAAGACTTTTTACCTATGCAAAATATCACATTATTGAATTAAAGTCAATATTTTTTGATGTTAGAATAAAATTACAAGGTAACCAAAAAGTCATCTCTTATTTGCTATTTTAATGAGTAACTATTATTTATTTTAAGCTTTCTAAATTCTTCTCTTTGTACAAATTGGTCTGTGGTGTATTTATTAAATTTATTGAAGAAAGTACCATTAAAAACTGTTTTGGCAGAAATTTGATAAAATTGTTCCAATTCCTTCTTTAAGTTTCTTGAGTTCATCTTCTTTATATAAATGCCCGTCTCTTTTCTTATAATTTCTTTAATCTTTTCTGTTTCTTTTTTTATTTTTTCATTCTTTTTTGCTTTGTCGTTTTTATTTTTTTCATTTTCTTTTTACTCCTTCCTTTTTGAAGGCAAAATAAAAAACCTAACATTTCTATTAGATTTCTTATATATGTTAGATATTATTTCAATAACTATAATATTTTATTTTTTCTTTAAATCTTTTGAATAATATATTAAATCAGTACAAATTAAATCTCCATCTTTAATTTCTTCATTGTAATTATCTATAAAGAATTTCTTAACTGTTTTCTCATATTTATCGAACCCCTGCTTAACATAGAAAGGAATGTTATTCTCTGTTGTTCCTACTAACATTCTGTCATATTTCTGTTTATAATTACCACATAATGATTTTAGAAGTGTTTTTGCATAACCTTTGTTTCTGTATTTTTCTGTTGTAACTATATTTTTTAATTCTAATGTTTTTCTATCAATTTGCAAAATTACTGCAATAGAAATTAGCTCATCTCCCTTTTTTAAAGCATATACATCAGAATCGTTCAAATACTTGTGTATCATATTTTTTGAAGGATCTGCCTCTAAAAGTAAATCTATATAATCTTCTTTATTTTCTATTTTTTTAACTTGCATTCTAGTTTCTCTTGGCATCTCGTAACCGTTGGGAATACTAGGTTTTGTAGTATTGTGGTTATTATATCTCATCTCCTCACTAAATACACACCCACAGTATTTTTGCATATATAGGTCTAAGTCATGGGCTTTTTGATGGCCTTCCCAGAAACAAACTCTAAAATCTCTATATAGAAATTCTATTCCGTATTCCTTGCTATACTTTTCCATCAATTCTTTTATGAAATTATGATTTTGATATATGCTATATAAAAGTGTTGTTGTTACTGCATCATAGCCATTTTCCTTTGCATATTCAAAAGTCTTTTTAATTCTTACAGGATAGCAGTAATTTGTGCATCTTTTTGACAAATCTTTTACAGCTTCTTTACAAAATTCATCAAGGCCATATTCTTCTTCAAATATGGCCTTAACTCCTATCTGGTTTGTATATTCTTTTAAACAATCTCTTCTTGCTTTATATTCCATATATGGATGTATATTAGGGTTGTACCAAAACACTGTTGGTTCTATTCCTTCTTTTCTTAATTCATCTATGCAGTATACACTGCAAGGTGCGCAACAAGTATGCATCAATAGTTTCATTTATTTTCCTCTTCACTTTTTCTTTTTTTTAATATTCCTCTAATCCTAAATGCTTATATGCTCCTGGAAGTGGGATTCTTCCTTTAGGTGTTCTTCCTACAAAACCAATTTGAATCAAATATGGTTCATATACATCTTCTAGTGTTCCAAAATCTTCACCTATTGTTGTTGCAAGAGTTTCTAAGCCAACAGGTCTTCCTTGATATTTAATTATCATTGTTTCTAAAATTCTTCTATCTACTTCATCAAGTCCTATCTCGTCAATTTCAAGTTTATTTAAAGCTTCTTTTGTTGCTTTCAAATCTGTTTTTCCATCACAAAAAACATAAGCATAATCTCTTACTCTTTTTAAAAGTCTGTTTGCAATTCTTGGTGTTCCTCTAGATCTTCTCGCAATTTCTAATGCGGATTTTTCATCTAAGTCTAAGCCTAAAATTAAAGCAGACCTTTTTATAATTTTAGTTAAATCTTCTTCATTGTATAATTCTAATCTATGTATTATTCCAAATCTATCTCTTAACGGAGTAGACAAAGAACCTGCTTTTGTTGTAGCTCCTATCAAAGTAAAATGTGGTAAATTTAGTCTTATTGACTTTGCAGTAGGACCTTTTCCTATTATTATATCTACTTTAAAATCTTCCATTGCAGGATATAAAATTTCTTCAATATTTTTATTTATTCTGTGAATTTCATCTATAAATAAAATATCGCCTTCTCTTAAATTTGTAAGAATTGCGGCTAAATCTCCTGGTTTTGTTATTGTTGGGCCTGATGTAATTTTTAAATTTGAACCCATTTCATTTGCAATTATACTTGCAAGCGTTGTTTTTCCTAGTCCTGGAGGGCCATATAAAAGTACATGGTCAAGTGATTCATTTCTCATTCTTGCAGCTTCTATGCAAATTTTCATGCTCTCTTTTACTTTATTTTGACCTATATAATCGTCTAATTTTTGAGGTCTTAATGTACTTTCAAACTTTTCTTCTGATTTATCAGTAATTTCTGGCTTCGTTACTATATTTTCCATCATAAGTTCATAGCCTGATTTTGTAAAATAAAAATCAGGCTTCTCCCTTCTATTTATTGTTCATTTCTTTTTCGCCATTATATTCGTTTACTAAATATAATGGTCTATTTTTTGATTCATTAAATATTCTTCCTAAATATTCTCCCATAATTCCAATTAAAATTATTTGTATTCCTGCAAAGAATAAAATTAATAATATAATTGCTTGGAATGCTTGAATAGCTACATTTAATCTAATACATTTTACTATTACATATATAAAATATACAATTAATGCTAAAAATGTAGGAATACTTATATATGTTGAAATTCTAAGTGGCGATGTTGTAAATGAAGTTATTCCATCTATTGCTAAATCAATTAGTTTTTTATAGTTCCATTTTGTTTGACCTGCAAATCTTGGATCTCTGTCATACATAATTTCTTTTTTGTTATATCCTATCCAGCTAAACATACTTTTTGAGCATCTGCCACTTTCTCTCATTTTTTTCAAGGCATTTACACATCTTCTATCTAATAGTCTAAAATCTCCTGTATCTTTTTGAATTTCTACTTTAGTTAAACTTTGTAATACTTTATAATACATTTTTGAAGTAAACTTTTTAAGCCATGTTTCTCCAGCTCTTGATTTTCTTTTTGCATAAACATCATCATAACCTTGCTCCCAAAGTTCTACCATTTGTGGCACTAGTTCTGGTGGATCTTGAAGGTCTGCATCCATTATAATTACGCAATCGCCTGTTGCATAGTCAAGACCAGCAATCATAGCTATTTCTTTTCCAAAGTTTCTTGAAAAATCAACATAGCAAATTCTTTCATCTTTTTGTCTAAGTTCTTTTATTATTTTTAAAGTATTATCTCTACTACCATCATTTACAAAAAGTAATTCAAACTCATAATTGCTCATTTCATTCATTATTTTGCTTATTCTTTCATATAAAGCATTTAAAGATTCTTCTTCATTATAAGCTGGTACAAGTATTGTTATTTTTTTCATTATTTATTATCTTCGCTTTCCTCTTCTTTTCTAAGTTTTAAAATATCTTTATATCCTATTGCAACAATTGCAACTACTAATAACGCAAAAGATATTGCTTTCCAAATACCACTGTCTAAAAGTATTATTGCCATCATTCCAAATGTTGCTGTTATTCCATATAAAATTAAAACAGCTTGTCTTTGAGTATAGCCTCTTGCCATTAATCTATGATGTAAATGGCCTTTATCTGCCTTAAATACGCCTTTTATTGACTTTGTTTTTACAATTCTTCTAACTATTGCCCATAACGTATCAAATATTGGAAGTGCTAATACCATAATTGGTGCAACAATTACAATTGCTGTATAAGTTTTTGCAACACCAAGAATTGATATTACTGCCAGTGCAAATCCCATAAAATTTGAGCCTACATCACCAATAAATGTTTTTGCAGGGTTAAAATTATATGGCAAAAATCCAACTATTGAACCTGCTAGAGCTGTGATTAATACTACTGCAATTAAAGGTGATTCATTTAATGCAAATATTATTAATAGTGATAAACAAGATATTAGCGTTATTCCAGAAGATAATCCATCTAGCCCATCAATTAAATTTATTGCATTAGTTATTCCTACAATCCAACCAATTGTTAAAATATAACTAAATATTTCATTTAGCATAACACTATTTTCCTTGAAAGGTATTGTGAAATTATCAATTAAAATTCCAGAACTCGCAACTAATATTGCAGCTAAAGTTTGTCCTGCAAGTTTTACTAATGGTTTTATTCCTTTTACATCATCTATAAAACAAGTTATACCTAAAACTATTCCTCCAACTAAAAATCCTATAATTTTTAGTGTAAGATTGTCTTCTGTAAAATCTATTTTTTTCTCTAGCGACATAGAGATTACAAGATAAATTGCAGATACCATAAATCCTGCAATTACAGCCAGTCCACCTAATCTTGGCATTGGCTTTTTATTTACTCTTCTATCTTCAGGCATATCTACTGCCCCAACTTTTTTAGCAAGTCTTATTGTATATGGTGTTATTACAAATGCTGTTATAAACGCTAATAAGAATGCTATTGCTATATCTCCCCACATAACAAAGTTCCTTTCGTGTGCAAAATATAATTTCTTGTATGATTATATCATATCTTTGTTATTTTTCAATAAAAATAGAGAAAAAAGCACTTAAGTTCGCACAAACTTAAGCACTTTTTCATTTTACTTTTTACCTCTTATTGCTATAAAGATTATTACTACAAAAGCTACTAATATTACCACTCCTAATACTATATTTTTGTAGTTTTTTGTATTCTCGTTTTGGCTTATTTCTGAATTAACAGGGCTTTCTATATTAATTTCAGCATTATTTTCAGTATTTTCTGCTACACTACTAACATTTTTTGATGTACAAACTACTTTTATAAAATATGTTCTTGTAGTTCCACTCTCTGCTACAACATCAACTCTTATGTTGTTTTCGCCAGATTTCAATTCTACTTTGCCAGCTCCATTTACTGTCGCTTTTTCATCTTCTGCTTCTGCTGTAATTTCTATTGTAGTATTATTTGTTTCACCAATATCATAATTTACTGTTTGCTTATCAAAATTTATTGTATAACCTTTAATACTTAGTGATTCAAGAAAATTATTTGTTGATTTATTTTCAATACCAGAAAGTTCATTTTGTTGTTCTTGTAATTGTTTATTTGCTATCTCATCTGCTTCTTTATCTGTAAAGTCAGCCATTCCAGCTTGTACTGATATATAGCTCATCATTAGCATAACCATTAACATTATAATTATTGATACTATTTTTTTCATAAAATTCATTCCTTTACTTTAAATATTTTCCTGGTATAAATGCCTGTCTTCCATCTGGAATAATAATTCTATACCAATCATAACCATCAATATTTTTGTATGTAGTATTGTCAATTACTGTTACTTGTTCACCATCTGCAAGTGCTCCTAGTTTAGGTCCATTTAGTCCTGGTCCAATTCTTATATTACATCCATATCCATCATTTGTTTTTACTTTTGCAGTGTAATTACATGTTGTAACATCATTTATTTGTTTTAAGAACTTTCCTGATACATACCCTATTGTTCCATCTTGTAATACAACTTTTTGCCAATCAGAATTTACGCCTCTTTCTATTGATAAAAGAACTGTTCCTTTTTCTGCAATTTCCATGATTATTTGTGAATCTGCACTAGCTCCGGCTCTTAATCTTACATTTGTTCCTGTTGTTTCAACATTTATTGGAGAAGATTCAGTTGTATTTGATGGCATACTTGCAGGAGTAGCATCCATTTGCTCATATACTGGAATTATAAATGTAAAGCTTGATTCTAATCTATTTGTATTACCATACATACTTTGTAAGATTCTTGCTTCACTATATGCTCCCATTAAATTTTGCATATATTGGTGAGTATATAATGATGTTCCATTTGTTGAATCTATATCAAATCTGTTTTGATATAGTGTATTTTGATAGTTTTCAAGCCAGTTTTTTTTGCAGAATCCAATTCCACCTTCAATTGCCTTTTCCATTGTATCCCAGCCTTCTGCTTTTGCTCTTGCTAAAGCATTTGCATAAATTGTTTCCCAACCATTTCCATTAGCACCTATATTAAATGGATTATAGTATGTTTTACCATCTCCACCATCCATTCCTCTACCTATTGTTGTTCCAGTTCTTCCTTGCTCTTGGAATAGTCTTGCAATTATATAATATGGATTTACATTTGTATTTCTACAAGCAGTTTCTATGTCATTTGCATAGTTTTGTAAAAATGTTCCATCAACTTGATTTCTTATACCTTCTATTGTACACGCTTCATCTAAATATTCATTAACATCTTGGAACTGGAATATGTTTATTTCATCTAAAAAGTTTCTTGGGTCTAAATAATATGCTATAGCCTTTTCTGAAGCACAGTACCAGCCACTATCATATAATTTTGTACCGCATACAGAACAAATCCATTCTCCGCTATATGATGTTGGTACTAAATTTCTTGAGTGAACTGCAGATTCGCCTGCTGTAGCTTCACTAAATTTTAGTCCTGTATATAGAAGTTCAAAATTCCAATCAGGATGTGCTTTTTGCAAAGCTTCAATTTTTTCTTTATATCCTGGATATTTTGTTTCATC
>CAKPKE010000032.1 GCA_934167095.1 uncultured Clostridia bacterium
TCAATAATATTGTTATTTCCTTCCATATTTTTCTCATTTTAAATTCCTCCAATCATAACAAAAAATTACTATTTTTCCAACTAATTACTAAATTGTGTAATTTGCAATTATTTTTTACCTATCCTTGTCAAAAATCGTACTACAAATTCAATAGCTAAAATGAATAGATAAAATCCCAGCCATATAGCCAAACTTATTTACAGCCAATTGATAGTCCTACTAATAAGCCAGTACTAAAATTTTCAAAACTGCTTGTCTCATTTCCAGTAAAAAATGTAAATGCTAAATATAATAAATTTCCTAAAACTATCAAAAATGTTCCTATTTTTAATTGATTCATTCAAATCATCTCATATCTTCTATTATTTCTATATCCATTCCTTATATTTCTTTATATAAATTTTCTTTGCATAACTTGCTACAATACAATATAAGAATGTAACTCCAAATATCATGAAAATATATTTTAATGCAATTGGTGCTAACCCTATCGCAGTTCCTAGAGGCGTAAATGGTACTAAAATTCCTATTATAATTAACAGAATTGAAGATATATAAACAGCCTTATGTGCATTACTTTGTATAAATGGTGTTTTTGCCGTTCTTATAATGTGCATTCCTATTAAATTTGATACTATACTGTAAGTAAACCATATTGTTTGAAAGTGTGTAACATCTCTAACTGTGAAAACAAACCATAATAGTGAAAATACAACTATATCAAATAGTGAGCTTACAGGACCCATAAAAAACATAAACCTTTTTAAACTTTTTATATTTAATTTTTTTGGCTTTACAATCAATTCTTTATCTACATTGTCAAACGGAATTGTCATTTGACCAAAGTCATATAATAATCCTTCTACTAATAGTTGAATTGGTGTTTCAGGTAAAAATGGTAGTACAATGCTTGCAATAATTACTGAAACTACTTCCCCAAAGTTGAAGCTTGTTGCCATTTTTATATATTTCATTAAATTTACATATGTTTTTCTTCCGTTCCATTACACCATCTAATAGTACATTAAGGTCTTTTTCAAGTAATATAATATCTGCAGTTTCTTTTGCTATATCAACTGCAGTATCAACAGAAATTCCAACATCGGAATTTGTTAACGCTGGACTATCGTTTATTCCATCTCCCATATATCCTACAACATTTCCATTTTGTTTTAAAACTCTAACAATCCTTGCTTTTTGTATTGGAGAAAGTTTCGCAAATATATTATTTCTTTTTAATAATCTTGATAGTGCTACATCTGATAATGTATCTATTTTATTTCCAGTTATGATTTTTTTTGAATTTATCCCTGCTTTATTGCAAACACATCTTGTAACTTCAACATTATCACCTGTAAGAACCATAACTCTTATTCCTGCATTGTTTAAACCTTCTATTGCTTCTTTTGCACTTTCCTTTGGTGGATCAAGAAAACCAATAAAACCTAGTAAAGTCATGTTCTTTTCATCAGTACTATTAAAATCTTTTTTATTATTAGTTATAATTTTTTTACAAATGGCAACAACCCTAAAGCCTTCCTCATTTAAGTTTTTACAAATTTTTCTCATGTTTTCTATTTTTTCATTTGTAAGCTTTTCCGTTTGTCCCTTATATTCAAATGTTGTACAAATATTTAGAATTTCTTCAACAGCACCTTTTGTTATTAATTCATCTTTATTATCAATTTCTACTGCTACAGATAAACACCTACGAGAAAAATCAAAAGGAATCTCATCTATTTTTTTATATTTTTTTAAACTATTTTCAACTCCAACAGTTTTAGCTTTAGCAACTACTGCCTCGTCTATATTGCTTTTTAGTCCTGTTTGCAAATAGGCATTTAAAAAGGCATATTTTAAAATGTTTGAGTCTTCTTCTCCATTTACATTTAAGTATTTTTCTAGAACAATCTTGTCTTCTGTTAATGTTCCCGTCTTATCTGTGCAGAATATGTTCATTGCTCCAAAGTTCTGAATTGAATCTAGCTTCTTAACAATAGTCTTCTTTTTTGACATTCTTACAGCACCTTTAGATAAACTTGAGGATAAAATAACAGGTAGTAATAGTGGTGTTATGCAAATGGCTATTGCAACAGCAAAAGTAAATGCTAGAATGATATCATGTTTTTCCACATTTATTAAAAATACTATTGGAATCATAAAAATCATAATTCTAATTAATAATTTACTTATACTTTCAATTCCTTTTTGAAATGCTGTTTTTTCCTTTCCAGAAGTTACAGTATTTGCTATTTTCCCAAAATATGTTGAATCTCCAATTTTTATTACAACACCTTTTGCTGAACCAGATACAACATTTGTACCCATAAAACAGATATTATCAAAATCCGATATACTGTCTAATTCTTCTTGATTGTTTTCTAATTCAACGTTTTTCTTTATATTATCAGAT
The DNA here is from genome assembly GCA_934167095.1 of uncultured Clostridia bacterium. Taxonomy (GTDB): domain Bacteria; phylum Bacillota; class Clostridia; order TANB77; family CAG-508; genus CAG-245. The sequence continues at coordinate 2,414 of CAKPKE010000032.1, forward strand.
TCTCCAGTTAATGAAGCCTGTCCTACATATAGGTCTTTTGATTCGATTATTCTTAAATCAGCTGGTATAATACTTCCAGCAGACAATAAAACAATGTCTCCTAAGGTTACATTTTTAACTGGTATATTTATTTCTTTGTTATCTCTAATAACTGTAGTAGTTGTTTCAACTATTTCCCTTAATTTTTCTGCTGCCTTATTAGATCTATATGACTCAAAAAAATCTAATAAAGTACTTGCAGTAACTAAAATTGCTATGACTATTATATTTGCATAGCTTGGTTCTATTGCTAAATATATATCTGTATATATTAAGATAATTGAAATACCTATTAAAATGCAGTTAAAAGGTGTTAGTAAACTTTGTAGTAAATAATTATACCACTTCTTAGGTTTAGCCTTTTTTGTTTCGTTAAAACCAAATTTCTTAATATTAACTTCTGCTTGTTTACTAGTAAGTCCTTCTTCATTTAAGTTATGCTTTTTTAAAAATTTCTCTCTTTGTGTAGTACTGTCTTCTCCATACATTTTTAACACATCAACATTTTCTTTTGAATCACTCATATTTACACCTCTTTACAAAAAAATATATAAACTAAATATAATAAGTTTCCTAATATAATTAATAATATTCCTGTTTTTTATTTTTTCATAATCAATCCTCCACTTCAACAAATTTCTATTTTTCTAATTTAGATAATACCACAAACTCATTTATCCTGTCAAAATTATCCATTGTATAATTTTGCAGGAGCGCTGTAAAGTATTTAGCTATCTTATTTTTATGTTAAAATCGGCTCTTTTGAAACTCTTCTTTTAGTTTTTGATATTTTCCCAAAATTGTATGCTCATACGGGGGTAAAATCTCCCGGATGTGAAAAAAATACTAACCATTTTCCCTTATAATCTTCTAACGATATATTTCCATATGTACTTACAGCTTGGAATTTTGGAGCTGTTTCTCCAATTTTGATATTTCCGTTCATCATTAATTCATAGTCCATAAAAAAATCCATTCCTTTCTTGTTTTTTTATTTAAAGCATGCATAGTAATGAAAATTTTTATCAAAATAAAAACTCCTTACATACTATTAATATAGTATGTAAAGAGTTTTTAATTGTTACTATTTTTTATACTTTTTCCCATAACCAGTTTAGACTTCCATCTATGCTTTTTTTCTTTTCTTCTTTTGCCTGAATTTCATCTATCCATAGATATGAAAGAAAAGATAAAAAGATAAATACAAAATCAATTGGTATACTTGTTATTAATGCTCTATATACATCATCTGATGCATTTCTTATTACCATTATTTCTGTGCAATGTGCTATAAGTAATATTAAAAATGCTCCTAATATTACTCCAAGTATTATACTTTTACGGCATTTTTTTCCAATTAATAAAGTAACAACAAATACAGCAACTGCAACAAGTATTATTATTGGATTTGTAAAATTGATATAAGGCATATCATTTCCCCCTTTATTTTAACTTTTGTTCTATTAACTTAGCTAATTTCTCAGCTTTAGTTTTAATGTAATCTTTGTTTTCTCCTTCAATCATAACTCTTACTAGAGGTTCTGTTCCTGAAGGTCTGATAAGTACTCTTCCATTTCCAGCAAACTCATTTTCTAGTTTAACAATTTCTTCTTTTATTTCTTTATCTTTTTCGTAGTCATATTTTTTATCTGCTGAAACTTTTGCATTTATAAGCACTTGTGGATATATATTTATTATTTTACATAAATTTGATACTTTTTCTTTTTTCTCTAACATTATTTTTATAAGCATTAAAGATGTTAAAATTCCATCTCCTGTAGGATTATAATCTAATAATATAATATGTCCTGATTGTTCTCCGCCTAAATTATATCCATTTTTTAGCATTTCTTCAAGAACATATCTGTCCCCTACTTGAGTTGCCTCAAAACTCATATTATTTTCTTTTGCATATTTTCTTAAGCCTAAATTGCTCATAACTGTTGCAACTAAAGTATCATTCTTTAGCTTTCCTTTTTCTTTTAAATAGTTTGAAATAATTGCCATTATTCCGTCACCATCTATAAGTTCACCTTTTTCATTTACAGCTAAACATCTATCTCCATCTCCATCATAAGCAATTCCTAAATTACATTTATTTTCTACAACAAACTTTTGCAATCCTTCTATATGTGTAGAACCACATTTGTCGTTAATGTTTATTCCATTAGGATGATTATTTATAATGTAATGCTTAATTCCTAATTTTGTAAATACTTTATCTGCAATTTCATAAGTTGCACCATTTGCTGTGTCTATTGCTACTGTGAAGTTTTCTTTATCTAGGTTTTCTAAATCTTCTTCAAAGTTTTTTCTAAAGAAATATATGTATTCTTCAAGTAGATCTTCCCTATTTTCTGCAACTCCGATTTTTTCATTTGTAGCAGTTAACTCTTCTATTTTTCCAGAATCCATTACTTCTTCAATTTCTTCTTCTAAAGTGTCTGGAATTTTCATTCCTTTATTACTAAAATATTTTATCCCATTAAATTCAAATGTGTTGTGTGATGCAGATATTACAACACTTGCGTCTGCTTTATATCTTTTTGTTAGATATGCTACTCCTGGTGTTGGAATAACACCTAAACTTTTTACATTAGCTCCATAACTTAAAAATCCTGCTGTCATTGCAGATTCTATTAATGTACCAGAAATTCTAGTATCTCTTCCTATAAATATTGTAGGAGTATGATCTGAATGCTTCGAAAGTACATAAGCTCCTGCTTTTGCGACTTTATATACAAGTTCTGGCGTAAGCTCACTGTTAGCAATTCTTCTTATACCATCTGTTCCAAAATATTTTCTCATGCCTAATCTTCCTTTCTATTTTGCTATAAAATCTTACCATATTATATTTTTAATATATTAAAATTGCAATAGTTTTGTTAAATTTATTTTCTAGCAATTTGTAGGTTAGTCAATCATTTGTCACAAATTATTTAAAATAAATACTTTGAGCACCTATATTGCAAATAACGATTC
>CAKPKE010000033.1 GCA_934167095.1 uncultured Clostridia bacterium
GTATTTAAAAATTATAAATTTCCTTTTATTTATCCTAAAGCTACATCTAAAATCATCATTATTACGAATCCAACCATAAGTCCTATTGTTGCTACATTTGAATTTTTGTCTTCTTGTGCTTCTGGTATTAGTTCATTTGCTACAACATATATCATTGAACCTGCTGCAAATGCTAGCAAATATGGCAAAATTGGTACTACAATATTTGTTAGCGCGATTGTAATTATTGCACCTATTGGCTCAACTATTCCTGATAACATTCCATATAAAAATGACTTCGTTTTTGATTTTCCTTCTGCTCTCACTGGCATTGATATTATAGCTCCCTCTGGAATATTTTGAATTGCTATTCCAACAGCTAAAGCTATTGCCTCTGTTATAGTTATTCCACTTCCTTGAAGTAGACCTGCAAACACCACTCCGGACAGCCATTCCTTCCGGAATATTATGTAGTGTAACTGCAACAACTAGCATTGTAGTACTTTTAATTTTTTCTTTTATTTTTTCTGATTTGTTCAATTCTTTGTTTAATACTTTTTCAACTTCAAACTTTGAACCATTTTTAGCTTTCTTTTGTTCATTTTTATTTTCTATTTTTTCAGCAAGCTTATTAACTGCAATTAAAGATATTACTCCTAAAGTAAATCCTACTGCTGGTGGAATCCATGCAATCATTCCCTGTTCTTCTGCCATTTCTATTGACGGAATTAAAAGTGACCAGCAAGAAGCTGCAATCATAACACCTGCTGCAAATCCTAATAAGGCTTTTTCTATCCATTTACTCATCTGATTTTTTAATAAAAACACAAAGCTTGCACCTAAAGTTGTTCCTATAAATGGAATTAGTATACCTATTACTACTCGTAAAATTTTAATTACCCCCTCATAAAATATTTGAGTTTTAGCCTATTGCTCAGTATATTTTATGCAAAATTTGCATTTTATGTTAATCTGTGCTATAATGACTGTATACGTAATAACTTAGAGGTTCTAATCTGTTAGAACTTCGCACAAAAAAGAAAGAGGTTAAAAAAATGGCCCTTATTGACTCGAAACTCATTGAAATTAAACGGTCTGAAAAAATGATCAATTTTTGTGATCGTTTTCTCAGCATGTTACTTCCCAAGGTTGCATCGTTAGATGTCAATAGTCAACTCACAGAAGCTTTTGTTTCAAGCACATCCGTCGATTTTCAGGTTCCTGCAAGTTGCTTGTCAGAAATAGCCTCTATGTCTAAGGACCATGAGGCTGTTCTCAAATGGTTTGAGTCTGGTTATCAGCACAGCCCCTTGGAGTATAACATGGCTATGTTCTATGCTTTGGGCAATCCAAAGTATTCAGAACTCTTTGAGGAGGTTAATTTGGTTCCTCGGTTTGTATCCGTAAACCAGAATGGCATCATCATAAACTTTGCTATTGCCGGAACGGCAATCACTCCTAGGGCTTTCTTTCAAGGGCTGAACCATGAGTCTACATCATCGCAGGCAACTTTACGCCACGCAAAACAATCAGTAACATAACCTCGCAGGAGTAACCCCGTCAGCACTACGCCGGCGGGGTTACTCCTTTTTATGTATAATTTTTTACTAAGCTTTTTCAACAAACATTTTAATTTTTTGTCCATTTATAGATACTTCTTGTGCTTTTTCGTTTTCTTCATAACTTACTTTTAATGCTAAGGTATCATTCTTTATTTGTTTTTCGTTTGCTTTTATTACAGATAAAACATCTTCATCTCCAGATACATAAATATTTATGTTATCCATTACTTCAAATCCAGAGTCTTTTCTTGTTGTTTGAACTTTTGAAAGAACTTCTCTTAAAATTCCTTCTTTTCTTAGTTCTTCTGTAATTGTTGTTTCAAGTACAACTCCTATTGTTCCTTTTCCTGCAAATGAATATCCTTCTTTTCCGTCCATTGTAATTAAAACATTTTCAGAATTTAATTCTAGTTCTAAGTCTTCATCTAGCATAATTACATATCCTTCACCTGATTTTACTTTGTTTGCTAAATCAAGTGGATTTATTTTTGCAATTTCAGCTTTAATTTTTGGAATATATTTTCCATAAGTCTTTCCTAGAACTGGTAGATTTGGTTTAATATCAAAGTTTACATATTCTGACATTTCAGCACCTAACTCTACTTCTTTTACATTTAGCTCTTCTTTAATTATATTTCCATAGTATTCTGGAAGAGTATCAACTGAAATTAGCATTTTTAGAAGTGGTTGTCTATTTTTGATATTAGCACTATTTCTAGCACTTCTACCAAGTTCAACTATGTTATAAGCTAAATCCATTTCTTCTTCTAATTTCTTATCTACAACTTTTTCATCATACTCTGGCCAGTAGCATAAGTGAACGCTTTCTGGTGCATTTTTGTCTAATCCTGCAACTAGGTTTTGATATATTGCATCTGCCATAAATGGTACAAATGGTGCAATTACTTTGCTTAGTGTAACTAATACTTTGTATAGCGTTGTATATGCTCCAATTTTGTCGTTTGTAAGCTCTGTAACCCAGAATCTTTCTCTGTTTCTTCTTACATACCAATTTGAAAGTTCGTCTGTAAAGCTTTCAATTAAATTTCCAGCTCCTGTTATGTCATATCCATCTAGTTTTTCGTCTACTTCTTTTACTAAAGTATTTAATTTTGAAATTATCCATTTATCCATTATATTGTCTGACTTAAAGTCACTGTAATTTAATGGGTTAAATTGATCAATTTCTGCATATAAAACATAGAATGAATATACATTCCATAATGTTGATAAGAATCCTCTTTGTGATTTTTCAACATTTTCAAGAGATAATCTTGATGAAATCCAAGGTGCACTTCCTGTATAGAAATACCATCTTGTAGCATCAGCTCCTGCTGTATCTAAAAGTACTAATGGATCTACACCATTCTTCTTAGATTTAGACATTTTTTGACCTTTTCCATCTAAAACATGTCCTAAAACGATACAGTTTTCAAATGGAGTTCTTCCAAATAATGCTGTTCCTAAAGCTGTTAAAGTATAGAACCAGCCTCTTGTTTGGTCTATCGCTTCAGATATATATTGTGCTGGGAAGTTATTTTTGAACATTTCTTCATTTTCAAATGGATAATGCCATTGTGCAAAAGGCATTGAACCAGAGTCAAACCAGCAGTCTATAACTTCTTTTGCTCTTGTCATTTCTTTGCCACATTCAGGGCATCTTAGTTTTACTGCATCAATGTATGGTTTGTGAAGTTCTATATCTTCTGGAACATCAATTCCTTTTTGTTTTAGTTCTTCTATTGAACCAATACATTCCCTATGTCCACATTCGCAAGTCCAAATTGGAAGTGGTGTTCCCCAATAACGGTCTCTTGAAATTCCCCAATCGATTACATTCTCTAAGAATTTTCCAAATCTTCCTGTTTTAATTGTTTCTGGATACCAGTTTACTTTGCTGTTATTTTCAACTAACTCATCTCTTAATTTGCTCATTGCAACAAACCAGCTGTCCTTTGGATAATATAGAAGTGGTGTGTCACATCTCCAGCAGTGTGGATATGAATGCATGTGTCTTTCTTTGCTAAATAATTTGTTTCTTTCTTTTAACCATTTGCAAATATCTTCGTTGCAATCTCTTACAAATCTACCTTTCCAAGGTTCAACTTCGTCTACAAATTTACCAGATTTATCAACTAGATTTACAAATGCTATTCCATTCTTTTGGCAAACTAGACTATCGTCAGCACCATAAGCAGGAGCAATATGTACAATTCCAGTTCCTTCATCAAGAGTTACATAGTCACCATGAATTACAACATAAGCTTTTCCTTCTACTTTTGCAAAAGGCATTAAAGGCTCATATTTTGTTCCAAGAAGTTCTTCACCTTTATATTCTTTTAATATTTCATATTCTTTGTCTTTTAGAACTTTTTCGACTAAATTTTTAGCAAGGACTAATACTTCGTATTTAGGTTCTTCTTCAGTTCCAACATTTACTTTAGCATCTACATAATCGTATTTTTGATTTACGCAAAGTGCTAAGTTTGATGGAAGTGTCCATGGTGTTGTTGTCCAAGCTAGAATGTATCTGTCCTCTCCTACAACTTTAAATTTTGCAGTTGCAGTTAAATCATTTACATCTTTATACCCTTGTGCAACTTCGTGTGAAGAAAGTGCTGTTCCACATCTTGGACAATATGGCATAACTTTATGTCCTTGATATAAAAGACCTTTTTGCCATAATTCTTTTAAAGCCCACCATACAGACTCAATATATTTGTTATCATAAGTTATGTATGGATTTTTCATATCTACCCAAAATCCGACTTTATTTGTCATTTCTTCCCAAATATGAACATATTTGAAAACGCTTTCCTTACATTCTTTTACAAAGTTTTCAACTCCGTATTCTTCAATTTGCTCTTTTCCAGAAATACCAAGTTTTTTCTCAATTTCAAGTTCAACAGGAAGTCCATGTGTATCCCATCCTGCCTTTCTTATAACTCTGTAACCTTTCATTACCTTGTATCTTGGAACTATATCCTTCATAACACGAGTTAAAATATGTCCTGCATGAGGCATTCCATTTGCTGTTGGAGGGCCATCATAAAAAGTAAAATATCTTTTTCCTTTATTCATATCAAAGTTCTTTTGTATGATGTCTTTTTCCTTCCAGACTTCTGCGACTTCATGTTCCATTCCAACAAAGCCATCTTTTCCAAGTTCAACTTTTTTGTACATTTTATTTTCCTCCTTCTTTTATTTGTTAAATTTGCTTGCAACACTTTCAATATTTTGCAATTCAAATCTATATTTTTGCTTTACATTTGGATATTTTTCATGGTCAACTTCACTTAAAAACATTTTTTTAGGTCTTATCCATAAACCATTATCACCATATAGTCTTCTATATACTACAACTTCTTCTTGTGTTTCAGAGTCTTTTGCAACATCCTCAACTAAATAGTAATCACCTTTAAAATGCTTATAAATACCTTTTATTTTTAATTCATTCATATTTGGCCTCCATCAAAAATACCCTAACGCATAGCATTTTGCTACACATTAGGGCGAATTATTATCCGTGGTACCACCTAATTTAAAAGCTTATTTAGCTTCTCTCTTAATTTACTTTTAACGCAAGCTTGTACGGCTTATACTACTTTTATTTTCACATAAGCAACTCGAAGGTGATGGTAAATAATTAGTTTCTTGCAAACATCTCAGCTACTTTGCTTGCTCTCTGTAAAGACTTACAACTATTTATCGTGTCCTTGTCATAGTTTTTAATATCAAATTTATGTTAATAATTTATCACATTTTTTTTGCAAATGCAAGAGGTTTTTATGTTATTTTTATTTTTTTATTGTAGGTTAGTCAATCATTTGTCACAAATTATTTAAAATAAATACTTTGAGCACCTATATTGCAAATAACGATT
>CAKPKE010000034.1 GCA_934167095.1 uncultured Clostridia bacterium
TTTACACTTGCTGCTCTTCTTTTAGGAATTATCACACCATGCACTCCTGCTGTTTCAGCAGTTCTTATTATTGAACCTAAATTGTGAGTATCTTCAATTCCATCTAATATTAATATGAAAGCTTTTTCATTTTTAGATTTTGCCTCATTTAATATATCATCTACACTGCAATAATCAAATGGTGGAACAATAGCAATTACTCCTTGTGGATTTTCTGTTTGTGCCATTTGATTTATTTTTTCTTTTTCAACTTCAACAGTTACAATTTTTTTCTCTCTTGCCTTTGCAAGAATTTTCATTATAGAACCATGCTTTTCACCTTTAGCTACATAAATTTTATTAACATCTTTTCCAGACTCTAGTAATTCTAAAACAGAATTTCTTCCCTCAATTTGGTCTTCATAAATTTTATCTTCCATTTTTTCTCCAATCTTTATACTATTATAATCAAAAGTATGCACAATTATAATTTTACAATCATGGCCCAATTTGTATGCCATGCGTCTGTTGGCTAAAAATTGAGTTTTTGATTTAAAAATATAATAAGTACATTTTTAGTAATAGTGTGCGCCTTTAGATTTTTACAATCATAGCTCAATTTGTAGGCTATTCGTCTATTAGCTACACAATTGAGCTTTTGATTAAAAAATATAATAAGCACACTATATATTAATTTTCATCGTCTAATTTTAGCACAGATAAGAAAGCCTCTTGTGGAATTTCTACATTGCCTATCTCACGCATCTTTTTCTTTCCACGCTTTTGCTTTTCCAATAGTTTCTTCTTTCTTGTAACGTCTCCACCATAGCATTTTGCAAGAACATCTTTTCTCATTGCTGAAATTGTTTCTCTTGCAATAATTTTTCCACCAATAGCAGCTTGAAGTGGAATAGTAAATAATTGCCTTGGTATAACTGTTTTTAGTTTTTCAATCATTTTTCTTCCTCTTTCATAGCTACTATCTTTGTGAACTATAAATGAAAGAGCGTCAACATTTTCGCCGTTTACTAAAATATCTAATTTTACTAAAGATGATGGCTTATATTCTTTTAATTCATAATCAAATGAAGCATAGCCTTTAGTTTTTGATTTTAATTTATCAAAGAAATCATAAATTATTTCATTTAGTGGAAGTTCATAAACTAAAGTTACTCTTGTTTCATCTAAGTACTTCATGTCTTCATAAATTCCACGTCTATTTTGACAAATTTCCATTATATTTCCAACAAATTCTTTTGGTGTTATAATTTCCGCTTCTACAAAAGGCTCTTCAATTCTTAAAATTTCGTCAGTTGCTGGTAAGTCTGCTGGATTGTAAATTTCAAGCATTGTTCCATCTTTTTTATAAACTTTATAAATAACTGATGGTGATGTTGTAATTAGCCCTAAATTGTATTCTCTATCTAATCTTTCTTCTATTATTTCTAGATGTAGTAGTCCTAAAAATCCACATCTAAAGCCAAATCCTAGCGCTACTGAATTTTCTGGTTCAAACTCTAAAGCTGCATCATTTAACTTTAGTTTTTCTAGTGCTACTTTTAGATTTTCGTATTCACTACCATCTATTGGATATAGACCACAATATACCATTGGGTTTACTTTTTTGTAACCAGGAAGTGGCATATCTGCTTCTTTTCCGTCTATTGTAATTGTGTCACCAACTCGAATTTCTTGCAGGCTTTTAATACTTGCTGCAATATATCCAACTTCTCCTGCTGTAAGTTCTTCTCCTGGCTGATATGAACCTGGTTCAAAGTAGCCAACTTCAGTTACTGTGAAAGTTTTGTTAGATGACATTAGTTTTATTTTATCCCCAGCTCTTACTTTTCCATTTTTGATTCTTACATAAGCAATAGCACCTTGATAGTCATTATAAATTGAATCAAAAATAAGTGCCTGAAGAGGTGCATTTTCATCTCCTGTTGGAGCAGGAAGATCAGTTACAATTCTCTCTAAAACCTCATCAACATTAAGTCCAGTTTTTGCAGAGATGCAAGGTGCATCTTGCGCTGGAATTCCAATTATATCTTCAATTTCTTTTTTTACTTCATCAGGTCTTGCGTTTGGAAGGTCAATTTTGTTTATTACTGGCAATATTTCTAGGTTATTATCTAAAGCTAGATATACATTTGCCAAAGTTTGAGCCTCAACGCCTTGACTTGAATCAACAACTAAAACTGCTCCATCACATGCAGCAAGACTTCTTGATACTTCATAATTAAAATCAACATGTCCTGGGGTATCTATTAAATTAAGTTCATACATATTTCCATCTTTTGCTTGATACTTCATCTTTACAGCTTGAGATTTTATTGTAATTCCTCTTTCTTTTTCAATGTCCATATTATCTAAAACTTGAGATTCCATCTCTCTTTTAGATAAAACTCCAGTCATTTCAATTAGTCTATCTGCTAAAGTTGATTTTCCATGGTCAATATGTGCAATTATACTAAAATTTCTGATATATTTTTTCTTATCTTCCAATGAATTACCTCATTTCTTCTTTTATTCTAACAAGTGCGTTAAGCGCATCTATAGGAGTAAGTTCATCAATGTTTATTTTATCTAACTCATGTGCAATTTCTGCAAGTTTAAAGTTATACATGTCAAGTTGACCTGAAACTTGCTTTTTAGACTCTTTTTCTATTGCTTTATTAGTCAAAATATTTTTTCTTTCTATATTTTTAAGAATTGCATTTGCTCTTTGTGTTACAGCTTTTGGAACACCTGCTAATCTTGCAACATGCACACCATAGCTTTCGTCTGTTCCACCTTCTACAATTTTTCTTAAGAAGATTATATCTTCTCCTTTTTCTTTTACTGCAATAGAATAGTTTTTTACTCCTTCTAATGTATTTTCTAAGTCTGTTAACTCATGATAATGTGTTGCAAACAATGTTTTTGCACCGCATTTTTCTTTATCTGCAATAAATTCTGCAACAGCCCATGCAATAGAAAGTCCATCATAAGTTGAAGTTCCTCTTCCTATTTCATCTAATATTACCAAACTGTTTGAAGTTGCTTCTTTTAAAATATTTGCTACTTCCATCATTTCTACCATGAAAGTACTTTGTCCCATACTTAAATCGTCTGAAGCACCAACTCTTGTAAAAATTTTATCAACAACGCCAATTCTTGCAGATGTTGCTGGAACAAACGAACCAATTTGAGCCATAAGCGTAATTAATGCAACTTGTCTCATGTATGTAGATTTACCAGCCATGTTAGGGCCAGTTATTATAGATAGTCTGTCTGCCTCTTTATCTAAATATGTATCATTTGCTACAAAGCTTCCTGCTGGTAGCATTTTTTCAATTACTGGGTGACGGCCTTCTTTTATGTCTATTATTCCAGAATTATCAACTTCAGGCTTGCAATAATTTAAGTCTTCTGCTACTTGTGCAAATGAGCAAAGAGTATCTACTTTTGATATAATTAGTGCTGAATTTTGAAGTCTTAATATTTGAGATTTTATTGTTTCTCTTACTTTGCAAAATGCACTATACTCTAAGTTTACACTTTTTTCTTCTGCGCCTAAAACTTTGCTTTCAAGTTCTTTTAGTTCTTCTGTTATAAATCTTTCGCCACCAGTTAGAGTTTGTTTTCTAATATATCTATCTGGAACCATGCTTAATCCTGTTTTTGTAACTTCTATGTAGTAACCAAAAACTCTGTTGTATCCAACTTTTAAGTTTTTAATTCCAGTTTGCTCTTTTTCTTTTGCCTCTAGTTCAATTAGCCACTTCTTTCCATCTATCATTGCTGTTTTTACTTCATCAATTTCAGGTGAAAATCCTAATTTTATTATTCCACCTTCTGTTATAGATATTGGTGGGTCATCAACTATTGCTTTATCAATTAGTTCAAAAATATCATCTAATGTATCTAGTTCATTATATAATCTTGAAAGTAATTTTGATTTGCAACCAGACATCATATTTTTTATTTCTGGAAGTTTAGAGCATGATGCTTTTAGTGAATTTAGCTCTCTTGCATTAACATTTCCATAAGAAATTTTACCAGCTAAACGCTCAATATCATAAACACCCTTAAGAAGATTTTCCATTTCTCCTCTTAAAATTATGTTGTCTTTTAATTCTTCTACTGCATCTAGTCTTTCTTTAATTTCGTTTTCATCAATAAGTGGATCTGATATCCATCTTCTAAGTAATCTTCCTCCCATTGATGTTGCTGTTTTATCTAAAACCCAAAGAAGTGTTCCTTTTTTAGATTTATCTCTCATTTTCTCTGTTAGTTCTAGATTTCTTCTTGCATTTATATCCAAAGACATATACTTTGTTATTGTATATATCATAATTTTATTTATATGCTCTAACTTCGTTTTTTGAGTATCTTCAATATATGCAATTAATCCATTTATTGCACTTACAGCAAAAAGTCTATTTTTTAAATCTTTTACGACATCTCCATTATGGTCTAAAACTGCATATTCAGCATAAATTTTATCTGCATCTTCTGAAAATTTTGGTTCTTCTTCAGTAGAAATATATGCTTCAAATCTTTCTTTAATTTTAGATATTTCTTCTTCACAGTTGTAAAGCATTTCGTTTGCAATAATTTCAGAAGGATTATACCTTGAAATTTCATCAAGTAGTCTTTCAAAATTATTTTCTTCTTTTATTTCAGCAGAATAAAAATCGCCTGTAGATATATCACAAACTGCAATTCCAAAGAATATTCCTTTTTTAAATATGCTCATTATAAAGTTGTTTCTTTTTTCTTCAAGAAGACTTCCTTCTGTAACAGTTCCTGGAGTTACAACTTTTATTACATCTCTTTTTACTATTCCTTTTGCAGTTTTTGGATCCTCTAATTGCTCACAAATTGCAACTTTATGACCATTTGAAACTAATTTTGCAATATAGCTTTCGGCTGCATGGTATGGAATTCCACACATTGGTGCTCTTTCTTCTTGACCACAGTCTTTTCCTGTAAGTGTTAATTCTAGTTCTCTTGATACATTTACTGCATCATCAAAAAACATTTCATAAAAATCGCCTAGTCTATAAAATAATATACAATCTTTATATTTTTCTTTTGTTGCAAGATAATGTTGCATCATTGGTGAAAATTCTGCCATTTATTTTGCTTCCTTTCTATTCT
>CAKPKE010000035.1 GCA_934167095.1 uncultured Clostridia bacterium
ACAATATCATTTTTGTGCTCTCTTTTCAATATTTTATTTTCAATGTATTTGTGACATATCTATTTTAAACCTATACTCCAGAAGTTTGAATAATGTAAAATGTTTTCGAAATGTACCAATAGAAGTTCCTTGTATGTTAATTTATTTCTTTATCTTGTAGTGGTGGCACTATTGTGCTATAATATTTATAAATTTTATATAAAGGAATGTTTGAAAATGATTAAAAATATTGCAAAAAATCCTACTGCACTACATAATTACACAGTAATTGACACCATTGAAGCTGGTCTTGTTTTATATGGCACTGAAATAAAATCTATTAGAAATGGCAAAGTAAATTTAAAAGATAGCTACGCAGCTTTAAACAAAGGTGAAGTTTTCGTTTACTCTATGCACATTAGTCCTTATGAACAAGGAAATATATTTAATAAAGATCCTATGCGTCCAAAAAAACTTTTGCTTAATAAAAAGGAGATTTTTAAGCTTACTGGAATGATACAACAAAAAGGCTATACTTTAGTTCCAATTTCTATTTATTTCAAGAATAATCGTGTAAAATTAGAGCTTGGAATCTGCAAAGGTAAAAAACTTTTTGACAAACGTGAAGATTTAAAAAAGAAAGAAGCAGATAAAAAGATTCAAATTGCAATGAGAGAAAAAAATTTATAGAATATAAAAAACTCCTTGTTAAACTTTTATTTAACAAAGAGTTTTATTTTGTTGCATGAAGTTTAAAATTATACAAACTTTATGATATATTATATTTCTAATTTCTGCATAAAATTTATTTTACTTATATTTAAGCTTTGTTACTAGAACCAAATACATCTCTTATTTTATGTTGTACTGTTTCCTTTATTTGATTTCTTGCTTCTCCTAAATATTTTCTAGGATCAAATACAGATGGATCTTCTGCAAATACTTTTCTTATTTGAGCTGTCATTGCTAATCTTAAGTCAGTATCTACATTTATTTTTGATACACCTTTTAGGCTTGCTTCATGTAATATTTCATCTGGCACACCTTTTGCTCCAGGTATATTTCCGCCATATTCATTACACATATTAACAAGTTCTGGAATTACGGTTGATGCTCCATGTAATACTATTGGAGTGTTTGGTATTAATTCTTTTACTTTTGCTAATATATCAAATCTTAGTCTTGGTTCTCCTTTGAATTTGTAAGCTCCATGGCTTGTACCTATAGCTATTGCTAAAGAATCACAACCTGTTCTTTCAACAAATTCTTTTGCTTGCATTGGGTCTGTGTACATTGCATCATCTGCTGCAACATTAACATCATCTTCAACGCCTGCTAATTTTCCAAGTTCAGCTTCTACTACTACTCCATGAGCATGAGCATATTCTACAACTTGTTTTGTAAGTCTTACATTTTCTTCAAAATCATATTTTGAACCATCAAACATTACAGATGTAAATCCGTTATCAACACACATTTTGCATGTTTCAAAATCTGGACCATGGTCTAGATGTAATACAACTGGTACATCATGTTCTTCTAATGCTGCTTCAACCATTTTTCTTAAATATGGTATTCTTGCATACTTTATAGCGCTTGAAGAGCATTGTAAAATTACTGGTGAATTTTCTTCAGCTGCAGCATCTACAATACCTTGAATTATTTCCATGTTATTAACATTGAAAGCTCCTATTGCAAAGTGTTCCTCCATTGATTTTTTAAACATTTCTGTTGTTGTTACTAATGCCATAAATAAATCCTCCTCTGATAAAATATTTTTATCAATGCTATTTTAAGCTTAATATTCTTTGTTGTCAATATTTTTTAGAGTTTTTCAATTTCTTCTTCTGTCAGTTCTGTTATTTGTATAATTTGTTCAACTGGCAATTTAAGTTCTTTCATTTTTTTGGCCACAGCTATTTTTTCTTCTCTTTTTCCAGCTTCTTCTCCATGTTCATAATTTGCTCTTACTTCTGAATTGTATCTCATTATTGCCCATTCCCTGTCTTCATATCTTTGTCTTTCTTCTGGGCTTAAGCTCATTTTATCTAGTTCATCTATTGCTTTTTTTACTTCTTTATTTTCTTTTGCTGCTTCTGCCATTTTCTCTTCACTCCCTTCTATTAACCACAACCATTGCGCTAGCTTTGTACTGCAGTCTGGATTTTTATTTTTAAATTTTTCTAATTCTATAAAATGCACTTCAAATATATCAGTTAGTACTTCTTCCTCTGGATTTATATTTAATTCAATACATTCTTCTGGTTTTGTTTTGTCATATCTCATTCTTGCTACTGAATG